>NZ_JOIX01000019.1 GCF_000720175.1 Streptomyces sp. NRRL S-337
GCACCCACCACAAACCCAGCCCGCCGCAGGCGCAACGGCGAACAACAACCGCGGCGGGACGGCCAAGTACGTGCGGGGCGCCGCAAAGCGCAACGGCGACCAAGCCCCGCGACGCAGCAGACGGCTACGTGCGGGGCGCCGCAAAGCGCGCAACGGCGAACAACCCCGACGGCGGGACAGACAGCCACGTGCGGCGCGCCGCCAAGCGCAGCGGAACGGCGGGAGAGACGGGTACGTGGGAAGTCAGCGCAGGCGCCAAACGCGTAGGCCGGAGGCCGGGGCGAGGGTGGCTGCGGAGGCGACCGTGCGGGGGCCGGTGGGGAGGTCGCGTACGTAGGCGATGCCGCCGGGGTGGGCCAGGGACGCCGGGATGACGACCTTGCCGTCGCGCGCCTCGCTCAGCGCGTCGATCTCGTCGGCGAGGGCCAGCCCGCCGCGGCCGGTCAGCCGCAGGGCCGCCTCCTTACGGGTCCACAGCTGGGCCAGCCGGTGGGCCCGCCGGTCCTCCGGGGCCTCCTGGACGTAACGGCGCTCCAACGAGGTGAAGGGCAGCAGCAGTTCGCCTACCGGGCCGCGCGGCACGGTGTGGACGGAGAGCGCCACCGGGAGGTCCCTGGACACGGCGAGGAACTGGCGCCCGGGGTCGGTGGCGATGCCGAGGCAGAGACGCGTGCCCGGAGGCCAGCCGGCCGCGGCCGGGGGCGCGGCGGACACCGGGCGGCCGAACCCGTCGTGGGTCACCGGAATATCCCGCGGAGAACACTCGAGTAACCGGCCGAGAAATTCTGTCAAACAGTGGGGTTGGCGAATGTCTTCGCCGTCCGACCAGAATATGTGTAATGCGCCGTCGGCTAATTCGTCGGTGCGATCCGGGTGCCAAATACCCTCGTCACCAGGCACGTTGGACGTGCCACCGGGGTCGGCGGGTATGAGCGAATGGCCGCTCGGGTGCGTGTCACAGAAAGGCTCGTCCCCCCGCATACATCCCCTCGCACCATGTCTCCTTTCTACGGATGGATGACATCCGAGAAAGCAGTGCACTGAGTCGATTTGATTTACCGTTCGGAGATCCTCAAGGTAACCCTGGTCTATGCCTGCGTCAACAAGCGACGACCGAAAATCAACTCTGGTTTACTCATCGGCATTACCAGATTTCGCCAAGTTTGTGGCCGAGGTGGCGATGCCGGGCGCTCCCCGGCCCTGCTCCGGCCAGGCCGACCGGGGGCGGCTCGCGCAGGGCCTTGACCTGCGAGGTAGCCGCAACTGCCGTGTGTGCGTTGCCAGTTGTGGCGCCTGACCGATATTCACATTCGCCGCCGCCCAGGGCGACAGCGGCGCGCTCCTGCCGGGCGGGACCGCACGCCGGCAGGAGCGCGCGCCGGCCCAGGGGACCGCGTGGCGTACGCGTTCCGGGCGGGCCTCAGGACGCCAGCTGCTTCTCGACCCGGAGCACAATGTCCAAAACTCTACGCATGTCCTTCATTTCCTCTTCGGGCAGTGCGATCCCGAAGCGCTCCTCGGCGACCACGATCACCTCGGCCATGGCCAGGGAGTCCACGTCCAACTCCTCGACCAGCGACTTCTCTTCGGTCACCTCGGCCGGTACGACGCCGGCCACCTCGTGCAGGATCTCTGCGAGCTGAGCAACGATCTCTTCTCTGGGTGGAACGGTCATGACGATCACCTCTCTGTCGGACACGGGCGGGGCATGGGCCTTCGGCCGGATGGACGGCCGCACGGGTGCCGGGCGTACGGCCCGAGCGTGGCCCGAGTACGGCCCGGGTGGGTGGCCGGGCGCACGGCCGGATGCACGGCCGAATGCACGGCGCCCGCACTGCCGCCCACGCGAAGTGACGGAGTGCGGCCGCGCCGGCGCGCATACGTGACCCAAGAGTCACTGTTTTGACTATGCTTGACTATTCCAGTCAACTGGAGGTCGGATAGGTTGTCAATGACGACCTATCAAGACCAAGGCCGGACATTGGTGTTGAGTTTTGTCCGGTGACTCTGAAGTCGAGGACGAGTCAGACGGAGGCACCGCATGAGCGGTCTGCTCGACGGAAAACAGCTGGTGATCACCGGTGTGATCACCGAAAGCTCGATCGCCTACGCGGTGGCCCGGCTCGCCCAGGAAGAGGGCGCCAAGATCGTCCTCACCGCGTACGGGCGGCCGAGTCTGGTGTCCCGGCTCGCCCGGCGGCTGCCGGTGGAACCGCCTGTCGTGGAACTGGACGTCACCGACGAAGCCCAGCTCAGCACGCTCGCCGACCGGGTCGGCGCCCATCTGGACGGACTCGACGGCGTACTGCACTCGGTCGCCCACGCCCCCGCCGCCTGCCTGGACGGCGGCTTCCTGACCGCCCCGTGGCGCGATGTGTCCGCCGCGCTGCACACCTCCACGTACTCCCTGGTGGCGCTCACCATGGCCTGCCGGCCACTACTGCGCCCGGGCGCCTCCGTCGTCGGCGTGGATTTCGACGCCTCGCGGGCCTGGCCCGGCTACGACTGGATGGGCGTCGCCAAGGCGGGGCTGGAGGCCTGTTCCCGCTATCTGGCGCGGGACCTCGGCGGCCACGGCATACGCGCCAACCTTGTCGCGGCCGGTCCGCTGCGCACCCTGGCCGCCCGGGGCATCGGCGGCGACGGCCCGTCCTTCGAGAAGAGCTGGTCGGCGCGGGCCCCGCTGGGCTGGGACCCGCAGGACGCGGAACCGGTGGCCCGTACCTGCCTGGCCCTGCTCTCGGACTGGCTGCCCGCCACCACCGGCGAGATCGTCCACGCGGACGGCGGCCACCACATGATCGGCGACTGACGCACGATGGCGGTCAGAGCGACCTCCGGGCCGGCCGACCGTCCGGCGCCCGACACCGGCACCCGCCCAGGCAGCACCGGCACCGTCCCCGGCATTGGCTCAGGTGGCGGGGCCGGGCCTACCAGGCCCGACGGCGGTATCCGCACCACCGGCCGGGCACCGGATGGCCTCCGCTGCGGCCCGTACGTGCTCGACCGGGCGCGGATCGCCGGGTTCGCCGCCGCGGTCGGCGACCCGCACCCCGCCTACACGGACCCGGTCGCCGCCCGCGCTCTCGGCCACCCCGACACGCTCGCCCCGCCCACCTACCTCGTCACCCTCGCGGCGCACGCCGAGGACCAACTGCTGTGCGCCCGGCCGGACATACCCGGTCTCGACGGTGCCGTGCACCGCGCCCAGAGCCTGCGGCAAGCCCGCCCCGCCCACGCCGGCGACGTCCTCCACGCGACCGTCCGCCTCACCGACGTCACGCACCTCGCCGGCCGTCGGCTCCTCACCCTCGACTGCGCCTTCCACGACGCGGACGGCCTGTGGGTGGCCACCACCACCTCCACCCTGCTGTGCCGCCCCCTCGCCCCCACGGGATCGGAGCACCCATGACCGACACCATCGCCCCTCCGGTCGCCGCCGCCCGGCTCGTCGACGGCACCGCGGCCCCGCGCGGCGGCACCCAGAACCCGCCCGACGCCGCCGGCGCCCTCGACGGACCGGCGCTCGGGCACCGGCTGGCGGCCACCGCGCACGCGCTGCACGGGCTCGGCATCCGCGCCGGTGACCGGGTCCTGGTCCAGGGCGACAACAGCATCGACTACGTCGTCACGCTGCTGGCCCTGATGCGGCTGGACACCTCACTCGTCCCGCTCGACCACCGGCTCTCCGCCGCCGACGCCGCCGCGGCCGCCCGCCAGGCCCGGGCCCGCTGGCTCGTCACCGCCGCGGACCGCACCACCGGCTTCCCCGGCATCCCCGACCACCGCATCGTCCACTACCCGCACCTCGCCCCCGTCCCCCCACCCCCGCCCTCATCCGTATCCGCGTCCGCGTCGGCGTCCGCCCTGGCGCCCCTGGCCCCCGGGGCCGACCCCCTCGACGCCTGGTTCCGCCGCCCCGACGCGCTCGTCCTGTGGTCCTCGGGCACCACGGGACGCCCCAAGGGCATCGTCAAACCCGGCCACGCCGTCCTCGACAACTCGCTGCGCACCATCCGTGCCATGGGCTACCGCGCGGACGACGTCCTCGCGCCGCTGCTGCCCTTCTCGCACCAGTACGGACTCTCCGTCATCCTGCTGTGGTGGCTGGCCCGTTGCACCCTGCTGGTCACCCCGTACCAGCGGCTCGACGCGGCGGTCGGCCAGGCCGCCGCGCACGGCGCCACCGCCGTGGACGCCGCACCGTCCACCTACCACTCGCTGCTCGGCGTCGTCCGCCGCCGCCCGGAAGTACGCGCCGGTCTCGCCGGCGTCCGCGTCTGGGGTGTGGGCGGCGCGCCCCTCCCGGCGCCCCTGGCCGAGTCCTTCCGCACGACAATGGGCCGCCCGTTGCTGGACGGCTACGGCCTGACGGAACTCGGCAACGTCGCACTGGCCACACCGGACTCACCGCACGGCTGCGGGCACCCACTGCCCGGCATACGGCTCCGCGTGCTGCGCCCGGACGGCACCGTTGCCGCGCCCGGCGAACTCGGCGGCATCGAGGTGCGCTCCCCCGGCCTGATGGCCGGCTACCTCCGCGAGGACGGCTCACTCAGTCCCGTCGACCCGGCCGCCTGGTACCCGACGGCCGATCTCGGCAGCGTCGACGCCGACGGCACCGTACGGGTGGCGGGCCGCAATCAGGCCGTGCACCGGCTGGGCTTCACGCTCTACCCCGAGAGCCTGGAGCGCCGTGCCGAGGCCTGCGGCCGCCCGGTCAAGGTCCTGGCGGTGGAAGACCAACGCCGCGGTAGCGCACTGCACTTCGTCGTCGCGGACCCGGAGGGCGGTGCCCCGCTCACCTGGCGCCGGCGCCTCGCCGAGCACCTCGCGGAGTACGAACAGCCCAACGCGGTCCATGTCGTCGACCACTTCCCCCTCACCGCCAACGGAAAGCCGGACACGCGTGCGTTGCGTGCTCAGCTGGGGCTGGGGTCCTGAGGGGGATGGATTCTCAAGTCTTTTGGGGTTGCAGGTTGTTCTTGTTCAGCTAGGGATGGTGCGTTGCACCGCACATCGTGCTGCAGCGGTGCCTCTGCGTCTCGTCTTGCCTCGTCTTGCCTTGGCTTGCTCTTCTTGCCTTGGCTTGCTCTTGTCTCGGCTCGGTTCGGCTCGGCTCGTCTCGGCGACGCGGAGCTGTCACGCGCCGTCCCGCCCGTGTCAGGGCCGGCGGGCCTGGCCGGTGGAAATGATCGCGAAGACCTGCCGCCGGGCTCAGACCGTACGGGCGGTGTGCGCACGGCGACGGGCCGCCGGGATGACCGCGGGGCGCGGGTTCACGGTGTCGGGGGTCTGCGGTGCGGCCCCGGCGGTGGCGGTGGGCAGCGGCTCGGTGCCGCGGATGCAGCGGCTGCGCAGACCGGGAGAGGCACCGTGCGCCTCGGCGTGGATGCGCTGCTTGATGGTGGGCGGCAGCTCGGGCCGGGTAAGCATCGGCAGGGCGGGTGCGGCGGTCTGGCCGTACCGCGTCACCGTGCGCGGCGCCGGCACCGTGGGCCCCTCGACGACCGGTGTCTCCAAGGCGGGCGTCTCCGCCCGCTGTGTCGGGGCAGCGGGTGCCGCCGCGACGGGTGTCCCTGGTGCCGGGGTATCCGGGCCCGGGCCGTCCGCGCCCCGCGGCTCGGTACCCGCGTCCGTCTTGCCCAGCGTCCGCTCGTAGAGCGCGGCCTCCCGGCGCGCCGCCGATGCCGGCGCGGAGACACCCAGCGATGCCAGCAACTTGCCGAGCACGGCAAGGCACATCGCCCAGAACGTCATGACCTTGTTCGCAGCCATGGCTCCTCACTTCCCATCAGGATCTCCGTAGTGGAGATCCGCTTGCTTCCCTCTGTACTTCGGTTGCACCGCCGCAGTTGCACCGCTCCGCTCGCATCGCTTACGTTGCGCCGCTTCTGTTGCGTTTTCTTATGATGAGTACGCAATGGGAGGATTCACGGACCGACGCCCCCGGGTCGGCGTTCTTCCGATGAACACCACCCGTACGCAGTAGCTGCCGCGGGTGCGCGCCGCGGACTCCCGGGTTATGGCGGGTCGGGGCAGCCGTGCCCGGCCCGCGATCCAGGCCGGTCGAAGCAGGGGGCGGGGCAGGGGCGGGGCAGAGGTCGATACAGGTCGGCGCAGCTCGGGCAGGCCGGAGCAGGCCGGAGCAGGCCGGGGCAGGGGCCCGCAGGCGGAGTGGGCCGGGGTTCAGGCCGGGGTGACCGGGTGCAGCGCTCCCGTGCGGGCCATCTCGGCCATCATGCGGACGGCCTCGGGTTCGGGGGTGGCGGGCGGGATGATCAGCAGGTCCCAGCGGCCGTGGCCGGTGGAGACGAGGCAGAGGGTGTCCGGGCCGTGGTGGCCGGTGGTCCGGCGCAGGCGGACGACGTGCCCGTCGACGATGATCCGGGCCGGCAGGGCGGGCCAGGCATCGCCGTTGACGGTGGCGTGGGTGATCCGCGGCCAGTCGAAGGGCAACGCCATCAGCAGCGCCGGGAGTTCGGCCAGCAGATCGGTCGAATGCGGCCACCAGACACCGTCGATGCGCCGGACCGTCTCGCTGTGCGGGGCGATGGCGACCCGGGCGACGGGCGGCGGGGCGTGGTGCTGCCCGGCGGTCGTCACAGGTCGCCACCCGTCTTGCCGGAGGGCGGTGGGGAGGGTGGTGGGCCGGCCAGTGGTCCCGGCCCGGCGCCGTCGCGCTGGCGCCTGCGGATCCGCTGCCGCATCGACTGCATCCGGTCCGCGTGCCGGTGGGTGGCCATCCGTCCGGCCTGCTGGGCATTCACCCGGGCGATGAGCAGCGCTCCCAGCGCGATCAGCGCCAGCAGTACGACCACGGTCAACAGAGTCTGCATGGTGCTCACCTCACTCGGGCGAACCGCGGCAGATCGGCGGACGGCGGACGGTCTGTGCGCGGCGGACGATCTCTGTACGGCGACCGATCGGTGTCCGGCAACCGCTCGGTGTCCGGCAATCGGTCCGTGTCCGGCAGACGATCATCCGGGTCCCACAGACGGTCGGTGGATCGCGGCCGATCCTGGTGCGCCCGGTGTTGTGGGTCCCCGAGTCCCTTGGTGCTTTTACGGTACCCCGCACGGGCCCGGCGCATCCCTCCGTAGCAGGTGAAGGGCCCTGTGCGCTCGGTAACGGGACCGACCGGGCCGCCTGCCGACCGGCCCTTGCCCAAGCCTGCCAACGGCCGGCGGCCGACGGCTGGCGGCCGGCGGCCGGCGGCCGGCGGCCGTGGTCCGCCAACTTCGACGCCAACTTCGACGTCGACTTCGACGTCGACTTCCATGCCGCCTTCTACACCGACTTCTACAAGCCTGTAGATTTTACTTCCGTACGGCCTCGGCGCACCTCAGGCGTCGGCGGGTGCCGGTGTCCAAGATGCCCCGGCGTCCCGGCCTGCGGGGCCCCGCGCGATGGGAGGCGGCGGCATGGGCGAGAAGCCCTTCGGCACGGCGCCCGGCGCCGGGGGAGCCGGCCACGGGGATCCGGGGCCCGGGGGTCCAGGTCGCGGGAAACCGGGACGCGGGGACCTCGGCTCGGCGGGGCGGGAGCACGGCCGCCGGCGCGGGCAGGGTCAGCTGGAGTCCCAGGTGCTGGCCGCCCTGCAGCACGCACCGGGGCCGGTCACCGCCGCCTGGGTGCGGGAACGAATCGGCGGCGACCTCGCGTACACGACCGTGATGACGATCCTGTCGCGGCTGCACGCCAAGCAGGCCGTCTCCCGCGAGCGCTCCGGCCGCGCCTACGTGTGGACCCCGGCCGCCGACGAGGCCGGGCTCGCCGCGCTGCGGATGCGCCGCGTCCTGGACGGCGAACCGGACCGGGACGCGGTCCTCACCAGCTTCGTCTCCACCCTCTCGCCCCACGAGGAGCAATTGCTGCGCACCCTCCTCGACCGCGCCACGGACGACTCCCCCGGCCAGGACGCGCCCACGGACGACACCCCCGGCCGGGACGTGGCCACGGGCGACGCCCCCGGCCCGACCCACCGGACGAAGCGCAGACTCTTCTGATCCGGTCCGTCCGGTCTGTTCTGATCCAGTCCGTCCGGTCTGCTCCCGTCCCTCCGCATCGGCGTTCTTCTACACCCATGTAGAACTTGCCGGTAGAGTTGCCCGCACATATGCGCAACAGGCTTGTCCGGAGGGGGCGATGGCGACGAGGTGCGGACTCCTGAGCCGGGACCGCCCGCCGCCCGAGGCGGAGGTGCGGTGGGTCTACCAGCCGGTGGAGGTCCAACTCCCGGACGATACCTGGGTCTTGGGCCGGATCAGCGGCTGGTGGACGGATGCCGCCGGCGAGGTGTGGTGCCGGCTGCGTACGCTGCCCGGCGGCGACGGCCCCCGCTGGTGCCCCTACGACCCGGAGTCCGTCCGGCTGTTGCCCAGCGCGGGCATCTGACCCGCCGCCTCCGCACCGGCCCGGCCGCGCCGGGCCGCGACTTTGGCGTCCTGTGCAACCTTCGGGCCGCCCTAACCATCTGCATCAGCAGACCGGCGCACTCCTCGTACCGAATGCGCCGGACATGAGCAGTTCGACCAGCACCATCCCCAGACCAGCAGAACCAGCAGCAGGACCGGCAGGACGAGCTTTCCCGGCAGGAACGGCTTACCCGGCGGGTCCGGCGCGACCAGAAGAGCCAGAAGGGCCATCCGCGTGCACGACAGGCAGCCGCACCAGCAGACGGCCCGATGGGACGACGACGCGACCCCCGACGCCACACCCCGCTCCTCCCCCGACGGGCCAGGCCGCCGCTCCGGTGGTTCCCGCAGGGCGGGCAGGGCGAAGCCGTCGGGCCGGAGGAACGCGTCGGAAGGGAAGGTCCGGATGACCCGCCGCGGCCGGATCGTGGCCTGGACCGGTGGTGTGCTCGGCGTCCTAATCCTCGGCACGGCCGGGGTCGGGGCGTGGGTCTACCAGCACCTGGACGGCAACATCCACGGCGTGGACATCGGCGTGGACGGCAAGCGGCCGGTCAACCTCAGCCCCGGCTCCAAGAACATCCTGGTCGTCGGGTCCGACAGCCGGGCCGGCGCCAACGCCAAATACGGCAAGGGCCTGACCACCATGCAGTCGGACACCCTGATGGTGCTGCACATCGCGGCCAACCATAAGTGGGCCACCGCGGTGTCCTTCCCCCGAGACTCATGGGTGCAGATCCCCGCCTGCACCCGCAGCAACGGCTCGAAGTCCTCCGTGCACCACTTCAAGATCAACGAGGCGTTCTCGATCGGCGGCGACGGCGGAAGCGTCACCAAGGCCGCGGCCTGCACCATCAAGACCGTCGAGAAGAACACCGGGCTGCGGATCGACCACTTCACCTCGATCGACTTCCAGGGCTTCAAGGGCATGGTCAACGCGCTCGGCGGCATCGAGGTCTGCCCCAAGCACGCCATCCACGACAAGAAGGCGCACCTGGACATGGACGCTGGCTGCCAGAACGTCCAGGACGAGAAGGCGCTCGGCTACGTCCGCACCCGCTACAGCGTCGGCGACGGCTCCGACCTCGGGCGGATCGGCCGCCAGCAGGAGTTCATGAAGGCGCTGGCCGCGAAGGCACAGTCCAAGCTGACCAGCCCGGGCGAGCTCTACGACTTCCTCGACTCGGCGACCAAATCCCTCACCACCGACAACGACCTGGCCGGGCTCAAGCAGCTCTACGACCTGGCCTCGACGGTCAAGGACATCCCCAGCGACCGCCTCACCTTCCTGACCGTGCCCAACTACTACCGCGAGGCCGACGTCCCCACCGACCACGCCAATGTGATCTGGCAGTACCCGCAGGCCGGCGAGTTGTTCAGCGACCTCGCCCATGACCGCGAGATCGGCGCGGCCGGCAAGGCGAAGTTCGCCGAGGCCGCCAAGAACCCGATGACCGCGCGCTCCGTGCGGGTACGCGTCCTCAACGGCACCGGCACCTCCGGCCAGGCCGCCACCGCCGCGGAGCAGCTGCGGCGGCTCGGCTTCACGGTCATCGGCACCGGCAACGCCCCGGCGACGGACCGGACCACGCTCACCTACTCGGGCTCCCTCCAGCCGCAGAGCGAGGTCCTCGCCGCCCGCCTCCCGGGCCTGAAGCCGAGCCGGTCCGCCGATGCGGCAGCGGGCGCGGTGACGCTGACCATCGGCCCGGACTTCACGGCGTTGATGGGCAGCTAGCCACGCGGCGGGCGGGGGCGTGCCTGCGCCCCCGTACACCCGCCGGACGCATCCGTACGCGCCCGGACGGCACGCCGTGCCACCAGCAGCACAGCGGGTCCGGGTCTCACCTTCACCTGCGCCTTCGCCCAGGCCTGCGCCTCAGCTGTGCCCCTCAGCCCTGCGCTTCAGCCCTGCGTGTTCCTCACGCCTGCAGCCGCTCCACCGGCCGGGCGGTGTGCACCTCGATGTCGTGTGCCGCCCGCTGCAGCAGCTGGTGGCTGAGGTCCGACATCGCGCGGGCCACGGCCAACTCGTCGCCGATGGCCGGGACGTTCTCGTCCGCGGGGTTGCACCGCGCCGAGCCCTGGCCGACCATCTGGCCGCCTTCCTTGCCGCGCAGCCTGGCCTCCGCCCGGACCTCGCTGCCGGTCTCGGTGATGCTGATCTCGGTGTTCCATGTCTTCGTGGCACTCACCGGAAGCCTCCTCATCCGCCCGTACGCAGCACATGTACCGCCCCCACGAAAATCCTCGCACCGGGGCCCGCGGGCCGCACCTGCAGCTTTCCGCACCCCCACTCTCGGGTTTTCCCCATGGTCCGTGCCCCCGCCGCCGCCTTAGTCTCTTTCCTCGCGGCCGTCCGGCGGCCCGCCTGTACCGACCACCAACTGCCGTTCACCCCGGGGGATTTCATGCATCACCGCCACCACCACCGCGCCCGCCTCCCCCGCCGCACCTTGGCGGCCACCGCGGCGGCCGTCGTCGGGGTGTGCGGGATCAGCGCCTGCGGTCTGCTGCCCGGGGAGACGTTCGAGGACGACGCCGTGGTGTCGAAGAAGATCACGGCCGTCCGCCTGGACTCCGACTCGGGCGGCGTCACGGTCCGCGGCGGCGAGGGCGGCGGCAAACACGGGGACGCGGTTTCGCTGCACCGCTCGGTGGAGTACCACGACGACCGCCCGGAGGGGGCGACGTACCGGGTCGAGGACGGTGTGCTGGTGCTCGGCGGCTGCGGCGACGCCTGCTCGGTGACGTACACGATCGAGCTTCCGGCGGGCATCCCGGTCAGCGGGGAGACCTCGAACGGGGCGGTGCACCTGAGCCGGGTGGGCGCGGTGAAGGTGAGCACCAGTTCCGGGGCCGTCGATCTCGACGGCGTCACCGGCCCGGTCGACGTGCGGACCAGCAACGGTGCGATCACCGGACGCGGCCTGTCCGGCGGGCACATCACCGCCGAGACGTCCAACGGCGCGATCGACCTGACCCCGGCCCGGCCGCAGGACGTCCGCGCGAAGACCTCCAACGGCTCGGTCACCGTACGGATGCCGAAGGGCCGCTATGACCTCTCCGCGTCCACCAGCAACGGCGCGAAGCACATCGGCCTGACCGACGACCCGTCGGGCCGCTACCGGCTGATCCTGACCACCTCGAACGGGGACATCACCGCGAAGGCGGCGTGACCGGCCGGTGCCCGGCCGGCCGGCCGGGCACCCGGGAACGCTACTCCTCGCCCTCCAGCTCGCCCTCGGTCTCCAGGAAGACGTCCCGCAGCGCGGCCAGGGTCTCCGCGTCCGGCTTCTCCCACATGCCGCGGGACTCCGCTTCCAGGAGGCGTTCGGCGATGCCGTGCAGGGCCCAGGGGTTGGCGTCCTGGAGGAAGGCGCGGTTCTCGGCGTCGAGGACGTAGGTCTGGGCGAGCTTGTCGTACATCCAGTCGGCGACCACGCCCGTGGTGGCGTCGTAGCCGAACAGGTAGTCCACGGTGGCGGCGAGTTCGAAGGCGCCCTTGTAGCCGTGGCGGCGCATCGCCTCGATCCAGCGGGGGTTGACCACCCGGGCGCGGAAGACCCGGGAGGTCTCCTCGACCAGCGTGCGGGTGCGGACGGTCTCGGGACGGGTGGAGTCGCCGATGTACGCGGCCGGGGCCTGGCCGCCGCGCAGCGCCTTCACCGTCGCCACCATGCCGCCGTGGTACTGGAAGTAGTCGTCCGAGTCGGCGATGTCGTGTTCGCGGGTGTCGGTGTTCTTGGCGGCGACCGCGATCCGCTTGTACGCGGCCTCCATCTCGTCCCGGGCCGGGCGCCCCTCCAGGCCGCGGCCGTAGGCGTAGCCGCCCCAGACGGTGTAGACCTCGGCGAGGTCGGCGTCGGTGCGCCAGTCGCGGGAGTCGATCAGCTGGAGCAGGCCGGCGCCGTAGGTGCCGGGGCGGGAGCCGAAGATGCGGGTGGTGGCGCGCCGTTCGTCGCCGTGGGCGGCCAGGTCGGCCTGGGTGTGGGCGCGGACGAAGTTGTCCTCGGCCGGTTCGTCCAGGCCGGCGGCGAGCCGCACCGCGTCGTCCAGCAGGCCCGTGACGTGCGGGAACGCATCGCGGAAGAAACCGGAGATGCGCAGTGTGACGTCGATGCGGGGGCGGCCGAGTTCGGCGAGCGGGACGGCTTCGAGGCCGGTGACACGGCGGGACGCGTCGTCCCATACGGGGCGGACACCGAGCAGGGCCAGGGCCTCGGCCACGTCGTCGCCGCTGGTGCGCATGGCGCTGGTGCCCCACAGGGACAGGCCGACGGACTGCGGCCAGTCGCCGTTGTCCGTGCGGTAGCGCTCCAGCAGGGAGTCGGCGAGGGCCTGACCGGTCTCCCAGGCGAGCCGGGAGGGGACGGCCTTGGGGTCGACGGAGTAGAAGTTGCGGCCGGTCGGCAGCACGTTGACCAGCCCGCGCAGCGGCGAGCCGGACGGGCCGGCCGGGACGAAACCGCCGTTCAGGGCGTGTACGGCGTGGTCGATCTCGTCGGTGGTGGCGGCCAGCCGCGGGACGACCTGGCGGGCGGCGAAGTCGAGGATGTCGGCGACCTGCGGGCCGTGGCCGGCGGCCACGCCGGGCACCGCGGCCGGGTCCCAGCCGGCGTCCTCCATCGCCTGGACCAAGGCGCGGGCCCGGGCCTCGGCGTCGTCGGCGGTGGTGCGGGTCGCGGCGGACTCGTCGAGTCCGAGGGCCTCGCGCAGGCCGGGCAGGGCGGAGGTACCGCCCCAGATCTGACGGGCGCGGAGGATGGCCAGGACGAGGTTGACCCGGGCCTCGCCGGACGGCGCGGCGCCCAGGACGTGCAGACCGTCGCGGATCTGGGCGTCCTTGACCTCGCACAGCCAGCCGTCGACGTGCAGCAGGAAGTCGTCGAAGCCGTCGTCGTCCGGGCGCTCCTCCAGACCGAGGTCGTGGTCGAGCCTGGCGGCCTGGATCAGCGTCCAGATCTGGGCGCGGATGGCGGGCAGCTTGGCCGGGTCCATGGAAGAGATCTGCGCGTACTCGTCGAGCAGCTGCTCCAGGCGCGCGATGTCGCCGTAGGAGTCGGCGCGGGCCATCGGCGGGACGAGGTGGTCGACGAGGGTGGCGTGCACCCGGCGCTTGGCCTGGGTGCCCTCGCCGGGGTCGTTGACCAGGAAGGGGTAGACGAGCGGGAGGTCGCCGAGGGCGGCGTCCGGGCCGCAGGCGGCGGACAGGCCGGCGTTCTTGCCGGGCAGCCACTCCAGGTTGCCGTGCTTGCCGAGGTGGACCATGGCGTCCGCGCCGAAGCCCCCGTCCTCGCGGGACGCGGCGATCCAGCGGTAGGCGGCGAGGTAGTGGTGGGAGGGCGGCAGATCGGGGTCGTGGTAGATCGCGATCGGGTTCTCGCCGAAGCCGCGCGGCGGCTGGATGAGGACCAGCAGATTGCCGCGGCGCAGCGCGGCGAGCACGATGTCGCCGTCGGCGTTGTGGGTGCGGTCCACGAACATCTCGCCCGGCGGCGGCCCCCAGTGCTCCTCCACCGAAGTGCGCAGCTCCTCCGGGAGGGTGGCGTACCAGCGCTTGTAGTCGGCGGCCGGGATGCGGACGGGGTTGCGGGCCAGCTGTTCCTCGGTGAGCCACTCCTGGTCGTGGCCGCCGGCCTCGATGAGGGCGTAGATCAGCTCGTCGCCGTCGCCGGATTCGAGGCCGGGCACCGGCTCGGCACTCTCGTCGCCGAAGTCGTAGCCGTCCGCGCGCAGCCGCCGCAGCAGTTCGACGGCGGAGGCCGGGGTGTCCAGTCCGACGGCGTTGCCGATGCGGGAGTGCTTGGTGGGGTAGGCGGAGAGCACCAGCGCGAGGCGCTTCTCGGCGTTGGGGAGGTGGCGCAGCCGGGCGTGGCGCACGGCGATGCCGGCGACCCGGGCGGCGCGCTCGGGGTCGGCGACGTAGACCGGGAGGCCGTCCTCGTCGACCTCCTTGAAGGAGAACGGGACGGTGATCAGCCGGCCGTCGAACTCGGGCACGGCGATCTGCGAGGCCGCGTCGAGCGGCGAGAGTCCCTCGTCGTTCTCCTCCCAGGCGCTGCGCGGCCCGGTCAGGCACAGCGCCTGGAGGATCGGGACGTCGAGGGCGGCCAGCGCGCCGGCGTCCCAGGACTCGTCGTCGCCGCCGGCGCCGGCCTCGGCGGGCTTGGTGCCGCCGGCGGCGAGGACGGTGGTGACGATGGCGTCGGTGGTCCGCAGCGCGTCGATGAGTTCGGGCTCGGGGGCGCGCAGCGAGGCGACGTAGAGGGGGAGCGGGCGGCCGCCGGCCGTCTCGATCTGCGCGCACAGTTCGTGCACGAAGGCGGTGTTGCCGCTCATGTGGTGGGCGCGGTAGTAGAGCACGGCCACGACCGGGCCGGTGCCGTCGACGGCCGGGCGCTCCAGGTGGCCCCAGGTCGGGGCGGGCTCGGGCGGTTCGAATCCGTGGCCGGTGAGCAGCACGGTGTCGGAGAGGAAGCGGGCGAGCTGTTCGAGGTTGCCGGGGCCGCCGTGCGCCAGGTAGGCGTGCGCCTCGGCCGCGATGCCGACCGGGACCGTGGACTGCTCCATGAGCTGGGCGTCCGGGGCCTGTTCGCCGGTGAGGACGACCACCGGCCGGTGCTGGCCCTCGGCGAGCAGCAGGTCGAGGCCCTCCTGCCAGGCACGGATGCCGCCGAGGAGGCGTACGACGACGAGGTCGGTGCCGTCGAGCAGGTCGGGCAGCCCGGAGACGTCGAGGCGGGCGGGGTTGGCGAGCCGGTACGCCACCGGGCCGGTGGCCGCGCGGGCACTGAGCAGGTCGGTGTCGGAGGTCGACAGCAGCAGGATTCGGGGGGCCGCGGGGTGGTCCCCGGACGAATGCAGCATGCGAGCGCTGGCCTTCCTCGGGGTGTCCGCGCCCCGGGTGGTCGTAAGGACGGCGGGAGTTCCTGACTCACCCGGCACCGGCCGGGTTCACAGTGGCGGGACCGCGCCGGATTCTCACCGGGCTTCCTCCCTCGGGCCCGAGGGCCCGGCGCCGTCGCTGGCGTCCGACGGGTCAGCCGACCCGCCGACCTGCATAGTAAGGGCTGCGGGCGGCGGAGGTAAGCGGGCCTTGGCGGGGGCGGGGCGCCGCCGCGGGCGGGGGCTTCCGTACGCCCGGGACGCGGGCCTACGGGGCCCATGCCGCGGTGGCCGGATTCGTCCGTTTCATGGCCGGATCCGCCCCGGATCGGTCGCGCACCGTCGTAGGTATGCTCGCCGCCATGCCGCCCTCCCCCTCACCACGGCCCCGACGGGCCGAACCGCCCGTACGGGCCCGCGGTGACGCCTGCCCGGGAGCCCTGCGGCTGCATCCGGCCGCCGACGGCCATCTCGCCCGAGTACGCATCCCCGCCGGGGACTTGACGGGCCATCAGGCCCAGGCGCTGGCCGATGCGGCGGACCTGCTCGGCGACGGCCGGCTGTCCCTGACCTCGCGCGGCAACGTCGAGCTGCGCGGCCTGCCGGACGGCTGCGGCGGCCACCTCGCCGAGCTGCTGCACGACGCCGGCCTGCTGCCGTCCGAACGCCACGAACGCATCCGCAACATCCTCGCCTCCCCGCTGGCCGGGCTGGACATGAACACCCCTGCTGACGTGCGGTGGTGGGCCCGCCGGCTGGACGAGCTGCTGTGCGCGAGCGACTCCGCGACCGCGCTGTCCGGCCGTTTCCTGTTCGTCCTGGACGACGGGCGGGGCGATGTGGCGGCGCTCGGCGGCGATGTGACCTTGGTCGCAGAATCGGGCAGCACGGGTGACGGGGTGACCGGCGGCGGGGCGCTGCTGCGGGTCGGCGACGACCCGGCGGCGCTGCGGATCGCCGGCCCGGACGCACCGCGCGCGGCACTGGCCGCCGCCGAGACGTTCCTGACCGCCGCGGCGGCCGGCGACACCGGCGCCTGGCGGGTGCGCGAACTCCCGGACGGCCACGCACTGTCGGCGCGGGACGTGGCGGAGGGACTGCGCGCGGCGGGGATCGAGGCGTCGTACGTACCGGACGGGGTGCGGGTGGCCGAGCCGGTGGTCCGCCACGCGGACTCCTCCGCCCCCGGCATCATCGAGGGCCGCGACGGCCGCCGCGCGCTGTCCGTACTGGCGCCGCTCGGCAGGCTGTCGGTGGCCCAGTGGCGGCTGCTCGCCACCCTCGCGGCCGACGAGGGGTCCGGCGAACTCCGCCTCACCCCGTGGCGCGGCATCGTCGTCCCCGGCCTGCCGGCCGCCGCGGCCGCGCCCCGCCTCCGCGAACTGGCCGCCGCCGGCCTCGTCACGGACCCCTCCTCCCCCTGGCACCGCATCGGTGCCTGCACCGGCCGACCGGGCTGCGCCAAGTCCCTTACGGACGTCCGCGCGGACGTGACGGCGGCGGTCGAGGCGGGCGTACCTCTGCCGCCGGGCCTCCCCGTATCCACCCCCGTACCGGAGGCAGCCCCCCTCTACTGGTCCGGCTGCGAACGCCGCTGCGGGCACCCGCACGGGACCTGGATCGACGTACTGGCGACGGAGGCGGGGTACCGGGTCACGGTCGTCGCCCCGGACGCATCGCGGCCGACGCCGCCAGCGACAGCAACACCGACCGCACCGACAGCACCACCCGCAACACCAGGAACGCCAGAAACGAGGCCAGAGTGACCGCGTTCGACTACGAGAAGGACGGTGCGGAGATCTACCGCCAGTCCTTCGCCACCATCCGCGCCGAGGCGGACCTCTCCGGCCTGCCCGCCGATGTCAGCCGGGTCGCGGTCCGGATGATCCACGCCTGCGGCATGGTCGACCTCGTACGCGATCTGGCCTTCACCCCCGGTGTGGTGACCGCCGCCCGCAAGGCGCTGCGCGACGGCGCGCCGATCCTCTGCGACGCCAACATGGTCGCCAGCGGCGTCACCCGCAAGCGGCTGCCGGCCGGCAACGAGGTGCTCTGCACGCTGGCCGACCCCGCAGTGCCGGACCTGGCCGCCCGTATGGGCACCACCCGCAGCGCCGCGGCGCTGGAACTGTGGCGGGACCGCATGGAGGGCGCCGTCGTCGCGTTCGGCAACGCCCCGACCGCCCTCTTCCGGTTCCTCGAAATGATCGAGGAGGGCGCTCCCCGCCCGGCCGCCGTGATCGGCATACCCGTCGGCTTCATCGGCGCGGCGGAGTCCAAGGACGCCCTCATCGCCCATCCGTCGGAGCTGGACCACATCGTGGTGCGCGGACGGCGCGGTGGCAGCGCCATGGCCGCGGCCGCCCTCAACGCCCTTGCTAGCGAGGAAGAGTGAGCGTGAGCGAGCAGCAGGAAACCGGCACCGGCTCCGGCGCCCGCACCGGGACCACCGGCCGTCTCTACGGCGTGGGCCTCGGCCCCGGCGACCCGTCCCTGATGACCGTACGAGCCGTCGAGGTCATCGCCGAGGCCGACGTCATCGCCTACCACAGCGCCCGCCACGGCCGCTCGATCGCGCGCTCCATAGCGGAACGGCACCTGCGCGCCGACCACATCGAGGAGGCGCTGGTCTACCCGGTCACCACCGAGTCGACCGACCATCCCGGCGGCTACCGCGGCGCGCTCGACGAGTTCTACGAGGAGGCCGCGGAGCGCCTGGCCGCGCACCTCGACGCCGGCCGCACGGTGGCGGTCATCTCCGAGGGCGACCCACTCTTCTACGGCTCCTACCAGCACATGCACAAGCGGCTCGCGCACCGTTACCCGACCGAGGTGATCCCCGGCGTCACCTCGATCAGCGCCGCCGCGGCCCGCCTGGGCAAGCCGCTCGCGGAGGCCGACGAGGTCCTGACGATCCTCCCCGGCACGCTGCCCGAGGAGGAGCTGATCGCCCGGCTGGCCTCGACCGACACCGCCGTGGTCATGAAACTGGGCCGCACCTTCCCGACCGTCCGCCGCGCCATGGAACGCGCCGGCCGCCTCCCCGAGGCGCACTACGTCGAACGCGCGACGATGGCGGGCGAGCGCACCGCCGAACTCGCCTCGATCGACTCCGACACGGTCCCCTACTTCTCCGTCACGGTCATCCCCAGCCGCATCGCGGCCCAGTCGGCACCGGAGCCGCCCGAGGCCCCGGCGGCCGAACGGGGGGCGAGCGAGGTGGGTGAAGTGGGCGAAGTGGTCGTCGTAGGCACCGGCCCGGCGGGCCCCCTCTGGCTCACCCCCGAGTCCCGCGGCGCCCTCGCCGCCGCCGAGGACCTGGTCGGCTACACCACCTACCTGGACCGCGTCCCGGCACGCCCCGGCCAGCGCCGCCACGCCTCCGACAACAAGGTCGAGTCCGAACGCGCCGAACTCGCCCTGGATCTGGCCCGACGCGGCCGCCGGGTGGCCGTGGTCTCCGGCGGCGACCCGGGCATCTTCGCCATGGCGACAGCCGTCCTCGAAGTGGCCTCCCAGGACCCGTACCGCTCGATCCCAGTCCGCGTCCTCCCCGGCGTCACCGCCGCCAACGCGGCCGCCGCCCGCGCCGGCGCCCCGCTCGGCCACGACTACGCGGTCATCTCCCTCTCCGACCGCCTCAAGCCGTGGGAGGTCATCGCCGAACGCCTCCACGCCGCCGCCTCCGCCGACCTGGCCCTCGCCCTCTACAACCCCGGCTCCCGCAGCCGCACCTGGCAGGTGGGCAAGGCCCGCGAACTCCTCCTGGAACACCGCGCCCCGGACACCCCGGTCATCCTCGCCCGCGACATCGGCGGCCCCGAGGAATCCGTCCGCACCGTCCCCCTCGCCGACCTCGACCCCGCCCAGGTCGACATGCGCACCCTCCTGATCATCGGCTCGTCCCAGACCCAGAAGGTACGGCGCGACGACGGCACGGAGATCGTCTGGACACCGCGGCGGTATCCGGAGAAGTAGCACGCAGGGGGTGTGACCCCCGGGAACGAACCCGGGGGTCACGCCCCTTGCCGGCAGATCTGGCACCGGTCCGTGCCGTCCCACTCCTCCCACCCGAAGACGGTGGGCGCGAAGGGACGGCCCTCCAGTTCTTCGCGCACGGCCACGCGGTAGGCCCAGACCGCGTCAAGGTAGGGGTGGTAGACGTCGTGGAAGGCCCGCGAGCTGTGCCGGGCGCCTTCCGCCACGGCTCGCTGGAGCGCCCGCAGCCGTTCGAACATGGCCTGCCCCGCGCCGGCGACGGCGGTGCTCGCATCGATGAACAGCCGCTCGCGCACCTCGTGGATCGCGGCGTCGGTCAGCGCCGCCCGAGCGGCGCCACCGGCATCCACCTCGTCACCTGTTCCCTGGGCAATCTGCCGAAGCCGCGCGTGGCACACCCCGGCAGCGGAGATGAACTCGATATAGACCGCCCGCCGCCGCTCCGCACTACTACGGGCCTTCTCGTGCCGCTGCTTGAGCTGATCCGCGAGCACGGTCCCGGAAATGGCGATCAGACCACCACTCACGGTCGCGACGAGCGTCCCCCAGTCCACGCGTCCCCCTTCACGGTGGCTATGAATGACGACCAGGCGGCAGCGGGGATGCGCAGTGCCGCACCGTCCGGGTCCTTGCTGTCGCGGACGGGGACGGTGTGCGGGGGCCCGTCGGCTACCTCCACGCAGTTGTCAGCTCCGCCGTCGCTGTAGCTGCTCTTGCGCCACACCGTGCCGCTCCGGCCAGGCAACGTCGTCACGATCGGCCGCCCTTCACCGTTTCTATGAACGACGACCAGGCGGCAGCAGGAAAGCAGAGCACCGGCCCATCCGAAACCTTGCTGTCACGGACGGGGACGACACCGGGGAAACCATCGGCAACCTCGATGCAGTTGTTGTCCCCGCCATCGCTGTAGCTGCTCTTGCGCCACACCGTTCCGCCCCACGCAGGCAAGGCCGTCAGGACCGGACTGTGTCTATGAACGACGCCCATGCGGAAGCCGGGAAGCAGAGCACCGGGCCGTCGGGAACCTTGCTGTCACGAACGGGCATCAGGCCAGGGAAACCGTCGGCGACCTCTACGCAGTTGTCGTCTCCGCCATCGCTGTAGCTGCTCTTGCGCCATGCCACGCCAGCCAGGTTGAGCGTCGTCTTCATGGGCTGCTCTCCTCCACCAACTGCTTGATCAGCGCTAATGAGTCACACGCCGACAGCGCCGCATCTCGCAGGTGATCGTAAGACAGTCGGTATCGCTGGACTTCTTCTGGCTCCTCGATCAGTTCACCCGATCCGTTGCCTTCCAAGTAGGCAACAGCACTGTCATCCGCCATCCACAGGAGCGCGAGCGGGCTGCCCGCCAAAGGTTGTACCCCGGCGGAGAAGGGAAGCACCTGGATCGTGATGTTTGGCTCTTCTGCGGCCTCCGCGATTCTGGCCAACTGGCCGTGCCAGGCCTCAGGATCAAGCACCGAACGCCGTAGGACCGACTCGTCGAGGATGAACCGCACACTGGGCGCCGGGTTGCGGCGCAACAGCTCCTGCCTGCCCATGCGTGCCGCTACGCTCTCCTCCAGCTCGTCACCGCTTATAGGCGTTGGTCCCATCGACAACGCGAAACGCGCGAAGGCCTCAGTCTGCAACAAGCCAGGGACGACCACCGAGTACTTGTGGATGATCACGGCCTTCGCCTCGTACCGCATGAACGCGCGGTACCTGTCCTTGAACGCATCCAGCCGTGCCAACCGCCACAACCGCACGAGCAGTTCCCCTGTCCCGTGGACCCGGTCGAGCGCTTCCATCACCGGTAGCTTCGAGAGGCGTTCGCCGGTCTCCAGGCGGTGCAGGTACGTGCGGTCGTAGTTGGTCTCCTCGGCCAGCTGGGCCAGGGACTTTCCGGCTGCCTCGCGTAAGCGGCGGAGTTCGCAGGCGAGGACCCGGCGGGCGGAATCCTCGTTCTCGGAATTCTTTTCGAGCATCCCCACTCTCCCTTTGTTGCCCTTTTCCACGGCAACGTCCGCCTACTTTCGCAAGCGTCGCCGCGCCGACAACTCTAGTGAGTGGCAAGGGCGTTGACATCACCCTCCAGGATCCGAACTTGGGAAGGGAAGAAATAGATGGTGGAGCGTAGTCGGGCGGCGAGGACGGTCAAGGATGCGGAGGAGGCGCGGGATGAGTTGCGGGTGGCGCTGAAGGGGGCGGGGGTGACCTTGCCCTCGCTGACCCTGGATGGCGTCTCGCTGGCGGGGGACTTTCCGCGGCCGCTCGTGGACCTGGGGCGTTGTACGCCGCAGACTGCGCGGCGGCTGGCCGAGGCATTGCGAGGCGGCGTTCGGTGAATGGTTCGGTGAGCGGCGAAGAGAAGGAGCCCGAGACGGCATGTGATCCGGAATGCGAGGCGCGGAATGGGGCAGCCACACGGCGGCTCGAAGAGCTGGTGCAGCGGGTGCGGGAAGCGAATCGTTTCAGTGTCCGGTGGCCTCGGTGAAAAGGCGCGCCCGGAGCCATTCCGCAGCCTCAACCGGAGTTGCCACCTCCGGAATTCCCGCCGGCGTCGGGGGCCGGCGTACGACCACTACCGGAATTCCGGCCTCGCGGGCCGCGGTCAGTTTCGGGGCCGTTGCCGCCGCGCCGCTGTCCTTGGTGACGAGGACGTCGATGCGGTGGGTGTGGAGGAGTTCGCGCTCGCCCTCCAGGGTGAAGGGGCCCCGGTCGAGGAGCACCTCCATCCGGGGCGGGTACGGGGGCTCGGGGGCGTCCACGGAGCGGACGAGGAACCAGAGGTCCGTGAGGTGGGAGAAGTGGGCCAGGCCCATGCGGCCGGTGGTGAGGAAGATTCGGGAGCCTTGGGCGGGGAGGGCCACCGCGGCCTCCTCCAGGGAGGCGACCTGGTGCCAGATGTCGTCGGGGCCCGGTACCCAGCCGGGACGGCGGAGCGCCAGCAGGGGAACATGGGCGTTGGCGGCCGCCTGGGCCGCGTGGAAACTGATCGTGCCGGCGAAAGGATGGGTGGCGTCGATGAGTGCGTCCACCGCGTGCTCGCGCAGCCAGCGGGCGAGGCCGTCCGGGCCGCCGAAGCCGCCGATGCGGACCTCCCCGTCGGGCAGGCGCGGCGCCGCCACCCGTCCGGCGAGCGACGACGTCACGCGCAGGGCCGGCTCGGCGGCCAGGGCGGCGGCCAGCCGGCGAGCCTCGGTCGTACCGCCGAGGATGAGTACGTGGCGTGGCGGGCGGGCTGCGTCGGACATGGGATGTGGGTTCCTCCGTGGGTGAAGCGCAACGGCGGCAGGGTACGGGGCGGCCGGATGGCGGGACGCCCGAGGGCGGGCAGCAACCGGCCGCGGGCGGGCAGCAGGCCGCCGCGGGAGGGCGGAGTGCGCAGCTTGCGCACACCGGACTGCGGCCTGGATGGACGACCGGTGCGTGTGCGACGGCGGCGAGCACGGCCGCATACACCGCGCTGCTGACCGGCGAGTTCCCGGACCCGGTGACGATCACCCTGCCGAAGGGGCAGACGCCGTCCTTCGCGCTGGCGGTGGAGGAGTTGGACGCCGGGTCCGGCAGCGCCATGGCCGGGGTGGTCAAGGACGCGGGGGACGATCCGGACGTGACGCACGGGGCGTTGATCCGGGCGCGGGTGCGGGGGCTGTCGCCCGGGTCCGGCGTGGTGTTCAAGGCCGGGCCGGGGGTCGGGACGGTGACCCGTCCCGGGCTGCCGCTGGACGTCGGCGAGCCGGCGGTCAACCCCGTACCGCGGCAGATGATGCGGGAGCACCTGACCGAGGTGGCCCGTCGGTACGGCGGCGCCGCGGAACCCGGTGCGGAGCCCGACATCGAAGTGGAGATCTCCGTCGATCACGGGGAGGAGATCGCCCGTAGTACATGGAATCCGCGGCTCGGCATCCTGGGCGGGCTGTCGATCCTGGGGACCACCGGGATCGTGGTCCCGTATTCGTGTTCGGCGTGGATCGATTCCATCCGGCGTGGGGTGGATGTGGCGCGTGCGGCGGGACGTACGCATGTGGCGGGGTGTACGGGGGCGACGTCGGAGAAGGTCGCGGTCGCGCTGCACCACCTGCCCGAGGACGCCCTGCTGGACATGGGGGACTTCGCGGGGGCGGTGCTCAAGTACGTGCGGCGGCACCCGGTGGACCGGCTCACGATCTGCGGCGGGTTCGCCAAGCTGTCCAAACTGGCGGCCGGGCACCTGGACCTGCACTCGGCACGGTCCCAGGTGGACAAGGGATTCCTCGCGGAGCTGGCCCGGCAGGGCGGGGCCGACGAGGCGCTGGCGGAGGCGGTGGCCGGGGCCAACACCGGGCTGGCCGCGCTGCAGTTGTGCACGGCGGCCGGGGTGCCACTGGGCGATCTGGTGGCGGCGAGGGCACGGGACGAGTCGCTGGCCGTGCTGCGCGGGGCGCCGGTGGCCGTCGACGTGATCTGCATCGACCGGGCGGGGATGGTGGTGGGCCGGGCGGAGCCGCGGGGGCCCGGGGGCAGCGGCAGGCGCCGCTGAACGCCGGACGGGGCCCGGGGCCGGCGGCAGGCGCCGCTGACGGCGGACCGGGGCCCCGCGGCACGCGCCCGTGACCTTCAGTGCCTGGCGCGGAGGACGTCCTTGCGCCCTGCCTGGGCGGCGTCGCGGAAGCGGTAGCCCATGCGTTCCCGCACGCAGTCGGGGCCGTTGGTCAGGCTGCCCAGGACCGTGCCGAGGGCGCAAGTGGCGAGGCGCAGCGGGCTGTCGCGCATCCAGTCCGTGCGGTACCGGCGCTCGCTGGTCCGGTGCTCGCTGGTCCGGCCGTAGTCGCGCAGGCCCGAGGTGTCGTGCGTCCGGGCCGCCGTGTCGGTGCTGCCGCCCACCGGTGCGGGGTCGGTCTTCGGCCGGGCGCCTGCCTGGTGGGCCGGGGTGTCGGCGACGGCGACGGTGCCGCCGGCAAGGGTGAGCAGGGCTGCGGCGGCGACGGATCCGGCGGCCAGTCTCGTGCGGGTGCGGGTGCGCATCGTGGGTGCTCCTTTGCTCGGGTGCCGCGGGCTTCCCTTGGTCCGCGCGTGTCCACGTTCCTTACCGGCCCCCGAGCGGCCGGTAACGGACATTCACCCCGATGCGGTCATATGATCAGTCAGACGTCCGAGCGGCGGGGCCGGACGTCCGATCAACCCGCGTCGGACGCCTGAATCAACTCACGTCGGACGCCGTACGTCCGCCCGAGACGGCCCCCGGCGCGCCGCCGCACGGTCCGTGCGGGCGTTCGCGGTCCGCCGAGTACAGGTGGCTGTCGCGGAACTGCTCGGCGCCCAGCGTGCGGCCGACCATGATGACCGCCGTACGGACCACGCCCGCGGCCTTCACCTGGTCCGCGATGTCGGCGAGGGTGCCGCGCAGGACGAGTTCGTCGGGGCGGGAGGCCATGGCGACGACGGCGGCCGGGCAGTCGGCGCCGTAGTGCGGCAGGAGTTCGGCGACGACCCGGTCGACGTACATCGCCGCGAGGTGGAGCACCAACAGGGCTCCGCTGCGCCCGAGGGTGGCGAGGTCCTCGCCCTCGGGCATCGGGGTGGCGCGCTGGGCGACGCGGGTGAGGATGACGGTCTGGCCGACGGTGGGCACGGTCAGTTCGCGCTTGAGCGCGGCGGCCGCGGCGGCGAACGCGGGGACGCCCGGCACCACCTCGTACGGCACACCGGCCGCGTCCAGGCGGCGCATCTGCTCGGCGACGGCGCTGAAGACGGACGGGTCGCCGGAGTGCAGCCGGGCGACGTCGTGGCCCTCCTCGTGGGCGCGGACCATCTCGGCCGTGATGGTGTCGAGGTCCAGCTGCGCGGTGTCGATGAGCCGGGCGCCGGGCGGGCACTCGGCGAGCAGTTCGCGCGGCACCAGGCTGCCGGCGTAGAGGCAGACCCCGCAGGAGGCGAGCGTGCGGGCGCCGCGGACGGTGATCAGGTCGGCGGCGCCGGGGCCGGCACCGATGAAGTGGACGGTCATGGTCGTTCGGTCTCCTGGGAGGCGGCGATACGGGAGGCGGACGCTACGGGGGCGATATGGGGAGGCGGTGGTAGCGGGGACGGGGTTACGGCCGGTCTTCCGGTGGTTTGACCGCCGCCCACTGGGTCACCGGCATCGCCTGCCGCCAGCCCGTGAAGCCGCCGACCGGGGCGGCGTGGGCGACCGCCAGCCGGACCAGTTCGCCGCCGTGCCGCCGGTACCGGTCGGCGAGCAGCGCCTCGGACTCCAGCGTCACGGTGTTCGCGACGATCCGGCCGCCCGGTGGCAGCGCCTCCCAGCAGGCGTCCAACAGGCCGGGGGCGGTGAGCCCGCCGCCGATGAACACCGCGTCCGGGGTGGGGAGGCCGGCCAGCGCGGCGGGCGCGGGTCCCTGGACGACGCGCAGCGCCGGGACGCCGAGGGTGTGCGCGTTGCGGCCGATCCGCTCGGCCCGTACGGGGTCGCGTTCGACGCTGACGGCGCGGCAACTACGGTGCGCGCGCAGCCACTCGACGGCGATGGAGCCGGAACCGCCGCCGATGTCCCAGAGGAGTTCGCCGGGTGCGGGGGCCAGCGCGGCGAGGGTGGCGGCGCGGACGTGGCGCTTGGTGAGCTGGCCGTCGTGCTCGTAGGCGGTGTCGGGGAGGCCGGGGACGGTGGAGAGCGGCACGGTGCCGGGCTCCCGGGCGCAGTCGAGGGCGATGACGTTGAGCGGGTCGCCGGGCGCCCGGCCCCAGTCGGCGGCGTGGCCCTCGGCCATCTGCTCCCGCTCGCCGCCGAGTTGCTCCAGTACCCGCATCCGGGTCGGCCCGAAACCGTGCGCGCGCAGGAGGGCGGCGACCTCGGCGGGGGTGCCGGCGCCGGCGGACAGGACGAGCAGCCGGTGGCCGTCGTACAGGGCGCGGGCCAGGTTCTCGACGGGCCGGCCGACGAGCGTGACGACCTCGGTGTCCTCGACCGGCCAGCCGAGCCGGGCGCACGCGTAGGCGACGGAGGAGGGGTGGGGCAGGACCCGGAGCCGGTGCCCGGTGCCGCTCTCCGCCAGGACCTCGGTCAGCGTCCGCCCGATCCCGTAGAACATCGGGTCACCGCTGGCCAGGACGCACACCCGGCGTCCGGCGTGCGCGGCGAGCAGCCCGGGGACGGCGGGGCGCAGCGGCGAGGGCCAGGTCACGCGCTCACCGGGGCACTCCCCGTCGGGCAGCAGCGCGAGCTGACGGGCGCCGCCGATGAGGACCTCGGCCGCCCGCAGCACCTGCTGCGCTGCCCCGGACAGACCCGCCCAGCCGTCGGCTCCGATGCCGACGACGGTGAGGTGCTCGGAACCGGCCGGTGCGGATGGTGCGGGGCTCACTGCCGATTACCTCTTGCCTCTCGCCTCGGGACCTCAAGCGCGTGTCGTACGGGAGCGGAAACTCTACTGACCGGGGCGGGCGCGGCCACGACCGGGACGGCCCCCACCGCGCCTCGTACCGCCCGCAAGGTTTCCGCAAGGGTGCGGCAAGGCTTTCGTCCGGGCCTACGGGCATTCCCCCCACGACGGACCGTCCATGACGGTTCGAGCAGCGTCGACATCGCACAGACTGGGGGATGCCATGACGGCATTGCGGGTGTTCGAAGGCAGGCAGCACCAGTTACGGGAGTGGCTGACGCTCCCGGGACGCAAACGCGTCCTGGTCGTCGTGCACACCGTGACCTACGGGAAGCGGCTGCAGGAGGTCTGCTGCCTCCTGGAGTCGGACCTCCGGGTCCAGGTGGTCTTCACCGCCCCGCCACACCCGTTCAGTGACGGGGTGGCACGGCTCTTCGAGCGGCTGGGCGGAGCCGTACTGCCGTGGGAGGAAGCGGTCCGGATGGAGTTCGATCTCGCGCTGGCGGCCGGGCCGCGCGGTGTGGAACAGGTCCGGGCGCCGCTGATCATGCTTCCGCACGGTGCCAACTTCCTGAAGCGCGTCACGGAGGGGGCGGACACCCGCGTGGCGGGGCTCGGCCGCCAGGACCTCAGGCCGGGTGGCAGGGCGCTGCCGGCCGCGGTGGTCCTGCCGCACCGGGACGACCTGGCGGGCCTGGCGCACTCCTGCCCCGAGGCGCTGCCGGTGGCGACGGTGGTCGGGGACCCCGTCCACGACCGGATGGTGGCCAGTCTGCCCCGGCGCGGTGCCTACCGCCGCGCGCTGGGGCTCGACAAGGGGCAGAAGCTGATCGCGGTCGTCTCCACATGGGGGTCCGGTTCGTCCTTCGGAGCGATCGAGGCGCTGCTGCCCCGGCTTCTGGAGCTGGTGGGCCGGAACCGCAAGGTGGCGGTCCTGGTGCACCCCAACGTCTGGTCCGGGCACGGCGCCTGGCAGGTCCGGGCGTGGTTGGCGCAGTGCGTCCGCCGGGGCGTCGCGGTGGTGCCGCCGGAGGCGGACTGGCGCTCCGTACTGATCGCGGCGGACGCGATCATCGGGGACCACGGGTCGGTGACGCTCTACGGGACGCTGACCGGGGTGCCGATCCTGCTGGCCGCCTCTCCGGAGCAGGAGATCAACCCCGCGTCCCCGGCCGCCGCGCTCGCCCGTACGGCGCCCGCGCTGTCGGCGGCCCACTCCCTGAAGAGCCAGCTGGCGTACGCGGCGTCCGAGTACCACCGGCAGCACCGGAGGGAGTACGCGCCCATCGCCGCACGCATCACCTCCGAGCCCGGCCGGTTCAGCCGGAACATGCGCCGGCTGCTCTACGGCCTGCTCGGCCTCGGCCAGCCCGCCCATCCCGTGCCCACCCTTCCGCTGCCGCTGCCACCGCCGCTGGCGGCCTGGTCGGCGGCGTCCAGCGACAGGTACGGCCCGGACACCGGGACGGGGGTGTCGGCATGACGACCACGGCCACCACGGGTGCCGCCTGGGCCGTCCGCGGACACCGTCGGGTGCGGGTCGCACCGTGCCGGGCGACCGGGAACGGCGCCTCGATCGCCGTCACGGTCTCCGTCGGGGAGCCCGCGGGCGCCGCCCCGGCCGATGCGCGCTTCCGCAGCAGCGGAGGCGGGCCGACCACCGGGGAGGCCGCCGACATCGACGAGCACTTCGCGGTGGACGCCGAAGGCTGCACCGACGAGCGGTTGCTGGCCTGCGCCGACGTGCTGCACGGCGGGCGGCCCCGGCCGGCCGGTAGCGCGGTGGCCTGGGCGCGGGAGATCCTGCTGCGCTACCCGGGATGCCGGCTCGCCGGGGTGCCGCTCATCGGAGGCGGCTGGGTCGTCGCGGAACGCTTCGGGAGCTGCCGGCTGCTCCCGACGGTGTTCCGCCGGTCGCCGCTGGCGTACCCGCAGCGAGGGCGGGCGGCGTGGGAGTACTCCCTGATGGCCTCGTGCCTGCACGGTCTGGTCCTGACCGGGCACTCGCTGGACGAGCTCCTGCCCCTCACGGTGCTGTCGCTCGCCCGGCACGGCGCACCGCCGGCCCGTCGGGCATAGAGGCGCGCTCAGCCGGGCGCCGTCCCCTCAGGATCTGCTGGCTCCGCCGGAGCGGCGGCCAGCAGATCCGTCATCCGTTGCGCATCGGACGGGCTCTGCCGGGCGTACAGGTCCCTGGCCCGTACGAAGCAGTCGCGCGCCGTCCGGGGGTCCGTGTGCTCCGCGGCGCTTCGTCCCAGCATCTCCAGCACGCGCGCCTGCCACGGCGTGGCCCCGGCCTCCTCGAAGACCAACAGTGCCGCCGCCAGCTCGGAGACACCGTCCTCGTAGGCGCCGGCGACGGCCCGGGCCCGCCCGTGGAAGGCGAGGGCACGGGCGGCGTCGTAGGGATCGTCCACGGCGAGGAGCGTCGTCCGGGCCCGGTCGAAGTACTCCGCCGCGGGCCGCCCGTTCCAGGTCGCGCCCGGTGACTCCAGCGCCATCTCGCCCAGGACGATGCGCGAAAGGGCCGCGCCACGCGGGTATCCGACGGCCTCCCAGGTCTCGATGGCCTGGTGCAGGAAGGTGCTCGCCTCGGGGAACCGGCCGGCCTGCCGGTGCGCCGAGCCGAGCCCGTGCAGGGCCTGGCCCTCGTCCCGGGCGTCACCGGCCTCGCGGGCGGCGTCCAGTGACCAGGAGAACCATCGAATGGCGTCGTCGACGCGTCCGGCGACGCTGAACCCGATGGCGCCGGAGTTGAGCATCTGGCGCTCCGCGACCCGGTCCTTGCTGCGCCGGGCGGCCCGCAGGCCCACCGCATGGGCCTCCAGCCACAGCTCGTGGTGGCGCAGCCGGTGGAAGAGCGGCCAGAGCGCGTCGACGAGTTGCCAGGCCAGCTCGTCCCAGCCTTCCTCGTACGCGGCACGCACGGCCGCGAGGAGGTCCAGACGGTGCCCGTCGAGCCAGCCGAGCGCGCCCGAGGAGTCCGTGAAGGGGCAGGGCAGCTCGGGCGGGTGGACGTACGTGCGGCGCAGCGTCAGCTGGATCGGGGACAGGTGCCGCTGGGCCTCGGTAGCGGTCGCCAGGTACCAGTCGCAGACCCGCCGTAACGCCTCGCTACGGGCCTCGGGAGGCTCCTCCGCCCGTCCCCGCTCCGCGGCGTGCAGGCGCACGAGGTCGTGGAAGCGGTAGCTGTCCGGGCCGATGTCCTCCACGAGGTTGGCCTCGACCAGGGCGTCGAGGAGCTGTTCGGCCTCCTCCAGCGGGACCGCGCAGGCCGATGCGGCGAGGCGGGCCTCCACGGTGCGGGCCGGCAGCAGCGCCAGGCGGCGGTACAGCCGCGCGGCGTCGTCCGCCAGCACCGCGTAGGACGCGTCCAGCGCGTGGTGCACGGAGGATTCCCCCTCGATCGTCAGTGCGGCCAGCCGGCGCCGGCCTTCGGTGAGCGACTCCACCAGGGAACGCATCGGCTGCCGGGGGCGGGACGCCAGCCGTGCGGACGCCAGGCAGAGGGCCAGCGGGAGCCCGCCGCAGAGGGCGATCAGCCGGTGCGCGTCCCGCGCTTCGCTCCGCACCCGGTCGGCCCCGACCCCCCGGGAGAGCATTTCTTCCGCAGCGGCCGGGTCGAGCAGGCCGAGTTGGTGGTAGAGCGCGCCGTCCGCGCGCAAGCCGGTGAGGCGATGTCTGCTCGTCGCCACGATCAGGCCGGTGCGGCCGTCCGTCAGCAGCGGGCGGACCTGTGCGGCCGAGAACGCGTTGTCCAGCATCACCGAGACCCGTAGTCCTGCGGTGACCGAGCGCCAGAGCGCGGTCTGCTCGCCCAGCCCCGCCGGTACCGGGCCGATGCCCAGCGCCCTCAGGAACTGGCCGAGCACTTCGGACGGTGCGGCGGGGCCGTCGGCGGAGTGGCCGCGCAGGTCCGCGTACAGCTGGCCGTCGGGGAACTGCTCGGCGAGGCCCCGCAGCCATCGGGACACCAGCGCGGTCTTCCCTATGCCGGCCGGCCCGGAGACGACGATCAGCGGCGTCGACTCGTCCGGCCGGCGGGTGCGGAGCCCGTTCAGCGCGGCGAGGTCCCCCTCGCGGTCGGTGAAGTGCGGGGACACCGGGAGGAGCTGACGCGGCACCGGAAGCCGGGCCGGCCGGCCCGCCGGATCGCGCGCGTGGATGTGGATGCCGCCGTGGATCTCGCCGGCCTGGACGCTGGACCCCTCGATCCTTGCCGAGCCCCCTATGGCATTGCCGTCCCGATGCATCTGCCGCCCCCGTTCCGATCGGTCACGGATCGCTTCAGCCCTTCCCCGAGGAGAGGGGCGGGAGTCCCCCGCACGGGTCGGGCCGCTCGATCCCGGCCAGCCCGAGGCTCTCTGGCCTCTGCCACCGGCGAGTGCCATGCTCGCTACAACAGATGGTGCGCCGATCAGGGGGAGGCGCTGATGGACATCTACGTACTCGGCCCCATTTGTCTCGGAACGGAACAGCGCAGAATCGGCCTCGGCTCCGACAAGGAACGCTGCGTGCTGGCCTCGCTCGCCTTGTCGGCCGGCCGGCCGGTGGCCCTGGAAACCCTCGTCGACCGGCTGTGGGACGACACCCCACCGGCCAAGTCCCGCCAGTCCGTGCACACCTACGTCTCGCGGGTCCGCAGGGCGATCCGTACGGCCGGGCCGGACACCGCACCGCGGATCACCCAGCACGCCCACACCTACACCCTGGCCATCTCACCGGACCGCGTCGACTGGCACCGCTTCCAGCGGCTGACGGCCCGGGCCCGGGCCCAGTCCGCGAAGGGGGACGACAGCTCCGCGGCAGCCCTGCTCCACGAGGCCGAGAGCCTCTGGGACGAGGAAGCCCTGGCGGGGCTGCCGGGGCTGTGGCCGGAGCGGATGCGGGCCCGGATGGCCGAGGAACGCCTCGGCGCCGCGATCTCCCGGATAGCCGCCGAGCTGCGGTTACGGCGGTTCCACGGGGTGCTCGGCCCGCTGTCCTCGCTCGTCGGCCAGCACCCGCACGACGAAATGCTGCTGGAATACCTGATGTTGGCCTATTACGGCTGTGGGCGGCACGCCGATGCGCTGCGCGTCTACCAGAGGGCCCGCCGTCGGCTGCGCGAGGACCTCGGCGCCGACCCCAGCGCCGAACTGACCCGCGTCCACCAGCACATCCTCCGCCGCGCACCGCTGGCTGAACTGCTCGGCCCGCCGGCCGTTCCCCGCCACACGGCCAAACCCGCCCCCGCCGGCCCCCGGAACCTGCCCCGCCACACCACGCTCGTGGGGCGGCGTACGGAATTGCGGCGGCTCTGTGCGGCCATCGACGATGCGGCCGGCGCCCCCGGCCCCGGCGCGGTCATCGCGCTGGAGGCGATCTCCGGAATGGCCGGGGTGGGCAAGACCGCCGTGGCGGTGGCCGCCGCGGAACGCCTCGGTGAACGCTTCCCCGATGCCCAGCTCTATCTGGACCTGCGCACCCATGCCCACGTCCACGAGCCGCTGAACGCCGGGGCGGCGCTGGCACAGCTGCTGCGCCAACTGGGGACCGCACCGGATGCGGTACCCGGGGAGACCGAGGAACGCAGCGCGTTGTGGCGCACGTTGATGGCGCAGAAACGGGCGGTGGTCATCCTCGACGACGCCGGCGACACCGACCAGGTACGGCCGCTGCTCCCCGACCGTGGCTCGTCGTCGCTGGTCATCATCACCAGCCGCCGCCATCTGGCCGGTCTGCCCGGAGCCCACTGGCTGGCTCTCGACGTGCTCCCCCCGGACGACGCGACGGCGCTGTTCCGGAAGTTCGCCGGGGAGGAACGCACCCACGACGACGCGGCGGTCCACCACGTCGTGCGGCTGTGCGGCTATTTGCCGCTGGCGATCGAAATCGCGGCGAACCGGTTCAACGCCCGGCCGTCGTGGACCTTGAGCACACTGCGGGAACTGCTCTCCCGGGGCCCCGGGAGGATCAGCGAATTACGCGACGGCTATTCGGAGATTGCCCGCGCATTCGAGATGTCGTACCAGACCCTGACCGCGCCCCAGCAGATCATCTTCCGGCGGCTGGCCCTGCACCTGGGCTCCGAGTTCGGACCGCACGCCGCAGCGGCCCTGGTGGATCTTCCGTTGCCCGAAACGGAGCGGCTGCTGGAAACGCTGCTGCACTGCCACTTGCTCCAGGAGCCCACGCCACACCGCTATCGCTTTCACGATCTCCTCGCGGAGTACGCCCGCATGCTGGCCTTCTCCGAGGACACCGAGGAGCAGCGCGGCGCCTCGCTCCGGCGGCTGGTGGACTTCTACCTCCGGGCGGCGGACGCCGCCGACCGGCTGCTCTACCCCCGCCGCCTGCGCCTCCCCCCGCCCGAGCCCCACAGCGCCCTACCGCCCCTGCCCTCCTTGCCGCACGCGGAAGCCGCCAAGGACTGGCTGACGACGGAGCGTGCGAACCTCCTCGCCACCGAGCGCCACGCCCGCACGCACGGCCCGTCCGACCGGGCCGCGATCCTGAGCCACGTGCTCGCGGGCTTCCTGGACGCCGAGTGCCATTGGACGGACACCGACCGGATGCAACGCCGTGCCGTCGAGCACTGGGAAGGCGTGGGCGATCGCCATGCGATGTGCCTGGCGCTGCTGGACCTCAGCGGCACCCACGCCAACACCTCGCGCTACCCCCAGGCAGAAGCGGCCGCCCGAAGGGCGCTCGAACTCGCCCGCACGGTGGGGGCGCCGGACGCGGAGGCGGAGGCGCTGCGCGGGCTGGGGGTCCTGCAATGGCACCTCGGGCGGAACCACGAGGCACTGAGCCTGCACCAGGAGACGCTCGGGATCCACCTGCGGTCGGGCGACACCTGAGCCCGGGCCCGCTGCGAGAACAACATCGCCATTGCGCTGCTCTTTCTCGGCGAACATCAGGACGCCCTCCAGCATTTCACCCATGCCATCCACAACTTCCGGCTCGCCGGAGACGAAAGAAACGCCGGAAAATGCATCAACAATCTCGGTGATTTGCATATGCGTACGGGAAATCTGGAATGTGCGAGGAATTCTTACGAGGAAGCCCTCACCATCGCTCTCACCTTCGGCAGCGTCGCCGACCAGGTCACCGCTCAGACAAATCTCGCCGGACTTCTCCTGATGTCGGACGATGCCCACGACCTCACCTCAGGCCTGGATATGTACCAGGAATGCCTCTTCACCTTCCGCCGGCTCGGTGACCGCCGGAACGAGGCCAATGCACTGATCGGGATCGGCATCGGCCACCACCGGCTCGGCCGTTACCCGGAGGCCGCCGGACACCACACCCGGGCGCTGGAGCTGGCACGCGACATCGGCGCGGCCCACGAAGAGGCCCATGCCCTGCACCGACTCGGCGTCGCGGAGGCGGCCCTGGGGAACCTGGGCGAAGCCGCCGGCCATCTTGAGATGTCCCTCGCGCTCGCGGACCGCACCCAGGAACGGGAGCAGCAGGCCCGTTCACTGGACGCGCTCGCCGGCGTACGACTGCAGGAAGGGCGCCGCGAAACGGCCCAGGAGTTGTGGCAATATGCCTTTGGCATATTCCAAGAACTCGACACCTCGGAAGCCGCCCGGATCGGCCGCAAGCTGGCCTCCCTCACCGAAACGGAACCGCACTCCAAACGCCGCCACCGCAGCACCTGAGATGGATTGCTACATATCCACGCTTTGCGGAAGTTACTGGCTAGTTCCGTTTGCGTCGCGCGCTTCCTCCATGGTCAACTCCTCTCGCCCCCCGTAGCTTTGAACAGCGTTGTTTAGGGACGAAGTTGAGCAATTATCTGAAGCGTGCCGGGACGAGTGCTGCAGTAATCACCGCCGGCACGATGGCGGCAACGCTGGGTCTGCAGGCCCTCGGTGCCCAGCCCGCCGCTGCGGCCCGGCCCGCCGCAGCCGAACGACCGATAGCCGCCGCGGCCCCCAGAAGCACGTCGGACACGATCTGCATCCCGACGTTCGCCCGCGGGGACTGACACCCGCGGGCCGACGGGCGGCCGCCCCGCAGCGCGACCGCCCGTCACCCGCCGCTCGGGCTCACCTCGGCGCCGCGGTCACGACCGCCCCGCAGCGCGACCGCCCGTCACCCGCCGCTCGGGCTCACCTCGGCGCCGCGGTCACGACCGCCCCCTCACCGCTCTGACCAGGCACGATACGCCGTTCGACGGTAATGACAACGGTCACCGGTGCAGCCTTTGGATCTTTTGCCGAAGTGCTGTTTGCTTCGCAAGGAGGGGACCGGAGGAAGGAGCGCCATGGGCGGCGACGCGCACAGCCACGGGCACGGCCACGGGCACGGGCACAGCCATGCGCACGGAGTGGCGCCGGACGCCGACCGGCGGTGGCTGCGGGCCGCGCTCGGGCTGCTCACCGCGTACATGGCGGTCGAGGTCGTCATCGGTGTGCTGGCCGGGTCGCTGGCGCTGATCTCGGACGCCGCCCACATGCTCACCGACGCGGTCTCGATCCTGCTGGCCCTGATCGCGATGCGGCTGGCGGCGCGGCCGGCGCGCGGCGGGTACACGTACGGGCTCAAGCGCGCCGAGATCCTGTCCGCGCAGGCCAACGGCATCACCCTGCTCCTGCTGTCGGTCTGGCTGGCGTACGAGGCGGTGCAACGGCTGATCTCGCCGCCCGCGGTGGGCGGGGCGATGGTCCTGTGGACCGCGCTGTCCGGGATCGTGGTGAATCTGATCTGCACCTGGCTGCTGTCCAAGGCCAACCGCTCCAGCCTGAACGTCGAGGGCGCCTACCAGCACATCCTCACCGACCTGTTCGGCTTCGTGGCCACCGCGCTCTCCGGTCTCGTCGTACTGACCACGGGCTTCGAGCGGGCCGACGCGATCGCCACGCTCGTCGTCGTCGCGCTGATGCTGCGGGCCGGTACGGGGCTGGTGCGGGAGTCCGGGCGGATCTTCATGGAGGCCGCGCCGGCCGGACTGGACCCGGACGCGCTGGGCGACCGGCTGGTCTCCCAGGACGAGGTCGTGGAAGTGCACGACCTGCACATCTGGCAGATCACCTCCGGGCAGCCGGCGCTCTCCGCGCACATCCTGGTGGCCCCCGGCGGCGACTGCCACAAGGTGCGCCGCGGGCTGCAGGAGTTGCTGAGCGGCGAGTACCGCATCACGCACGCCACGCTCCAGGTCGATCACGTCGGGGAGCAGGCCGAGGCGGGCGAGGTGCTGACTCTCGGCCCGCGGCCCGGCACCGGGTCAGGGGCCGAGCCGCCCGGCGCCCCCGACCACTGCGCGGACGCACACGGGCCGGTGCACCGGCCCGGGCCGCACCGGCACTAGGACCCCCAGGTGCCGCGGGCCCGTGGTCCCCGCTGCGCCCTCACTCGGGTGAACCCGGAGCGGTGGCGGGCCGCCTGACACCGGTCGCGGGCGGCGCGATGCTGCGATGGCGGGATGAGAACCGGCATGAGAACCGGCATGACGGCCGCCGTCGTCTGCGCGCTGCTGTGCGCCGCCACGCTCCCCGGCCCGTCCGCCCTCGCGTACGCCCCGCAGGTCGCGCCGGCGCCGCCGGCCGTCTCCGTCACGGTCGCGGTGACGGACGGGACCGACGACGCCGAGGCGGGGCGGCGGCTCGACTACCGCGTGACCGTGCACAACATGGGGGCCGCCGACGTCCGCGGGGTCCGGATCGAGCAGCGGATGCCCGCGACCACGACCTCCGCGACCGCACCCGACGGCGTCGTCGAGGGCCGCGGTACGGAGGAGCGGAAGGTCACCTGGCACGCCGATCTGCCGGCGCACGACATCCAGGTGTTCACCGCCGAGGCCGTGCTCGGCGACCGTCCCGCCGGCGCCGCCACCGCCGCGCCCGGGACCCTGCGGGCCGCCGCCACCGCCTGCGTCTACCTGGGCGGTTCCTACGCGCCGGTGGCCTGCTCGGGCGATGTGGACGACCTGCCGGAGTCCCGGGCCGAGGCCGCGGGCGGTGGTGGCTGGGCGTGGTGGGCGACGGCCGCCGCGGCCTCGGCGCTGCTCGCGCCGGGGGCGGTGCGGGCGGTGCGCCGCCGGCGGGCGGCCGGCCCGGGCGCCACCGGCTGACCCACCGCCGACGGCCGGGCCCGGGGCCGAGCTCACCCATTGGCACCGGTCCCGGTCGCGGGCGCCGGGCGTTCGCACTTGCCTGGAAGGTGGTCGCCGTGATCGCCGTGCAGGAAAGGACAGGACGCAATGCCAGCGAGCGCACCCGTACGCCTGGGCGGGCGGGTGACGGAGGGGGACGGGCCGCCGGCCGGACCGCGGTGGCCGGGGCGCGCGCTGGCCGGCGGGGTGCTGCTGGTCGTGGGGGCGCTGCTGCTGCCGCTGAGCCTGGCCGCCACCTGGGCGCGGTACCGACTGACCGAGACGGACGGCTATGTGGCAGCGGTGGCGCCGCTGGCCGGGAACGTCGCCGTGCAGCAGGCCGTGGTCGACGACGTGACGGACTCGGTGATGGCCCACGTCCGGATCGACGGGCTGCTGAAGGCCGTCAGCCCCGCCCGGCGGCCCGCGGTGCGCCGCCATTTCACCCGCGGCATCCGGGAGTTCGTGGCCAAGCAGGTGCGGCAGGTGGTCACCGGGCGCGGCTTCCCGGCGATGTGGAAGGGCGTGCACCGGTCCGCGCACCGGACGCTGGACGGCAGCCTCGCCGCGTCCGGCGCCCCCCGTTCCCCGGTCACGCTCGATCTGACCCCCGTCGTCGAACGGGTCCGCCGTCAGGTGGCGCACAACGGCATGGGGCTGGACCTGCTCCGCCGGGTGCCGCGGGCCGGGGTGGAGATCGTGCTGCTCAAGGCCCCCGACGTACCGCGGATCCGGGCCGGCTACGAGGTCGTCCGCAGGGGGGCGGTGCTGCTGCCGCCGGCCGCCGCGCTGTGTCTGGGCGGCGGGCTGCTGCTGGTGCGGCGCCGGCGGCGGGCGCTGGTCTGTGCCGGTACGGGCTGCGCGGTGGCCGCCGCCCTGCTCGCCGTGGCGCTGGCGCTGGTGCGCGGCCGCACGCTGGCGGCGCTGCCCACGATGATCTCCCGCCCCGCCGCCGGGGCGTACGCCGATGCGCTCACCGGGCCGCTGCGTACCGGGGTCTGGCTGCTGGCCGGCGCGGGGGCGCTCACCGCGGTGCTGGCCGCGGCGGGGCCGCCGGCGGTGCGGGCCTGGCGGAACCGGAGCTGACGCCCGGTCGGGTCGCTCAGACCGTCAGGACGGTCTTGCCCTGGGCGCGGCCGGTGCGGCTGGTCTCCAGGGCTTCGAGGGCCTCTTCGAGGGGGACCTCGCGGCCGACGAGGACCGTCAGGCGGCCCGCGTCCACGTGCCCGGCCAGGATCTCCAGGAGCTGCGGCGAGGGGCGGTTGACGAAGTTGAAGCCACGCAGGTTCTGTTCGGTCAGCTCGTCCGCGTCCGCCGAGCCGATCAGCGAGACGGCGGTGCCCCCGTCGCGTACGGCCCGGGTCAGCTCAGCGAACTCGGCGGGGCCGCCGGTCATGTCGATCAGCACGTCCACGCCGTCCGGGTGGGCCGCGAGGACCTGGTCGGCGACCGGGCCCGCGGTGTGGTCGACGGTCTCCGCGGCACCCAGCGTGCGCATCAGCTCCGCCTTGGCCGGGCGGGCGGTGGCGATCACCTCCGCGCCGCGACCGGCCGCCAGCTGGGTGGCGAAGGTGCCGACGCCACCGGTCGCACCGACGATCAGGACTCGCTTGCCCTCGCCGATCCGGGTCTCCTCGACGAGGTTGTACGCGGTCATGCCGGCCGTCGGCAGCGCCGCGGAGGTCGCGTAGGTGACGCTGCGGGCGGCGTGCGCGATGCGGCTCTCGTCGGCGAGGGCCAGTTCGCAGTACGAACCGCCGCCCCGCTCCGGCCGCTGGAACTGGCCGAACACCGCGTCGCCGACGGTGAACCGCCGGACCCCGGTGCCGATCGCGAGCACCTCGCCGGCCCCGTCCGTGCCCAGCACCAGGGGAAAGGCCACCGGAACGGCGTCGCCGAACATGCCGTCGGCGATCTTCCAGTCGACGGGGTTGAGTCCGGCGGCGGCCAGCCGCACCAGGACCTCGCCCGGCCCTGGTTCGGGCTGCGGCAGATCCATGAGCTGCGGCCGTTCACCGAATGCGCTGACTGCTACGGCTCTCATCGTGGCGTTCCCTTCCACCCTGTCGACCGGTGGCCGGAGTGGATCGTAAGCACGCCGGTGCGGCCGGACGCGGCAGGAGGAGAGGCGGTGCGGCGGAAGCAACTCGTACGGCCCCCGGGCCATGCGCCCAGCCGGGCCGGGGCATGCCGCCAGCCGGGGGGGCCGCCGCGCCGCCCCTCCCGCCGGCCGCCCGGCCGGGCAGGCCGGTGGCGGGCCCGCTGTGGTGGCCAGCACTCCAGCGCGGTGAATTCGCTGGTCCGCGGCGTTGCGGCGAAGGGCGTTCACCTCGGGGAAAGGTGCCCCTCGGGTACACATGACGCCATGCGCGTTCTGGTGGTGGCGGACGAGGAATTCCTCGCGGAGCTGATCGCGGCCGGCCTGCGCCGCGACGCGATCGCCGCGGACATCGCCCACGACGGCCGGGAGGCGCTGGCCAAGATGCGGCTCGGCGCGTACGACGTACTCGTCCTGGACCGCGATCTGCCCGGTCTGCACGGCGACGACATCTGCCGGCACGTCGCGGAACGGGGCCTGCTGACCCGGATGTTGATGCTCACCGCGTCCGACACGGTCCACGACCGGGGGGAGGATCGGATGGAGAGTCTGGGCCAGGGCCTGGGCGCCGACGACTACCTCAGCAAGCCGTTCGCGTATGAGGAGTTGCTCGCCCGGGTGCTGGTGCTGGGCCGGCGGGCCCGGCCCGCGCCGCCGCCGGTCATCGAGCGGGCCGGCGTCATCGTCGACACCGCCCGCCGGCTCGCGCTGCGCGACGGACGGCCGCTGCCGCTGTCCCGCATGGAGTTCGGGGTGCTGGAGGTGCTGCTGCGGGCCCAGGGCGCGGTGGTCAGCGGGGACGATCTGATCGAGGAGGTGTGGGAGGAGCACACCAGCTACCGCACCAACGCGGTCCAGGTCACGCTCAGCACGCTGCGCGCCAAGCTCGGCGACCCCCCGGTGATCGAAACCGTGCCGGGTGCCGGCTACCGGCTGCGCGACCGGCCGGGGCCCGCACAACGCGCCGCGCCGGCTCCCACGCCGGGGTCGGACCACCGGCCGGGCGGCGACCGGTGAGGCTACCCGGCTGCCCGGCAGAGCACGGGGGCATGACCCGATTGCCTGCATGACGCGAAGGGGCGCGAGCAGCGGGATTCAATGGGCCAATGATCCGGTTCGAGTCCGTCACCAAGCAGTATCCCGACGGCACCACCGCCGTGGACGACCTGTCCTTGGAGGTCGAGGAGGGCGAGCTGGTGACCCTCGTGGGGCCGTCCGGCTGCGGCAAGACCACGACCATGATGATGGTCAACCGGCTCATCGATCCCACCCGCGGACGGATCTTCGTCGACGGTGCGGACATCGCCGGCGTCGACCCCGTCCGGTTGCGCCGCCGGATCGGCTACGTCATCCAGCAGACCGGCCTCTTCCCGCACCGGACCGTCCTCGACAACACCGCCACCGTGCCCTTCCTGACCGGCTGGAAGAAGGCCACGGCACGGGCCCGGGCCGCCGAACTCCTGGACCTGGTGGGGCTGGACCCGGACGTCTACGGCCCGCGCTACCCCGACCAGCTCTCCGGCGGCCAGCGCCAGCGCGTCGGGGTCGCCCGGGCCCTCGCCGCCGATCCGCCCGTCCTGCTGATGGACGAGCCGTTCGGGGCGGTCGATCCGGTCGTCCGCGAGCGCCTCCAGAAGGAGTTCCTGCGGCTGCAGGCCACCATGCACAAGACGGTGCTGCTGGTCACCCACGACATCGAGGAAGCCATCCGGCTCGGCGACCGGATCGCCGTCTACGGGGCCGGCCGGATCGAGCAGTACGACACCCCCGCCAGCGTCCTGGGCGCCCCCGCCACGCCCTACGTCGCCGAATTCGTCGGCACCGACCGGGCGTTGAAGCAGCTGTCGGTCACCGGGATCGACCGCGGCGACCTCGAACGCCCGCCGTTCGCCCGCCTCGGTGAACCGGCGTCCGAGGCGGCGCGACGGCTACGGGCCGAGGGCGCCCGGTGGGCGGTGGTGCTGGACGAGGACGGTGAACTGCACGGCTGGGTGGGCGCCGAGGAACTGGCCGGCGCCGGGGGCACGGTCGCCGGGCACGCCCGGCGGATGGAGGCGTGGGTGCCGTTCACCGGCACGTTGAAGGCCGCGTTCAGCGAGATGCTCAAGCACGACGCCGGCTGGATCGCGGTCCTGGACGGCCACCGCTTCCTCGGCGTCCTCACCCCGACCAAGTTGCACGAAGCGCTGCGCCGCACCATCGACTCGGACGAGCGGGGGGTGCCGCGGGACCGGGCGCGGGTGGACTCGGTACCGACGCAGTGAGGCGCGCTCACACGCCTTCACGGCCGGCTGTTTCACGTGAAACGCCGCGGTGGCGAAGTGGGGCTGGTTCACGCGAGACGGCGCGATGCGGAACAGGGTGCCGGTTTCACGTGAAACATGCAGCCGCCGCAGCCCGCCGGCCGCCGCCCCCTCAGCCCTTCGGCAGCAGCCCCTTCTCCCGCAGGTAGTGACGCGCCACATCCGCCGGCAACCGTCGCCAGCTGTCCACCTGCTCGTCGAGATGTGCCAGGTCAGCCGTGGTCAGGACCGTGTTGAGGCGGTTGAGTGCGGCGGCCGGCCGGGCGCTGCCCGCGCGGGCCCGGTTGACGACGGGCAGCACGTAATCGGCGTTCTGCAGCTTCCTGTCGTCGGCCAGCAGCACCAGTCCGAACTGGTCCAGGGTCGCATCGGTGCTGGTGGTCAGCACCATCTGGTCCTGCCCGTTCTGCACGGCCTGCTTGGCGGGGGTGGTGCCGACGCCCTTGGGGTCGATGGCGGTGAGGTTGATCCCGTACTTCTTCCGCAAGCCCGGGGCACAGAACGGCCGTTGTACGCATTCCTCGCCCGCCGCGAGGCGCACCGGCAGTTCGGCACGGCCCAGGTCGCTGAGGGTCTTGAGGTGGTGCGTGCGGGCGTACGCGGCGCTCACCGCGAACGCGTTCTGGTCCACGGCCCGGCCGGGCGGGAGCACGGTCAGCTCGCGGGGCCCGGCCAGCCGGCGTAGTGCGCGCAGCGTCGCACCGAGGTCGGGCGAGGCGACCGGGGGCGCCGTGGAGCCGTGCTTTTTGGCGTTGAGCCAGTCCGCGAAGGTGGCCGCGTACTCGGGCACGACGTCGATCTGACCGGCCTCCAGCGCCGGTTCGTACAGTTCGCGGTTGCCGACGGTGAGGACGTGGGTGCGGTACCCGGCGTGGTCGAGCAGTGCGGCGTACATCTGGGCGAGCAGCTCGCTCTCGGTGAAGCCGGCCGAGCCGATCGCCAGATCGCGGCTGTCCCCCGGCGGGGCGGTGATCCGGGAACGGGTCTCCAGCGAGGGGCCGGTGCCGCAGCCGGCGAGCACCGGCAGCGCGACCAGACCCAGCGCCGCGAGGGCAGCGGCGGCCGCCCCGGCCCTCACCGGCCCCGCCCCCGCGCCCAGCCGCCCGGTGCATACCGTTCGACGAGCTCGAACCCGGCCTCCATCAGCAGGGCGAACACCGCGACCAGCACCGCACCGGCGACCACCTGCGGGGTGCTGGCGAGGCTGAACCCCGCGGTGATGATCCGGCCGAGCCCGCCGCCGCCGACCAGCGCGGCGAGCGTGGCGGTCGCGACGAGCTGGACCGCGGCGATCCGTACGCCGGTCAGGACGAGCGGGAAGGCGAGCGGCACCTCGACCCGCCACACCAGCTGCGCCCCGGTCATCCCCATGCCCCGCGCGGCCCGCACCACGTCCCGGTCCACGTCGCGCATCCCGACGTACGCATTGGTCAGCAGCGGCGGAACGGCGAACAGCACCAGCGCGATGATCGTCGGCCACTGCCCGTGCCGGCCGACGGGGGTGAGCAGCAGCAGGACCAGCACGGCGAAGGTCGGGACGGCGCGGCCGACGTTGGCGAGATTGACGGCCAGCGCCCCGCCACGCCCGAGATGACCGAGGGTCAGCGCGACCGGCAGCGCGATCAGCGCGCTGATGAACAGGCAGGAGACGGTGAGGACGAGGTGCTGGACGAGGCGGTGCCAGACGCCGTTCTCCCCCGCCCAGTTGGCGCCGGTGGTCAGCCAGTCCCAGACCGCGGAGAGGGTGTTCACGCCCGCCGCCCCGACGCCGCCCCGACCGGCTGTTCGCGCCCCACCACGGCGCGGTCCCGCCGCCGTGCCCGCCGCCCCCGCGCCGTACGGCTCGCCCGCCGCCAGGGCGTGAGCAGCCGTTCCGCGCCGAGCAGCAGCAGGTCGAAGGCGATCGCGATCAGGACGCACAGCACGGACGCGGTGAGCACCTGCGCCTTGAAGAAGGAGTTCATCCCGGCGTAGATGAGGTTGCCCAGCCCGCCGTAGCCGACGATCGCGCCGACGGTGGTGAGCGCCACCGCCGAGACCGTCGCGATCCGCAGCCCGGCCATCGCCGCGGGTACGGCCAGCGGCAGTTCGACGGTGAGCAGTTGGCGCAGCGGGCCGTAGCCCATGCCGCGGGCGGCGTCCCTGGCCTCGGCCGGTACGCCGTTCAGCCCGGCCAGGAGGTTCCGTACGAGCAGGGTGAGCGAGTACAGGGCCAGCCCGACCACGACGAGCGTGGCGGACAGCCCGTAGACCGGCAGCAGCAGCGAGAACATCGCCAGCGACGGGATCGTGTAGAGGACGGTGGTCACACCGAGGACCGGCCCGACCGTCCAGCGCCACCGCCGGGCCAGCAGCGCCAGGGGCACCGCGAGAAGCAGCCCGAGCGCCACCGAGACGACGGTCAACTGGACGTGCTGGAGGACCGCGTCGAGCAGGATCTGCCGGCGTGTGGACAGGTAGTCGCCGCAGATCCACTCGTTACGGGCCAGACAGTCGTCCGGCGGCGGTGCGGTCACGGTAGAAGTCCACCCCGGCGGGATCCGAGTGTCGCGGCGGACGCGTCCGATCGTGCCCTGGGGTCGCCCGCGTGACTCTCTCCACTCCATGTATACATCGAGTGTGTACTACGTGTGTATAGTCCGGGAAGTGCGACAGCCACCCGCAACCGGGCCGGCCCGTACGCCCCCCACCGTCCGCAGCATGAGCACCCGAGAGAGCCCCGTATGCCGAAGCACTTCCGCACCACCGGCCGCAGGCGCCGCACCTCCATAGCCGGGCTGCTGACGGCGGCCTCCCTGGCCCTCGCCGTCAGCGGCTGCGCCTCGTACGACGTGACCGCACCGGCCGACGCCCGCGCCGACGCGACGGGCAGCACGACCGGGGCGAAGAACGGGAAGGGAAAGGGTCAGGAGGGCGGCGGTCAGGACGTCGACTGCCGCAAGGCCCAGTGCGTCGCGCTCACCTTCGACGCGGGCCCCAGCGAGAACACCAACCGCCTGCTGGACATCCTGAAGAAGGAGAAGGTGCACGCGACCTTCTTCATGCTCGGCAAGAACCACATCGCCAAGCGCCCCGCCGAGGTACGGCGGATCGACGCCGAGGGCCACGAACTGGCCAACCACACCTGGTCGCACCAGATCCTCACCGAGATCGAGCCCGCCGAGGTCAAGCGCGAGCTCTCCCGGGTCCAGGACGCGGTCCGCAAGATCACCGGAAAGACGCCCACGCTGATGCGCCCACCGCAGGGCCGCACCGACGACAAGGTCTCCGAGATCAGCAAGAAACTCGGACTGGCCCAGGTCCTCTGGAGCGTGACCGCCAAGGACTACGAGACCAACGACTCGGCGCTGATCACGAAGCGGGTGCTGGAACAGACCGAACGCGACGGCATCATCCTGCTGCACGACATCTACCGGGGCACGGTCCCGGCCGTCCCGGGCATCCTCAAGGAGCTGAAGAAGCGCGGCTACACGATCGTCACGGTCTCCCAGCTGCTCTCCCCGGCGAAACCGGAGCCGGGGATGGTGTACCGGCCGTAGCAGAAAAGGCCGTTACCGGCGCGGGCACGCCGGCCCGCCCGGAAAAACGCCGTGAGCCCGGCCCCTTCCTGGGGCCGGGCTCACGGCTACGACTACCGGCGTCTTCCGGCGGGTTCAGGCTCGCTCAGCCCTGCGGCCGCTCGGCCTCCACCCGCCGACGGCCCTTGTCATCGGCCGCCCCAGGGGCCTTGGCCGGACCGGTCGGCTTCGCCGGAGCGCCGCCCTGGCCCACCTTGGCCCCCGGCTTGCGCTGCGCCGGCAGCGGCACGGTGTCCTGCGGGAACGTCAGCTGCTGGCTCTGCCACTCCAGGGCCGGCACGACCTCGCGCCGCCAGGTCGTGAACTGGTGGCTGCCCTGCGGCAGGATGATCGAGTCCACCGACATCGGCGCCTTGACCGCGTGGATGAACTGCATGGTGGCGCCGTAATCGGCCTCGCCCTTACGGCTGCTGGCGACCAGCGTGGAGACCTGCGGCGCGGGCAGGTGCTTCAGCCGCCACAGCAGGTCGTGCTCGCGCTCGCGCTGGGCACCTTCCGGGCCGGCACCGAAGAGGCTGCCGGTGGTCAGGTCGTCCTTGATCGCGTAGTCGCCCGAGAGCGAGACCGCCGAGGTGTACACCTTCGGGTTGCGCATCGCCAGCTGCAGCGAGCACGTACCACCCGACGAGTACCCGAACGCGCCCCAGGCACTGGGGTCATGACCCACCCGGTACGTCGCCTTCATCGCGTCCGGCAGGTCCTTGGTGAAGAACGTCTCCGCCTGCGGCCCGCCCGGCACGTCCACGCACTCGGTGTCGCGCGGCGGTGCGATCGTCGGCCGCACCATCACGATCACGGTCGGCTGCATCCGTCCTTGCGCGATCAGCCGGCCGGCGTTCTGCGGCACCTGCAGATGCTGCGCGAGGTTCATGATCCCGCCCGGGTAGCCGCTGATGACGACCATGACGGGGAACCGCTGCCGGCGGTACTGCTGCTGGAAGTACTGCGGCGGCAGATAGACGAACCCGGGGTTGATGGCCCGCGTACGGCGCCCGATGATCCGTACGGACTCGATCTTGCCGACCCTGTTGGCGGGCCCCTTGGGCAGGCCGGTCACCCGGTCCAGCCCCTGGGGACCGGCCGGCTGGATCAGCCCGCCCTTCATGTTCCCGACCGACGCGTACTGCCCGCCGCCCTGGCTCACGGCCACCGGCGGCGCCTTCTCGTTGTTGCCCAGCAACTCGTCCCAGTTGCCGTAGAACTCGAAGTTCGTATTCACGGCGAGCGCGAGCGCGCACACGATGGACACCTGGGTGACCACGATGGCGCCCAGCCGGCCCAGGACGGGTCCGATCCCGCGCCGCGACAGCCGGGGCCACAGCCACACCGTGGCGGCCACGCAGGCAACCGCCAGCACGATCACCGTGTATTCGAGCGACTGACTGGTCAGCCCCATGCGCCCACATCTCCCGTCACCCTCGGAAGGGTTCTTGCCTTCTTACGGCCGCCTAAGGCACAACGGGCGGCTCCGGACAATGGTCACCGGAGAAGACGGGCACACCTGCGCATCGGATACCTGAACGACTCAGTTCTTACTTACCTCTTGCCACATCGTTTCCGCGGCGTGATGTGCGAGCACCCCGGAAGGCTCCCCGGAAGCACTCGCACCCGCACAGGTCCAGACCAACTCCCCCTCCACCGCGGCCTCCACGCTCCGCCCCCGGGACCTGCCATCACGGATGTGATATCCCGGCGCGGTGCCACAGCGATGTCACGCCGGCCCCGGCCGAAACCCGACCCGACACCGGATCGCCCTGGATGGCCCCCGTATAGCCCCCGGATGGCCCACCACACGAGCCGCAGGGTCCCACGATGAGGCCACTCCTGGCCGCTACGCTTACGTATCCGTCCTGGTCAGGGACATGTCCGTGCTTCACGGACATACGCCGCACCGCACCCACCACACGCAAGAGAGGTTCGCCGATGGGCATTCGGAGTCTGCTGCGCAACGCTTTCGGTCGCTCCAAGGCGACCCGTGAAGAAACCGGCGCGGCACAGAACAGCGCCGCCCCGGAATCCGCGACCATCCCCGAGGCCCGCGAGGAGTCCACCCCGGCCGCGCCCGCCACCTCCCCCGAGCCGTCCGGCAAGCCTGCCGAGGCCGAGGTCCCGGCCGCCCGCACGGCACCCGCGGAGCACCCGAGCCCCGAGCCGGCCCCGGCGCCCACCCTGCCCGCCCAGGGCTCCCCCGTGGACCGCGCGGAGACGCCCGTACGGGAGAACGAGGCAGAGCCCCGGGCCAAGGACGACGACAAGGCCGAGGCCCACGCCCCCGAGGCGGACACCGCCGCGCCCGACACCGCCGCCTCCGACCTCGTGAGCCAGGCCTTCGACAACCCGGCCCCGGCCACCAAGCCGGAGCCGTCCACCGCCCCTGAGCCGCAGGCGACCCCTGAGGCGGAGGCCACCCCGGAGGCGGAAGCCCTTCCTGAGGCGGAAGCCATTCCTGAGGCGCAGACGAGCGCCGAACCGGCGGCCACGACGGACGCCGAAACCGTGGCGCCGGAGGCGGAGGCCGACGAGCAGGCGGAGCCGGAGGCCGAGACCAAGGCCGAGCCGGAGGCTGAGGCCGAGCCGGAGCCCGTGAAGGACGTGACGCCGGAGCCGGTACAGGACGTGACGCCGGAGCCGGCTGCCGAAACCCCGGCAGCCGAGCCCGAGCCCGAGGCCACCCCGAAGGCAGAGGACGCGACGAAGGCCGAGGACGCGACCGACGTCGAGCCCGCCCCTAAGACAGAGGACGCCCCGGAGGCCGAAGCGGCACCTGAGCCGGAGGCCGAAGCGGCGCCGGAGCCGGAGGCCGCGCCCGTTCCGAAGGCGAAGGGGGTTCCCGCCGGCCTCCGCGCCCTCCACACCGCTGCCGGCGCCACCCTGGAGAAGCACGGTCTCACCGCCCAGCGCGCCGTCGTCTACCTCGTCCTCGACCGCTCCGGCTCGATGCGCAACTACTACAAGGACGGCACGGTCCAGAACCTCGCCGAGCAGGCCCTCGCCCTCTCCGCGCACTTCGACGACGAGCCCACCGTGCCCGTCGTCTTCTTCTCCACCGACGTCGACGGCACCGCCGATCTGGACCTCACCAACTACGAGGGCCGCATCGAGGAACTGCACGCCGGCCTCGGCCACATGGGGCGTACGAACTACCACTGGGCCGTCAACGCCGTCGTCGAGCACTACAAGAAGTCCGGCACCACCGCCCCGGCCTTCGTCATCTTCCAGACCGACGGCGCCCCGACCTCCAAGCCGGCCGCCGAAAAGGCACTCTGCGAAGCGGCGAAGCTGCCCATCTTCTGGCAGTTCATCGGCTTCGGCGACCCGGAGGCCAAGGGCTTCGACTTCCTCCGCAAGCTCGACGACCTGACCGTGCCGGAAAAGCGCGCGGTCGACAACGCGGGCTTCTTCCACGCCGGCCGCGACCCCCGCAGCCTCTCCCACGACGAGCTCTACCAGCAGCTGATGGTCGAGTTCCCCGAGTGGCTCACCGAGGCCCGCGCCGCCAAGGTCCTCAAGGACGACTGACCCGTCCCCGTCCCCCTCACCCCCTCCGGCCGCGGCCGGGCCCCACGGCCCGACCGCGGCCGCGTGGCTGTGAGGGGAGGGGCCCGCTGCGGCAGCCCGTCCCCCTGCCGGAAGGGCGAGCCCCGCACCGTCGAGCCGCCGCGGGCGCTGTCCGCACTGCAAAACAGCCGCGCGGGTACCCCCACCCCGTCCAGTACGATATTGACGTTCCGTAAAGCAAATCCTCACTCACCGTAGCGACTTGGGAGCAGCCGGCAATGGCTCGACACCTCATCACCAGCGCCCTTCCGTATATCAACGGGATCAAGCACCTGGGCAACATGGTGGGGTCCATGCTCCCGGCCGACGTGTATTCCCGGTATCTGCGGCAGCGGGGCCACGACGTGCTCTACATCTGTGCGACGGACGAGCACGGGACCCCGGCCGAGCTGGCGGCGAAGGAGGCCGGGCAGTCGGTCGACGCGTTCTGCGGTGAGCAGCACGAGAAGCAGAAGGCGATCTACGAGGGCTTCGGGCTGCGGTTCGACTACTTCGGGCGGAGCTCCTCGCCGGAGAACGTCGAGCTCACGCAGCACTTCGCGCGGAAGCTGCAGGAGAACGGCTTCATCGAGGAGCGGGCGATCCGGCAGGTCTACTCCATCGCCGACGAGCGCTTCCTGCCCGACCGCTACATCGTCGGCACCTGTCCGCACTGCGGCTACGACAAGGCGCGCGGCGACCAGTGCGAGAACTGCACCCGGGTACTGGACCCGACCGACCTGATCGACGCCCGGTCGGCGATCAGCGGCAGCGGTGACCTGGAGGTGCGGGAGACCAAGCACCTGTTCCTGCTCCAGTCGAAGCTGCAGCACGAGGTCGAAGGCTGGCTGGAGGGCAACGGCAGCAAGGAGTGGCCGACCCTCGCGTCCTCGATCGCGCACAAGTGGCTGACCGAGGGCCTGCAGGACCGGGCGATCACCCGTGACCTGGACTGGGGCGTCCCGGTGCCGGCGGACGTGTGGCCGGAGCTGGCGGCCGAGGGCAAGGTCTTCTACGTCTGGTTCGACGCACCGATCGAGTACATCGGCGCGACGAAGGAGTGGGCCGACGTCGACCCGGAGAACCGCGACTGGAAGTCGTGGTGGTACGAGGCCGAGGACGTCCGCTACACGGAATTCATGGCCAAGGACAACGTGCCGTTCCACAGCGTGATGTTCCCGGCGACGCAGCTGGGGACCCGCGAGCCGTGGAAGAAGGTCGACTTCCTCAAGGCCTTCAACTGGCTGAACTACTACGGCGGGAAGTTCTCCACCTCGCAGCGCCGGGGCGTCTTCACGGACGCGGCGCTGGAGCTGCTGCCGGCCGACTACTGGCGTTACTTCCTGATGGCCCACGCGCCGGAGTCGGACGACACCTCCTTCACCTGGGAGCTGTTCTCGTCGTCGGTGAACAAGGACCTCGCGGACACGCTCGGCAACTTCGTCAACCGGGTGCTGTCGTTCTCCCGCAAGCGGTTCGGCGACGAGGTTCCGGCGGGTGCCGAGGCCGGCGCCGCGGAGCAGAAGCTGGGCGAGGAGATCGCCGGGCTGCTGGCGGAGTACGAGGGCCACATGGAGGCCCTGCAGTTCCGCAAGGCGTCGGCCTCGCTGCGCGCCCTGTGGAGCGCGGGCAACTCCTACCTGGAGGAGAAGGCCCCCTGGCTGGAGATCAAGACGGACAAGGACGCGGCGGCGCTGACGCTGCGCACCGCGATGAACCTGATCCACCTGTACGCGGTGGTCTCCGAGCCGTTCATCCCGGCGTCGGCGAAGGCGATGCGGAGCGCGTTCGCGCTGGCGGACGACACTGCCGTGTGGGTCTCGCAGGACGAGGCGAAGGCGCTGGCGTCGGTGCCGGCGGGGACTCCGTTCACGGTGCCGCCGGTGCTCTTCGCGAAGATCACTGACGAGGACCTGGACTCGTACCGCGAGCGTTTCGGCGGTGCGGAGGGCTGATCGTCCTCGTCGCCGACTGGTCGGTCCCCCTGCCTGTATGCGCCCGTCCCGCCCTTGAGGGTGGGGCGGGCGCATGTGCGAGGCAGGCTGCCGGCGGGCGGCGCTCAGGGCTTGGTGCCCGGTGAGACGTAGGCGGTCAGCCGCTTCAGGCCGGGGGTCGGTGGGAGGGAGACCTTGCGCCAACCGCGGGCGTAGTGCGGGGGCCGCTGGCCGGCCACGAGGAGGACGGCGGCGGGGCGGCGGGTGCCGAGCCGGGTCAGGGCGGTCGGGGTGATGCTGGCGTCGTGGCCGGCGGGCTGGCGGGACGCGCAGCCGGCCTGGTACGCCACGCGGACCGCTTCCTCGCCGCTGACGGCGCACGGCGGCCGGAGACCGGCGGTGCGCAGGGTCCGGGCGATCCGGGCGATGTCGGTCTGGGCGCGGACCGTTCCGCGCTGCATCTTGTGCAGGATCGCCAGCTGGACCGCCTCGTGGCCGAGCAGCACGAGGGCCAGCAGGGCCACCGCCGCGGCGTGCCGCCGGCGGGGGAGGAGGGCCAGCCGGCACAGGAACCAGGCGGCGGGCATCATCAGCAGGGCGTACGCGGGCAGCAGGAAGCGCGGGGCGGCGTAGTCGACCGCCAGGAGGTAGGGGGCGGCGAGGCAGAGGCCGACCAGTGACGGGAGCACGACGGGTGCCGCGCCGTAACGGTGCAGCGAGCCGTCGGGGTCGTGGAGGCGGAGGGTCGGCCAGGTCTGCCCGTCCCGTTGCCCTGCGCCGCCGGTGGCGAGGCGGTCGGCCCGGGCCGCGTCCAGGACGAGGCTGCCCAGCCGTACGGGGTCGAGCCAGAGGCCGTCGCGCCGGCCGGGGTGCGCTCCGTGGCCGGGCGGCCACACCGGGCCGTAGCGGTGCAGCGCTCCGCCGGGTTCGCGGGCGCGTACCGCGGCCCAGACCGCGCCGATCACCGCCAGTGGGAGCGCGCACCACCATGCCGCCGCCACCGGATGGTCCCAGGCCAGATGGCAGGGGCGGCACAGGGTCTTTCCCTGGAGCGCCCGGGCGTGATCGGCGAAGGACGGGTGCCAGCCGAGGCCGCCCTGGATCTCCGCGGCCTGCCGCAGCCGGGCGGGGAAGCCGCCGTACGAGAGGTACGCCTCGATGATCCACTCGGCGCATCCGAGGACGAGACCGGCCGGGAGGGCGAGCAGCACGGTGGACCGGCGCCAGGTCGGTACGACGAGCCCGGCCACGAAGAGCGGAACGGCCAGCCATACCGCGTCGGTGGGGCGCATCAGCGCGACCAGTGCCACCGCGGCGGCGAGGCCGGTGGCGGCGCCCCGGCCGGCCTCCGGGGCCAGCTGTACGGGCGGCTGGCGCACCGCGAGCAGGAAGCAGCCGGTGGCGATGAGCGCGGCGTAGCCGACCCACAGGTTCGGCATGGCCTGCGGACCGTAGAAGAGGGTGACCCAGAGCCCGGCGAACAGCGCGCCGCCGAGCGCCGGGACGGGCGGCGGCAGCAGGCGCCGCCAGATGCAGAGGGTGAGCAGGAGCCCGGCGCCGGAGAGCAGCGCGAGGTAGCAGTGCAGCGCGGGGGCCGAGGTCGTGAGGGCGACGACCGGGGCGAGGAGGAGGGTGACGCCGCGGGCGCGCGGGGCGCTGAAGTACGCGGCCGGGGTGTGCGGGTCGACCTGGCTGACGTAGACCGTCTCGTCCCATCCCAAACCGGGGGTGGAGACGGCGAAATAGAGCTGCCCGGCGGTGAAGACGGCGGCCACGGTGATCAGCCATCGCAGATCACTGCCCGGTGCGGGGCGCGTCGGATGGGCCCGCGGGGCCAGGCCGGTCGTGCCGGGGAGGAGGCTGGCTTGCTGCATGGGCACCACAGTGCGTGCGCGGCCGGAACCCGGCCACACATGTGGTGCGGTTGGAGCACGCGGCCGCTTACGCCGAAGGGGCGGTGTTTCACGTGAAACACCGCCCCTCGGCGTCTGTGCGGCTCCGCCGGCGCTACTTCACCTGCGGCTTGCGGATGTTGAGGTGGAGCTCCTTGAGCCGGGCTTCTTCCAGCTCGGTCGGCGCGCCCATCATCAGGTCCTGCGCGTTGCCGTTCAGCGGGAACGCGATGGTCTCGCGGATGTTCGGCTCGTCCGCGAGCAGCATGACGATGCGGTCGACGCCGGGGGCGATACCGCCGTGCGGCGGGGCGCCGAAGCGGAAGGCGCGGAGCATGCCCGCGAACTTCTCCTCGACGGTCTCACGGTCGTAGCCCGCGATCTCGAAGGCCTTGATCATGATGTCCGGCTCGTGGTTCCGGATCGCGCCGGAGGACAGCTCGACGCCGTTGCAGACGATGTCGTACTGCCAGCCCAGGATGTCCAGCGGGTCCTTCTCCTCCAGGTCCTTCATGCCGCCCTGCGGCATCGAGAAGGGGTTGTGGGAGAAGTCGATCTTGCCGGTCTCCTCGTCCCGCTCGTACATCGGGAAGTCGACGATCCAGCAGAAGCGGAAGACGTTCTCCTCGAAGTGGCCGGCGCGCTTGGCGGCCTCGACGCGGACCGCGCCCATGATCTTCGAGACCTCGTCGAACTCGCCCGCGCCGAAGAAGACCGCGTGACCTGCCTCCAGCCCGAGGCGCTCGGTGAGGACCTTGACGTTCTCCTCGGTGAGGAACTTGGCGATCGGGCCGGTCAGCGAGCCGTCTTCACCGACGCGCACCCAGGCCAGGCCCTTGGCACCCTGCTGGACCGCGTAGTCGCCGAGCTGGTCGAAGAACTTGCGCGGCTGGTCCTGGACGGCCGGCACCGGCAGCGCGCGGACGTGCTTGCCCGCGAACGCCTTGAACTCCGAGCCCTCGAAGACGTCGGTGATGTCGACCAGTTCGAGCTGGGCGCGCAGGTCCGGCTTGTCGGAGCCGTACTTCAGCATCGCCTCGCGGAACGGGATGCGCGGGAACGGCGAGGTGACGTGCCGGCCGCCGCCGAACTCCTCGAACAGCTCGGTCATCAGCTTCTCGACCGGCTGGAAGACGTCCTCCTGCTCGACGAAGGACATCTCGATGTCGAGCTGGTAGAACTCGCCCGGCGAGCGGTCCGCGCGGGCGTCCTCGTCGCGGAAGCACGGGGCGATCTGGAAGTACCGGTCGAAGCCCGAGATCATCAGCAGCTGCTTGAACTGCTGCGGGGCCTGCGGCAGCGCGTAGAACTTGCCCGGGTGGAGGCGGGACGGCACGACGAAGTCGCGGGCGCCCTCCGGGGAGGTGGCGCTGAGGATCGGCGTCGCCATCTCGTTGAAGCCGAGGGCGACCATCTTCTGGCGGATGGACGCGATGACCGCCGAGCGCAGCATGATGTTGCGGTGCATCCGCTCGCGGCGCAGGTCGAGGAAGCGGTACTCCAGGCGCCGCTCCTCGTTGACGCCGTCGTCCGCGTTGATCGTGAACGGGATCTGCTGGGCCGCACCCAGGACCTCGACCTCGGTGACCTCGATCTCGATCTCGCCGGTGGGCAGCTCCGGGTTGACGTTCTCGGCACCGCGCGAGACGACCTTGCCGTCGACGCGGACGACCGTCTCCTTCGTCAGCTTGTCGAGCGCCTCGGCGCCGGGGGTGCCGGGGCGGGCCACGAGCTGGACGAGACCGTAGTGGTCGCGCAGATCGATGAAGAGGATGCCGCCCAGGTCACGACGATTGTGCAGCCAGCCGCTGAGGCGGACGTCGGTGTCGACGTCCGCGGCTCGGAGCTCGCCGCAGTTATGGGACCGGTACCGGTGCATCGCTCATCCAAGTCGTCGCGAGTGTCGAGGTGAGGAGTTGTCGGGAGGGGGGCGGGGGTCGGGATCCGGTGCGGACGCCCGGCCGCTCTCCCCGTGGATCACCCGAAAGGCCACCCCAGGATTGACATAACCGCTCCAGGTTACCGCCCCGGCCCCCGGCGCTTCGTTGACATATACGCATCAGCGATTCCCGGCGGGTTCCCGGCACGATTCCGGCGCGATCACCGGGGTGCGCCGGGGGGCGGCGACTGCGACGAGGGTCACGCTCCGTTCTCTGGTCGGCCTCCGGCAAACGCCCCTAAAGTGAGGCAATGCGCACCAAGGACCTCCTGGCTGCCATCGCAACCGGCCTCTGGCGCTGGGACAACGCCACGGGACGGGTGAGCCTCGACGCCGAGGCGGCCCGGCTGCTCGGGTTGCCGGCCGAGCCGGTGGAGCTGACCGAGGCGGCGGTGCGTTCCCGTTTTCATCCCGTCGACTTCGCCGAGGTCAACGGCATCGTGCAGCTCGCGGTCGCCGAGGAGACCCTGGCCGAGGCCCGGCTGCGGGTCGTCGACGAGCAGGGGCAGGTACTGCGGCTGGTCCGCTCCCGGTCCCGGCCCCGCCTGGTCGACGGTGATTTCGAGCTGGTCGGCACCCTTCAGGAGGTGCCCGAGCCGCTGCCCGGCACCTCCGCCGCACACACCCCGATCACCGGCGACTGGCGCCGCTCGCGCGAGGCGTTCCTGCTGGACGCGGGGCGGGCGCTGGCCGAGGCCCGGTCCACCGCGGAGGTGCTGCGGGTGGCGGCGAGGCTGTCGATGCCCGGTTTCATGCCGGAGGGGCTCGCGGTCTTCGGAATCGAGGGCGACCGGGTGTCGGTCATCGGCCACCACGGCCACCGGCCCGGCGACGAGCAGCCGTTCCTCGACATGCCGCTGGAGACGGAGTACCCGGCCGCTGAGGTGATCCGCACCGGCCGGGCCATCTATCTGCCCACACCCGAGGAGTACCGCGGCCGCTACCCGGCCACCTGGCCGCTGGCCGCCCGCTTCGGCCGGATGTCGTGGGCGTTCCTGCCGCTGGTCAATGCGGGCCGGACGATCGGTGCCTGGATGGCGGGGTTCGCCGAGCCGGTCGCCTTCACGCCCGACGAGCGCTCGGTGCTGACCACCGTCGCCCGGATGCTGGCGCAGGCGCTGGCCAGGGCCGGGATGCAGGAGGAACAGCAGGAGCTGGCGCTCGGGCTGCAGCGCAGCATGCGGCCCACGGTGCAGCCGGACATCCCGGGGATGACGGTCGCGGCGCGCTACGTCCCGACCGGCGGCGGGCTGGAGGTGGGCGGCGACTGGTACGACATGATCCCGCTGCCGTCGGGCCGGATCGCGCTGGTCATCGGGGACGTGCAGGGCCATGACGTACGGGCCGCGGGCCTGATGGGGCAGCTGCGGATCGCGCTGCGGGCCTATGCCTCCGAGGGGCACCACCCGGACGCGGTGCTCTCGCGGGCGTCCCGGTTCCTGGCCGGGATCAACGCGACGGAGTTCCGCGGCCACGGCGAGGACCAGCGGTTCGCCACCTGTCTGTACATCGAGGTGGACCCGTCGACCGGGCTGCTGGACATCGCACGGGCCGGCCACCCCGACCCGGCGATCCGGCTGTGCGACGGCACGATGCTGATCCGTCCGACCGCGGGTGGGCTGCCGCTGGGGATCGTCCCGGACGCCGACTACCCCACCACCCGCCTCGTCCTGGAGCCCGGCGAAACGATGATGGTCTGCACCGACGGGCTGATCGAGACCGGCGGGCACGACCTGGAGACCGGATGGTCGCGACTGCGCGGCATCATCGAGTCGCACGAGGTCGGCGCGGACGAAGGGGATCTGGAACGGCTCGCCGACGCCCTGGTCCAGGCCGTGCACGGCCCGCCCTCCCACCACACCACCGGACCGCTGGTGGACCGCCGCGAGGACGACATAGCCCTTCTGCTGCTGTGCCGTGAGGGCGGCAGCTGCGGCGTCGGCACCGGGGGACCGCCGGCGCAGCAGCCCGTACGGCGCACCGCGCTCTCCGTGGCCCAGGCCGAACCGCACCGGATAGCCGAGGCGCGCCGGCAGGTCCGCGAGGTGCTGCACGACTGGGCCGACCCGGACCAGGTCGACTCGGCGGTGCTGATGGTCTCCGAAATGGTCACCAACGTCCTGCTGCACACCGACGGGGACGCGCTGCTGGTCGCCGAGATCTCCGGGGAGCTGGGCGCGCGCCGGGTCCGGGTCGACGTCTCCGACAGCAGCGACGAGCTGCCGCACCGGCGCAGTCCCGGCGAACTGGCCTCCTCGGGGCGGGGGTTGGTGCTGCTGGAGCTGCTGGCCGGGAAGTGGGGCGTGGATCCGCGCGGGGACGGCAAGTCGACGTGGTTCGAGCTCTACGAGGACGCGGGGGACGCGCTGGGCCCGGTGTCGCCGGAACTGGAGTCCGAGCCGGAGTCCGAGTCCGCCGCGTAGTGCTTGCGCAGTTCGTGCAGGACGCCGGAGACCGCGGCGGTCAGCGGGACGGACAGCAGCATGCCGAGGATGCCGGCGACACTGGCGCCGGCCGTGATCGCCAGCATCACCGTCGCCGGGTGCATCTGGACCGTGCGGCTCTGGATCATCGGCTGCAGGACGTGCCCCTCCAGTACCTGGACGGCGAGGACGACGCCGAGCGTCCACAGTGCGATGACGAAGCCCCGGTCGGCGAACGCGACCAGGATCGCCACCGCGCCGGAGATGAACGCGCCGAGGTAGGGGATGTACGCGCCGACGAAGACCAGTGCGCCCAGGCCCGGGGCGCCCGGCACCTGGAGGATCAGCAGGCCGACGGTGATGCACAGGGCGTCGATCAGCGCGATGACGGTGGTGCCGCGCATGAAGCCCTGTATGGCCTGGAAGCCGCGGCGGGCCATCCGTTCGAGCTGGGGCCCCGAATTGCCGGGCGCCCAGTCGTGCAGCGCGCGGACGGCCTTGTCCGCGTCGCGGAGGAAGAAGAATGTCAGCAGCAGGGCGAGGACCGCGGCGGCGATGAACTGGCCGACGACGCTGACCCCGGCCAGCAGCCCGGAGGCCGCCTCACCGCCGAACCTGGTGACCAGGCTCTTGGCGTTGGAGGCCAGGTCGCCGAGCGACGCACCGGCCGTGCCGAAGTTCTTGGAGAGGCCCTGGCCGGCCTCCTTGAGCGAGGCGATGATCTGGTCCCCGGTGTCCACCAGCGCACTGACGACGACATATCCGGCGCCGCCGACCACCACCAGCAGGACGGCGCAGGTCAGCCCGGCCGCCAGCGAGCGGTTGAGCCGCATCCCGACCAGCCGCCGGTAGAGCGGCCCGAGCAGCGCACTGCCGAGCAGCGCCAGCAGCACGGGCGTGACCGCCGCGCTCAGGAAGACGCACAGCCAGACGCCGACGGCCAGCACGGACGCGACCAGCAGCGCCACCACGCACCAGGCCGCGGCACGGCGGGCCTCGACCGGCAGCAACGGCTTCTCCGTCAGCGGCCGTTCGGGGCCGGAGCCGCTCCGGTCATGATCCGAATCGTTTCGCACCCGGACAGTCCACCATGACGCACGGTCCGGAAACGGGCAGGGGAACGCGCCGGGGCGGTGTTTCACGTGAAACACCTCGTTTCACGTGAAACACCGCCCCTCATCACGAGGTCCGGCGCCGGGTCAGTGCTCCCCGGCGGGGATCGTGCCGAGCCGGCCGGCCTGGAAGTCCTCGAAGGCCTGGGCCAGTTCGGCATGGGTGTTCATCACGAACGGGCCGTAGTGCATCATCGGCTCGCGGATCGGCAGCCCGCCCAGCAGCACCACCTCGAAGTTCGGGCTGCGCGACTCCTGGGTCTCGTCCGCCCGGATCGTGAGCGAGTCGCCGGCTCCGAACACCACCGTCTGGCCCATGCGGAACGGGCGTCCCTCCGCGCCGGCGGTGCCACGGCCGGCCAGGGCGTAGGCAAGGGCGTTGAAATCCTTGCGCCAGGGGAGGGTCAGCTCGGCGCCGGGGTTCACCGACACATGCATCATCGTGATCGGCGTGTGCGTGATGCCCGGGCCGTGGTGGCCGTCGATGTCACCGGCGATCAGGCGCAGCAGCGCCCCGCCGTCGGCGGAGGTCAGCAGCTTGACCTGGCCGCCGCCGATGTCCTGGTAGCGAGGGGCCATCATCTTGTCGCTCTTCGGCAGGTTGACCCACAGCTGGAGGCCGTGGAAGAGACCGCCGGACATGACCAGCGACTCCGGCGGCGCCTCGATGTGGAGCAGGCCGGAGCCCGCCGTCATCCACTGCGTGTCACCGCCGTTGATGACCCCGCCGCCGCCGTGCGAGTCACGGTGCACGAACGTGCCGTCGATCAGGTACGTGACGGTCTCGAAGCCGCGGTGCGGGTGCCAGGGCGTGCCCTTGGGCTCTCCGGGCGCGTACTCCACCTCGCCCATCTGATCCATCATGATGAACGGGTCGAGGTGCTTGTAGTCGATGCCGGCGAAGGCCCGGCGCACCGGGAAGCCCTCGCCCTCGAATCCGCTCGGCGCGGTGGCGACGCCCAGCACGGGACGGGTCTGCGCCTCGGCGGATGCCGCCACGCGGGGCAGGGTCAGCGGGTTCTCTACGGTCACAGCGGGCATGACGGCCTCCTCGGTCGCTCCAAACTTAGTTGAATGCTGAACAACCTGCAAGGCATAGTCATTCCCACGGGCGTTTCCGCAGGTCGAAGAACCAAAGCAGACGGCCGGCCGAACAATGTCGGCCGGCCGTTCAGGAACCCGGGCGGTCTCCGCGGGGCGCTCAGCCGCCCGCGCGGCAAGGGCGGCTAGCCGTACATCCGCCGCATCGCGAAGTCGACCATCTGCTCCACGGCCTTGGCGTCGAAGACCATCCGGTGGTCACCCTCCATGTCGAGGACGAAGCCGTAGCCGGTCGGCAGCAGGTCGAGCACCTCGGCACCGGTGATCACGAAGTACTTGGACTCCTTGCCCGCGTACCGCCGCAGCTCCTTGAGCGAGGTGAACATCGGGATCACCGGCTGCTGGGTGTTGTGCAGCGCCAGGAAGCCGGGGTTGTCACCGCGCGGGCAGTACACCTTGGACGTCGAGAAGATGCCCTGGAAGTCCTCGGCCGACATCGAGCCGGTGGTGAAGGCGCGCACCGCGTCGGCGAGCGAGGGCGGGGACGGCTCGGGATAGAGCGGCTGTTCGCCGTAGCCCCCGGGGGCCGACTGCTGCGGCGGTGGCGGAGGCGCGCCGTACTGCTGCCCGGTACCCGCGTTCTGGTCGTAGCCGTACATGCGCCACAGCGTACTGAGTCGGCGCACCGCCGGGGGACGCTCGTCACAGATGGGCGGAAGGGGTTGATTCTTATTACCCGCGGGTAGCATCATGCTAGCTACTAGCCGGTATTGCGTCTGAGGTCCCAGCCTTGGGGTCCTCTCCCGAACCCTTACGGAGCCGTACCCATGGGCCACTACAAGTCGAATCTCCGCGACATCGAGTTCAACCTCTTCGAGGTGCTGGGCCGTGAGCGCGTGTACGGCACCGGACCGTTCGCGGAGATGGATGTCGACACCGCCAAGAGCGTGCTGTCCGAGATCGCCCGACTGTCCGAGAACGAGCTCGCCGAGTCGTTCGCCGACACGGACCGCAACCCCCCGGTCTTCGACCCGGACACCAACACCGCGCCGGTCCCGGACACCTTCAAGAAGAGCTACCAGGCCTTCATGGACGCCGAGTGGTGGCGTCTGGGCATCCCGGAGGAGCTCGGCGGCACCCCCGCGCCCCGCTCCCTCCTCTGGGGCTTCGCCGAGACGATCCTGGGCGCCAACCCGGCCGTGTGGATGTACGCGTCCGGCCCCGCCTTCGCCGGTGTGCTCTTCGACGAGGGCACCGAGGAGCAGCACCGCATAGCCCAGCTGATGGTGGACAAGCAGTGGGGCTCCACCATGGTGCTCACCGAGCCGGACGCCGGTTCGGACGTCGGCGCCGGCCGCACCAAGGCCACCCAGCAGGAGGACGGCTCCTGGCACATCGAGGGCGTCAAGCGCTTCATCACCTCCGGTGAGCACGACATGTCCGAGAACATCGTGCACTTCGTCCTCGCCCGCCCCGAGGGCCACGGCCCGGGCACCAAGGGCCTCTCGCTGTTCATCGTGCCGAAGTACGACTTCGACTGGGAGACCGGCGAGCTGGGTGAGCGCAACGGCGTCTACGCCACGAACGTCGAGCACAAGATGGGCCTGAAGGCCTCCAACACCTGCGAGATGACGTTCGGCGCCAACCACCCCGCCAAGGGCTGGCTGCTCGGCGAGAAGCACGACGGCATCCGCCAGATGTTCAAGATCATCGAGTTCGCCCGGATGATGGTCGGCACGAAGGCCATCGCCACCCTCTCCACCGGCTACCTCAACGCGCTGGAGTACGCCAAGGAGCGGGTGCAGGGTCCGGACCTGGCCGCCTTCACCGACAAGACCGCGCCGCGCGTCACCATCACCCACCACCCCGACGTGCGCCGCTCGCTGATGACGCAGAAGGCGTACACCGAGGGCATGCGCGCCCTGGTGCTCTACACCGCCTCGGTCCAGGACGAGATCCTCATCAAGGAGGCCGCGGGCGAGGACGCGAGCGCCGCGAACCGCCTCAACGACCTGCTGCTGCCGATCGTCAAGGGCTACGGCTCGGAGCGGTCCTACGAGCAGCTGGCGCAGTCGCTGCAGACCTTCGGTGGCTCCGGGTACCTCCAGGAGTACCCGATCGAGCAGTACATCCGCGACGCCAAGATCGACACCCTCTACGAGGGCACCACCGCGATCCAGGGCCAGGATTTCTTCTTCCGGAAGATCGTCCGGGACCAGGGCCAGGCGCTGACCGTGCTGTCCGAGGAGATCAAGAAGTTCCTCGCCGACAACACCGGCGGCGAGGAGCTGGCGCAGGCCCGCGGCGAGCTGGCCAAGGCCGCCGCCGACCTGGAGGCGATCGTCGGCGCCATGCTGACCGACCTCGCCGCGACCGAGCAGGACGTCAAGTCCATCTACAAGGTCGGCCTCAACACCACCCGCCTGCTGATGGCCTCCGGCGACGTCGTCGTCGGCTACCTCCTCCTCAAGGGCGCGGCGGTGGCCGCGGAGAAGCTGGCCGGCGCCTCGGCGAAGGACAAGCCGTTCTACACCGGCAAGATCGCCGCGGCGAAGTTCTTCGCGCACAACATCCTGCCGGACGTCTCCGTCCAGCGTTCCCTCGCCGAGTCCGTCGACCAGTCGCTGATGGAGCTCGACGAGGCCGCGTTCTGAAAGAGCGCACAGGGGAGGGCAGGTCGCGTTCCGGGGCAGGGTCCGCTGCCCGGGCGCGCGGCCTTCCCGAGAGCCTCTGTCCCGGCGTTCTTAGAGGTCTCTCATAGAGGCAGTCCAGACTGACGTTGCCCGCCTCCCTTCCCCCGGGGAGGCGGGCTTCGTCATTCTTGGTCCGACCCACCCGCCCACCAGACCGGAATCGTTCGTTCCAGTGGGGTTCTCGTTCTGGAATGCAGAAATCGTGGCCGGAAGGGAGCGGAGTCACTCCGCACGCGCACGGGGAATGCGGGGCCCGGCTCCTTATGCTGAATCCATGACCAACTCCGCCCGCTTCGATCGCGGCCACACCGACGACCTGATGTCCTTCCTCGCCGCCAGTCCGTCGCCGTACCACGCGGTCGCCAATGCGGCGGAACGGCTGGAAAAGGCAGGTTTCCGGCAGGTCGCGGAGACCGACGCCTGGGACGGCGAGAGCGGCGGACGGTACGTGCTGCGCGGCGGCGCGATCATCGCCTGGTACGTCCCCGAGGGTGCGAGCCCGGCGAGTCCGTACCGAATTGTCGGGGCTCACACCGACTCTCCCAATCTGCGGGTCAAACCGATTCCGGACACCGGCGCCCGCGGCTGGCGGCAGGTCGCCGTGGAGATCTACGGCGGCACCCTGCTCAACACCTGGCTCGACCGCGACCTCGGGCTGAGCGGCCGGGTGACCCTCGGCGGCGGGGAGCACCGGCTCGTGCACGTGGACCGGGCGCTGCTGCGGGTGCCGCAGCTCGCCGTGCACCTCGACCGTTCGGTCAACGCCGAGGGCCTCAAGCTCGACAAGCAGCGGCACATGACGCCCATCTGGGGCCTGGGCGAGGTGGCCGAGGGCGATCTGATCGCCTTCGTCGCGGAGGAGATCGGCGTCCCGGCCGGGGACATCAAGGGCTGGGACCTGATGGTGCACAGCATCGAGCCGCCGGCCTATCTGGGCCGCGACCGCGAACTGGTCGCCGGGCCGCGGATGGACAACCTGCTGTCCGTGCACGCCGGTACGGCCGCGCTCACCGCGGCCGCCGCCCAGGGCTCCGCGCTGACCAGCATCCCGGTGCTGGCCGCCTTCGACCACGAGGAGAACGGCAGCCAGTCCGACACCGGCGCCGACGGCCCACTGCTCGGCACGGTCCTGGAGCGCTCGGTGTTCGCCCGCGGCGGCTCGTACGAGGACCGGGCGCGGGCCTTCGCCGGCACCATCTGCCTGTCGTCCGACACCGGGCACGCCGTCCACCCCAACTACAGCGAGCGGCACGAGCCGGGACACCAGCCGATGCCCAACGGCGGTCCGATCCTCAAGGTGAACGTCAACCAGCGCTACGCCACGGACGGCAGCGGGCGGGCCGTCTTCGCGGCGGCCTGCGAGCGCGCCGGCGTGCCGTGGCAGAGCTTCGTCTCCAACAACTCGATGCCGTGCGGGACCACCATCGGGCCGATCACCGCGGCCCGGCACGGCATCGCGACCGTCGACATCGGCGTGGCGATCCTGTCCATGCACTCGGCCCGCGAGCTGTGCGGCGCCGAGGACCCCCACCTGCTCGCGAACGCCCTGACGGCCTTCCTGGAGGGCTGAGTTGGACTTCTCGCTGCTCGGCCCGATCGCCGTGACGGCCGGCTCCCGGGAGCTGCCGCTCGGCCCCGCAAAACGGCGCAGTGTGCTGGCGCTGCTGTTGCTGCAGCCCAACACCACCGTTCCGCTGGAGCAGTTGATCGACTCCCTGTGGGAGGACGAGCCGCCCGAGCATGCGCGCACGGTCGTCCAGGGGCATGTCTCCCGGCTGCGCGCCACGCTCGCCGAGGGCGGCGCCGATGCGTACGGCATCGAGCTGGCCACCCATGGCTCGGCCTATCTGCTGCGACTGCCGGAGGAGCTGATCGACGCCCACCGCTTCAGCGAGCTGGTGACGCTGGCCCGTCCCGAGGCGGCCCCGGCCGACGCGGTGGCACTGCTGCGCGAGGCGCTGGGCCTGTGGCGCGGGCCGGCACTGACCGGCACGGTCACCAGTCCGCCGTTCGCGGCCGCGGCACATGCGCTGGAGGAGCGCCGGCTGGCGGCCGTGGAGGCACTGGGCCGGGCGCACGGCGCACTCGGCGAGCACGACCAGGCGGTGGCGATCCTCTACTCCGCGGCCGCCAACCACCCCTTGCGGGAAGGGCTGATCGCCGGGCTGATGCGGGCGCTGTTCCGCACCGGGCGGCAGTCCGACGCGCTGGAGTGGTTCCACCGCACCCGCCGGCTGCTCAACGAGGAACTGGGCGTCGACCCCGGCGAGCGGCTGCGCAGTGCGTACGAGGAGATCCTGCGCGCCGAGGCGGCGGGCAGCGGGCGCGGGAGCGCGACGAAGCCGGCGACGGGCAGGGACCGGGAGACGGCGCAGCTCGCGGGCGGGGAGCGGGGCGCAGCGCGTTCCGCGGGCGGGGGCCGGGTGCCCGCACCGGGGAGCCCAGCGGGTTCGGGGGCAGACGGCCCGGGACCCGAGGGAGTGCTTTCCGCCGCTCCGCCGTTCGGTCCCGTATCGGGCGGGCCGGGAGCCGGGGCCGAGCGGACCGGTGCCGCGCCGCGGCTGCTGCCCCGGCCGCCGGCCCGCTTCCTGGGCCGGGAGCACCAACTCGCGACGCTGACCGACGCCTTGATGGACCGTACGACCGGTGAGAGCCCGCTCGCGGTGGTCGCCGGACCGGTCGGCGTCGGCAAGACCGCCTGTGCCGTGCAGTGGGCGCATCTGCACGCCGACGCCTTCCCCGACGGCCAGCTCTTCGCCGACCTCCGCGGTTTCGGCGAGGGCGACGAGGCGGCGCCGGCCGAGATCCTGCGCGACTTCCTGCTCGCGCTCGGCACCCCCCAGGAGCAGGTTCCCGGCTCGGCGCAGGCCGCCTCGGCACTGTTCCGTTCACTGGTCGCCGAGCGCCGGCTGCTGGTCGTCCTCGACAACGCCCGCAGTTCGGCACAGGTACGGCCGCTGCTGCCCGGCGGACCGCACTGCGCCACGGTCGTCACCAGCCGCAGCCGGCTCGACGGCCTGGTCGCCACCGACTGCGCCCGGCCGGTGGGTCTCCAGGCGCTCGGTCACGAGGAGGGCGCGGCGCTGCTCGGCGCCATGCTCGGGCCGGAGCGGGTGGCCGAGGACCCGGCCGCCGCGCGCGAACTGGTCGACCTGTGCGACGGGCTGCCGCTGGCGCTGCGGGCCGCGGCCGCCCAGCTGACCGCCCGGCCGCGCTGGCGGCTGGCCCGGCTCGCGGCCGCCCTGCGCGACGAACAGCGGCGGCTGGCGCTGCTGTCGGCGGAGGACACCGGGATCGCGGCGGCGCTGCGAATGTCCGTCGCCCGGCTGTCCGCGGACGACGCCCGGCTGCTGTCGGCGCTGGCGACCAGCGCGGACGGGCACCTCAACGCGGCGGTGGCGGCGGCGCTGGCCGGTTACGACCCGGAGCGCACCCAGGACGGCCTGGACCGGCTCGCCGAAATGCATCTGGTGGACGAGGAGGCCACCGATGTCTACACGATCAGCACGCTGACGCAGCTGTTCGCCCGGGACGAGCGCGGCGAGGGCGGAGGAAGCGGCGCGGGCGGGGCGTAGCGGCGCGGGTGGCCTAGCGGGTGACGGTAAGGGACATGAGGCGCTGAGGGCGTCGGCGGGCACGGACGTTAGGCGCGCGTTAGTGGCGCGGCAGCGGCGGGCGGCAATCTGAGTGCATCGACCGACCGACTCGGGGGAGACCGCAATGCCGCAGCGTCAGGACCGCACCAGCAGCCCTCGCACCGCCCGTACCGCCCCTCGTGGCGCGCTGCGGATCGCCGCCGCCGGTCTGACCGCGGTGGCCGCGCTCACCCTCACCGCCTGCGGCGGCCAGGACAACCCGCTCCAGACCAGCGAGGCCAAGCCGTTCCACCCCGCGGTGCAGGGCGTCCAGGACTCGGCGTCCCGGACGGCCCGCAAGCTGCCGGAGAAGGAGGCCGGTGAGGCGGGGAGCGGGGCCCGGCCCGACGGCAGCGCGGCGGAGCAGGCCTCCGCACGGCGCGAGGTACCCGGCGCAGCCGGCGGCACCGACGCTCGTCCTGCCGGCGGGACCGCCGGACACGGCACCTCGGGCGTCCGGCATTCCGCCTGTGACGCCGCGACGATCCGGATCGTCGCCAAGCCGCTGCAGCGGCCGGTCAATCACCTGCTGCTGGTGGCCACCAACACCTCCGGCGCCACCTGCGACCTCTACTACGCTCCCAAACTGCGCTTCGACGACGCTCAGTCGCCGCTCGCCGACCTGCCGGAGAGCAGGCCGCAGGCGGTGGTCACCCTGGCGCCCGGGGAGTCGGGCTACGCCGGTGTTCTGACCTCCGCGGCCGACGGTTCCGGCCGCAACGGCGGCCGGCGGACCTCGCTGTCCGTCAGCCTGCCGGGCCGTGACGGCAAGGGCAGCGTCGGCGGCTCGGCGAAGGTGGCGCTGCCGGGCGGCGCGGTGTACGTCGACGACAGCGCGTGGGTGACGTACTGGCAGTCGGACGCGGGCGACGCCACTGCCTGGTAAGGCATCACGCCACCGCCGACTTCCCTTGAACCAGGGCGCCCGCATCCCCCAGCGGGCGCCCTTCCCGTTGTCCCGTCATGTCTCACGCAGGAGCCCGTGACGTCCCATCCAGCCAACATCTCCGCAGGTCACTCCCATGCATGCGGCAGAGATGTCTCAGGGGACACCAAGCCCGGGGCCGGCACCCTTCCGCCGTCCCACGATGTTCTCCGTCGCCGCGGCGGGACCACCCGGCGGCTCACCGACCGGCCGCCGGCCATTGGCCAACCGGCCGCCTACGGAGGGGACTCGGCATGAAGGAGCACACGCAAGGCGGTCGCGGGGCCGCAGTGCGGAAAGTGCTGCCCGCGGTGGTCGCCGCGGGAATCGGCGTCGCCGGATTCGCGGTGCCGGCCCACGGCAGCGAGCCCGGCCCTGCGGCCGCCACCGGCATACGGCAGACCGCGGACGCGGACATACGGCAGTCCACGGCCGCCGACGGACGGCAGGCGGCGGCCGCCGCGGACTTTCCCACCTGGGGGACGCGATGGGTGGTGCACGCCGGCCCCGACGTCAGCTCCCCCGCCGTCGGCATGATCAACAAGGCCGCCGCGGGCCAGGACCGGATCACCGCCGACTACCAGGTCGACACCGGGCACCAGGTGTGCCAGGGCAGCGCCTGCTCGACGTACATGGCCCACCTCACGGGCCCGGTCACCGGCTTCCTCACGGTGGTCGCGGTGGACGTCCCGCAGGACCGGCTGCCGGGCGTACCGGTCCACGGCGATGGCGGCCGGCCGCAGCCCAGCGGCTCCCGCCAGGAGATGCTGAACCGGGCCGCCGCCTGGCTCACCGCCAACAATGGCGCCCAGGTCCCGTACAGCCAGGCCCAGGTCTGGAAGGACGGCTACCGCCAGGACTGCTCGGGCTATGCGTCCATGGCGCTCGGGCTGCCGACGCCGGGCACCAACACCGTGGGGCTGGCCACCAACCGCGATATCACCCGGCCGATTTCGCTCGGCGCACTCAAGCCCGGTGACCTGCTCATCGATGCGTCCGGGGACAACAACAACCGGCACGTGGTGATCTTCGAGAAGTGGAACAACGACGCACACTCCTCGTACACGGCCTACGAGCAGCGCGGCGACCACGGCACCGACCACCGGACGCTGACCTATGGCCTGCCGGGCGGGGACGCGGAGTTCACGCCGTACCGTCCGGTGATGTTCGGCGACTGAGGCGCCGCACGACCTCGCGTCACTGTTTCACGTGAAACGAGGGGGCTGGTGCGAGGCGCTGATGCACGGCCCGTTTCACGTGAAACGTCATCAGCTGGTCCGGGTCCGATCCGGATCGTGTAACGAGGGGTACTTCCGTCACAGGGGAGCGGAAGTGCCCCTCGCGCGCGCATGTCCCCTGTGCTGGAATGCGGGATGTGCCTGGCAATCAGAACCACGCCGCTCATCCCCGACGTAAGCCACTGGCTCCTCTACCCGACGATCTCTCCGGTCCCACCCGTGAGTTCGCCCTCGCTCTACGCCGTATGCATGGTGAACTCGGTTACAGTCTCAAGGAGTTGGAGGGCCGGTTACCGGCGAGCCGCTCGTCGCTCTCGCGCTATTTGCGGGGCCAGGGGCTGCCCGATGAACGGCTGCTGGTGCAGTGGTGCAAGCTCTCCTTCACCGGCGAGGACCGGCTGCCCGCACTCGTCGATCTGCTGCACCGGGCCCAGGAGGCAGCGGACTCGGGCCCTGACCTCGCACGGGAAGCGGCCGGGACGGACGAGCCGGCGGACCAGGGGACGGAGCAGGGAGCGCGGGGACGGCGTCGGCTGCCGCTGGTGCTCGCCGCGCTCGGGACGGCCGCGGTGCTGGCCGGTGCCGCGGTGGCCATTCCCGCGCTCACCAGCCCGGACCGGACCTCGGACGGCCCCTCGCACGACAGCGTGGGCGCAGGCGGAGTGCAGGGGTCGGAGACCTCCGCCAAGGGCACCGGGTCCGCCCGGATCACCGTCAACAACGTCGAACGGGCCTGTCAGCGCCCCCGCACCGAGAACTGTGCGCTCGGCCTGGCCCGTGATCCCTACCTGGTCTACCGGCGCTCCAACGTCGTGGCGCACGTCTGGCACGGCGACGTGCTGCGTGCGGTGTGCCGGATCGCCAACGGTGTGTCGGTCACCGACGAGGCGGGCGGGCACAGCAGCATCTGGTTCCGGGTCGATCACGACGGCGCCAGGATGTGGGTGCCGGGAATCCGCATCCGGCCGGAACAGCTCGACAACACCACCTTGCCGACCTGTCCGGAGGGATCCTGACCCTGCCTTTCCGGGCCGCGACTCCGCCGCGCGTCGCTGACCTGCGGTGACGTCGCTCCGGCCGGAGCCGCCGCGCACCCGCCCTGGAAGATCGAACCGCAATCGATATCGTGGCCGTGCCATGACAGACACACCTCGCTGACCGTAGCGACCCACTGGGGGACTCCACCCATGACCGCACCCCGCTCCCGCCGCCGCTCCGCCGCGTACGCCGCGCTGGCCCTCGGGCTCGCCGGTTCGCTCGCGCTGACCGGCTGCAACAGCCACTCCTCGAAGAAGTCGAAGAAGACCTCCTCCTCGTCCTCCAAGAGCAAGAAGCGGAAGATCATCGGTGGCGGTGCGGCCGCGGCAGGCGCGGGAGCCGGCGCGGCGTCGCGCCGCGTGTCCCCCTGCTGGCCCAGCACCTACCGGGTCACGTTCTCCCAGCAGACCGGCCCGGACAGTCATGTGACGGTGAAGTTCAAGAACACCACCAGCAACACCTGCCGGCTGTACAACGGCCCGCGGCTGCGCTTCAACAACGCCAAGGCACCGCTGCCGCTGCTGGCGGGCGAGCCCAATGTCATGGGCTCGACCATCGACGTGCCCGCCAAGGGCTATGCGTACGCGGTCATCCCGACCAACACGCCGGCCAGCAAGGGCACCGAGCAGAAGTCGGTGACCATCGACTTCATGGGCTCCACCGCGAGTTCCACCACCCGCGGCCCGGTCACCCTGAACTTCGCGGAGAAGCGGCTGCACATCTCCGTCGGCAAGAGCAAGATCACCAACTGGTCGCACAGCATCCACGGGGCCGAAGTGACGGCCGGCGTCGGGAACTGATCCGGCACCACCAACACCGCCGCCCCACCGGCACGGCCCGGGCCCCGTCAACGGGCCCGGGCGCCGGGGGCTATGCGGCGTCCAGCCCCGCCAGCACCAGCCCGAGCCGGGCCACGCCGTCCTCGGTGACGGTCACCGGAACGCCCCAGTCCTGCTGGTGGACGTGGCAGGCGGGGTACTCGATGTCCGGGGCGTCGTCGCAGGACGCGGCCATCGCCGAGACGTGCAGCACGCCATCGGTCACCCCGTCCGCGAGCACCAGCTCCCGGCTGAGGTCCGTGCCGGCGCCCGCACCGTCGGCGAGCAGTTCCGGCGGGGTCGCGCTGACCAGCAGCCGGGTCGACGGGCCGTAGCGGGTGTCGAGCTTCTGGCCCGCCGGGGCCTGGAAGACCACATCGAGCCGGAGTGCGCCCGGCGCCACCTCGGTGGCCGCACGCTGGGTGCGGTGCGCCACCGCCTCCACCCGGACCGCCTCCTCGGGCAGCCGCAGCCGGGTCAGCCGGTGCCGCGCGGACTCGACGACCACGATGTCGTCGTCGACGAGCACCGCGTCGGACGGCTCGCGCAGATCCGTCGCCAGCGTCGTCACCTCGCCGCTCGCCGGGTCGTAGCGGCGCAGGGCGTGGTTGTAGGTGTCCGCGATCGCGACCGAGCCGTCGGGCAGCGCGGTGACGCCCAGCGGGTGCTGGAGCAGCGCCTGCCCGGCGGCGCCGTCGCGGTGGCCGAAGTCGAAGAGACCGGTGCCGACGGCCGTGCGGATGACGTATCCGTCCTCCGCGGGCTCGACCCAGCGGACCGCGCTGGTCTCCGAGTCCGCGATCCACAGCCGGTCAGCGGCCGCCGCGAGCCCGGACGGCTGGGCGAACCAGGCCTCGGCGGCCGGGCCGTCCACCAGGCCCTCGTTCGTCGTGCCGGCGGCCACCTCGACCGTGCCGGTGGCCGGGTCGTACGTCCACAGCTGGTGCACACCGGCCATCGCGATCCACAGCCGGTCCTGCCACCAGGCGATGTCCCACGGGGAGGAGAGGGCCACCTCGCGCGCCGGTCCGGACGTCGGGGAGCCCTGCCACCACTGCTTGCCGGTGCCGGCCACCGTCTCCAGCGTGCCGCTGGCGGGGTCGAAGACGCGCAGGGCGTGGTTGACGGTGTCCGCGACGGCGACCTTGCCGTCGGGCAGCAGGGCCAGGCCCTGCGGTTCGTTGAAGGTGTCCGGGGTCAGGCCGCGCTCACCGCTGCCGATCCGGCGCAGCACCCGCTCGCCGTCCTCGGCCAGCTCGACGAGCTGGTGGCGGGTGGTGTCGGAGACCAGGAAGCTGCCGCCCGGCAGCCGGACCGCCTTGCCGGGGAAGCGCAGGTCCGTGGCGACCGGCTCCGGCGGTACGTACGGGCCGTCGCCGCGCCGCAGGGTGCCCTTCGCCTCGTGCTCGGCCTCCAGCTCCTCGACGAGCGTGGCGATGGCGTGCGCATGGCCCTCGCCGGCGTGCTGGGCGACGACGTACCCCTCAGGGTCGATCACCACCAGCGTCGGCCAGGCCCGGACCGCGTACTGCTTCCACGTGGCGAGCTCGGGGTCGTCGAGGACCGGGTGCTCGACGCCGTACCGCTCGACGGCGTCCACCACCGCCTGGTGTTCGGCCTCGTGCACGAACTTCGGGGAGTGCACACCGATGATCACGACCGTGTCGCGGTGCTTCTCCTCCAGCTCCCGCAGCTCGTCCAGGACGTGCAGGCAGTTCACACAGCAGAACGTCCAGAAATCCAGGACGACGATGCGTCCTCGCAGGTCGGAGAGGGTCAGGTCCTTGTTGCCGGTATTCAGCCAGCCGCCCTTGCCGATCAGCTCGGGGGCCCGGACGCGCGCACGTGAAGCCATGTGGACATTCAACGTCACTCGGGTGCGTGCGCATTCCGCAGGGGCGTCGGGGAACAGGTCAGCCATGCAGCCCTCACCCGCGGCGCAGTCGCCGCGCTCCGGCACCTTCCTCGTCCGCGACCGGATCTTCGGCATCGGCGACGACTACTGGATCGACGACGAACACGGCCGCCACGCCTTCCTCGTGGACGGCAAGGCGCTCCGGATGCGGGAGACGTTCGAGCTGAAGGACGCCGAAGGCCGGGTGCTGATCACCATCCGGAAGAAGATGCTGGCCGTGCGCGACACGATGACGATCGAGCGGGACGACGCGCCGCTGGCCACCATCCGCCGCAAGCGGCTCTCGCTGCTGCGCAACCACTACCGTGTGGAGCTGGCGGACGGCACCGTGCTGGACGTCAGCGGCAAGATCCTGGACCGGGAGTTCGCCGTCGAGTACGAGGGCGAACTGCTCGCCGACATCTCGCGGCGCTGGCTGACCGTGCGCGACACCTATGCCGTCAAGGTCGTACGGGACGACGCGGATCCGGCGCTGCTGATCGCCGTCGCGGTGTGCGTGATCCGGCTGGCCGAGCGGGAGCGCGGCGGGGACTGAGCTACGGGCGCCCGGGAACCCCGCGCCGGAACCCGCTGCGGTCGCGGGACATCGTCCTACGATGGTCCCCCGAAAGCACTGCCGGGGTGCCCGTGCGCAGCGGTAACTTAACTGCACAGACAGCAGCCCGCGTACGAACCGTCCGAGGGGTCCCGTGACCGTCCATCCCAGCCTTCAGTCCTCCATCGATGCCTGGACGCACTCCATAGAAGCGATAACCGAGCTGGTGACTCCGCTCGTCGAGGGCGAGTGGAACCGGGCGACGTGCCTGCCAGGATGGTCGGTTCGCGATGTGGTCTCGCACATCATCGGCCTGGAATGCGAAATGCTGGGCGATCCACGGCCGATTCACACCCTGCCGCGCGACCTCTACCACGTCCGCAGTGAGTCGGCGCGCCGCATGGAGGTGCAGGTCGACGTCCGCCGGCACCACACCGCGCCGGAAATGCTCAGCGAGCTCGAATACACCGTCATCCGCCGTTCCCGGCAGCTGCGCAACGAGTCCCGCGAACCCGACGCGGTGGTGCGCAGCCCGCTCGATGAGGACCGGTCGCTGGAATTCGTGCTCCAGCAGCGGGCGTTCGACGTGTGGGTGCATGAGCAGGACCTGCGCCGGGCGCTCGGTAAGCCCGGCAATCTCGACTCCCCCGGCGCGCAGGTGACCCGCGATCTGCTGGTCAAGGTGCTGCCCGGCATCGTCTCCAAGAGGGCCCAGGCGCCCGCCGGTTCGGTGGTGGTCTTCGACGTCAGCGGCCCGCTGGAGTTCCTGCGTACGGTCCGGATCGACAACGAGGGCAACGCCACCATCGACGGCAGCGTGTCGCTCGGCCCGACGGTGACCCTCGCCCTGGACTGGGACACCTTCCACCAGCTGGCCTGCGGCCGCATCGGCCCGGCGGCGGTCGCCGAGCAGATCAAGATCGATGGTGACCAGGAGCTGGCCGAGGCGATCCTGGACAACCTCGCGGTCACGCCGTAGTGAACGCGGTCACGCCGTAGTGAACTTGGGCCGGCGGACCACTCCGCGTCGGCCGGCCCCCGTTTCACGTGAAACAGCACCCGCCGTTTCACGTGAAACAGCGCCGCTCAGGCCGGAACATGCACCGCCTCGACGCGGCTGACGACCAGCCGCTCACGCTCGCGGCGGGCGGCCCGGCGGCGCAGTCGCAAGATCTGTGAGACACCGACCGCTTCGAGGACGAAGACCGAGGCGAAGGCGATCCGGTAGTTGTCGCCGGTCGCGTCCAGCAGGACGCCGATCGCGAGCAGCGTCGTCATCGACGCGGTGAAGCCGCCCATGTTGACGATGCCGGAGGCGGTGCCCTGGCGCTCGGGCGGATTAGCGGGCCGGGCGAAGTCGAAGCCGATCATCGACGCCGGACCGCAGGCGCCCAGCACGGCGCAGAGCGCGATCAGCAGGCCCATGGGCGCATGGTCGGCCGGCCAGCTCAGCACGCTCGCCCAGAGCAGGGCGGTGGCGCCGACCGTGCCCAGTGCCAGCGGCATACGGGCGGCGTGGTGGCGGGCGATGATCTGGCCGTAGACCAGCCCCACGGCCATGTTGGAGAGCACCACCAGGGTGAGCAGTTCACCGGCGGTGCCGCGGGACAAGCCCTGTGCCTCGACGAGGAACGGCAGGCCCCACAGCAGCAGGAAGACCATGGCCGGGAACTGGGTGGTGAAGTGCACCCACATGCCCAGCCGGGTGCCGGGCTCCCGCCAGACGTCCGCGATCTGCCGGCGCACGAACCCGGTGCCGGTGTGCCCGGCCGGGGCCGGCGGCGGCTCGAAGCCCTCGGGGTGGTCTTTGAGGAAGGCCAGCAGCACGATCAGCACGACGATGCCGCCGGCCGCACTGGCGGCGAAGGTCGGGGTCCAGCCGAAGGTGTGCAGGAAGCGGGCGAGGACGAGGGTGGAGATGAGGTTGCCGGCCATTCCGACCAGTGCGGCGATCTGGGCGATCATGGGGCCTCGCCGGGCCGGGAACCAGCGCGACCCCAGCCGCAGCACGCTGATGAAGGTCATCGCGTCACCGCAGCCCAGCAGCGCGCGCGAGCCGAGCGCCATGGGGTACGAAGCGGAGAGCGCGAAGCCGAACTGGCCGGCGGTGTAGAGGACGACGCCGAGCGTCAGCACCCTTTTGGCGCCGAGCCGATCGACCAGCAGGCCGACGGGAATCTGCATCCCCGCGTACACCAGCAGCTGGAGGATGGAGAAGGTCGACAGCGCCGAGGCGTTGATGTGGAAGCGTTCGGCGGCGTCCAGCCCGGCCACGCCCAGGCTCGTGCGGTAGGTGATCGCGACGAAGTAGACGGCGACGCCGATGCCCCAGACCGCCATGGCCCGGGGGCCGCCGGGCGGGTCGGCGGTCAGCAGCCGGGCGCCGCCCCCTGTGCCGGAGCAGGCGGAACCGCCGCCGACGGACCCCGGGCCCGTGCCGGAGCCGCCGTCTATGGAGCCGTCCGGTCCGCCGGTCCCACCGCTCATCGCACGTCTCCCTGGGCGAGGTTGCGGACCCAGCTGACGTGCCGGTGCACGACCTCGGTCGCGGCCTCCGCGTCGCCGGCCCGCAGCGCGTCGAGGATCTCGGCGTGCTCGGCGATGTTCTTGGCGATCCGGTCGGGGTGGGCGTGCATCACCGCGACGCCCATCCGCAACTGGCGGTCGCGTAGCTGCTCGTAGAGCCGGTCCAGGATCTGGTTGCCGGCGCTGCGCACGATGGCGGCGTGGAAGGCGCGGTCGGTGATGGACACGGCGGCCAGGTCACCGGACGCGGCCTGCTCGCGCATGGTGTCCAGCAGCTCGGTCAGCTCGGTGAGCAGCGGCTCGCTCGCGGGCACCGCCTTGGCGGCGGCGTGCTTCTCCACCAGCAGCCGGGTCTCGACCACGTCGGCGATCTCCTGTGCGGAGACCGGCAGCACCATGGCGCCCTTCTTCGGGTAGAGCTTGATCAGCCCCTCGACCTCCAGGCGCAGCAGCGCCTCGCGCACCGGCGTCCGTGACACGCCCACCGCGTCGGCCAGCTCGCCTTCGGTGAGCAGCATGCCGCCCTCGTAGCGGCGCTGCAGGACGGCGTCCTTGACGTGCGCATAGACCCGCTCGGCGGCGGGCGGTTGTTTGGCGGTGGATTCTCTGGCGGGGGCGGTGGGCGTGGACGCGGTGGGCATGCGCACAGGATAGATACAACAGGTATGCGTCCGAAACGTGATTCCGCGATGCGGACGATCGATGGGGGCGGACGGGCGTGGACGATCGACGGACGGCTCGGAGCCGTACGTCAGCCCGGCATCCGCCCCTGGGCCACCAGGCGGTCGACGACCTGGGAGTGCGCCGGGGCACAGCGCTCGCGCGCTTCCCGGCGGTCGAACCAGGCGTACTCGGCGATCTCCCGGCCCGGCACCGGCACGATGTCCTGTGGCCCGCCGGTGAAGCAGGTCATGTGCAGCCGGCGGCCGTTCTTGCCGTGCGCGACGTCATGGATGACGAACGCCTCCGTCAGGGTCCCGGCGGGGACGTCGAGGCCAAGTTCCTCGGACAGCTCCCGTGACAGCGCCTCAGGGGCGGACTCCCCGGGCTCGTACTTCCCGCCGGGGAGGTAGAACGTGTCGTTGCCGCGCGTGCGGACGCTCAGCAGCCGGCCCTCCCGCACGTGCAGCCAGCTCACCGACCTCAGCGGCGCCGCCCGTTCCAGCACGAGCAGCGGGTGGCCGGTCTCCTCGTCCACCCGCCGCCCCCGCTCGGTGAAGCCCAGGTGCGCGTAGAAGCGGCGGGCGCGGGCATTGCCCTCGAAGACCTCCAGGGTCAGCGCGCCGTACCGCGCCGCCCCGTGTTCCACCAACTGCCGGCCGACGCCGCTGCCTTGGGCCTCCGGCGCGACGAACAGCCCGCCGATCTCGCCGTCGGGGAGCAGGCCGAGCAGCCCGATGACCGTGCCCGCGCGTTCGGCGACCCAGTTCTCGGCCCGGACGAGATACACCTCGCGGAGGATCCGGGCGCGCTCGCCCTCGCCCTCCCCCTCGATGAACGGATGCGCCCGGCGCACCGCCCGCGACCAGAGATCGATGACAACGTCCTGGTCAGCATCCCGGTACCGGCGGATGATCAAGTCGCGGCTCATTCCGCCGACGGTAAGCGGCTGCGACCGGCGACGGCAAACCCTTTCCCGGCCCCGGTCGCAAGGGGGACCACAGGCGGACGGCGGGTCCACCTCAGGTCTGACCCGAGTCCGTACCTGGCGCGTACGGAGCGGCCCGGATTCCATGGGTGAATGGAGGCATGGAGCCGGGGAGGCTCCGGGATTCAAGGGGAGTTGACCATGCAGTCCAGGACGAACGCCGGCCGTCGTGCGCGGAACACCGTCGTACTGGCGTTGATCGTCGCCGGCCTGTGGGCGGGGGTCGCGCTGACCCGCGGCGCCGCACACGCCGATGAGTCCGGTCCGACCGGGCCGGTGGCCCACTTCAGCCGCGCCGTGCAGCTCATCCGCGGCTGACCGGCCCTACGAACGGACCGGCTGCGGCGCGCCGCGGTAGCTGCCGAAGGACCAGCGGTTGCCCTCCGGGTCGCGGGCGCTGAAGCCCCGGGACCCGTAGTCGGTGTCGGCCGGTTCGTCGGTGATCTCCGCGCCGGCGGCCCGGGCACGGGCACACAACGCGTCGGGCCGGCCGGTGACCACATAGGCGCCACAGGCCCCCGGCTGCAGCCCGCAGGGGTCGTCGTCCGCCTCGCGGACCGAACCGAGCATGATGCCGCCGCCCTCGGGCCAGGAGAGCTCGGCGTGCTCGACCCGCTCCCCGTCGCCGTACACCGCGGTCGCTTCAAAGCCGAACGCCTCGGTCAGGAACCGGATCAGGGCGCGGGCGTCCCGGGCCCTGATCATCGGCCACACCTGGGGTGCGGGTGCGGTCGCGGAGTCGTGCGGGGATGTGGTGGTCTCAGACGTGGTCTGCGGCATGAGCGCCGTTCCTCCTCGGTCGGTACGGCCCCGGGTGGGCCGCCGGCCTCAGCCTTTCGCGCAGCCGTCCGCCGGGGCTTGGACGTTTCGGAACTCCTCGGCGAGCCACCGGCTGGGCGGACAGCCGGCCAGCGAGCGGAACTCCCGGGCGAGGTGCGCCTGGTCGAAGTAGCCGCAGTCGGCGGCCAGTTCGGCGAGGAGCGGGGGCGAGCCGGTACGGGCCGCGGCGCCCAGCCGTCGTCGTGCGCGGTCGAAACGGATGACCCGGGCGGCGGTCTTGGGCGTCAGACCGGTTTCCTGCCGGAAGCGGGCGGTCAGATGGCGGGCGCTCCAGCCGATGTCGGCGGCGAGCGCCGCGACCGGTACGGCGCCCCGGGAGGCGGTCAGCAGCTGCCAGGCGCGGGCGACCTCGGGCACCGGGGCGGGCCCCGCACCACCCGGCTCCCGGTCCAGCCACCGCAGCAGATGGGCGTCCAGCAGCGCGAACCGTTCCGGCCAGCCGGCGGCCGCCCGCAACCGCTCGGCGATGTCCCGGCCCCGCGGCCCGAGCACCGCCTCCGCGGGGAGATCGAGACCGGCCAGCTCACCGGCCGGCAGACCCAGCAGCGCCCGGGCGCCCAGCGGGTGCAGACCGAGCTGGATGCCCGACTGGCGGCCCTGATGGGTGATCAGCGCGGGACGGGTGTGCAATCCGCCGAGGAGGGTGACGTAGCTGCCGGGGGCCTGACCGGGGTCCGGGTGGCCGGCCAGGGTGAGCGGTTCGTCGAGGGTGAAGATCAGGGTCAGCCGGGGCGAGGGCAGCCCGCGGTGGAGGGCGGGCGGGACCCCGGCCTGCCGGTATGCGACGTAGGAGCTGACGTACGGCCGGAGCGCGGGCGCGGGCCGGGCGATCAGCTGCTCGTCGACGGCAGCGGACGGGACGGCAGCGGGCGCGCCCCTGGCATGAGGGCGGGCCGGCCCGGCGTGGGGGTGGGGCGGTGTTTCACGTGAAACACCGCCCCCGGCCCCAGGCGCCGTTTCACGTGAAACGACGCCCTTGCCCGACCGGCCCTGCATCCCTGGTCAGCCCCAGGTGATCAGCCGCTTCGGTCGCTCCAGCACCGCCGCGATATCCGCGAGCAGCTTGGAGCCCAGCTCACCGTCGACGAGACGGTGGTCGAAGGACAGCGCGAGGGTGGTGACCTGGCGCGCCTTCACCTTGCCCTTGTGCACCCAGGGCTGGAGCTTGATCGCCCCGACGGCGAGGATCGCCGACTCCCCCGGGTTGAGGATCGGCGTACCGGAGTCGACGCCGAAGACACCGACGTTGGTGATGGTGACGGTGCCACCGCTCATGGCCGCCGGAGAGGTCTTGCCCTCGCGGGCGGTGGCGACCAATTCGCCCAGTTCCTCGGCGAGTTGCGGAAGCGTCTTGGACCCGGCGTCCTTGATGTTGGGGACGATCAGCCCCCGCGGGGTGGCCGCCGCGATGCCGAGGTTCACATAGTCCTTGTAGACGATCTCCTGGTTCGCCTCGTCCCAGGACGCATTGACCTCCGGGTGCCGCTTGAGGGCGACCAGGAGGGCCTTGGCGACGATCAGCAGCGGGTTGACCCGCAGGCCGGCCATGTCCGGGTCCTGCTTCAGTTCCTGGACGAGCTTCATCGTGCGGGTCACGTCGACGGTGATGAACTCCGTGACGTGCGGCGCGGTGAAGGCGCTGGCCACCATCGCCTGCGCGGTGGCCTTGCGTACGCCCTTGACCGGCACCCGCCGCTCGCGGGCCGCGGCGTCCACGACACCGGTCACCACGGGAGCGGCGGCTCGCGCGGCGGGAGCCTCCACGGCCGGTGCCTGCGCCGGTGCCGGGGCGGCGGCCGCGTGCACGTCCTCGCGGGTGATGATGCCGTCCGGCCCGGTCGGGGAGACGGTCGCCAGGTCGATGCCGAGGTCCTTGGCGAGCTTGCGCACCGGCGGCTTGGCCAGCGGCCGCCCGGCGGTCCCACCGCCCACGGGCCGGGCGTCCGGCGTCACCGGCGCGACCGGCTGCGGTGCGACGGGAGCGGCCGGCTGCGCCGCGGGCCGTCCGTTCAGCTCGGCCTGGAGCGCGGCCTTCACCGGCTCCGGCTGGGCCGGCACACCGGCCTGCGGCTTGCGCGCCCGGCGCTTGGTCGAGGACGGCGCGGCGCCGTAGCCGACCAGGACCGCCTGCCGGCCCTGCGGCTCGGCGTCCTCCTCGGACGGTGCGGCCTCCTGCGGCGTGCTCGCGGTCGCGGGGGCCTCGGCCGGTCCCGCGCCCGGGTCGGTGTCCACCGCGATGATGGCGGTGCCGACGTCGACGGTGACGCCCTCGCCGAAGCGCAGCTCGTGCACCACCCCGGTGTAGGGGATGGGCAGTTCGACGGCGGCCTTGGCGGTTTCGACCTCACACACGACCTGGCCGTCGGTGACGGTGTCACCGGGCTGGACGTACCACTTGAGGATCTCGGCCTCGGTGAGCCCCTCGCCCACGTCGGGCATCTTGAACTCGCGGAAGCGCTGGGCGTTGGCGGTGCCTGTAGTCATGGTTCCGAACTCTCCTCAAACCCTCAGTACGCCAGCGCACGGTCGACGGCGTCGAGCACCCGGTCCAGACCCGGAAGGTACTCGTCCTCCAGCCGGGAGGGCGGGTACGGGGCGTGGAAGCCGCCGACGCGCAGGACCGGGGCCTCCAGGTGGTAGAAGCACCGTTCGGTGATCCGGGCGGCGATCTCCGCGCCCGCACCGAAGAACACCGGCGCCTCGTGGACGACGACCAGGCGCCCGGTCTTCTGCACCGACGACTGCAGGGTGTCGAAGTCGATCGGGGAGAGCGAGCGCAGGTCGACGACCTCGACGGACTTGCCCTCCTCGGCCGCGACCTTGGCGACGTCCAGGCAGACCTTCACCATCGGGCCGTAGGCGGCCAGCGTCAGGTCCGAGCCGCTCTGGGTGATCCGGGCCTTGTGCAGCGGGTCCGGGATCGACTCGGTGTCCAGCCGCGACTTGTCGTGGTAGCGCCGCTTGGGTTCGAAGTAGATGACCGGGTCGTCACCCGCGATGGCCTGCTGGAGCATCCAGTAGGCGTCGGAGGAGTTCGAGGGAGTGACGATCTTGAGGCCCGCGACGTGCGCGAACAGCGCCTCGGGGGACTCGGAGTGGTGCTCGACCGCACCGATGCCGCCCGCGTACGGGATGCGGATGACGACCGGCACCTTGATCTTGCCCAGCGCGCGGGCGTGCATCTTGGCGAGCTGGGTGACGATCTGGTCGTAGGCAGGGAAGACGAAGCCGTCGAACTGGATCTCGACGACCGGGCGGTAGCCGCGCAGCGCCAGGCCGATCGCGGTGCCGACGATTCCCGACTCGGCGAGCGGAGTGTCGATCACCCGGTCCTCTCCGAAGTCCTTCTGCAGCCCGTCGGTGACCCGGAAGACGCCGCCGAGCTTGCCGACGTCCTCGCCCATGACGAGGACCTTGGGGTCGGCGTCCATGGAGGCGCGGAGCGAGGCGTTGATCGCCTTGGCGATGGTGATCTTCTCGTGGACGGCCATGGTCAGTTCCCCTCCGCCAGGACATCGGCATCGACGAACGACGCCTGGTACGCGGCGAACTGCGCGCGCTCCTCATCGACGAGCGCGTGCCCGTCGGCATAGACATTCTCGAAGATCGCCATGGTGTCCGGGTCCGGCATGGCGCGTACCGCGTCGCGGACCCGCTTGCCCAGGGCCTCGCTCTCCTCGTCGATGGCCGCGAGGAACGCCTCGTCGACCAGGCCCTCGGCCTCCAGGTACGTCCGCAGCCGCAGGATCGGGTCCTTGGCCTCCCAGGCCACCCGCTCCTCGTCCCCGCGGTAGCGCGTCGGGTCGTCGGAGGTGGTGTGCGCGCCCATCCGGTACGTGAACGCCTCGATCAGCATCGGGCCCTGGCCGGTGCGCGCCCGCTCCAGCGCCGCCTTGGTCACCGCGAGACAGGCCAGCACGTCGTTGCCGTCGACCCGTACGCCGGGGAATCCGAAACCGCGGGCACGCTGGTAGAGCGGCACCCGGGTCTGCTTCTCGGTGGGTTCGGAAATGGCCCACTGATTGTTCTGGCAGAAGAACACGACGGGGGCGTTGTACACCGCGGAGAACGTGAAGGATTCCGCGACATCGCCCTGGCTGGAGGCACCGTCACCGAAATACGCGATGACCGCGGAATCCGTGCCGTCCTTCTGGACACCCATCGCATAGCCGGTCGCGTGCAGCGTCTGCGAACCGATCACGATGGTGTAGAGGTGGAAGTTGTTGCTGTTCGGGTCCCAGCCGCCGTTGTTGACGCCACGGAACATGCCCAGCAGATTCGTCGGGTCGACCCCGCGGCACCAGGCCACGCCGTGCTCGCGGTACGTCGGGAAGACGTAGTCGTCGTCACGCAGGGCACGGGCGGAGCCGATCTGGGCCGCCTCCTGGCCCAGCAGCGAGGCCCACAGGCCCAGCTCGCCCTGGCGCTGGAGGGTGGTCGCCTCGGCGTCGAACTTCCGCGTCAGCACCATGTCGCGGTAGAGGCCGCGCAGTTCTTCGGGGGAAAGGTCGATGGCGTAGTCCGGGTGCTCGACCCGCTTCCCTTCCGGGGTCAGCAGTTGTACGAGCTGATCCTGCTCCGCCTCGTCGGCTCGGCCGTTGGGACGGGCCTTGGCCGGGGACGCCTTCTTGGCCGGCGTCGCCTTTTTGGCGGTGGTGCGCTTGCTGCCGCCGCGGGTGTTTTTCCGCTGCGCAGTGCCTTCCACGGTCACGTGCTGCTCCTCCGTCTGTCCGGCCCCCGGGGTCCGCCGGTGGCCGTATTGCGGCTCACCCGGTATCCGATACGGCGCACGGGGTGTGTGCGAACGCGGCCGGATCCGGGTGGAACAAAGCTCCCGGACAGTGGCCTGCTCATTGCACGTTACCCATTGTCAAAGCCGAAGTGGAAACGGCGCTGACCTGCGATTTTGCTTGGATTTCCAAGTAAAATCACGAAGGCTGGAACAACTCCTGGTCACAGCGTTGCAGGCCGCCGGGACAACGGCACGTTATATCGGTGACCTGGAGCACGGGAAGACTTGATGTGTGAGACTGAGCCCGTGCCCGAAGACGGAAAAATCACGGTATTTCTGCTCGACGACCATGAAGTCGTCCGCCGCGGGGTCCACGAAATGCTCGCGGTCGAGGCGGACATCGAGGTGGTCGGCGAGGCCGGCACCGCCGCAGATGCCCTGGTGAGGATCCCTGCGACGCGTCCCGACGTGGCCGTGCTGGACGTCCGGCTGCCGGACGGCAGCGGGGTCGAGGTCTGCCGGGAGATCCGTTCACAGAATCCGGACATCAAGTGCCTGATGCTCACCTCCTTCGCGGACGACGAGGCACTCTTCGATGCGATTATGGCCGGTACATCCGGTTATGTCCTCAAGGCCATCCGGGGGAACGAACTGCTCTCCGCCGTCCGTGACGTGGCCGCCGGCAAGTCGCTGCTCGACCCCGTGGCCACCGCCCGCGTACTGGAGCGGCTGCGCGACGGCAACGCCGCCAAGGGGGACGACCGGCTGGCGAGCCTGACCGAGCAGGAGCGCAGGATCCTCGACCTGATCGGCGAGGGCCTGACCAACCGCGCCATCGGGGAGCGCCTCCACCTCGCCGAGAAGACCATCAAGAACTACGTCTCCAGCCTGCTCTCCAAGCTCGGCATGGAGCGCCGCTCCCAGGCCGCCGCCTATGTGGCGCGCCGGCAGGCGGAGCGCCGCTGACCGACGGGTTACGGGACGGCCGCGCCGCGAGCTGCCACCACTCCGGCCGCCCGGGTCATGGCGATTCAGGACCATCGTCCCGTTCGTTCAAGGCTGCTGGATCCTGTTGCCTGCCCGCCCCGACCGGCAGGGTGGCGGCGTGCCCACCGACCACCACCGTGCCATCGAGCTGCTCGGCCGCACCCCCTACGGGCGGGTCTCGGCCAGTCGGCGGGCGCTGCCCTTCACCACCGTCACCCTGCCCGACGGGGTGCCCTTCGATCCCGTCTTCCTGCGCGTCGAGCCGGAGTTCGTCACCCTGCACCACCTCACCGAGGTGCCGGCCCTCGACCTCGCTCACTCAGGGTGAGGCTTTCCGATACCCCCACCCGCATAGGTGTAGTTGATCTAACATCTGGCGCGTGCTGCGCTCATCTGTAGTCCGGACGGCGGCGACGCCCGACAAAGACGCCCTCGGATCCCTGCTCCGCCACTACACCGGCGCCGGCGCGCCGCTGTCCTGCGAACCCGTCGCCGAGGGCCTGCTCAACCACGGCTACTTCCTCGCCACCACCCGCGGCCGCTACTTCCTCAAGCACCACCTCGACGGCGACCTGGCCGCGCTCACCCGCCAGCACCGCGCCACCCGGCGGCTCGCCGCGCTCGGCCTGCCGGTCGCCCCGCCCGTCGCCGACGCCGACGGCCGCACCGTCACCGTCCTCGACGGCCGCTGCTACGCGCTGCACCCCTGGGTCGAGGGGCGGCACCTGAGCGGGGCCGCGCTGACCGCCGGCCAGTCCCGCCGGCTCGGCGCCCTGCTCGGGCTCGTGCACACCGCGCTGGCACAGGTCATGGCGGACGAACCGCCTCCGCCCCGACTGCCCTGCGCGGACGCCGGCGCCGACCCCGAGCGGACCTTCGAGACCATCGACGAGCTGCTGGACCTGGCCCGCTGCGCCCGCCCGCGCACCAGCTTCGACGAGCTCGCCGAGCACCGGCTGCTGGAGCGTCGGGCCCTCCTGGAACGGCAGGTGCACCGACGCCCCGCACCCGGCGCGGAGCCCGCCGCCGGCTGGGTACACGGCGACTTCCACCCGCTGAACGTGCTCTACCGCGGCAGCGAGCCGACCGCGATCGTCGACTGGGACCGGCTGGGCGTCCAACCCCGCGCCGAGGAGGCGGTGCGCGCCGCCGCGATCTTCTTCGTACGCCCCTGCGGCACCCTGGACCTGGCCAAGGTCGCGGCGTACGCCGGTGCCTACCGCAGCGCCTGCGGGGCCGGCGCCGACGAACTCGCCGCGGCCGTCCACCGGGTGTGGTGGGAGCGGCTGAACGACTTCTGGATGCTCACCTGGCGCTACCAGCTCGGCGACCGCCGCACCGATCCGCAATTCCCGGCGGCGGCCGCGCTGGCGGTGTGGTGGACCCGCGAATACCGCGCCGTGCGCGACGCGTTCACCCGCTGACCCGTTACGGCGCGCGGCCGGTCAGCCGCCGGTCGTGCCCAGCGTGGCGCCGCTGTCCGCGCCCGAGGACGCCCCGCTGTCCGCCCCGGCCGTCGAGCCGCCGTCGGCCGTCCCGCCGTCCGCGGTACCGCCGTCGGCCGTCCCACCGTCCGCGGTGCCACCGTCGGCCGTGCCACCGGTGGTGTCGGTGGGCGGCTCGGTGGTCGGCTCCTCGGTCGTCGGCGGCTGCGAGGTCGGCGGCTCGGAGCTCGGCGGGGTGCTCGGCGGCGTCGTCGGCGCCTGGGTGTACGAACCGCTGTCGCCGCCGGTGCCCTCCGGCTGGGTCTCCGGAGTGGTCGGCTCCTCGGTCGTCGGCTCGCTGGTCTCCTTGTGCTTCTTCGGCGTCGGCGACTGCGTGGTGTGCGTCTCGTGCTGACGGCCCGGGTCCTTGGTGTTCTGCAGCGCGAAGGCCACCCCGACCGCGATGGCGATCAGTGCGAGCGCCGCGATCAGCCAGACCTTGCCGCGGCCGCCCCTGGCCGGGCGGGGCCCGCCCTCGAAGCCGCCGTCATCCTCCCGCATCCCGTGCGTGAGGATCGGCTGCGCCGTGGTGTGGCCGGCGTCCGGGTGCGGCAGCGCGGTGGTCGCGGCGGTCCCCATGGACGGCGAGTGACCGCCCTCGTGCATGACCACCGGGCCGGTGTTCCAGGTGCCGGTGTGCCCGCCCTGCTCCTGCAGCATCTGCAGCGAGTACTGGACCAGCCCGCGCATCTCCTCGGCGGTCTGGAACCGGTCGTCGGGGTCCTTGGCCAGCGACCGCATGACCAGGCCGTCCAGCTCCGGCGGCACGCCCTCGGCGACCTCGGAGGGCGGCACCGGCATGTCCTGGACGTGCTGGTAGACGACCGAGAGCGGGGTCTCGCCGGTGAACGGCGGCCGCAGCGCGAGGAGTTCGTACAGCAGACAGCCGGTGGCGTAGAGGTCGGAACGGGTGTCGACGGTCTTGCCGAGCGCCTGCTCAGGAGAGAGGTACTGGGGCGTACCCATGACCATGCCGGTCTGGGTCATCGTGGACTGCGCGCCGTGCAGGGCGCGGGCGATGCCGAAGTCCATGACCTTCACGGCGCCGCTGTTCGTGATGATCACGTTCGCGGGCTTGATGTCACGGTGCACGATGCCGTGCTGGTGGCTGTAGGCCAGCGCCTCCAGCACGCCCGAGACGATGATCAGCGCCTGGTCCGGCGGCGGGGCGTCGGCGTTCAGCAGCAGATCACGGATGGTGTGGCCCTCGACCAGCTCCATCACGATGTACGGCACGGTGTTGCCGCCGACCAGGTCCTCACCGGAGTCGTAGACCGCGACCACCGCGTGGTGGTTCAGACCGGCCACGGACTGTGCCTCGCGGGTGAAGCGGGCCTTGGACACCGGGTCCTCGGCGAGGTCGGCGCGCAGCAGCTTCACGGCCACGGTGCGGCCGAGGCGCACGTCCTCGGCGGCGAACACCTCCGCCATGCCGCCGCGCCCGAGGCGCCGCGTGAGCCGGTACCGGCCGTCGCCGACCAGGCCGCCGTTGCCCCACATCTCCGGTGCGTCGGGGACACGGGAGCCGGTGGCCTCAGGATCGGACGGGCCCTGGGGGCTCTGCGTCGGTGCCATCGGTCCTCGCCGTCGAATCGATCCGCCCGAGAGCGGTAAGGTCATCGGTCTTCGCTAGAGCACGCTACAGGTTCCGCGGCACCCACCGGTCCGTCGTGGACCGGCCATCAAACCCGCCGTTCGCCTGACATCGCAAGTTCACCCCCGGTGATTCAGGGTGCCGAACGTCTCAGGTCCGTGACCGGATCTTGCACATCTGGTCACGGAACGGGCACACAGCTTGACGTGTCCGGGCCCTGGGGCACACTTGGCTCCGGAATTCCAGATTTTGATCGCTATACGTACGGGTAGTGCGCCGTGCGCCTAGGGGGAAGCGGAACGATGAGCCAGGACGGCGCTCAGGGCCAATTCGAGGGCCGTTCGGTCGGCGGAGGACGTTACCAGCTTCGTGATCTTCTCGGGGCCGGTGGAATGGCATCCGTGCACCTCGCGCACGACACCGTGCTCGACCGCGACGTCGCGATCAAGACACTGCACACCGAGCTCGGCCGCGAGCAGGCCTTCCGCGAGCGCTTCCGCCGTGAGGCGCAGTCAGTGGCGAAGCTCACGCACACCAATATCGTCTCGGTCTTCGACTCCGGCGAGGACGAGCTCGACGGCGGCATGGTGCCGTACATCGTCATGGAGTACGTCGCGGGCCAGCCGCTGCGCTCCGACCTCGACGCCGACATCGCCCAGCACGGCGCGATGCCGACCGAAAAGGCCCTGAAGATCACCGCCGATGTGCTCGCGGCGCTGGAAGTCAGCCACGAGATGGGCCTGGTCCACCGCGACATCAAGCCCGGCAACGTCATGCTGAACAAGCGCGGCGTCGTCAAGGTCATGGACTTCGGTATCGCCCGCGCCATGCAGTCCGGCGTGACGTCCATGACCCAGACCGGCATGGTGGTCGGCACCCCGCAGTACCTCTCCCCCGAGCAGGCGCTGGGCCGCGGGGTGGACGCCCGCTCCGACCTGTACTCCGTCGGCATCATGCTCTTCGAGCTGCTGACCGGCCAGCTGCCGTTCGACGCGGACTCCCCGCTCGCCATCGCCTACGCCCACGTCCAGGAAGAGCCGCCGGTCCCGTCGAGCATCAACCGCTCGCTGCCGCCGGCCGTGGACGCGCTGGTGGCCCGGGCGCTGAAGAAGAACCCCAACGAACGGTTCCCGACCGCCGAGGCGATGCGGGACGAGTGTCTGCGGATCGCCGGGTCCGGCCAGTCCGGTGCCACCCCGCTGATCATCGGCGAGGGCCCGCGGGCGCGCACCAGCGGCTCCTCGGTGTCCTCGGCGGTCTTCCCCACCGCCTCCGGAAACCCGCAGACGCCGGTCCCGCCGAACGTCCAGCAGCCCTACCAGCCGACGCAGGCGGTCGGCTACGGCCCGCAGACGCCCCCGCCGCCGAACAACGTCTACCCGACGCCGGCCCCCGGTCCGGTCCCGGGCCCGGCGCCGTTCAACGCGGGCGGGTACCAGGCTCCGCCGGCGTACACCCCGCCCCCGCCGCCGATCACCGCCTCGATGCCGTCGGCCGGCGGGCCCGGCGGGCGGAAGAACAACACCCCGGTGATCGTGGTCTCGGCGATCGTCGGTGTCGTCGTGGTCACCGCGATAGCGATCGGCATCGGTCTGAGCGCCGGTTCCACCGACGACACCGGCGGCGACGTCACCCCGTCCAGCTACTCCGCTTCGCCCACCGAGAGCGTCCGCCCCGAGGACAAGACGGCGACGATCCTGACGTCCGAGTGCACCAACCCGACCAAGAGCTACGCCGACAAGCGCAAGATCCTCTTCCCGTCGTTCCGGTTCAAGAACCTGGACTCGGTGAAGGAGTGCATCAAGGCGGCCGGCTGGAAGTACAAGATCGTCAAGGAAGAGGACAGCGCGATCTGGGGCAAGAACACCGTCACGGATCAGTCCCCGGCCGCCATCAGCTGGTGGTACCCGACCAAGGACGCCACGATCGAGCTGACCATCTCCACCGGTCGCAGCGGCTGACGGTCGCACCGCATACAGAAGGGGCCGGCACGCATCTCGCGTGCCGGCCCCTCGTGCATACGGTCAGAGGTACGGGCCCGAGCGGGCGCCGCCGTGGCCGGGCTTGCCCTCGTCGCCCTCCGTGGGCAGGACACCGGGCGGCAGGGCCCGGCGCATCGACTCCAGCTGGGCGCGGGCGGCCATCTGCTGGGCGAACAGCGCGGTCTGGATGCCGTGGAACAGCCCCTCCAGCCAGCCCACCAGCTGCGCCTGGGCGATCCGCAGCTCCGCCTCCGTGGGCACCGACTCATCGGTGAACGGCAGCGACAGCCGCTCCAGCTCCTCCACCAGTTCGGGCGCCAGCCCGTCCTCCAGCTCCTTCACCGAGCTGGCGTGGATCTCCTTGAGCCTGACCCGGCTGGCCTCATCGAGAGGAGCGGCTTTCACCTCTTCCAGCAGCTGCTTGATCATGCTGCCGATGCGCATGACCTTCGCAGGCTGTTCGACCATGTCCGTCACCGGGACCTCGCGGGGCTCGTTGCCGTCGTCCCCGCCGCCGGAGCCGGCGCTGCCGAGCGCCATGCCGTCCGGGCCGACAACCAGGACGTGCGGGTTCTCCTGCGACCGTTCGTTCATCGGCATATCCATGCCGCCATTCTCTCGTACGAGGGCTTCTCGACGGTGTTGCCCCCGGGAGAACGTGATCCACCTTTCCGGGGGACCCGATCCCCGGTGTTTCACGTGAAACCACGGATTCGCGCTGTTTCACGTGAAACCACGCCAACCGTTTCCACCGTTTCACGTGAAACAACCGGGAGCGTTTCACGTGAAACGGTGTGGCGTTCCTGCCTCCTCGTTTCACGTGAAACGAGGAGGCAGGAAAGCTGCGGCCTCAGCGGCGGCGAAGTCGCAGACCCAGGAACGCCAGACCCAGGCCCGTCAGCGCCAGACCCGCACCCATCGGCAGCACCCGCTCGACCGGTGCCGTCGGGGACTCCAGGGCGTACGGGCGGACCGTGTCCCCGTCCCCGTCCGTGGTGCCGGTGGTCGCGTCCTCGGGGACGGTGGGCGACGGGAGCGGCGGCAGCGTTTCGTACGAGCGAGGGCTGTGCCGGTCCGCCGTCCTGACGCGGTGCGACGGGGTGGAGTGCGAGGGTGCGGTGTCGGATACGGCCTCCGCCGGGACATGCCGTTTCACCGGATCGCGACGGCCGGGCAGCGCGTGGGCGCGGTCGGAGTCGGACGGATCGTCCGGCATCGCCTTCCGGGAGGGGCCGCGGCCCGCGAACTCCGCACTGCCCGGGCCGGCCCCGTGGAAGCCCGGACCGAACGAGTGGGGGTGGTGGTGCCACCGGCCGTGCCAGCGGCCCGGGTGGTGGTGCGGCACCCGGCGCGGATAGCCCGCCATGTCGTACGGGAAGCCGGGAAAGCCGTCCGGGAGCTCGCGGAAGCGGGCCGGAGCCCCCGGGTGGCCGGCGTGGCCCCGGCCCGGCGCGAACGGGTCCTCGACCTGCGGCAGATCGCTCCCGAAGTCCTCGGCGGCGAAGGCATCCGCCCCGAGCATCTCGGGCCGGAACTCCTCCGGCACGTCGTCGTCCGGCGAATCGCCCGGCCGGACGAGCTGCGGTGAGCGGTCCACCGGTGTGGCCTGCCGGTCCGCGGCCGCCGCGGGTACGGCTCCCAACGGAACGGGCAGGACGACGGCGGCGACCAAAAGACTGCTGGCAATGCGCGAACGGAAACCTGGAGCGACCACGGTGCCCCTCCCGTGCCGAGCCGTCGGGTGACCAGCCCAGCGTCACATGTGATCAGATGCACGGCATCTTGGGACTGTCCGCCGGGTTATCCGCCGACGGCCCGGGAGGGGTGATCCGGAAGGCCGCAGCGGCCGGTTCAGACGGTCAGCACGACCTTGCCGACGTGCACACTCGCGTCCACGACGCGGTGCGCCTCCGCGGCCTCGGCCATCGGGAGCGTACGGTCCACGATCGCCCGGACCTGGCCGTTGCCGATCAGCGGCCAGACGTGCTCGCGTACGGCCGCGACGATGGCCGCCTTCTCACTCAGCGGGCGGGCGCGCAACCCGGCGCCGGTGATCGCGGCGCGCTTGGCCATCAGCGCGGCGAGGTTCAGCTCCGCCTTCACCCCGCCCTGCAGCCCGATGATCGCAAGTCGCCCGCTGACCGCCAGCGCCTTCACGTTCCGCTGCAGGTACTTCGCGCCGATGATGTCGAGGATGACGTCCGCGCCCTTGCCGTCGGTGGCCTTGCGGATCTCCTGGACGAAGTCCTGCTCGCGGTAGTCGATCAGGATGTCCGCGCCGAGCTCCGCGCAGCGGGCCAGCTTCTCGGGGCCGCCCGCGGTGACCGCGACCCGCGCCCCGACGGCCTTGGCGAGCTGGATCGCCATCGTGCCGATGCCGCTCGCGCCGCCGTGGACCAGCAGCGTCTCGCCGGGCCGCAGGTGGGCGATCATGAAGACGTTGGACCAGACCGTGCAGGTCACCTCGGGCAGCGCGGCAGCCGTGACCAGGTCCAGGCCGGGCGGCACCGGCAGCACCTGCCCGGCCGGCACCGCGACCTTCTCCGCGTAGCCGCCGCCCGCCAGCAGCGCGCACACCTCGTCGCCGACCGCCCAGCCGTGCACGCCCGGGCCGACCGCGCTGATGCGTCCCGAGCACTCCAGCCCCGGGTACGCCGAGGCTCCGGGCGGCGGGTCGTAGAAGCCCTGCCGCTGGAGCAGGTCGGCGCGGTTCACGGCGCTGGCCGCGACCTCGATCAGGACCTCGCCCTCGCCGGGCTGCGGGTCGGGCACATCCGTCCAGACAAGTGCTTCGGGGCCACCGGGCTCCGGGATAGTGATCGCTCGCATGGGCGCGAGGCTACTCGCCGTCCGCGGACAGAGCGATGGCACGGGGGCCGGTGACCACGGACGCGTCGTCACACCGCCGCATGTCGGAGCGGGTTAACGGGCCGTCATTCGCCGTCCAGCCGGCGCATCGGGGAGACGGTGGTGCCCGGCAGCGTCGGCCGCGCCGACTGCTTGGCGGGCAGGTCCGACTCGTCCGACACGGCCGCCCGGACGATGGTGATCAGCCGGTCCGTGCTCTGCAGCGGGCTGGCCTCCGGGTCGTCGTAGCCGAGCAGCCGGTGGCCGCGCAGCACGGACACGACCAGGTCGTCGGTCTCGCGTACGGACCTGCCCACCTCGGCCTTCACCACCGGGCGTTCGATCAGGTCCAGGCCGCTGCCCTGCTGGATCAGGTCCTCGATGACCGCGCCCGCGCTGGGGCTGTGCACGGAGAGTCCCAGCAGCCGGCCGGCCGCGCTGGCCGAGGTGATCACCGCGTCGGCGCCGGACTGCCGCAGCAGCGGGGCGTTCTCCTCCTCCCGCACCGCCGCGACGATGTGGGCCCGCTTGTTGAGCTGGCGGGCGGTCAACGAGACGAGCACGGCGGTGTCGTCGCGCTGGGTGGCGATGACGACCTGCCGGGCGCGCTGGAGCTCGGCCCGCAGCAGCACATCGCTGCGGGTCGCGTCGCCGACGACCCCGGCGAATCCTTCGGCCACCGCCGCCTCGATCACCTTGGTGCTGGGGTCGACGATGACGATGCGGTCGCGCCCGACGCCGGTCGCCCGGAGGGTCTGCACGGCGGACCGCCCCTTGGTGCCGTAGCCGACGATGACGGTGTGGTCGCGCACGGCGTTTCTCCAGCGTTTGAGGTGCCACTGCTCGCGGGTGCGTTCGGTCAGCACTTCCAGGGTCGTACCGACCAGGATGATCAGGAAGAGCACGCGGAGCGGCGTGATGAGCAGGATGTTCAGCAACCGCGCGCTGTCGCCGTACGGGACGATGTCGCCGTAGCCCGTCGTGGAGAGGGTGACGGTCGCGTAGTAGAAGCAGTCGAGCAGGTCGACCGCGCCGTCGGCGTTGTCGTGGTACTCGTCGCGGTCCATCCAGACGACGAAGACCGTCGCCAGCAGCACCAGCAGCGCCATCATCAGCCGGCGGGCGACCTGCCGCAGCGGCGCCTTCGGCGCCCGGCGCGGCAGTATCAGGCGGTGGGAGCGGTCCTCGGGCACCTCGTGCGCCGTGCTGTCGTGGGAGGGGAGCTTCACGCGGCGCCTCCGGCCGGTCCGAACGGATCCCCGAGCGCGGCCCGGTCCGCCGGCCCACCCGCCGACCACCCCGCTGACCAGGGGAGTTCCAGGAGTTCGAGTTCGGTGCCGCGCTGGGCGCCGCCGGGCGGGACGACCGCCAGCGCATCGGCGGCGGCGATCCCGCGCAGCATGGCCGGGCCGTGGAAGTGCAGCGGCTCGGCCGTCAGGCCGTACCGCTCGTCGTCGCGGTAGGCCACCGGGACGAGCCGGGTGTCGTGCGGATGCCCGTGCACCGGCGCGGTCAGCGGGGTACGGCACGGGGCGGGCGGCCGGCGGGCGGCAAGCGCCCGCAGCAGCGGCTCGGCCAGCGTGCAGAGCCCGGACACCGCGGCGAGGGGGTTGCCGGGCAGACCGACGAGGTGCCGGCGCGGGGCCAGCCGGGCCAGCAGCATCGGATGCCCGGGGCGCACCGCCACGCCGTCCACCAGCACCTCGGCGCCGAGGCGGCGCAGGGTCGGATGCACATGGTCGACCGGTCCGGCGGCCGTGCCGCCGGTGGTGATCACCACATCGGCGGTGGACTCCGCCAGCGCCGTGTACAGCGTGTCGGCGTCGTCGGCGAGGTGACGGGGAGCGGCCGCGACCACGCCGAGGGCCTGCAGCCAGGGGCCCAGCATCGGCCCGAGCGCGTCCCGGATCCGGCCCGCCTGCGGCAGCCCGTGGTCCAGCAACTCGTCGCCCAGGACGAACACTTCGGCCCGCGGCGGGGGGTAGGCGGTCAGCTCGTCGTAACCGGCCGCGGCGGCCAGGCCGAGGACGGCGGGGGTCACCAGCGCGCCGGCGGGCAGGAGGTGGTCACCGCGGCGGCACTCCTGGCCGCGCGGGCGGATGTCCTGGCCCGGCGGTACCGGCCGCGGCGCGTGCAGCTGCCGGCCGCCGCCGGGCAGTTCGCGTACGTCGCCGTGCTCGCTGCGCAGTACGGCGGTGGCGCCGGACGGGAGGCGCGCACCGGTCGCGATCGCGATGGCACGGCCGTCCTGGAGTGCCTCGGCAGGGGCCTGACCGGCGAGGATGCCCGCAGCATCGGTGCCCGCGGGCCGGTCGACGCGCCAGGGGCCGGGGCCGGAGACCGCCCAGCCGTCCATGGCCGAGGTGTCGAACGACGGCAGGTCGGTGAGTGCGGTCAGCGGCACCGCGAGCGTCCGGCCGAGCGCCGCGGCGAGCGGGGTGGCCACCGGCGCGGGCGGCCCGGGGACGGCGTGCGCGGCGAGGTCGCGGGCGCGCTGCCAGGGCGTGGCGGGCGGCCTGCGGCGCGGGGCGGGGGACGGCGGCCGGCCGTCATCCGCGGGGCCGGAAGGTCCGGACGGGTGGCCGGCGGCGGCGTCCGGGTCGTGGCCGCCGTTCGCGGTGGGTGCGGCACCGGAGGCCGCCGTGGGCGGGCCGCCCACGGACGGGGTGGCGGGGCCGGATTCCGGGCGCCGGGCCGGGTCGGTGGCCGCTGCGCGGGTGTGGTTGGCCAGTGCGAGCGCGTCCTCGAACGGGTCGCCGCCGCGCCGGTCGTCCCGGGCGGCGCCGAACGCCCCGCCGGTCTCGCCGTCGGTCATCCCGCCGGCTTCGTTCCGGTGCCGGGGGCGTCCCCGGGGCCGGCCGGCCCCTCGGCCTCCGCGGCCCAGCGGTTCGCCAGGGCGGCGGCCCGGTCGGTCAGCTCCTTGACGTCCCGGCCCTGTTGCCCCGCCGCGTACCCGATCAGGAAGGTGGTCAGCGGCGCGGCCGGGCGGGCCACGCCGTGCGCCGCGTCCCGCGCGAGGTCGAGAAGCGCCGCCACGTCGACATCGAGGTCGATGCCCAGTTCGGCCTTGACTGCGGTGATCCATTCGTCCAGCACGTGTCCATGCTCCCTGATCCGGGCGCGCGCCGCGCCGAGGTCTTCCCAGGTGTCGCAGTCGAAGGCGGCGGTGTCCGTGGGATCCGGGACGCGGACGAGCGTCAGCCCGTCCAGCAGGGCGCGCAGCGGCAGACCGGCGGGTGTGCCGTGTGCGGCCCGGACCCGCGCCAGCGCGCGGCGCAGCGGCTCGGCGCGGTAGGCCGCCACCAGCGGCTGGTCGCGGCCCGAGGCGTCCTGGAGCAGCGCCCCTTCCGCGGGGGCGGCGGCCGCCGCCAGCAGGCCGCGTACCGTCGCGGCGGTCAGGAACGGCAGGTCCGCGGAGAGCACGAGCACGGTGGGGGCGGTGCTGTGCCGCAGGCCGGCGTCCAGCGCGGCGAGCGGGCCCCCGCCCGGCGGGTCCTCGCGGGCGTGCAGCACGGCGCGGGCGGTCGGGCGGGCGGGGCCGACGACCACGGCGCGGGCCGCATCGGGGCAGGCGGCGAGCACCCGGTCCAGGAGCGGGCGGCCGCCGACGGACAGGGCGGGCTTGTCCGCCCCGCCGAGCCGCCGGGCCGCGCCGCCGGCCAGGACGATCACGTCGTGGTCGGTGTGGTCGTTCACCTCTTGAGTATCGCCGGCCCCGGCGCGCTCACACAGGGTCCTACGCAGTGCCCCTCCGGGCCCGTCGGGGGGCGGGTCCGGAGGGCCGGTCTCACAGGCCCCGCAGCAGCAGTGCGGGCTGCTCGACGCAGTCGGCCACGAACCGCAGGAAGCCGCCCGCGGTGCCGCCGTCGCACACCCGGTGGTCGAAGGTGAGCGACAGCTGGACGACCTGCCGCACCGCCAGCTCGCCCTCGTGCACCCAGGGTTTGGCGGCTATCCGGCCGACGCCGAGCATCGCCGCCTCCGGGTGGTTGATGATCGGCGTGGAGCCGTCGACACCGAAGACGCCGTAGTTGTTGAGGGTGAAAGTGCCGTGGGTCAGCTCGGCCAGGGACAGCCCGCCGGCCCGGGCGGTCTCCGTGAGCCGCGCCATCTCGGCGGAGAGGTCCTCGACCGTACGGGCCTGGGCGTCACGGACCACCGGCACCACCAGGCCGCGGTCGGTCTGCGCGGCGAAGCCGAGATGGACCGCGGGCAGCCGGACGATCTCCTGGGTGCGGGTGTCGACGGTGGCGTTGAGCTGCGGGAAGCGCGCGAGCGCGGCCGTGGTGATCCGGGCCAGCAGCGCGAGCAGCGACACCTTGGGCGTGCCGGGGACGTTCATCGCCCGGCGGGCGGCGAGGAGTTCGGTGGCGTCCGCGTCCACCCAGCAGGTCGCCTCGGGGATCTCGCGGCGGCTGCGGCTGAACTTCTCGGCGGCCGCGCCGAGCATCCCGCGCAGCGGGATCCGCTCCTCACCTGGGGTGGGGGCGAGGCCGGCCGCTGCGCCGGGGGCGGCGGCCATGGCGGTCGCGCCTGCAGTCCCTTCGACCGCGGCGGCTGCGGTGGCCGGCCGCTGCGCGCGCTCCCGGCGGGCGCGGAGCGCGGACTCGACGTCCGTACGGAGGATCAGGCCGTCCGGCCCGGTGCCGGTCACCTCCCGCAGGTCCAGGTCGTTCTCCCGCGCCATGCGGCGCACCAGCGGCGAGATGACGGCCACCGTACGGCTGTCGGCGTCCGCGGCGCGGGCCGGGCGGTCCGCACCGGCCTCCTCGGCCGGCGTGGTGGGCTCGGCTCCGGTCGGGGGCTGCGGGCCGCCCGCCTCGGGGCGCGCGCCGTCCGCGGGGCGGATCCGGCGCCGCCGCGCCGCGGCCGCGCTCGTGCCGTAACCGACCAGGACGTTGCCGGAGCCGTTCTCCGTCGCGTCGGCGGCCGGTGCCTCGGGGGCGGTCGCCGTCCCGGTGGCGGTGCCGGAACCGGCGTCCGTCGTGGGGGCCTGCTCCGCCAGATCGTCCGGTACCGCGCCGACCGCGACGGTCACCAGGGGGGTGCCCACCGGGACTTCGGCCCCTTCGTCGCCGTAGCGGGCGGTCACCACGCCGCCGTACGGGCACGGCACCTCGACCATCGCCTTGGCGGTCTCGACCTCGACCACCGGCTGGTCGACGGCGACGACCTCGCCGACCTCGACCAGCCACTGCACGATCGTCGCCTCGGTGAGGCCCTCCCCCAGGTCGGGCAGGGTGAATTCACGGACCACGGCCATCACGCACCACGTCCTTCGGTCCAGTCCGACTCCCACTGCAGGCGCGCGACGGTGTCCAGGATCCGGTCGACGCCCGGGAGGTGGTGCCGCTCCAGCATGGGCGGCGGGTAGGGGATGTCGAAGCCGGCCACCCGCAGCACGGGCGCCTCCAGGTGGTGGAAGCAGCGCTCGGTGATCCGGGCGGCGATCTCCCCGCCGGGCCCGCCGAAGCCGCCGGCCTCGTGGACGACCACGGCCCGTCCGGTGCGCCGTACGGACGCGCAGACCGTCTCGTCGTCGAACGGCACCAGGGAGCGCAGATCGACCACTTCCAGGTCCCAGCCCTCGGCGCGGCCGGCTTCGGCGGCCTCCATACAGGCGGGCAGCGAGGGGCCGTAGGTGATCAGGGTGGCGCTGCTGCCGCGGCGGCGTATCTCGGCCCGGCCCAGGGGCGCGACCGCGGTGGGCGTGTCCGGCGACCACTCGGCCTTCGACCAGTACAGCCGCTTGGGCTCCAGGAAGACGACCGGGTCGTCGGAGGCGATGGCGGCCCGCAGCAGGCCGTAGGCGTCCTCGACGGTGGCGGGGGTGACGACGTGCAGCCCCGGGGTGGCGAGGTAGTAGGCCTCGGAGGAGTCGCTGTGGTGCTCGACGCCGCCGATGCCGCCGCCGTAGGGGATGCGGATGGTCAGTGGCATCGGGACCGCGCCGCGGGTGCGGTTGCGCATCCGGGCGACATGGCTGACCAGCTGCTCGAACGCCGGGTAGGCGAACGCGTCGAACTGCATCTCGACCACCGGCCGCAGCCCGTACATCGCCATGCCGACGGCGGTGCCCAGGATGCCGGCCTCGGCGAGCGCGGTGTCCGTGCAGCGGTCCTCGCCGAACTCCTTGGCCAGGCCGTCGGTGATGCGGAAGACGCCGCCCAGGGCGCCGACGTCCTCGCCCATCACATGGACGGCCGGGTCCTCGGCCATGGCGTCACGCAGCGCACGGGTCAGCGCCTGCGCCATGGTGGCGGGCTTGCGCGCGGTGGCCGGAGCGGTGGTCGTCATGGCCTGGCCTCCTCGGCGGGCGCGGTGCCCGCGGTGTCCTCGGTGTGTCCGGCGGCCTCGGCCTCCAGCTCGGCGCGCAACTGCGCCGCCTGGGCGCGCAGTTGGCCGGTCTGCTCGGCGAACACGTGGGTGAACAGGTCCATCGGGTTCAGCACCGGGTCGGCGTTCATCCGCTCGCGGAGGTCGGCGGCCAGCTGCTCGGCGCTCTCCCGGGTGGTGGCGACGAACTCGTCGGTCAGCAGGCCACGGCCGGCCAGCTCGTGCTCCAGCAGGGCTATCGGGTCGTGCGCCCGCCAGGTCTCGACCTCGGCGTCGGTGCGGTAGCGGGTGGCGTCGTCGGCGTTGGTGTGCGCCTCGATGCGGTACGTGACGGCCTCGACGAGGGTGGGGCCGCCGCCCCGGCGGGCGCGTTGGACGGCCTCACCGAGCACCTCGTGCATCGCGGGCGCGTCATTGCCGTCGACCAGGCGGCCGGGCATGCCGTAGCCGACCGCTTTGTGGGCGAGGGAGGGCGCGGCGGTCTGCTTGGCGAGCGGCACGGAGATGGCAAAGCCGTTGTTCTGCACCAGGAAGACGACCGGGGCCTGCCAGAGCTCCGCGAAATTCAGCGCCTCGTGGAAGTCGCCCTCGCTCGTGCCGCCGTCGCCCACCATGGCCAGCGCCACCACCTCGTCGCCCTTGAGGCGGGCGGCGTGTGCCAGGCCGACGGCATGGGGCAGCTGGGTGGCGAGCGGGGTGCACAGGGGGGCGATGCGGTGTTCGTGCGGGTCGTAGCCGCAGTGCCAGTCGCCGCGCAGCAGGGTCAGCGCCTGTACGGGGTCGAGGCCGCGGGCCACCGCGGCCAGGGTGTCGCGGTAGCTGGGGAACAGCCAGTCCCGCTCCTCCAGCGCCAGCGCGGCGGCGACCTCGCAGGCCTCCTGGCCGGTGGAGGACGGATAGACCGCCAGCCGTCCCTGCCGGGTCAGGGCGGTGGCCTGGGCGTTGTACCGGCGGCCGCGCACGAGCTGGGCGTACAGCCGGGTCAGCAGTCCGGAGTCGAGCCGGGCGGCGGCGTCCGTACCGAGGATGCGGTACGGCTCCTCGTCGGGCAGGAGAGGCGCGGGATCGACGCGCGGGCGCCACGCGGGCGGCGGGCCGGCCAGGCTGCTCTTGTTCCTGCTGCTGCCGGGCTGCTCTAGGACCGTCATGTCGAGCACCTCCTCGGTTCGAAGGGGTGGCGCGATCGCGCCGCAGAAGGGTGGTGGGCGAACGGCGGATGGGCAGGATGAAACCGGTCGGGGCGGGTGAGCCCTTCCCTACCGATTGTTCGGTCGCTGATGCATTTTGGCTACAGGCGGGTTCAGCCTGTGGACAAACGGTTCTCCACAGCTTCAGATGAAGACAGGGCGTCCACAAAGGGGAGGCGGGACCATATGCCGGACGAACAGATGGCCAATAACAACGGTCAGCCACCGACGCCCGAACCGCCCACCCCGGCCGCACGCCCGCTGGACACCATCGACCGGTCGATCCTGCGCATGCTGCAGACCGACGGCAGGGCCTCGATACGTTCCGTGGCCGAGCGGGTGCACGTTTCCCGCGCCAATGCCTACGCGCGCATCAACCGGCTGATGGACGACGGGGTGATCCGCGGTTTCAGCGCCCTCGTCGACCAGGAAAGGGCAGGCCAGGGCGCCTCCGCGTACATCACGCTGAAGATCGTGCAGAACTCCTGGCGGACCGTGCGCAAGCAGCTCACCGCGCTACCGGGCGCCACGCACATCGCGCTGGTCAGCGGGGACTTCGACGTGCTGCTGCTGGTGCACACCAAGGACAACCGGGAGCTGCGGGAGCTGGTCCTCACCCGTATCCAGTCGATACCGGAGGTGCTCAGCACCCGCACCCTGCTGGTCTTCGAGGAGACCGATCTCGGGCCCGAGGGGGAGTGAGGCGCCCGGTGGCCGCGGGGCGGGCCTGAGGTGCCGGTGTGCCGCGGGGCGGGCCGTCAGGGGCTTCCAGGGGGCCGTCAGGGGCTTTTCCAAGGCCCCTGGGGCCCCGCAGGGGCCGTCAGAGGCGACGCAGGCCCGTGAACGCCGTGCGCACCACGGCCTCGGCGACCTCGTCGCGACTCGCCGCGCCACCCCGCCCGGGCCGGTACCACTCCACGATCGAATTGATCATGCCGAAGAGCAGCCTCGTGGCGAGCCGGACGTCCACGTCGTCCCGCAGGTCGCCGTCGGCGGCGGCCTGCTTGAGCAGCGCGGCCACCTCGTGGTCGAACTCCCGGCGGCGCTCCATGGCCCACCGTTCGGTGTCCGTGTTCCCGCGCACCCGCAACAGCAGCGTCACGTAGGGGAGTTCGTCCATCAACACCTCGGTCACCCGGCGGGTGACGTGCTCCAGCCGCTCGATCGCCCGCCCCTGGAGGGCAGCCGGTTCCTCCAGCACGCCGAAGAGGCCGTCCAGGGCCCGGCTTATGGCACGGTGCAGCAGCTCTTCCTTGCTGCGCACGTGGTGGTAGATCGAGGACTTGGAGATGCCGGCCGCCTTGGAGAGGTGCTCCATGGAGGTGCCGTCGTAGCCGCGCTCGATGAACACCTCGACGGCGACGGCGAGCAGCGAATCGGGCGTGTAGGTGTCGCGCTTGGCCATGGTCATGATGAGAGCACCTGTTCGTCGAGGTCCGCACGGCGCCGCAGCGCCCAGGACGGTACGTAGCGTCCCTGGGCATTCTGGTGGTGCATCGAGTCCAGCAGGTCCCACACCCAGTAGGCGCCGAGCCGTTCGGCCCACTCCATGGGGCCCCCGGGGTAGTTGACGCCCAGCCGCATGGCCGTGTCGATGTCCTCAGGGGTGGCCACCCCGCGGGCGGCGGCATCCACGGCGAAGTCGACGATCATCGCGATCGTCCGGGCGACGATCATGCCCGGGACGTCGCCGATGACACTGACCTCCTTGCCCAGCGCCTGGAACAGCCCGACGGCCTCCGCGAGGTCCGACTCGGAGCAGGTCTCCGAGGCTGCCAGCGCGATCCGGGTGGCGGCCCGGTAGTCGAGCGAGAGGTCGAAGCGGATGTACTTGTCGTAGACGATGCTCGTCGCCGGGTAGCCGTTCGTAAGCGCGAGGCAGGCCCCACCGGGCAGCCGGAGGAAGCCCTCCGACTCGCCGGGCGTGCGGTCCCGGGTGACCTTGATGCCGGCCTCCTCGATCAGCTCGCGGAGCACCGCGGCGGGGCCGGGCAGCTTCGCGTGCAGGGCGACGGCGTCCGGAGCCGGGCAGGGCGCCGCGGTGTGCGGCGCGGGCCGCTTCGCACCCTCGGAGTAGTCGTACCAGCCGCGCCCCGTCTTGCGGCCGTGCAGCCCGGCCTCCACCAGCCTGCGCTGCGCCAGCGAGGGGGTGAACTTGGGGTCCTGGAAGAAGGACTGCCACACGGAGTGGGTGACCGCCTCGTTCACGTCCTGCCCGATGAGGTCGGTCAGCTCGAACGGCCCCATCTTGAAGCCCGCGCCGTCGCGCAGCACCGCGTCGATGGTGGCGGGGTCGGCGACCCGCTCCTCGTAGGCACGCAGCGCCTCGGCGTAGAAGGGGCGGGCGACGCGGTTGACGATGAAACCGGGGGTGTCGGCGCAGTGGACCGGCTTCTTCCCCCAGGCCGCGGCGGTGTCGTACGCCGTGGAGGCGGCCGCCTCGTCCGTGGCGAAGCCGCTGACCACCTCGACCAGCGGCAGCAGCGGCGCGGGGTTGAAGAAGTGCAGGCCCACGCAGCGGCCGGGGCGGCGCAGGCCGCCGGCGACGGCCGTCACGGACAGCGAGGACGTATTGGTGGCCAGGAGGCAGTCGTCGCCGACGATGTCCTCCAGCGACCTGAACAGCTCCTGTTTGGCGCTGAGCTCCTCCAGGATCGCCTCGATGACCAGCGCGGCGTCGGCCAGCTCGGCCAGGGCGGTGGCGGGGGAGAGGCGGTCGCGGGCGGCGTCCCGCTCGGCCGCCGTGATCCGGCCCTTTTCCACCAGCCGGTCCAGCCGCCGCACGAGCCCGCCGGCGGCCTGGCCCGCGCGCCCGGGGGCGCTGTCGTAGAGCCGTACGCGATGGCCGGCGACCAGCGCCACCTGCGCGATTCCCTGCCCCATGGTGCCCGTACCCACCACTGCCACGGTGTTGCCGGTGCCGATTGCCGTCATGCCAGCTGATCCTCCCCGACCGACTTTTCCACAGGCTCGCCGGGCCCTCTTGCCCCGACCGATCGTTCGGTTACTCTAACTCCGTTGTCCTGTCCGCTCCCAGCCCCATCCGCTCTCCGCCCGGCTCGACGAGGAGTTGGTCATCGATGGCCGCCGAAATGACCGCAGCGCAGTTGATCGAGAAGCACCGCCCGACCCTCGACCAGGCGCTGGAGGCGATCCGTACCCGCGCCTACTGGTCCCCGCACCCCGAGCACCCCAAGGCGTACGGCGAGACCGCCGCGGCCGACGGTGCGGCCGCGTTCGAGGCGCTGCGCGGCAAGCGCTTCGAGCTCACCCAGCCCGGCACGGACGACTGGACGGGCCAGGAGGTCTCGCCCTACGGGCCGGAGCTGGGGATCAGCTACCCGCACCCGGACGTGGACGTCCTGCTGCCCGCGATGCGCGCCACGATCCCCGCCTGGCGGGACGCCGGCCCGGAGCTGCGCGCGGCGGTCTGCCTGGAGATCCTGGCCCGGATCAGCGCCCGCACCCATGAGTTCGCCCAGGCCGTGATGCACACCAGCGGCCAGGCGTTCATGATGGCGTTCCAGGCCGGCGGACCGCACGCCCAGGACCGGGGCATGGAGGCGGTGGCGTACGCGTACGCCGAGCAGACCCGCACCCCGGGGCAGGCGGCCTGGTCCAAGCCGCAGGGCAAGCGCGACCCGCTGGAGCTGTCCAAGAGCTTCACGGCCGTGCCGCGCGGCGTGGCCCTGATGATCGGGTGCAACACCTTCCCGACCTGGAACGGCTACCCCGGCCTGTTCGCCTCCCTGGCCACCGGCAACCCGGTCCTGGTCAAGCCGCATCCGCGGGCCGTGCTGCCGCTGGCGATGACCGTCAAGGTGGCGCGCGAGGTCCTCGACGACGCCGGGTTCCCCGCCGACCTGGTGTGCCTGGCCGTGGACAAGCCGGACGAGGGCCTGGCCAAGACGCTGGCCGTCCGCCCCGAGGTGCGCATCATCGACTACACCGGCTCGACCGCGTTCGGCGACTGGCTGGAGACCCACGCCCGGCAGGCGGCGGTACACACCGAGAAGGCCGGCGTGAACACCGTCGTCATCGACTCCACCGATGACTACAAGGGCATGCTCAGCAACCTCGCCTTCTCCTTGTCGCTCTACAGCGGCCAGATGTGCACCACCCCGCAGAACCTGCTGATCCCCCGCGGCGGCATCACCACGGACGCCGGGCCCAAGTCGTACGACGAGGTGGTCAGCGACCTCGCGGGCGCGGTGAGCGGGCTGCTGGGCGACGACGCGCGGGCCAACGCGCTGCTGGGCGCGATCGTCAATCCGCAGGTCAAGGAGCGGATCGACGCCGCCGCCGGGCTCGGCGAGGTGGCCCTGGCCTCCCGTGAGGTGGCCAACCCCGACTTCCCCGGGGCGACGGTCCGCACCCCGGTGATCGTCAAGCTGGACGGCGCCAAGCCGGATGCCGAGGCGGCGTATCTGTCGGAGTGCTTCGGGCCGGTGTCGTTCGCGGTGGCCGTCGACTCCGCCGCCGTCGCAGTGGACCTGCTGCGGCGGACGGTCCGCGAGAAGGGCGCCATGACGGTCGGCGCGTACACCACGGACGCCGAGGTCGAGCGGCTGGTGGAGGACGCCTGCCTGGAGGAGTGCGCCCAGCTGTCGCTGAACCTCACCGGCGGGGTCTATGTGAACCAGACCGCGGCGTTCTCGGACTTCCACGGCTCCGGCGGTAACCCGGCGGCGAATGCGGTGCTCTGCGACGGCGCGTTCGTGGCCAACCGCTTCCGGATGGTGGAGGTGCGCCGACCCGCATGACGTCGCGCGGGCCGGGCGCCGGCCCGCGTGAGGTGGCCGGGGCCGGCGCCGGTCAGCCGGCGTCCGGCCCGTCGATCCGCGCGTGGCGGCCGATCCAGGCGTGCATCGCGATGGCGGCCGCCGCCCCCGCGTTGATCGAGCGGGTCGAGCCGAACTGCGCGATCGAGCAGACCAGCGAGGCGTGGCGGCGCGCCTCCTCGGTCAGCCCCGGGCCCTCCTGACCGAAGAGGAGCACACAGCGCCGCGGCAGCTCCGTCGTCTCCAACGGCACGGCCCCCGGGAGATTGTCGATCCCGATGATCGGCAGTCCCTCGGCGGTGGCCCAGGCGGTGAGGTCCGCGGTGTCCGGGTGGTGGCGGACGTGCTGGTAGCGGTCGGTCACCATCGCCCCGCGCCTGTTCCAGCGCCGCTGGCCGACGATGTGGACCTCCTTGGCCAGGAACGCGTTCGCGGTGCGCACGACGGAGCCGATGTTGAAGTCGTGGCCCCAGTTCTCGACCGCGACGTGGAAGTCGTGGCGGCGGGTGTCGAGGTCCGCGACGATCGCCTCCCGCGTCCAGTAGCGGTAGTGGTCGACGACGTTGCGGCGATCGCCGTGTGCGAGCAGCTCCGGATCGTAACGGTCGTCCTGCGGCCAGGGCGCCGGATGCGGGCCGACGCCGATCTGGGTCCCGTAGCCCTCGTCGTACTGAAGGGGCTCGGCGGGGGCGGTTTTCTCGCTGCTCACCCCACGAGCGTATGGCCACCGCCGCCGTGCTCCGTACGGGCCGGGGGTTCACCGCCTCCGGGGCCGCCGTCCGGTCCGGCCGCGAGGGTGCGCGGGAAGAGCCGTTCGCGCAGGCCGGAGACGCGGGTGGAGAGCCAGGTCAGGAAGTTCGTCGGCAGGAAGACCGCGTCCGCGGCGATCATGGCGAGCGAGAAGAACGGCAGCCCCAGCAGGAACGCGATCGAGAGGTGCTCGCAGATCATGATGACCAGGAGCACGTTCTTGAGCCGGCGGTTGAAGAGCGTGAAGGGGAAGGCCACCTGGACGATCACCGTGCCGTAGGTGATCAGCATGACCATCAGGCCGTTGCTGCCGAGCAGCTGGGAGAGCGCGGGCCAGGGCGAGAAGTAGTCCAGGTGCATCGGGTAGTAGACCGCGGTGCCGTCCTGCCAGCGGGAACCCTGGATCTTGTACCAGCCGGCGGTGGAGTACACCAGGCAGACCTCGACCATGATCACCAGCAGTGCGCCGTTGTGGGCGAGCTTGGTGAGGGTGTCCAGGACGGTGCGCGGCTCCCCCGGTGCGTAGCGCTGGACCGCCCACCAGAGCCCGTGCGCAACCCACAGGCCCCACAGGACCAGGCTCCAGCCGATGTGGGGGAACGGGCCGTTGTCGAACCACAGGAGGGCGTAGCTGCCGGTGAGCTGCGCGACGGCGAGGGCGAGGCCGAGCACGGCCCACAGGACGATGCCGGTCAGATCGCGTCCGCGGCCCGCACCCGGCGTGCGTACGGCGGTCTGCGCCTGCTCGGACGCCTCCCCGCCGGCCGCGGACACCTCGGCCGCGGACGCCTCCGCCGCGGTCCGGGCACGCTTGGCACGGCGTGCGTCCAGCGACCAGACCTGGCCGCACCGGGTGAGCACGAGATACATCGACATCAGGTGGATGACGTTGTCGCCGCCGTCCCCTATGAAGACGCTGCGGTTCTGCAGCGAGATCACGCCCAGCATGAAGAGCACCGACATGGTGCGGGTGCGCCAGCCGAGCAGCAGCGCCGCACTGGACGCGACGGCCATCAGGTAGACGCACTCGAACCAGCCGCGGCCGTCGGACCACAGCAGCATGGAGAAGGCGTGGTTGGCGTCCAGGAGGCGGCGCGCCATGTCCAGGCTCCAGGGGCTGTCGGGCCCGTAGAGCGTCAGGCGGTGCGGCCACTCGCGCAGCAGGAACAGCAGCCAGGTCGCCGAGAAGCCGATCCGGATCACTGCGGTCTGGTACGGGGCCAGCGCGCGGCCGGTGGCGCGGCCGAAGAGGCGGCCGACGGCGCGCTCGATCCGGGTCTCCTCGTAGGGGGCCGGGGTCGCGGCGGGGGCCTGGGGGTCGTGGGGTGCGTGCGCCTGCTGCGGCACGTCGGTGGGCTCCGTGGTGTGCGAGGGCTGCGAGGTGTTCTGGGGCTGCTGGGGCATCGGGGACGTCACTGGCTGTTCGCCCCCTCGGGCAGGTCGGCCGTGGTGACCTGCCACCAGGGCTGCACGCGGTACACGGGCTTGTCGCTGATCTTCTCGGTGCTCCACGGCGGCGGGCTGACGGCGGCCGTACGGGAGCGGACCTGGATGCGCTCGACCCGGCCGCCGCCCGCGGTCCACTCGCCCTGCATCCGGAACATCACGATCCGCCGGATGTAGCGCTCGGCCAGCTCGCCGCGGGTGCCGATGGGGCGGCCCTGGGCGTTGTGGCTGTTGAGGAAGAGCTCCCAGCCCCGGCGCAGCTGATTCTGCTCGGTGTGGCTGGGCAGCGGGTTGTGGAGTATGGCCCGGCCGTCACGGGCGGTCAGGTCGGTCCAGCCGGTGGTGCGGCCGTTGCCGTCCTCGGCACGGACCTCCGCGCGGACCTGGACCGCGACGTTCTGCTGGAGGGGGTTGGGTGCGAACAGCTTCCAGTTCTGTTCGTACTCGGGATAGACGTAGTCGCTGATCAGGGCGCCCTGCTGCTTGCTGAGCGTGTTCTGCGGCGCGACGTGCAGAAACATCATGGCGAGATGAATCGCGACGATGACGGCGACGGCGCAGGCCGCCACGCCTATGACGATCCGCGAGGGTAGCGACAGCGCGGCCAAAGGCCGCGGTTCGTCCCCGTATGACTGCATTCCCGCCCCGTTCCCGTAAATCCATGCGGTCAACTCCGCTGGGGAACCGTACCTACGCGGCCGCACCGGGCACACCCTCCCCCGACTTATCCACAGGCTTGACACCCGCTGCCCGCCCACTCACCATTGAACCGAACGATCGGTCGGTCGGGAGCGAGGGGGCACACATGACGACGATCGCGCCGGAGGAGGCGGCTCAGGAGGCCGCGTTCGACGCCACCGTGGCCGCGGAAGAGCGGATCGAGCCACGGGACTGGATGCCGGAGGCGTACCGCTCCACACTCGTGCGGCAGATAGCGCAGCACGCCCACTCCGAGATCATCGGCATGCAGCCGGAGGCCAACTGGATCACCCGCGCGCCCTCCCTGCGCCGCAAGGCGATCCTGATGGCCAAGGTGCAGGACGAGGCCGGCCACGGCCTGTATCTCTACAGCGCCGCCGAAACCCTCGGCACAAGCCGCGACGAGCTCCTCGACAAGCTCCACACCGGCCGCCAGAAGTACTCCTCGATCTTCAACTACCCGACCCTGACCTGGGCGGACGTCGGAGCCATCGGCTGGCTGGTGGACGGCGCGGCGATCACCAACCAGGTCCCGCTGTGCCGGTGCTCCTACGGCCCCTACGCCCGCGCGATGGTCCGCATCTGCAAGGAGGAGTCCTTCCACCAGCGCCAGGGCTACGAGCTCCTGCTGACCCTCAGCCGCGGCACGGACGCCCAGCACGCGATGGCGCAGGACGCGGTCAACCGCTGGTGGTGGCCCTCCCTGATGATGTTCGGCCCGCCGGACGACGAGTCCTCGCACTCCGCCCAGTCCATGGCCTGGAAGATCAAGCGGCACTCCAACGACGAGCTCCGCCAGCGCTTCGTCGACATCTGCGTCCCCCAGGCCGAGGCCCTCGGCCTCACCCTCCCCGACCCCGACCTGGTGTGGAACGAGGACCGCGGTCATCACGACTTCGGCTCCATCGACTGGACCGAGTTCCGCGAGGTCCTCAAGGGCAACGGACCCTGCAACGAACAGCGGATCAACCGCCGCCGACGGGCCCACGAAGAAGGCGCCTGGGTGCGCGAGGCAGCCGCCGCACACGCGGCCAAGCACGGGAAGGCCGGACGATGACGACGACACCCCGCCCCGCGGAAAGCCGCGCCTCCGGCGCCCCCGCCGAAGCGGCGGACGCCCGCCCCACCGACTGGCCCCTGTGGGAGGTCTTCGTCCGCAGCCGCCGCGGCCTGTCGCACACCCACGCCGGCAGCCTCCACGCCCCGGACGCCGAGATGGCACTGCGCAACGCCCGCGACCTCTACACCCGGCGCTCCGAAGGCGTCTCCCTCTGGGTGGTGCCCTCCGCCCAGATCACCGCCTCCTCCCCGGACGAGAAGGACGCCTTCTTCGAGCCGGCCGGCGACAAGCCCTACCGCCACCCGACCTTCTACGAGATCCCGGAGGGGGTGCACCACCTGTGAGGGACACCGTGACCACCCCCGCCCTGCCCCTCGGGGACGACGCGCTGATCCTCTCCCACCGCCTGGGCGAGTGGGCCGGCCACGCCCCGGTCCTGGAGGAGGAGGTGGCGCTGGCCAACATCGCGCTGGACCTGCTCGGCCAGGCCCGGGTGCTGCTCTCCCTGGCCGGCGACGAGGACGAGCTGGCGTATCTGCGCGAGGAGCGGGAGTTCCGCAACCTCCAGCTCGTCGAGCAGCCCAACGGCGACTTCGCCCACACCATCGCCCGCCAGCTCTACTTCTCCACCTTCCAGGAGCTGCTCTTCGAGCAACTGGCAAGCGGAGACACCGAGTTGGCGCCCCTGGCCGGTAAGGCCGTCAAGGAGGTCGCCTACCACCGCGACCACGCCGCCCAATGGACCCTCCGGCTGGGCGACGGCACCGACGAGAGCCACACCCGGATGCAGCGCGCCCTGGACGCCCTCTGGCGCTTCACGGGCGAGATGTTCGAGCCGGTGGCCGGGCTGGAGGCGCTGCCCTGGGCCACGTTCCACGACGTGTGGACCACCCGCATCACCGCCACCGTCGAGCAGGCCACCCTCCGCCTCCCCGAAGGGCCGCAGCGCGGCGCCTGGACCGCCGGCGCGGGCCGCCAGGGCCTGCACACCGAACCGTTCGGACGATTGCTCGCCGAGATGCAGCACCTCCACCGCAGCCACCCGGGGGCGACATGGTGACCACCGGAGACACCACGACCACCAGGCCCGGCAGGCCCCCTACGGCCGACACAGCCGGCAGGCCCACCACGGGCGGCACGGCAAGCACGGCCGGCACGGTCGAGACGGTCGGCGCGGTCGAGACGGTCGGCGCGGTCGAGACGGTCGGCGCGGTCGAGACGGTCGGCGCGGCCACCCCGCCCCCCACCCCCACCACGGCCCTCGAAGCGGAACTGCTGGCACTGGCCGGCTCCGTTCCCGACCCAGAGCTGCCCGTCCTCACCCTCGCCGAACTCGGCGTCCTGCGCGGGCTGCGGCTGACCGCCCCCGGCCGCGTCGAGGTCGAGCTCACCCCCACCTACACCGGCTGCCCCGCCATCGAGGCCATGTCCGCCGACATCGAGCGGATACTCCACGACCACGGCATACCCGACGTCGAGGTCCGTACGGTCCTCAGCCCGCCCTGGACCACGGACGCCATCACCGCCGAGGGCCGCCGCAAGCTGGCCGACTTCGGCATCGCCCCACCGCGCCCCGCCGGCCCGTCCGGCGGACCGGTCTCCGTCACCCTCACGATCCGCTGCCCGCACTGCGGATCGACCGACACCACCCTGCTGAGCCGGTTCTCCTCCACGGCCTGCAAGGCGCTGCGCCGCTGCGAGTCCTGCCGCGAACCCTTCGACCACTTCAAGGAGTTGTGATGTTCCACCCGCTCCGGGTCCAGGAGGTCGAACGGCTCACGGACGACGCGGTGGCCGTCACCTTCACCGTCCCGCCCGAACTCCGCAGCGCCTTCCGGCACACCCCCGGGCAGCACATCGCCCTGCGCAGGACGGTCGACGGCCAGGAGATCCGCCGTACGTACTCCATCTGCGCCCCGGCCACCGACGAGCCCGTCCTGCGCGTCGGCATCCGGCACGTCGAGGACGGCGCCTTCTCGACCTACGCGCTCAAGGAGCTGGCGGTCGGCGACACGGTGGAGGTGATGGCCCCGGCCGGCCGGTTCGTCCTCGCCCCGCGCCCCGGTCACTTCGTGGGGATCGTCGGCGGCAGCGGCATCACCCCCGTACTGTCCATCGCCACCACCCTCCTCTCCCAGCAGCCCGAGGCCCGCTTCTGCCTGATCCGCAGCGACCGCACCGCGGCCTCGACGATGTTCCTGGAGGAGGTCGCCGACCTGAAGGACCGCTATCCCGACCGCTTCCAGCTGATCCACACCCTCTCCCGCGAGGAACAGCAGGCCGGCCTGCCCTCCGGCCGCCTGGACGAGGACCGCCTCCGCACCCTGCTGCCCGCCCTGCTGAGGACCGACGCCATCGACGGCTGGTACCTCTGCGGCCCGTACGGCCTGGTCCAGGGCGCCGAACGCGCCCTGCGCGCCCTCGACGTCCCCCGCAACCGCATCCACGAAGAGATCTTCCACGTCGACAACGGCACCCCGACCGCGCCCGTGGCCAAGGCCCCGGCGCACAGCACGGTGACCGCCACCCTCGACGGCCGCTCCGGCACCTGGCCCGTCCACGACGGCGAATCGCTCCTCGAAGCCGTCCTCCGCAACCGCGCCGACGCCCCCTACGCCTGCAAGGGCGGCGTCTGCGGCACCTGCCGGGCCTTCCTGGTCTCCGGCGAGATACGCATGGACCGCAACTTCGCCCTCGAATCCGACGAGGTCGACGCCGGCTACGTCCTCGCCTGCCAGTCCCACCCGGCCACGGAGAAGGTGGAGCTGGACTTCGATCGGTAGGACCGGGGGGCGCCGCAGGACGGGGGGACGGCCGTAGAGCTGGTCTGCCGCCTCTTCACCACCACCGCCATTCCCAATTCCTGAAACATGTTCTACCTTGGCGCCTGACTTGACGGCTCGTCAGGTCGTGGTGGCGTGCGGAAGGAAGGACAGGCAGTGGACTTCACCTTCACCGAGGAGCAACAGGCCGCCGTCGAAGCGGCGCGGGCCGTCTTCTCGGGGACCGCTCCGGACGACGTACCCAGCCCGGCACTCACCACCGGAGCGGTTGCCGACGACTTCGACCGCGCACTGTGGCGCAAGCTCGCCGACGCGGATCTGCTGGGCCTGCTCATCGCTCCGGACCACGGCGGCGCCGGCCTCGACCCGATAGCCCTCTGTCTCATACTGCGCGAATCGGCGAAGGTGCTGGCCCGCGTGCCTCTGCTGGAGTCCGGCGCGGCCGCGCTCACCCTCCAGCGGTACGCCGATGCCGCCCTCCGTACGGACGTACTGCCGCAGATCGCCACCGGCGACCTCGTCGTCACGGTCGCCGCAGCCGGCCGTACGGGCCATGAACCGGCCGAACTCGCCGTACGCGCCACCCACGAGGGCACCGACTGGATCCTCGACGGCACGCAGACCGCCGTCCCCTGGGCCGCGACCGCCGACCGGATCCTGCTGCCCGCACACACCGCCGAGGGCCACGCCGTCCTCACCCTCGTGCCCCGTGCCCACCCAGGCGTCACGCTCTCCGACCAGATCTCGACCAGCGGCGAGCGCCAGGCCGAGGTACGGCTCGAATCCGTTCGTATCAGCGCCGCCGAAACGCTCACGGACCCGGCCGCCTGGGAATCCCTCCGCCACCTCCTGACCATCGGCACCTGCGCCCTGGCCCTGGGGCTCGGCGAGCGGGTACTTGCCATGACCAGCGAGTACACCGGCAAGCGCGAACAGTTCGGGTTCCCGCTGGCCACCTTCCAGGCGGTAGCGGTCCAGACCGCCGATCGCTTCATCGACCTGCGCGCCATGGAGGCCACCCTCTGGCAAGCCGCCTGGCGCCTCACCTCCGACGCGCCCGGCCCGCTCCCACCGGCCGGGGACATCGCGGTCGCCAAGATCTGGGCCTCCGAGGGCGTACGCCGCGTCGTCCAGACCGCCCAGCACCTGCACGGCGGTTTCGGTGCCGACACCGACTACCCGCTGCACCGCTACCACGCCTGGGCCAAGCACCTCGAACTCTCCCTCGGCCCCGCCGCCGCCCACGAAGAGGCCCTCGGCGACCTGATCGCGGCGCATCCGCTCGGGTGAGCTTCGGTGGGGAGGGCGGGCGGACTCACCGGGTGGTCGTGCGCTCATGGGCTGGTGCGCGCTTCCTGGCTATCGCACGCTCCCCGGGGTATCGCGCGCTCGCCGGGCTGGTGCCCGCTCATCGGACGAGCGTGCTGCCCTCTCGGCCCGCCCGGGGGGGAGGGGCGGGGCGTAGGGGTAGGGCGTGGCGGGCGTGGCGACGCACGTGGGCAGCGTGCAGCGGCAGGTGGGGCGGCCAAGTGGGGCCGGCCAGGTGGGTGGCGGAGGTCGGCCAACTGTGCCACGCAGGCACTGGCCGGCCAGCCGTGACCAGCTAGGCACTGCCCGGCCATACACCGGCCCGGTAGGCACCGACCGGCTAGATAACCGTCCCCGTTCCGCCCTTACCGTCGGAAACGGGACGACCCGCAGCCTCCCATGCCTGCATACCGCCCGCGACGTTCACGGCGTCGATGCCCTGCTGGACCAGGTACTGCGCCACCTGGGCCGAACGGCCACCGACGCGGCACAGGACGTAGACCTTGTCGCCCTCGGGCGCCTTCTCGGTCAGCTCCCCGCAGCGGGCGACGAACTCGCTCATCGGGATGTGCAGCGCACCCTCGGCGTGCCCCGCCTCCCACTCGTCGTCCTCCCGGACGTCCAGGAGGAAGGCCTCGGCCGAGAGCGCATCGACACCGACGGTGGGTACAGAACCAAATTGCATGGTCCCGACGCTACCCGACCAGCTGCGTGAGGTAAGCCTCACGTTCTGCGACGTCGGCGAGCAGCTTCTCGGCGATCTCGTCCAGCAGCCGGTCCGGGTCCTCCGGGGCCATCTTGATCATCGCGCCGATAGCGCTCTCCTCCAGCTCGGCGGCAACGGCCGCCAGCAATTCCTTGCGCGTGGCCAGCCACTCCAGGCGGGCGTAGAGCTCCTCGCTCTCGCTGAGCCGCTCCTCGGCCGGCGCCGGACCGGTCTCCCACTCCCGCGCCAGCTCCCGCAGTGCCCCCTCATCGCCCCGGCCGTACGCCGCATTGACCCGCGCGATGAACGCATCCCGCCGCGCCCGCTCCGCGTCGTCCCGCGCCAGGTCCGGGTGGGCCTTGCGGACCAGCTCGCGGTAGGCCTTACGGGCCTCCTCGCTGGGCCGTACCTTCTGCGGCGGCTGCACCGGCTGCTCGGTGAGCATCGCCTGAGCCTCCGGGAACAGCCCGTCCGACCCCATCCAGCCGTGGAACAGCTCTTCCACCTCCGGCATCGGCAGTACCGACGCCCGGGCCTCGTGCGCCTTGCGGATGTCCTCGGGGTCGCCGGTACGCGCTGCCACGGCCTCGGCGATCTGCGCGTCCAGCTCGTCCAGCCGCGCGTACATGGGGCCGAGCCGCTGGTGGTGCAGCCGGGAGAAGTTCTCCACCTCCACCCGGAACGTCTCCACCGCGATCTCGAACTCGATCAACGCCCGCTCCGCCGCCAGCACGGCCTTGGCCAACCGCCGCGTCCCCTCGTCGGCCGCGTCTTGAGGGTTGGGGTCCTGCTGACCTCGGGAGTCCTGGCCGGGGGAATTTTGGCCGGGGGATGGGTCCGGATCAACGGACGGGGCCTGGTCGGCGGAGGCGCCCTGACCGGTGGATGGGTCCGGGCCGGTGACATTTGCGGGTTCGCCCGACGCGGCGGCGTCGCCGGACGAGCCGGAGCCGTCAAACGGGGCCGGCTGTCCTTCCGTGCCGGCGGTTGGGGCGCCCTGGCCGCCGTCGCGAGCATCCGACGCCTGCGGTCCCCCCAGGGCATCCGCCGTGCCCGGTCCGTCCGCTCGGTGCTGGCCGTCCTGTGTGTTCTCCGCGTGCGAGTTCGTCACCCGGTCAGCGTACGGCCCGAGCCGACCCCCGCCCTGCCTCGCCACCGGCTGAAGGCTTTCGTCACCCGTACCTCGGCCATGGCCTGCCCTGGAGGGTGGCGGGTCACCTTTCCCTGCTGCCTTCCCCCTGGGCCCCTCCCC
>NZ_JOIX01000020.1 GCF_000720175.1 Streptomyces sp. NRRL S-337
AAGCAGAAGACGGCATACGAGATAGGAGTCCGTCTCGTGGGCTCGGAGATGTGTATAAGAGACAGCCCTACCCCCCCGCCGCGCTCTTGTCCTGCTGTACCGCGTGGTGGACGGCGCGGGACGTCCAGCACTCCTTGGCCAGGCCGCGCAGGGCACGCCGGTGCGGGCGTCCGGCCGCGCCGGGCAGGAGCCTGGCGTCCAGGTCACAGGCCGCCACCTGCGCGGCCAGCAGCCGGTCACGCCACCCGGGCAGCCCGGCCTCGACGGCTGCCGTGAAACGGGCCCGGGCCGGCCCCGTGAGGTCCACCGGCCCCACGGGGAACCGCTCGTAGGGGAACAGGCCCAGGGCCCGGTGGGTCTCCCTGCGCAGTGCGCCGCGCTTCTCCAGCACGCGCAGGCACAGCTCGTGCAGGGAGCGGCCCGCGCCGTGGACCCAGCGGTGCGCCTTGACGCCCTTGCCGCCCTTGGCAGGGGCGGGCAGTGCCGCCAGTGCGCCGTCCCATATCGCGTGGCCCAGCGGCAGCGGATTGGTCACCGTGATCCGGTCACCGCGCTCCACGGTGATCCGCCCGGCCGCCTCCAGGTCCGCCAGCGCCGCGCCGGCCAGCCCGTAGTGCAGGTATTTCGGGTTGGTCAGGGGGCGGCCGCGCACCGGGTCGAGGCCGAGGAGGAGCAGTTCCTCGGGGAGGGTGAGCGGGGCGCCGGTCATGTCGCGTCGCGGGCCGGGAGCGTGGGCGCGGGCAGGATGCGGCCGGTGACCTCGCCCAGACCGATCCGGGCGCCGTCCGGGCCGGGCGCCCAGGCGGTGAGGGTGACCTCGTCGCCGTCCTGGAGGTAGGGGCCCTTGCCCTGGGTGAGTTCGAGCAGGCAGCCGAGCTGGTCGGGCTCCGGGCCGGAGACCGTGCCGGAGGCGAACAGATCGCCGGTGCGCAGCGAGGCGCCGTTGACCGTCATATGGGCCAGCTGCTGGGCGGCGGTCCAGTACATGGCGGAGAAGGGCGGGCGGGAGACCGTCTCGTCATTGATCCGCACCTCGATCCGGATGTCGATGCCGCCCGGTTCCACGCTTGCGTCGTCGAGGTAGGGCAGCAGTGGGTGGTCGCGGGTGGGCGGGGGCGTACGGGCGTGGTCGAGGGCGTCGAGCGGGGTGATCCAGGCGGAGACGGAGGTGGCGAAGGACTTGCCCAGGAACGGGCCGAGCGGGAGGTACTCCCAGGCCTGGATGTCGCGCGCTGACCAGTCGTTGACGAGGCAGACGCCGAAGACGTGGTCGCGGAAGGTGTCGAGGCCGACGGGTTCGTGGAGGACGGAGGGGGTGCCGACGACGAAGCCGACCTCGGCCTCGATGTCGAGGCGGGTGGACGGGCCGAAGACGGGGGCGTCGTCGGTGGCGTCCTTGCGCTGCCCGTTGGGGCGGACGACCGGGGTGCCGGTGGCGACGACGGTGCCCGCGCGGCCGTGGTAACCGATCGGCAGGTGCTTCCAGTTGGGCGGCAGGGCCGCGCCGTTGGGGCGGAAGATCCGGCCGACGTTCGTGGCGTGGTGCTCGCTGGAGTAGAAGTCGACGTAGTCGGCGACCTCGAAGGGGAGGTGCAGGGTGACCTCGGCCAGCGGGTGGAGCAGGGGGGCGACCTCGTCGCGGTGCGTGGGGTCGGTGACCGCGCTGTGGACGGCCGCGCGGATCTGCTGCCATACGGGCCGGCCGGCCGCCAGCAGCGGGTTGAGGGTGGGTGCGGTGAGCAGCTCGGCGTGCGGGTGGATGGCGGCGGGCAGGGCGCTGGGCAGTGCGCTCAGGTCGAGGACGTGACTGCCGTAGCGGACGCCGATCCGGTGTTGTCCGGGTGCGTCGGTGGTGCTGAAGACGCCGTAGGGGAGGTTGTGCGGGCCGAAGGGATCGCCTTCCGCCAGGTCGAACGGGCTCTGCTCGGGCATGGACAGCTCCTCGCGTTCGTCGTCGCCGGTGAGCGGCCGGTCCGGCCGGGGCGAGGGGCCCCGGGCCGGTGGCTCGGTGATCAGAGTACGGCTGGGGGCGGCGCGGCGAAGGAGCCTGTGGATAACTTCCGAAAGGCGTGGTCGGCGCGGTGAGCGGTAGGGCGGGGACGGCCCTTGCGCGGCTCAGGAAGGCCCGTCGGACGCCTCCGGCGGACATGCCGGACCGGCGGGCGGGTGAGGGCGCCGGCGGGGCGGGCCGGGACCAGCCCGAGTGGGGAGGCGGGAGGCGAGGCGGCGTCACGGCAGCGGGGGAGGCCCGGCGCGTCGGGTCCGCGGGGGGTGTGAACGGCGCGCGGCGTGGTGGGGTGGTGGACGGGCACGTGGTCCCGCACGCCCCAACTCCTGGCAATGTCCTGAAAAGCCTTGCCGCACTGCGCAATTCGGGCCTAGCTTCCTTTCCTGGCACGGGCCGGGGCGGGACCGTTCCGAGGGGGGACACGTGGCTCGCAGTGGCGCACGGCTCGCGGTCGACCGGAGCGTTCCGGGCCTGATCGTGAAGATCGGTGCCTACCCCCTGCATCACGGCGGTGTGGGCGCCATCCGCAGCCTGGGCCGGCTGGGCGTCCCCATGTACGCGGTGACGGAGGACCGTTTCACGCCCGCTGCGGCCTGCCGCTATCTGTGCGGCCGCTTCGTCTGGCCGACCACGGGCCGTGAGGAGCCGGAGCGGCTGGTCGCGGGGCTGCTGCGGATCGGGCGCCGGATCGGCCGGCCGGCGGTGCTGCTGCCCACCGACGACGAGGCGGCCGTGCTGATCGCCGAGCACGCCGAATCGCTCGCCGGATCGTTTCTGTTCCCCCGGCCGGCACCCGGCCTGGCGCGCCGGCTGGCCAGCAAACAGGGGCTGCACGAACTGTGCGCCACGCACGGCGTCCCGTCGCCGGCCGCCTTCTTCCCCGCGTCGTACGCGGACGTCGAGGCGTACGCCGGGCGGGCGCGCTTCCCCGTGGTGGCGAAGAACCGGGAGGCGTTCGTCCGGCGCAGCCGGCCCGCGGTCGCCGGTACCACCCGGATCGCAGGGCCGGAGCATCTGCTCGATCTGGCCCGGGACTGGGGCCCGCGGCCCGCCGTGGTCCTGCAGGAGTACCTGCCGCGGGAGCAGGCCGAGGACTGGATCGTGCACGCCTGCTTCGCGGCGGACGGCGCGCCGCTGGCCCTGTTCACCGGGGTCAAGGTGCGCTCGTGGCCGCCGCACGCGGGCATGACGGCCTGTGCGTGGGTGGTCGACAATCCCGAACTGGCGCGGCAGGCCGCGCGGTTCGCCCGCCGGATCGGGTTCGCCGGGACCGCCGACCTGGACTGGCGGTTCGACCGGCGCGACGGCCGGTACAAGCTGCTGGACTTCAACCCCCGTATGGGCGCGCAGTTCCGGCTGTTCGAAACCACGGCCGGTATCGATGTCGTCCGCGCCCAGCATCTGCACCTCACGGGGCGCGCCGTTCCCGAGGGCGTCCAGCGGGCCGGGCGCCGCTTCGTCGTCGAGAACGTCGATCTGCCGGCCCGTCTCGCCTACGGGAGTGGCGGTGGCGGTGGGCCGCACGTACCGGCGCGGCCGCGCGGTACCGAGACGGCGTGGTTCGCCGCCGACGATCCGCTGCCGTTCCTCGCCATGCTGGCGCGGTCCGCCGTGCCGGGCGCCCGGCACCTGTGGCAACTGCACCGGGCGGCCCGCCGGGCGGCCACCACCCCGCCCCCGAGGCGCGACGCACCACCTGGTCGGCCCCCGAGGCGCGACGCCCCACCCCGGCAGGCACCCCCGAGGCACGAGCCACCACCTGGGCACGAGGCACCACCGAGGCAAGGGGAGGAACCGCAGTGAGCACTCCGGTAGCGGTCATCGGGGCCGGTCCCTACGGCCTGTCGACGGCGACCCATCTGCGGGCGCAGGGCGTGCCGGTGCGGGTCTTCGGCCGCCCGATGGCCAGCTGGCAGGAGCAGATGCCCGCGGGCATGCTGCTGAAGTCGACACCCGTGGCGTCGAGCATCGACGTCCCGTTGGAGGGCCATGCCCTCGCCGACTACTGCGCCGCGGTGGGCGAGCCGCGGTACGAGTCGGACTGGGACCTCCTGCCCGTCGAGACGTTCGTCCGTTACGGGCGGTGGGTGCAGCGGCGGCTGCTGCCCGATGTGGAGCCGGTCCGGGTGGTGTCGGTGGACAGGCGGGCGGACGGTTTTGAACTCAAGCTGGACAGCGGCGACCAGGTGGCTGCCCGGGCCGTGGTCGTCGCCACCGGGCTGAGCGGGCTGGCGCATCTGCCCCGCCGCCTGGCTGCCGCGGTTCCGGACGGGCCGTCCGCCACCGGGCCGGTCTCGCACAGCTCCCAGCACCACGACCTGGCCGCGCTGGCGGGCCGGGACGTGGTGGTGGTCGGTGCCGGGCAGTCGGCGTTGGAGAGCGCGGTCCTGCTGGCCGAGGCGGGCGCGGCCTCCGTACGGGTCGTGGCGCGCGGGCCCGCCGCGGTGGGCTTCGGGGCGCCGCCGGACCGCCAGCCGCGGCTGCGGCCCGCCTCGCCGTTCGGCAACGCCTGGTCGCTGTACGCGCTGACGCGGCACGCCGGGGCATTCCGGTTTCTGCCTCCGCCGGTGCGGCGCGCCCTGGTGCGGCGGGTGCTCGGTCCGCTCGGCGCGTGGTGGCTGCGGGACCGGTTCACCGGCCGGGTGCGGGTCACGCAGGGCCGGCGGATCGTACGGGCCACGGTCCGCGACGGCCGCCCCGTACTGGCGCTGCGCGGGGCCGACGGGCACGGGGGCGAGCTGGCCGCGGACCACGTGCTGGCGGCGACCGGCTACCGGATGGACCTGGCGGCGCTGGACTTCCTCGGGCCGGGGCTGCGTACCGGGATCGTCGCGCGGGCCGGCGGTCCTCTTCTGGATGCCGGGTTCGGCTCGTCGGTACCGGGGCTGTACTTCACGGGGCTGCCGGCCGCCGCGTCGTTCGGCCCGGTGATGCGCTTCGTGTGCGGGACGGCCTTCGCCGGGCCGCGGCTGGCCAGGGCGGTGGCGCGGGCATACGGCTGACGGCCCGTGGGGGGCCGGTGGCGTCGCGTCGCCGGTGAGGTGCGCGGGTCGCGAAGATGGCTGAAGTGCGTGTGGTCCGGGTGGATATCCGGCTCATCGGTAACCCGTGTGCCTGCTGGGATTCGCGGGGTTCCGCCGGCCTCCGCCGGGCCCGCACTCCGACGTCAAAGCCACGCCAAAGCGTGATCAACGGTGATCAACAAGGTGTCGGGCCGGGCGTTGCTGTGCTTCCCGGGCGGTTCGGGGGGCGGGCGCTCACGGTGATCGAACTGCGACCGGATACGCTGGCCAATGGTGGAGACAGCGACAGATCGACATTCAGTTTGATCGTCAGCAGACAGGAGTACCCCTCGTGACCGTCGTCGGGCCCTTCGGGCTGAGCGTGCGGGACCAGGCTCTTGAGGCCGATGTCCAGGCCGGGTTGGCGGCTGTCGAGGAGGGCCTGCTGGAGGCCACCAAGAGCGACGTGCCGTTCATCACCGAAGCCGCGCAGCATCTCGTGCGCGCGGGCGGCAAGCGGTTCCGGCCGCTGCTGGTGATGCTGGCCGCCCAATTCGGTGACCCCTACAGCCCGGGCGTGGTGCCCTCCGCCGTCGTCGTGGAGCTCACGCATCTGGCGACGCTCTACCACGACGACGTGATGGACGAGGCGGAAGTGCGCCGCGGGGTGGCCAGCGCCAACGCCCGCTGGGGCAACTCCGTCGCGGTGCTGACCGGCGACTTCCTCTTCGCCCGCGCCTCGCACATCCTCGCCGACCTCGGGCCCGAGGCCGTCCGGATCCAGGCCGAGGCGTTCGAGCGCCTGGTGACCGGCCAGATCCTGGAGACCGCCGGACCGCGCGACGGCCGCGACCCCATCGACCACTACCTCGACGTCCTCGCGGGCAAGACCGGCTCCCTGGTGGCCGTTGCCTGCCGCTTCGGCGCCATGATGTCGGGCGCCGAGGAGTCCATGGCCAACATCCTCACCCAGTACGGCGAGCGGCTGGGCACCGCCTTCCAGCTGGCCGACGACGTCCTGGACATCGCCAGCGACTCGCACGAATCGGGCAAGACGCCCGGGACGGACCTCCGCGAGGGCATCCCGACGCTGCCGGTACTGCGGCTGCGGGCCCGCGCCGAGAGCGACGCCGGCACGCCCGAGGACCGGGCGCTGTGCGAACTGCTCGCCGGCGATCTCACCGACGACGTCCGGCACGCCGAGGCGCTCGCCGGGCTGCGTGCCCACCCGGCCCTCGAAGAGGCCCGCCGGGACACCGTCCGCTACGCGGAGGAGGCCCGCGCGACGCTGGCGCCGCTCCCGTCGTGCACGTCCAAGGTGGCCCTGGAGGGCCTCTGCGACGCGGTGGTCCACCGGGCGGGCTGACACCCCCTAAGGGTTCGCCCCCCTCTTCTCAGGGTTCGGTCAACCCCAGGTCGTACGGGTTGCGTCGTGCGGTGACCGGGCGTCATACCTCAGCAGTAGGACGAGTTGGACCCGCGGGCTGACGCGATGCGCCGCGCGAATTGGTGAGATGGGAGACACCACAGCGCGGCGGTCAGGCCACAATGAGCCCCAGGGGAGGGCGAGTGGACAGCTCGGCGGCCGCCGCAGACGACGGAGGTAGGCAGATGCCACGGTACGAACCGACAGAGGTCACCGGCGAGACGGACGGGGGACGCTCCCCGAAGCGCCGGAAAGCGGTGCGGTACGCCGTACCGGTCGCGGTGGCGGGGGTGGCGGCGGCGACGATCGGGCTGGTCCCGGCATTCGCCGGATCGGGTTCCCCGGACCTGCCGAAGATCTCGGCCCAGGACCTCATAGCCAAGATCGCCAAGTCGGACGTCCAGCAGCTGTCCGGCACGGTCCGGGTCAGCACGGACCTCGGCCTGCCGTCCCTGCCCGGCGGTATGGCGGCCGGCGGCTTCGGCGGCGGCCAGGGCGGCGAGAAGGGCGGGCACGGCCAGGACGGCGCGTCCGCGGCCCCCCAAAGCAAGCTGATGGAGCTGGCGTCCGGTGCGCACACGCTCCGCGTCGCCGCCGACGGGCCCGAGAAGCAGCGGGTGTCCATCGTCGACAAGGCCGCCGAGTACAGCCTCGTCCACAACGGTAACGAGGTCTGGGCGTACGACAGCGGCAGCAACACCGCGGTGCACAGCACCGCACCCGACGCCGGCCGGCACGGCACGCACAAGCGGGCCCCTAAGGGCCTTCCGGGCGACCTGAAGAACGCCACCCCGCAGGACCTGGCGAAGAAGGTCCTCCAGGCCGCCGGTGACACCACCTCGGTCACCGTCGACGGCACCGCCCGGGTCGCCGGACGGGACGCCTACCAGCTGCTGATCAAGCCCAAGCAGGCCGCCTCGACGGTCGGCTCGATCCGGGTCGCGGTGGACGCCGCCAACGGCGTCCCGCTGAAGTTCACCCTGACCCCGAAGAGCGGCGGCGCGGCCGCCATCGACGTCGGCTACACCAACGTCGACTTCGCCAAGCCGGCCGCGGACCTCTTCTCCTTCACGCCGCCCAAGGGCGCCAAGGTCGTCGACGGCGACAAGCAGCGGGCGACGGCCCAGCGCGAACACGGCAAGAGGTTCAAGGACTTCGGGTCCCGGAAGGACGCGAAGGACCTGCGGAAGGACTTCGGCGGGCTGAACGTCATCGGCAAGGGCTGGACGTCCATCGCCACCATCAAGGGCGCCGGCGGAGGACTGCCCTCCGGCAAGGACCAGGCCACCGCCGGTGACGCCGGGAAGTTCCTGGACAGCCTCGGCGAGAAGGTCAGCGGGTCGTTCGGCTCCGGCCGGATGTTCAGCACCCGCCTGGTCAACGCCCTGATAACGGACAACGGCACGGTCTACGTCGGTGCCGTCGACAAGCAGGCCCTGATCCACGCGGCCGACGCCGCGAAGTAACGGGCCCCTCAAGCGCGGGACCGCCGTGCCGCCCGCCCGGGCGGGGCGGTGGCCCGTGGCCCAGCCGTACGACATGGGGGAGCCGATGCCACAGCAGCCCGCCACGGGCCCCGGCGGCATGCCGCCCGCAGGGGAGTGGGCGATCGAGACGCGGGGGCTGACCAAGGCGTACCGAGGGGGTCAGCTCGCGGTCGACGGGCTCGACCTGGTCGTGCCGCGCGGCAGCGTCTTCGGGTTCCTCGGGCCCAACGGCTCCGGCAAGACCACCACCATCCGGATGCTGATGGGCCTGATCGACGCGACCGCCGGCAGCGCCCGGGTGCTCGGGCAGCCGATGCCCGCCGCGGGCCGCCGGGTACTGCCCAAAGTGGGAGCGCTCATCGAGGGCCCGGCGCTCTACGGCTACCTCAGCGGCCGGGAGAACCTCCGGCGCTTCGACGCCGCCGACCCGGACGCCGATCCGCGTACCCGCGACGCGCGGGTGGACCGCGCCCTGGAGCGGGTCGGCCTCGGAGCGGCGGCGTCGAAGAAGGCGCGGGCCTACTCCCTCGGCATGAAGCAGCGGCTCGGACTGGCCGCGGCGCTGCTGCAGCCCCGGGAGCTGCTGGTGCTGGACGAGCCGACCAACGGCCTGGACCCGCAGGGCATGCGGGAGATCCGCGCGCTGGTCCGTGAGCTGGCCGCGGACGGCACCACGGTCTTCCTCTCCTCGCACCTCCTCGACGAGATCGAGCAGGTCTGCACCCACGCGGCGGTGATGGCCCGCGGCCGGTTGATCACCCAGGGCACGGTCGCGGACCTCTCCGCCACGGTCCTCGGCTCGCCCGGACCCGGCCGGCTGACCGTCACCACCCCGGACCCGGCGGACGCGGTCCGGGTGCTGAAGGAGCACGGCCTGACCGGCCTTCAGACCACCGACGACCGGGTCACGGGCGAGCTGCCGGAAGCCGACGACGGGACCGGCCCGCCGGAGCTCGCCGACATCAACGCCGCGCTGGTGCACGCCGGGGTCCGGGTGCGCGGCTTCGGCACCGAACGGGCCACGCTGGAGGACGTGTTCGTGCAGCTGACCGGGGAGGGCTTCGATGTCGCAGGCTGAGGGCGTGCTGCGCCGGCCCCGACCGCTGTGGTCGCTGGGCCTGCTGCGCAGCGAGATCACCACGACCTTCCGACGCTGGCGGACGCTCGCCCTGCTGGCGGTGCTCGCGGGCGTACCGGTGCTGGTCGGCATCGCCGTCAAGATCGAGACGGGGGACGGCGGTCCGGGCGGCGGGGGCGGCCAGGGCGGCCCGGCGTTCATCTCCCAGGTCACCCACAACGGCCTCTTCCTGGTGTTCACCTCGCTCGCGGTGACGCTGCCGTTCTTCCTGCCGATGTCCATCGGCGTGATCGCCGGCGACTCCCTGGCCGGGGAGGCCCACGGCGGCACCCTGCGCTACCTCCTCGTCGCACCCGCCGGCCGCACCCGCCTGCTGCTGGTCAAATACGCCACCACCCTGACGTTCTGCCTGGTGGCCACCCTGGTCGTGGCGCTCTCCGCGCTGGCCACCGGGGCGCTGCTCTTCCCGCTGGGCGAGGTCACTCTGCTGTCCGGGACGTCCATATCCTTCGGCGAGGGGCTGCTGCGGGCGCTGGCCATCGCCGTGGTGGTGGCGCTGTCCCTGATAGGCCTGGCCGCCGTGGGCCTGTTCGTCTCGACGCTCACCAGCAGCGGTATCGCCGCGATGGCGACCACGGTCGGCCTGCTGATCACGGTGCAGATCCTGGACACCATCCCGCAGCTCAGCGCCGTCCAGCCGTATCTCTTCCCGCACTACTGGCTGTCGTTCGCGGACCTGCTCCGGGACCCGGTCTACTGGGACCAGCTGCAGAAGAACCTCGGCCTGCAGGCGCTCTACGCCGCGGTGTTCGGCTCGGCGGCCTGGGCGCGGTTCACCACCCGCGACATCACGGCGTAGGGCCGGTGGCGTCCGCCGGCCCGGTGGCCGCGGTCTCCGTCGCCGACGCCCGCGCGGCCCCGGCCGGCGGAGGCCCGGCCGGCGCGGGTCCGGTCGCTGCGGTCTCGGCCTGAGGTGCACCGGACTGAGGGCCACCGGACTGCGGGGCACCGGACTGCGCGATCCGCGCCGCCCGGGCCTGCTCCGCGGCCGCCTCGCCCGCGCGGGCCGCGGCATCGGCCAGCGCCACCCGGGCCCGCCGCGCCGTGCGCAACGCGTCCCAGGTCAGCACCGCGAGCGCGACCCACACCAGCCCGAAGCCGGCCCAGCGCTCGGCCAGCATCTCCTCGTGGAAGACGGTGAGACCCAGCGCGAACTGGAACGTCGGCGCCAGGTACTGCATCATCCCGATCACGGTCAGCGGCAGCCGGACCGCCGAGGCACCGAAGCAGATCAGCGGCACCGCGGTCGCGACCCCGCAGCCGGCCAGCAGCAGCGCCTGGCCCACCCCGCCGCTGACGAAGACCGACTCACCGCGCGCCCCGAGGTAGATCAGGAAGCCCAGCGCGGGCAGCAGCTGCATCGCCGTCTCCGCGCTGAAGCCCTCGATGCCGTCGAGCTTGATGCCCTTCTTGACCAGCCCGTACGTCGCGAAGGTGAAGGCGAGGCCGAGTGCGATCCAGGGCATCTTGCCGTAGGCGACGGTCATCACGACGACGGCGAGGGCCCCGACGCCCACCGCCGTCCACTGCAGCGGCCGCAGCCGCTCGCGCAGGAAGAAGACGCCGAAAGCGATGCTGACCAGCGGGTTGATGAAGTAGCCGAGCGAAGCCTCCAGGACATGACCGGAGTTGACCGCCCAGATGTAGAGGAACCAGTTCGTCGAGATCACCAGCGCGCAGACCAGCACCAGCGCCAGCCGCCTGGGCTGCCGCAGCAGCGGCCGTATCCAGGCCCAGCGGCGCATCGCGGCCAGGATGACGACCGCGACGGGGAGCGACCACGCCATGCGGTGCGCCAGGATCTCCGACGGCGAGGCGGCGTCCAACAGATGCCAGTAGAGGGGCAGCAGGCCCCACATGGTGTAGGCGGCGATGCCGAAGACGAGGCCGGCGCGCTGATCGCTTCGAGACTGCAAGAGGCCCTCCTGGTTGTGCTGCGCCGGCTCAGGTGACGGTCGACCTTGTGAAGGTAGCGCCGGAACGGGCCGCGTGTCATGTGTGTATGCAAAAAACGGTGATGACAGACAACGCCGCAGCTCGGATGCAGGTCGGACTCAGGTCACGCGGGATGGGCGTGGGGTGGGCAGGGGGTGGGCGCGAGAGGGCCGCCCGCAGCGGCCCGCAGCCGCGCAAGCCCCAGCGACCCCGCAGCCGCGCAAACCGCAGCGGCCCCGCAGCCGCATCGGCCAGCCGCGCAAGCCGCAGCACCCCCGCAGCCGCGCAGCCCCTCTCAACCCTCCAGCCGCGCCAGTGCTTCCGCGATGGCCTCGGTGATCGGGGTGGTGGGGCGGCCGATGAGTCGGGAGAGGTCGCCGGGGGTGGCCGCCAGTTCGCCGCGGGCGATCGCGGCGTCCGCCTCGGCGGCCGTCCGCGCGCCCAGCGCCGGCATGCCTGCCTCGATCATCCGCGCCACGTACTCCTTCTGCGGCAGGTCGCGGTACGGGATCCGGCGGCCGGTCTGCCGGGACACCTCGGCGGCGTACTCGGCCATCGACCAGGCGGTGTCGCCGCTCAGCTCGTAGACGGTGTTCTCGTGGCCGGTGCCGGTGAGCACCACGGCGGCCGCCTCGGCATAGTCCCGGCGGGCGGCGGTGGCCACCCGGCCCTCGCCGGCGCAGCCGAACACCGCGCCGTTCTTGAGCGTGGTGGCGAGCGCCCCGGTGTAGTTCTCGTGGTACCAGCCGTTGCGCAGCAGGCAGTACGGCACACCCGAGGCGAGCAGCGCCTGTTCGGTGGCGAGGTGTTCCTCGGCGAGGGAGAAGGTGGCGGTGGGGCCGCCCAGCACGCTGGTGTACGCCAGCAGCGCCACACCGGCCTCCCGGGCCGCGTCGATCACCGGGCGGTGCTGGGTGACCCGCTGCCCGGCCTCGTTCCCGGAGATCAGCAGCAGCCGGTCGCCGGCCGCGAAGACGCCCTCCAGGGTGTCGGGCCGGCCGTAGTCCGCGGCCCTGACCTCGATGCCGCGCGCCTGAAGATCGGCGGCTCTGGCCGGCTCCCGGGTGAGGCCGACGATGCCGGCCGGGGCGGTGCGGGTGAGCAGTTCCTCGATGACGAGCCGGCCGAGCGCTTCGGTGGCGCCGGTGACGACGATGCTCATGTTCTGCCCCCTGGTTCGGAGGCCGCCAGCATGGCACCCGTACCGGACGCGCAGAAGGGACGCGCGCCGGAAGCCGGAGCCGAGCCCCGGAACGGCGGGTGCCCGTAGGCGGGACGCCGTACGACGCCTCCCCTACGGGCACCCGCAAGAGGTCCCGAGCAGCTGCTGAGCAGCCGCAGGTCCTCCGCAGCTCTTCAACAACTCTCCGGGCAGGAACAACTCTCCGGGCAGGTCCTCAGCCGACGACCGTCCAGGTGTCGGTGCCGGTCAGCAGGGCGGCCAGGTCGCCCTTGCCCTTCTGCTCGACGGCGGTGTCCAGCTGGTCCGCCATCAGCGTGTCGTAGACCGGCCGGTCGACGTTGCGCAGCACACCGATGGGGGTGTGGTGCAGGGTGTCGGGGTCGGCGAGCCGGGACAGCGCGAAGGCGGTGGTGGGGGAGGGGCTGTGGGCGTCGTGCACCAGCACGCCGTCGGCGCCCTCCTCGGCGACGTCGATGATCTTGAGGTCGCCGGTGGCCGGGTCGCGGACCACGCCCTTGGAGCCGAGACCGTCCTCGGCCGGCGTGCCGAAGCGGATCGGCTGGCCGTGCTCCAGGCGGATGACGGCCTCCTGGGCCTGCTCCTTGTCCTTGAGCGCCTCGAAGGCGCCGTCGTTGAAGATGTTGCAGTTCTGGTAGATCTCGATCAGGGCGGTGCCGGGGTGGTCGGCGGCCGCGCGCAGCACCGAGGTGAGGTGCTTGCGGTCGGAGTCGATCGTGCGGGCCACGAAGGTCGCCTCGGCGCCGAGGGCCAGCGAGACCGGGTTGAACGGCGCGTCCAGGGAGCCCATCGGGGTCGACTTGGTGATCTTGCCGACCTCGGAGGTGGGGCTGTACTGGCCCTTGGTCAGGCCGTAGATCCGGTTGTTGAACAGCAGGATCTTGAGGTTGACGTTGCGCCGCAGGGCGTGGATGAGGTGGTTGCCGCCGATGGAGAGCGCATCGCCGTCACCCGTGACGACCCAGACGGACAGATCGCGCCGCGAGGAGGCCAGGCCGGTGGCGATGGCCGGGGCGCGGCCGTGGATGGAGTGCATCCCGTAGGTGTTCATGTAGTACGGGAAGCGGGAGGAGCAGCCGATGCCGGAGACGAAGACGATGTTCTCCTTCGCCAGGCCGAGCTCGGGCATGAAGCCCTGCACGGCGGCGAGGACGGCGTAGTCACCGCAGCCGGGGCACCAGCGCACTTCCTGGTCGGACTTGAAGTCCTTCATGGACTGCTTGGCCTCGGCCTTGGGCACCAGGGAGAGCGCCTCGGGGTGTGAGGCCCGCTCCGAGATCGTCTCAGTCATTGATGGCCTCCTTAAAGACCTCCGCGAGCTGCTCGGCCTTGAACGGCATTCCGCTGACCTGGGTGTGCGACCGCGCGTCGACGAGGTACTTGGCGCGCAGCAGGGTGGCGAGCTGTCCGAGGTTCATCTCCGGCACGATCACCTTGTCGTAACGCGCCAGCACCTCGCCGAGATTCCGCGGGAAGGGGTTGAGGTGGCGCAGATGGGCCTGCGCGATGCGCTCCCCTGCGCCCCGTACGCGCCGTACCGCGGCGGTGATCGGGCCGTACGTCGAGCCCCAGCCCACCACGAGGGTGCCGGCGCCGCGGCCGCCGTCGTCGGTGGGGTCGTCGACCTCGATGTCGGGGACCTCGATGCCGTCCACCTTCGCCTGGCGGGTGCGCACCATGAAGTCGTGGTTGGCCGGGTCGTAGGAGATGTTGCCGGTGCCGTCCTGCTTCTCGATGCCGCCGATGCGGTGTTCCAGGCCCGGTGTGCCGGGGACTGCCCAGGGGCGCGCGAGGGTGTGCTCATCGCGCTTGTAGGGCCAGAACACCTCGGTGCCGTCCACCGCCACGTGGTTGGGGCCGGAGGCGAACTGCACGCGCAGGTCGGGGAGTTCGGTGACCTCGGGGATCCGCCAGGGCTCGGAGCCGTTGGCCAGGTAGCCGTCGGAGAGCAGGAAGACCGGGGTCCGGTACGTCAGCGCGATGCGGGCCGCCTCCAGTGCCGCGTCGAAGCAGTCGGCGGGCGTCTTCGGCGCCACGATCGGCACCGGCGCCTCGCCGTTGCGGCCGTACATCGCCTGCAGCAGGTCGGCCTGCTCGGTCTTGGTCGGCAGACCGGTCGAGGGGCCGCCGCGCTGGATGTCGACGATCAGCAGCGGCAGTTCGAGACTGACCGCGAGCCCGATGGTCTCGGACTTCAGCGCCACGCCCGGGCCGGAGGTGGTCGTCACCGCCAGCGAGCCGCCGAACGCCGCGCCCAGCGCCGCGCCGATACCGGCGATCTCGTCCTCCGCCTGGAACGTCCGCACACCGAAGTTCTTGTGCTTGGACAGCTCGTGCAGGATGTCGGAGGCCGGGGTGATCGGGTACGAGCCCAGGTACAGCGGCAGGTCGGCCTGCTGGGAGGCGGCGACCAGGCCGTAGGACAGCGCGAGGTTGCCGGAGATGTTGCGGTAGGTGCCGGTCGGGAACGCCTTGGTGGCCGGCGCGACCTCGTAGGAGACCGCGAAGTCCTCGGTCGTCTCGCCGAAGTTCCAGCCCGCCCGGAACGCCGTGACGTTCGCCTCGGCGATGTCCGGCTTCTTGGCGAACTTGGCCCGCAGGAACTTCTCGGTGCCCTCGGTCGGCCGGTGGTACATCCACGACAGCAGCCCCAGCGCGAACATGTTCTTGCTGCGCTCGGCCTCCTTGCGGGAGAGCCCGAAATCCTTGAGCGCCTCGATGGTCAGCGTCGTCAGCGGCACCGGGTGGACGTTGTACGCCGACAGCGAGCCGTCCTCCAGCGGGCTGGTGTCGTAGCCGACCTTCGCCATCGGGCGCTTGGTGAACTCGTCGGTGTTGACGATGATCTCCGCGCCCCGCGGGACGTCCGCGAGGTTCGCCTTCAGCGCGGCCGGGTTCATCGCGACCAGCACGTTCGGAGCGTCACCGGGCGTGAGGATGTCGTGGTCGGCGAAGTGCAGCTGGAAGCTGGAGACACCGGGCAGAGTCCCGGCGGGAGCCCGGATCTCGGCGGGGAAGTTCGGCAGCGTCGACAGGTCGTTACCGAACGACGCCGTCTCCGATGTGAACCGGTCCCCGGTGAGCTGCATTCCGTCACCGGAGTCACCGGCGAACCGGATGATCACCCGGTCCAGGCGCCGGACTTCTTTGCCCTCGCCGCCACTGCCGGAGGAGCGCTGTCCCCCGACGAGCGCTGCGTCGGCCTGCTCGGCTGGGCTACTGACCTGGCTGGTCACTGCTTCGGACCTCCCTCTAAGGGGTGCGGCGTCCCCGCCGGAGGCAGGGCTCGGGACGTGTCGTACCGACCGGTTGTCCCATAACCATCGTACGTGGGTAAGGGTGCCCTTCCCTGGGTCGATCACATGGTGGACGTCACCATGAGACACCGATCTGGTGCGTTTTGTCATGAAATCACCGCCCCCGTGACCCCTTCTTCATGACGCTCCGGACTCCGCCCCCGGTTCTCCGCCCCAGGGCCCCGGTCCGGCGGTGAACACCCCGTGAACTGGACGTCTGACAGCCTGTCAGGTACTCAGGAATTGAGATAGGTCAGGACGGCGAGCACTCTGCGGTGATCCCCGTCACTCTGCGCCAGGCCCAGTTTCAGGAAGATGTTGCTGACGTGCTTCTCGACCGCGCCGTCGCTGACCACCAGCTGACGGGCGACGGCGGAGTTCGTCCGGCCCTCGGCCATCAGCCCCAGCACCTCCCGCTCCCGCGGCGTCAGACGCGCCAGCACGTTCTGCTTGCGGCTGCGGCCCAGCAGCTGTGCCACCACCTCCGGGTCCAGGGCCGTACCGCCCCCGGCGACCCGCACCACCGCGTCGACGAACTCACGGACCTCGGCCACCCGGTCCTTCAGCAGATAGCCCACCCCCTGGGTCGACCCGGCCAGCAGCTCCGTGGCGTACTGCTCCTCGACGTACTGCGAGAGCACCAGAACCCCCAGGTCGGGGTGGTCCCGGCGGAGCCGGATCGCGGCCCGTACGCCCTCGTCGGTGTGCGTCGGCGGCATCCGCACGTCCGCCACCACCACGTCCGGCAGCGCGCCCTCGTCCGCCAGCTCCCCGATCACCTTGATCAGCGCCTCGGCGTCCCCCACACCCGCCACGACCTCGTGCCCCCGGTCGGTGAGGAGCCGGGTCAGGCCCTCCCGGAGCAGCACCGAATCCTCGGCGATGACCACCCGCACCTTGTCCTCCACGGATCCCCCATGCCTCATAAGCGCCCGCCCTGTCGGGCCCCAGCATCTCAGGATCCGGACGGGGTGGGGGAGGTGGGCGGGGCGTACGAGGTGGGTGGGGCGACCGGTGTGGGCCCGGGGCGGGCGCGGCTCCCGGGGCGGCGGGCCGGGGTCAGCCGCGCCAGGGCAGTTCGGCGGTGATGTGCGTCGGGCCCCCGACCGGGGAATCGACGATCAGCAGGCCCTCGACGGCGGCGAGGCGTTCGGCGAGTCCGGCCAGCCCGGTCCCGTCGTCCGTATGGGCGCCGCCCCGGCCGTCGTCCGTCACCAGGACCATCAGCCGGTCCCCGGTGCGCCAGACGTCCAGCGTGGCGCCGGTGGCCCGGGCGTGCTTGGAGACGTTCTGCAGCAGCTCGGACGCGGTGAAGTACGCGATGCCCTCGATCGCCGCGGCCGGCCGGTGGTCCAGGTCCACGGTCACCGTCACCGGGACCGTGCAGCGCGCGGCCAGCGCCGACAGCGCCGGGCCCAGCCCCCGGTCGGTGAGGATCGCCGGGTGGATGCCGCGGGCCAGGTCACGCAGCTCCTGGAGGGCGATCTTCACCTCGCCGTGCGCCTCGTCGACCATCTTCGCGGCGGCCTGCGGATCCTCCGCCAGCTTCTCCTTGGCCAGGCCCAGGTCCATCGCCAGCGACACCAGCCGGGCCTGCGCCCCGTCGTGCAGATCCCGCTCGATGCGCCGCAGATCGGCGGCCGCGGTGTCCACCACCACACCGCGGTCCGACTCCAGCTGCGAGACCCGGGTGGCGAGGGACGAGGGCCCCAGCAGACCGTGCACCAGGAGTCGGTCCACCTGGGTCAGCCCGCGGATCACCCACGGCCCGGCCAGCACGAGCAGCAGCCCGGCCCCGCTGACCAGCCCGATCTCCACCGGGGTGTCGACGTAGCGGCCGTTGCCCAGGCCGTCGCCCCACAGCTGGATGCCCGGCCGCCCCAGGTACGCGGGGAAGGTCCACCGCCACAACGGGTACGTCAGCAGCGTCCAGCCGAGCGTCCAGAACGTCAGCGAGACGATGAAGGCGAAGATCGCCCACGGGAAGCGCAGCAGGCAGTACAGGAGGTGCCGCCAGGACACCCCGCTCTTCAGGACGGCCCCGATCCACGCCATCAGGCCCGGCTTCGCGGGACGCACCGGCTCCGGGGTGGCCACCTCCAGCCCCAGCAGCGCCCGGGCCCGCGCCCGCTCCAGGCCGCCCAGCCCCCGGGCCCCGGCCAGACCGCCGGCCAGCACCGGGATGCCGAGGAACGTGACCAGCAGGCCGGCGCCGACCGCGAGCACCCCGACCGCGTAGACGAACAGCAGGCAGGCGATCGGATAGCCGAGGAGGAGGTACAGGAACTCCCGCCAGGTGCGCCCGGAAAAGGGGGCGCGCAGCGCCACCGGCACCCGGGAGGGGCGGTGGCGGGACTGCGGGGTGTGTGCGAGGTCCATCGTCTCGTCGTCCGTTCTGCCGGGGGGCCGGGTTCTTTCCGCTTCAGCACGCCTGATTCCGCCGTGACCAGCGTCCGCGACCCGCCCCTCCTCCCACCATGAGGCTGCTCGCAGTCCGTTCCGGGGGATATCCCCACCCCCGGGCCGCGGGCCCGGCACGATCCGCAGGTCAGCGGGGCTTCCGCGCCCGCTCGGCGGGCGGCCCGGACGCCGCCCCTCCGGTCGCGGACGCGGGCCGTGCGCCCGCGCCCGGCCGGTCCCGCCACGGCAGTTCCGCGGTCACCCGGGTGGGCCCGCCGTCCGGTGAGCTGAGCAGGAACACCCCGTCCACCGCCCCCAGCCGTTCGGCCAGCCCGGCCAGCCCGCTGCCGCCGTCCAGCCGCGCCCCGCCCTTGCCGTCGTCCCCGACCTGGATCAGCAGCCGGTCCGCGGACCGCCACACCTCCACGGACGCCTGCCGGGCCGCGCTGTGCTTGGAGACGTTCTGCAGCAGTTCCGAGACGGTGAAATACGCGATGCCCTCGATCGCCGGCGCGGGCCGCTCGTCCAGATCCACCGCCACCGTCGCGGGAACCGTGCAGCGGCCGGCCAGCGAGGTCAGGGCCGGCCCCAGCCCGCGGTCGGTCAGGATCGCCGGGTGGATGCCGCGCGCCAGGTCCCGCAGCTCCTGCAGTGCCAGCTTCACCTCGCCGTGCGCCTCGTCCACCATCGACGCCACGGTCTCGTCGGCCCGGCCCTCCAGCAGCTTCTCCTTCGCCAGGCCGAGCCCCATCGCGAGCGCCACCAGCCGGGCCTGCGCACCGTCGTGGAGGTCCCGTTCGATACGCCGCAGATCGGCGGCCGCGGTGTCGGTGACCGTCATCCGGTCCACCTCCAGTTCGGCGATCCGCCGCTCCAGCTCGTCCGAGGGCGACAGCAGCCCGCGCACCATCGCCCGGTCCACGTTCGCCAGCCCGCGCGCCACCCAGGGCAGCACCGGCCAGCCCACGACGAGCGAGACCAGCACGACCGCGAAGGTGAGCACGGACCACGGCAGCCGGACGAACGCGAACAGCGCGTGCCGCCAGGCGACCGGGTCCGCAAGGCCGGCCCGCAACCACGGGAAGAACCCGTTGTCGAGCGGGCGCAGCGGGCTCGGCTCGGCGACCCGCACCCCGAGCAGCGCCCGCGCCCGGGCCCGCTCCAGCCTCCCGTACCGGCGGCACGCCTTCAGGCCGAGAGCCAGCAGCGGCAGCCCGATGACGGTCACCGAGAGCCCGGTGCCCAGCGTCAGCCACACCGCCAGCACCACGAACGCCGCGACGCCCAGCGGCAAGTTGGCCAGCAGATGGCCGATCTCCCGCCAGGTCGCGGCGTCGAACGGCGCTCGCGGCGGCGGAGGTGACACCTCGTCAAGGGCGTCGTCGGCGGCACGGGGTCGGGAACTCACGGTCATGCGCCCAGCCTGCCCGGCCGCGGCCCGCCGTGCCATGGGGTGGCCGGGGCGGTGGCGGTGGGGTTTTCCCCACCCCGCGGGCCGGGCCGGGCGACGGACCGCCGCGCGTCTCGTGCCGCGGACCTTCCCGCAGGTCATCGGCGCGAGGCAGGGAGCGAGCGGGAAGGCGACCCGATCCGCGACCCGATCCGCGAGCCGGTACGGGGCGTTGGTGCAGGTTGATGCCGGTCTCGTTATCCACAGCGGTGGACACGGCGCGCCGGCGGGACCTTATTGTGTGGCGATGCACAACGGGAGGGGCGAGTGGCGATGGCGCGGGGCGACGACGGCCTGGTGGTGACGCCGGGATCCGCCGTACGGCAGCCGGCTGACGCGGCGCCGCACGCCACAGGCACGGTGGCCGCCTCCCTCGACGTCCGCGGCTGGGGCTGGGGCGACCGCAGCAGGACGTGGACGGCGGCGACGGCGAGCGTGCTGCTCGCGGCGGTCGCCGGGGTCTGTGCGCACAGCTGGTTCGGGGACGGCGCCGCATCGGTGACCGGTATCGCCGCTGTCGTGATCGCCGGGGCCGGAGCGGCCGTCGGCGCGCTCGCCGGGAAGGACGGCCAGCGTTCCCCGGGTGCCGTACGGAGCGGGCAGCACGGGCCCGCGGCCGCCCTGTTGCTGCTCGGCGGCACCCTCGGGGTGGCCGCCGCCTGGCAGGCCGCCCCCGGTGGCGGCGCCCGGCTCGCCGCCGTCGGCCTCACCGCCGCGGCCGTGCTCGCGCTCCTCGGACTCTCTACGGCCGCGGGCCGCGCGGCCCTGACGGGCGCCGCATCGGTGGTGCTCGCGGTCGGCGGGTGGGAGCTGGGACTGGCGCTGACCACCCCCGCCCGTACGGGAGTTGCGCTCGCCTTCGTCTCCGTACTGGTCCTCGGGTACCTCCCCCGGCTCGCCCTGATGACGGCCGGACTGACCCGGCTCGACGACCAGCGCTCCGGCGGCACCCCGGTCAGCCGCCACCAGGTGGGAGCCGCACTCGGCGGCGCACACCGGGAGCTCTCCCTGGTCACGGTGGCGACGGCCGTCTCGGCGGGCGCGGGCGGGGTGCTCGCGGTGCAGACCCCCGGCCTGTGGACGGTGCTCGCGGCGCTGCTGCTGAGCGTCGTCCTGTGCTCGCGGGCGCGGGCGTACCCGCTGGCGGTGGAGGTCGTCGCGCTGCTCGCGGCCGGCCTGGCGACAGCCGTCCGGCTGGTGCTGCTCTGGGCCACCGACGGCGGCGCCCCGGCGCCCGCGCTGGCCGCCCTCGGACTGCTGGCGGTGCTGCCCGCCGTGGTCCCGGCGATACGGATGCCGGAGCCGCTGCGGACCCGGCTGCGGCGCTGGCTGGACCTGGTCGAGTCGTTGAGCATGGCGGCGCTGATCCCGGTGGCCCTGGGCGCCTTCGGGCTCTACGGCCTGCTGTCCGGCGCGTCCTGATCCGGAGGGATGACGACATGTCGGCTTCGGGAGCGCCCTCGGGAGCGCCTACGGGCGGGCCTGCGGGGGCGGGCGGGGAGGCGGGGGCGGATGGGTGCCCGTGGCCGGGTGCGGGCCTGCGCGCGGATGCGGGACCGGCTGCGGATGCGGGCATGTATGCGGGCATCTATCAGGAGACGGGGGCGCGGAGAGTCGGGGGAGCTGGGGGAGCGGGGGAGCACGGGGGCGGGACCGGACGGCAAGCAGGAGGGGACGTGGACGCGGTGACGACGAGGGAAGGGGCTGCGGGGGCGAGTACCGGCGCCCTTCCGGCGGCCGGGTCCGGGCTGACGGCCGAGTCCGTCCCGGGGGCTGAGTCCGTGCCGGCGGCCGGGCCCGTGCCGGTGGCTGAACAGCGAGCGGGACATGGTCAGGCGGCTGCGGGCGGGCAGGTGCCGGGCGGCGGGGAGGCTCCTGGTGGTGCCGCGGGTGCCGGGCCGATGCCTGCCCCGGCGCAGCCTGCCGTAGCCCCGTCACTGTCCGCAGCATCCCCGCAGATGCCCACCACACCCCCTCACGCGCCCGCCGCACCCCCACACGCGCCCACAGCACCCCCGCAGGCGCCTGGGCCGATGCCGGTGTCCGGGGCGATGACTGCGCCCGGCCCCATGCCTGCTTCCGGGATGGCGCACGCTTCCGGGACGGCGCACGCTTCCGGGCCGGTGTCTGCCACCGGCCCGATGCCGGTGCAGCCGACCGCTGACACCACCTCCGACCCGGTCGCCAACCCCGGCACCAGCCCCGTCTACACCCCCACTCCCCTCTACAGCCCCACTCCCGTTTACACCCCCACTCCCGGCCACAGCCCCACACCCACGCCCGCCCCCACCACCGACCAGGCCCCCGCTTCCGCGCCTGCGGCTGCGCCTGCTCCTGCTCCTGCTCCCGGACGGTACGGGCGGTCGGGGCCCGGGCTGCCGGCGCGGACGCCGGTCTCCGTGCCGCTCCTGCCGCCGGAACTGGCCGACGGCGGGCCGCGGCCGCGCCGTGGCGACCCGCTGGCCCGGCGTGCGGGCCGTGCGCTGCGCCGCGTGTTCGCCTCCTCGCCGGCCGCCGAGACGGCCGCCGTCACGCAGGCCGCCTACGCCATCCAGCAGCCGGTGACGACCGGCCGGCAGATAGCCGTGTCCAGCATCCGTGGGGGCGCCGGCAAGTCCACCGTCGCCGCCCTCCTGGCGCTCACCTACGCCCACTACCGGCCCGACCCCGTGCTCGCCGTGGAGGCCGACCCCGCGCTCGGCACGCTGCCCCACCGCCTCGGTGCCCGCGAGGTGCGCTGGTCCGGGACGGACCTGGCACAGATCGTCGATCCGTCGATGCTGATCACCGACCTGACCGGCTATCTGCTGCCGTTCGCGGGCGGCGGCTGGCTGCTGCCCGGCAGCCAGGGCTCCATCGGCGCCCGCCTGGACCTCGACACGTACCGCATCGTGATGACCTCCCTGCGACGGCACTTCGCGGCCACGGTGGTGGACTGCGAGACGCTGCCCGCCGAGGTGGCGCGTACGGCGCTGGTGACGACGCAGGCGCGGGTGCTGGTCACCCCGGCGACCCCGGAGGGCGTCGCGGCCACCCGTTCCGTACTCAACTGGGTCGGCGGGCTGCACCCCGGCCTGCTGCCCACCACGGTCGTCGTGCTCACCCACTCCTCGCCCGACAGTGGCGTCGACGTGCGCAAGGCCGCCGACCACCTCGGAGCCGGTGGGGCGGCGGTGCTGCCGCTGCCGTACGACCGCCATCTGGCGGCCGGCGGTGCCATCCGGACCGAACTGCTCGGGGAGCGGACGCGGGAGGCGGCGGCCCGGATCGCGGCCGAGGCGATGGACCGCGCGGTGTCCCGGGACCCGGTACGCCGCCAGCACCAGGCACGGCAGCCCGCCCACCAGCCGGGCCAGCCGAGCCAGTCGGCCCACCAGCCGAGCCAGCCGAACCAGCAGGCACAACAGCTGAGCCAGCAGCCGCCGCAGCAGAACGGGCACACGCAGCACCGGCATCCGGCGCCGCCTCAGCCGCAACAAGCAGCTGCGCCCCACCAGCCGCCATCGGTGTACGCACCCCCTGCCGCGCCCCCTACGGCACCCCCGGTCCAGGCCCCGGCCCCGGTCGCAGCGCCGGCCGCGCCCCCGAGCCCCGCTCCGGCGCCCCCCGCCCCCGACCGGCGCAGCCCCTTCGACGGTGGCCCGATCCACTGATCGGGACCATCGGGACCTTCATGTCCCGGGATCTTCGTGACCCGGGGGCCCGTTCGTCCGGTCCGTGAGACAGCTTCTGAGACAACCGGGCCCGCCGTTTACGCTGCCAGCCGCCCAGGTAGGGCGAAGTACGGACAAGCTCACCGTCGGCGACGACGCGGCTTCTCGGGGCAGGCCGACCAGGGCCTAGACTCCGGTTCGTACAGATCGCAGATCGTCGAAGTCGTTTCGTCGAAGTCGTTGAACAAGCGCAGTCAGGGAGCGAGGGGCGGACGTGCCGGACGCGACCGTACGCACCACCGTCGCCGCGGACTACTTCCAGGGCTACTCGGTCGTCGGGCTCATCGCCGTAATCGGTGTGCTCTTCGTGGCCGTGGCCTTCGGGGCCGGGCGGCTGCTGCGGCCTGTCGTGCCGACGCCCGAGAAGATGCTGACGTACGAGTGCGGCGTGGACCCGGTCGGCGAAGGCTGGGCGCACACCCAGGTCCGCTACTACGTGTACGCCTTCCTCTACGTCATCTTCGCCGTCGACTCGATCTTCCTGTTCCCCTGGGCGACGATCTTCGCTGCCCCTGGTTTCGGCGGCACGACGCTCGTGGAGATGTTCATCTTCCTCGGCTTCCTCACCGTCGGCCTGCTCTACGCATGGAAGAAGGGCGTCCTGGAATGGACGTGACCCCCGCCGCCAACAGCTCCGCGGCTGCGGCCGGGGGCGCCGCCCCGGAATTCCTTCCGGAGCCGCGCCGCCTGGGCACCCTGGCCCGGCTCGCGCCCGAACCGATGAAGGTGGTCCTCAACTGGGGCCGCCGCTACAGCCTGTGGGTGTTCAACTTCGGGCTGGCTTGCTGCGCGATCGAGTTCATCGCCGCTTCCATGGCCCGCCACGACTTCATCCGGCTCGGGGTGATCCCGTTCGCGCCCGGCCCGCGCCAGGCCGACCTGATGGTCGTGTCCGGCACCGTGACGGACAAGATGGCCCCGGCCGTCAAGCGCCTCTACGAGCAGATGCCCGAGCCCAAGTACGTCATCTCCTTCGGGGCCTGCTCCAACTGCGGCGGCCCCTACTGGGACTCGTACTCGGTCACCAAGGGCGTCGACCAGATCATCCCGGTCGACGTGTACGTGCCGGGCTGCCCGCCGCGCCCGGAGGCGCTGCTCCAGGGCATCCTCAAGCTGCAGGAGAAGATCGCGCGCGAGTCCCTGGGCGAGCGGTACGCGAAGGGCGGCGCGGCCCGGCCTTCGGCGGCCGCCCTGCGCAGCGGCCTGGTGACGCCGCCCGCGCCGGCGCCCGCGGGGGAGGAGCCCCGATGAGCGACCAGCCCCAGCAGCCGGATCAGTCCCAGCAGTCCCAGCGGCCCGATCAGCCCCAGCCGGCGGGCCGGCCGGAGCAGCGGCCTGAGGCCGTCGAGCCGGTCGAGCCGGTCGGGTCCGCCGAGCCCGCGGAGCCCACCGAGCCGGCCGAGCCGGTCGTCGGGTGGCTGCCGCGGCCCGCGAGCGAGATCTTCGGCGCCGGTGCCACCGCGGAGCTGGCGTACGACCTGCTGACCGTCGACGTCCCGGTGGACGGCTGGCTCACCGCGCTGACCGCCGCCCGGGACGACCTCGGCTGCCGCTACTTCGACTGGCTCAGCGCCGTGGACGAGCCCGGCACCGGCTTCCGTATCTGCGCACACCTCGTGGACGTGGCCCGCCCGGGGACCGTTCACCGGCTGGTCGTCCGGACCACGGTTCCGCACGACGCGGCCGCGCTGCCCACCGCCGTCGGCGTGTACGCGGGCGCGGGCTGGCACGAGCGCGAGACGCACGAGATGTTCGGCGTCGACTTCACCGGCCACCCCCACCTCGTACCGCTGCTCCTCCCGGAGGGCTTCGAGGGGCACCCGCTGCGCAAGGACTTCGTGCTGGCGGCCCGGGTGGCCAAGGCGTGGCCGGGGGCCAAGGAGCCGGGGGAGTCCGAACACGGTGGGCCCAAGCGGCGTCAGATGCTGCCGCCGGGCGTCCCGGACCCGAACGAGTGGGGTCCGCTCAAGGGCCAGCTGCCGCCCGCGCCGGCACGTCCGGCGCGGGGTGCGCGGGCGGCCGGCGGCGCGGCGGGCGAGCGTCCGGTACGGCGTGCGCGGTCGGCGAGCGCGGGCTCGGCCAGCCAGCAGGCGGCGGAGGCCACGTCGTCCGGAGCCACGTCGTCCGGAGCCACGCCGTCCGGGGCTCCTGCGACTCCTGAGGCACCGGCGGCCCCGACACGCGCCGAGCGTCCGGCACGCCGTACCCGGTCCGCGAGCCAGGGTTCGGCCAGCCAGCAGCAGGCGGCGGAGACGGCGGCACCCCCGGCGACCACCGAGCCTCCGGCGACCACCGAGCCCCCGGCGACCACCGAGCCCCCGGCCAACGCCGAGCCTTCGGCCAACGCCGAGCCCCCGGCGAACGCCGAGCCCCCGGCGAACGCCGAGACGACCCCCGAGGCTCCGGCGGCCCCGCGCTCCTCCGACGCACCGTGGCACCACGCCCGCCCGGCCTTCGACGAGCCGCAGAAGCAGCCCGAGGCCGAGCCGAAGCCGGAACCGGGAGCCGAGCCCGCCCCCGAGCCGAAGCCGGCCCCCGCCCCCGAAGCCAAGCCCGAAGCCAAGCCCGAGGCGAAGCCCCAGACCGACGACCCCCAGGGCCCGCACGGCCCCCAGGCCCCGCACGAGCCCCACGACCCGGCAGGAGGCGACACACCATGAGCGACGCGCTCGACATCGCGCTGCGCCTCCTCGCCGTCTTCGCCGTGTTCCTGGTGCTCCCGCTGGTCATCGGGCAGACCGAGCACAAGGTCATGGCCCATATGCAGGGCCGGCTCGGTCCGATGTACGCGGGCGGGTTCCACGGCTGGGCGCAGCTGGTCGCCGACGGCGTGAAGTTCGCGCAGAAGGAAGACATCGTGCCGGCCGGCGCCGACCGGCGGATCTTCCAGCTCGCCCCGGCCGTCGCCCTGCTCCCGTACCTGCTGGTCCTGGTCGCCATCCCGATAGGGCCGCACAACGCCGTCGGGCAGGCCCTGGACGCGGGCATCTTCTTCGTGCTCGCCGTCATGGGCGTCGGCGTGCTCGGCTCGCTGATGGCCGGCTGGGCCTCCGCGAACAAGTTCTCGCTGCTCGGCGCCCTGCGGACGGCCGCGCAGCTGCTCGCGTACGAGCTGCCGATGCTGCTCGCCGCGGCCTCCGTCGCGATGGCGGCCGGCACGCTCTCGCTGCCCGGCATCGTCGAGGCGTTCCACTGGTGGTGGGTGCCGTGGCAGATCGTCGGCGGCGTGGTGTTCTTCACCGCGGGCCTCGCCGAGCTGCAGCGGCCGCCGTTCGACATGCCGGTCGCCGACTCGGAGATCATCTTCGGCGCGTACACCGAGTACACCGGACTGCGGTTCGCGCTCTTCCTGCTCGCCGAATACGCGGGCATCGTCGTCCTCTGCGCGCTGACCTCGGTGCTCTTCCTGGGCGGCTGGCACGGCCCGTTCGGCGCCGACGGCCTGGGCTGGCTGTGGACGCTGCTGAAGACCGCGCTGCTCGCCTTCGGTGTCATCTGGCTGCGGGTCACCTACCCGCGGCTGCGTGAGGACCAGCTGCAGAAGCTCGCCTGGACGGGGCTCATCCCGCTCGCGCTGGCCCAGATCGCCCTCACCGGCGTCGTCAAGGTGGTGATCTCGTCATGAGCTTCCCCGGTTCCGGTCTCGCCAAGGGCCTGGCCGTCACCCTGCGGACGATGACGAAGCGTTCCGTCACCGCGCAGTACCCGGACGTCCAGCCCGATCTCGCGCCGCGCACCCGTGGCGTCATCGGGCTGTTCGAGGAGAACTGCACGGTCTGCATGCTGTGCGCCCGTGAGTGCCCGGACTGGTGCATCTACATCGACTCCCACAAGGAGACGGTGCCGCCGGCCGCGCCCGGAGGCCGTGAGCGCAGCCGGAACGTGCTCGACCGCTTCGCCATCGACTTCGCGCTGTGCATGTACTGCGGGATCTGCATCGAGGTCTGCCCCTTCGACGCGCTCTTCTGGTCCCCGGAGTTCGAGTACGCCGAGACGGACATCCACGACCTCACCCACGAGCGCGACAAGCTCCGCGAGTGGATGTGGACGGTGCCCGAGCCGCCGGCGCTCGACCCGGCGGCCGAGGAGCCCAAGGAGATCGCCGCCGCCCGTAAGGCCGCGGACAAACTCGCCGCCCAGCAGGCGGCCGAGGCCGCGGCGCAGAACGAGAACCAGACCGAGAACCCGAACCAGAACCAGAACCAGGCCCAGGACACCGAGGAGGAGGGGACGTGACGCTCGCCGCCACGGCCGCCGGGCACGGCTTCCTGTCGCCCACCGGCGTCGAGATCGCGTTCCTGCTCGTCGGCATCGGCACCCTGGGCGCGGCCGTCATCACCGTCACCACCCGGCAGCTGGTGCACGCCGCCCTCTGGCTGGTCGTCGCGCTCGGCGGGGTCGCGGTCGAATACCTCCTGCTCACGGCCGAGTTCATCGCCTGGGTGCAGGTGCTCATCTACGTCGGATCCGTGGTCGTCCTGCTGCTCTTCGGGCTGATGCTGACCAAGGCGCCCATCGGACGCTCCCCGGACGCCGATTCCGGCAACCGCTGGGCGGCGCTCGTGGTTGCGCTCGCCGCGGCCGGCGCCCTGGTCTGGGTCGTCGTCGACGCCTTCCGTGCCACCTGGATCTCCTTCGACGGGCCCGTCCAGGGCTCCGCCGAGGCCTCCGGCCGCAGCCTCTTCCAGTACTGGGTGCTGCCCTTCGAGGCGCTGTCCGTGCTGCTGCTCGCCGCGCTCGTCGGGGCGATCGTGCTGTCCCGCCGGGGCGGTGAGGGCAGGGCCCCGGCGGCCGCCCTGCCGGACGCCGCGGCCCGCGCCTCCGCGGCACCCGCCACCGCCCCACGAGAGGAGCAGCGCTGATGCATCTCGCCTATCCGGCCGTCCTCGCCGTCCTCCTCTTCTGCACCGGGCTGTACGGCGTGCTCGCCCGCCGCAACGCGATCCTGGTGCTGATGTCCGTCGAGCTGATGCTCAACGCCGTCAACCTCAACCTCGTCGCCTTCGACGTCTGGCTGCGCGACACCCTGCACTCCGGCCAGGCGCTCACCCTCTTCACCATCGCCATCGCCGCCGCCGAGATCGGCATCGGCCTGGCGATCGTGCTGCTCGTCTACCGCAACCGCGGCAGCTCCGACATCGACCGGCTCCGTGACCTCGCCGAGCGGCCGGACGGCGCCGACGCCGACGGGACCCCGCAGCCGGACACCCAGGCGGAGGCCACCGCGTGACCCTCACGACCACCGCCGTTCTCGTTCCTCTCCTGCCCTTCCTCGGGGCCGTCGCCGGTCTCCTCCTGGGGCGGCGCACGCCCGGTTTCGTACGGCCGCTGGCCGTGCTGCCGACGCTCGCCGCAGCCGGGCTGACCGTGGCGGTCGCCGTCGGCCAGGGCGGCGGGCCGGCCACCGACGTCGCCACCCGGCTCACCCCGACCGGGTCGATCCCGATCGACCTGGCGCTGCACATCGACGGCTTCGCCGCGCTGATCGCCGTACTCGTCGGCGTCGTGGCGACCTGTGTGCAGATCTACTCCACCGGCTATCTGCGCGACGATCCGCGCTACCCGTCCTACGCGGCGCTGGTCTCGCTCTTCACCGCCGCGATGCTGCTGGTCGTCTACACCGGCGACCTGATGGTGCTGCTGGTCGGCTGGGAAGTCATGGGCATCTGCTCGTACTTCCTCGTCGGCCACTACTGGGAGACCGAGACCGCCCGGGCCGCCTCCCTCAAGGCGTTCCTGGTCACCAAGCTCGGTGACGTCCCCTTCCTCTTCGGCATCTTCGCGCTGGCCGCCGACACCGGCACCTTCCGGATCACCGGCATCCTCGGCTCGGTCGTCAACCGCGGCCTGGACCACCCGACGCTGATCGCGCTGCTGCTGCTGGCCGGCGTCGCGGGCAAGTCCGCGCAGTTCCCGCTGCACACCTGGCTCCCGGACGCGATGGCCGGTCCGACGCCGGTCTCCGCGCTGATCCACGCCGCGACGATGGTGGCGGCCGGCATCTACGTCGTGGCCCGGCTCCTGCCGGTCTTCGCGGCCTCCGCGGCCGCACTGGTCGTGATGGCCGTCATCGCCGCGATCACCATGGTCGGCTCCGGCCTCGCCGCGCTGGCCCAGGACGACATCAAGCGCGTACTGGCCTATTCGACGGTCGGCCAGCTCGGCTACATGCTGGGCGCGCTCGCCGTCGGCGACCGCGGCGCCGCCGTCTTCCACCTCCTGGCGCACGGTGCGTTCAAGGCCCTCCTCTTCCTCGGCGCGGGCGTGATCATCCACGCCGCGGGCACCAACTCGCTCGCCGCCATGTCCCGGATGAGCGGCCTGTCCCGGCGCATCCCGGACGCCTACTGGACCGTGACGGTGGCGCTGCTCGCGCTCGCCGCGATCCCGCCGTTCGCCGGCTTCTTCTCCAAGGAAGCCGTCCTCGGCGCAGCCGAGCACGCCGCCACCGGCGCCGCCCACGGCATCCCCGGCGCGGCCGGCTGGACCGTCCTGGTCTCCGGACTGCTCACCGCCCTCCTCACCGCGGCCTACGCCGCCCGCCTGTGGCTGCTCGCCTTCAAGGGCCGGGGCGTCGAGGCCCCCGACCTTCCCCAAGCTCTCAACTCCGTTCGAGCAGGGGAGACCCCAAGTCCCCAGCCGGTCGTGATGAACGCCGTCCTGTGGGTGCTCTTCGTCCCCACCGTCGCACTGGGCCTTTCCGCCCCCCTCCTGCCCGAGTGGTTCGACGGGCGCTCGCTCGCTCCGACCCTGACCACCTCCGTCGTCGGCACCGGTATCGCCGTCGTCGGCGGCCTGGTCACCTACGCCACCTGGCGCCACACCACCGCGCTCGCCGCCCGCACCCCCATCGGCGCGGTCGTCGTCGACCCGGACGCGGCTCCCGGGCTCGCCGAGGAGACGGCCATCGCCACCCACGCCCCGGTCTACGGCGACAACGCCGGCGCCGCGGACCCGGCCGACCCGGGCCGCCTCCTCCTCGGCCCGCTGCACCGCCACGCCGCCGTCGGCTTCCACCTGGACGCCGTCTACTCCGCGCTGTTCGTCCGGCCCGTACGCGCCGCCGCCACGCTCGTCCGCTTCCTGGACCGCGAGGTCGTCGACACCTACGTCCGCGGTGCGGGCACCGCCCCGCGCTGGCTGGGCGCCGCCGTCCGCCGCGCCCAGACCGGGAACGTGCAGACCTACCTCGGCGCGCTGCTGGCGGGCTCACTCGTCCTGGCGATCGCCGCCGTCCTCGTCGCCACGGGCACGGGAGCCTGACCGATGCACCTGACTCAGACCACCCTGCAGATCCTCCTCGTGGGCGTCGTCGCCCTCCCCCTCCTCGGCGCGCTCGCCGCGCTGCTGCCCGCGCCGCCCGGTCTGAAGGGCAAGAACCCCGACCAGGCCGTACTGCGCCACGGCGTGACCGTCACCGGCGTCGTGCTCGCCGCCAGCGTCGCGCTGGCCGCCGGCTTCGACCACGCTCAGCCGGCGCGTATGCAGGCCACCACCGACATCAGCTGGATCCCGGCGCTCGGCATCCGCATCCACCTCGGCGTCGACGGCATCTCGCTCCCCCTCGTCGTCATGACCGCGCTGCTGACCTTCCTCTGCGCGCTCTACTCCTACTTCCACATGCCAACGGGCCCGTCTCCCAAGGCATTTGTGGCCCTGCTGCTCGTCCTGGAGGCCGGCACCCTCGCCACCTTCGCCGTCCTGGACCTGATGCTCTTCTTCCTCGCCTTCGAGATGGTCCTCATCCCGATGTACTTCCTCATCGCCCGCTGGGGCGGTGCGGGGAAGCAGGCGGCGGCATGGAAGTTCATCCTCTACACGCTGCTCGGCTCCGTCGTGATGCTGCTCGGCCTCCTCCTCATCGGCGTGAAATCCGGCACGTTCGACATGGTCGCACTCGCCACTGACAACGGCCCGAAAGCCCAGCTCAGCCACACCGTCCAGCTCCTCGCGGTGCTCGCGATCGGGATCGGACTGGCCGTCAAGTCCCCGATGTGGCCGCTGCACAGCTGGCTGCCCGACGCGCACACCGCCGCACCCACCGTCGGCTCGGTCCTGCTGGCCGGCGTCCTGCTGAAGATGGGCACCTACGGGTTCGTCCGGATCGCGTTGCCCATCACCCCGGAGGGCATGCACACCTACGCGCCCTACCTCGCCGCGTTCGCCGCCGTCGGCATCATCTACGGCTCGCTCGCCTGCCTCGCCCTCGTCCGCAAGGGTGGCAAGGGCGACCTCAAGCGCCTGATCGCCTACAGCTCCGTCGGCCACATGGGCTTCGTCCTGCTCGGCATCGCCAGCATGACCCCCACCGGCGTCAACGGCGCCCTGTTCGCCAACATCGCGCACGGCCTGATCACCGGCCTGCTGTTCTTCCTCGTCGGTGCCCTCAAGGACCGCACCGGCACCACCGACCTCGACGCCCTGGCCGGCACCACCGGCGCCGCCCTCTACGGCAAGGCCCCCCGCTTCGGCGGCCTGCTCGCCTTCGGGGCGGTCGCCTCGCTCGGCCTGCCCGGACTGGCCGGCTTCTGGGGCGAGATGCTCGCCATGTTCGGCGCCTTCCGGCCCGCCGCGGGCCTGAGCCGCCCCGCCTTCCTGACGTTCATGGTGCTGGCCGGCCTCGGCACCCTGCTGACCGCCGCATACCTCCTCCTGGTCGTCCGCCGGGTCTGCATGGGCGGCACCCCGCACCTCGCCCCCACCGCCCCGCTCGGCGGCGTCGACGGCGACCCGGAGCGGCCCGCGGCGGCCACCCCCGCCCCCGCCCCGGCCGTCCCCGACCTCGCGGGTTACGAGTACGCGGCCTGGTCCCCCCTGGCCGCCCTCACCGTCCTCGCCGGACTGTGGCCCGCGGCCCTCCTCGGCCTCACCGACCCGGCCGTCCAGCAGCTCCTCGGAGGCGGTAAGTGATGAGCTCGATCACCTCTCTGGTCCAGTCCGTCGACTGGGTCGCCGTCGCCCCGCCCACGATCACCGCGGTCGTCGCCCTGGCGGTGCTGGTCGCCGACCTGTTCGTGCCCCCGGCCCGCAAGCCGCTGCTGGGCTGGGCCGCCACCGCGGGCCTCGTCCTCGCCGCGCTGTCCCTGCTGCCCCTCCTGGGCGGCGACCGCCGCACCTTCTGCCTCCCCGGGCACCCCGACGTGTGCAGCTACGTCGCCGACCCGTTCGCCCTGGTCATCCAGTTCCTGGTGCTCGGCGGCGCGCTGCTGACCGCCCTGCTGTCCCTCGACACCATCAAGGACCACGACCTGCCCGCCGGCGAGTACTGGTTCCTGCTGCTGTCCTCGGCCGCCGGCGCCGCCCTGCTGCCCGCCTCCCGGGACCTGGCCACCCTCGTCATCGCCCTGGAGGTCGCCTCCCTGCCGGCCTTCGCCCTCGTGGGCCTGCGCCGCGGCGACCGGCTCTCCTCCGAGGCGGCGCTGAAGTTCTTCCTCTCCTCGGTGGCCGCCACCGCCGTGATGCTGCTCGGCGTCAGCTTCGTCTACGCCGCCACCCGCAGCCTCTACCTCTCCCGGGTGGCGCACGCCCTCACCGACCTCCCCGACGCCCGCCTCGCCACCCTGGCCAGCGCCGGCGTCGCGCTCACCCTGGTCGGCTTCGCCTTCAAGACGGCGGCCGCCCCGTTCCACTTCTGGGTGCCCGACACCTACGTCGGCGCCCCGCTGCCGATCGCCGGCTACCTCTCCGTGGTCGGCAAGGCAGTCGGCTTCTCCGGTCTGATCCTGGTCACCGTCCAGGGCTTCCCGGCGTACGCCGACGTCTGGGGCCCGGCGCTGGCCGTCCTCGCCGCGCTCACCATGACCGTCGGCAACGTCGCCGCCCTCCGCCAGGACCCGCGCCGCGAGCACAGCGCGGTCCGCCTGCTCGCCTGGTCGTCGGTCGGCCAGGCCGGCTACCTCCTGGTGCCGCTGGCCGCCGCGGGCTACACCCACCGGCCGGCGCACGCCATCGGCGCCACCGTCGTCTACGCCCTGATGTACGCGGCCGTGAACCTCGGCGCGTTCGCCGTCGCCGCCCTGGTGGCCCGTACGCGCCCCGCCAACCGCGTCACCGACTACCGGGGCCTGTACGCCCGCCGGCCGCTCGTCGCGCTCGCCATGGGCTTCTTCCTGCTCTGCCTGGCCGGTCTTCCGCCGGGCATCATCGGGCTGTTCGCCAAGGTCACGGTGTTCTCCGCGGCCGTCGACGCCGGGCTGGCCTGGCTCGCCGTGGTCATGGCCGTCAACGTCGTGATCGCGCTCTACTACTACCTGCAGTGGACGGCGGTGCTCTTCCGGGGCGCCGAGGAACCCGCACCCGCCGGGCCGCGGCCGCCCGCCCCCCGGATCCCGGCCCCGCTGGCCACCGCCATCGCCCTCGCCACCGTCCTCGGTCTCGCCCTCTCCGGCGCGCCCCAGCTCGTCCTGCGCTTCGCCTCCGGCGCGCTCCTCTGACCGACGCGGCCGATCCGGGCCACCCATACGGCGGTACGGCGCCCACCACTCCACGGACGGGTCCCCGACGCCCGTCCCCGGCCCCCTCGCCCGGGCAGCGGGAACCCGGCCCGTTCATCTCGCGTTGACCAGTGAGTAAGGGTCCACTGAAGAGTGGAGCAACGCAGCACAGGGTTCCCCTGCCGCACCGCTTGGAGGGCGTACCGTGCACCGCCGGCACAACGGGCTCAGAACCGCCGTACTCCTCGGGGGACTGTCCGCACTCATCATCCTCATCGGCAGTTTCTTCGGGCGTACGGGCCTGATCGTCGCCGTTCTCGTCGCCCTGGCGACCAACGCCTACGCGTACTGGAACAGCGACAAACTCGCCCTGCGCGCCATGCGGGCCCGCCCGGTGAGCGAGTTCGAGGCGCCGCAGCTCTACCGCATGGTCCGCGAGCTGTCGACGGCCGCCCGCCAGCCCATGCCGCGGCTGTACATCTCCCCGACCCAGGCGCCGAACGCCTTCGCCACCGGCCGCAACCCGCGCAACGCCGCGGTCTGCTGCACCGACGGCATCCTCCGCCTCCTCGACGAGCGCGAGCTGCGCGGCGTCATCGGCCATGAGCTCAGCCACGTCTACAACCGCGACATCCTCATCTCGTCCGTCGCCGGCGCGCTGGCCTCCGTCGTGATGTTCCTGGTCAACTTCGCCTGGCTGATCCCCATAGGCCGGTCCGAGGACGACGAGGGACCCGGTCTGCTGGGCATGCTGCTGATCGCGCTTCTCGGCCCGATCGCGGCCTCGCTCATCCAGCTGGCGGTCAGCCGCTCCCGCGAGTACCAGGCCGACGCCTCGGGCGCCCAGCTCACCGGCGACCCGCTCGCCCTGGCCTCCGCCCTGCGCAAGTTGGAGATCGGCACCCAGCAGCTGCCGCTCCCGCCCGAGCCGCGGCTGGAGACCGCCGGCCACATGATGATCGCCAACCCGTTCCGGGCCGGCGAGGGCATGTCCAAGCTGTTCTCCACCCACCCCCCGATGCACGAACGCATCGCCCGCCTGGAGCAGATGGCCGGCCACCACCGCCCCTGACCCCCGCGGACACCGCTGGCCGCCCCTCGGGCACCGGCGCATCATGAACGCAACGCTCCACCGGCCCCGGTGCGTCTAGCACGGCAGTTACCCCGTTCGCCGTGCCCGTGGAAGGCTGCCGATCATGAAGCTCATCCTCAACGTCCTCTGGCTGATCCTCAGCGGGTTCTGGCTCGCCCTCGGCTACCTCCTCGCGGGCATCATCTGCTGCATCCTGATCATCACGATCCCGTTCGGCATCGCGTCCTTCCGCATCGCCGGCTACGCCCTCTGGCCCTTCGGCCGCACGACCGTCGTCCGGCGCGACGCCGGCGCCGGCTCCGCCATCGGCAACGTCATCTGGATCATCTTCGCGGGCTGGTGGCTGGCCCTGGGCCACATCGTCACCGGCCTCGCCCTGTGCGTGACGATCATCGGCATCCCGTTCGGCATCGCCAACTTCAAGATGATTCCGATCTCCCTGCTGCCGCTCGGCCGCGAGATCGTGCCCACGGACCAGCCGTTCGCCACTCGTTGATCAAGTGGTTGGGCCGGCGAAGGCCCATGGTGGGGGCCGGGGAACGTGAATCCCCGGCCTTCTGCGCATCGGTCGGTCTGGGCTGGCAACTGGATAGTCGGCGCCTTCTTGGCGAGCAGGTCCATCAGGTCGTGGAGGGTCGCGGCGTAGGCGGTGAGAATGGTCCCCGATGGGTTGCCGGTCGACTCGATAGAGAATCGGGTACACGCTCATGTCGCTCGTCGAGGACGAGTCAAGGCGCCAACCCCTATGGATGCGGAACTGGCGAAACCTTTCCCCTTCTCGGGAGTGAATGTGGACCCGTCGCAGAGCGAAGCGCAGCCACCCCGCCCCCATACGGTCGAACGTCTCATTGATATTCGAGGTCTCCTCGGATTGCTACTTGCGGGCTTCGCGGGAGCAGCGAATCTGGTTGGCCTGCGCAGCGCCGAACTGGCCGCAATCCTTCGTCATCAAGGAATCCTGGTAGGGCTTGCGTCCGTTCTGTTGCTCGGTGCGCTGATCTGCGCCATTTCCAGCATCTTTACAGAAATGAGCTACCCCAGTACACCTTTGGATCACTGGCGCCGCGACATCTTTCCTGCTAGCCATCTCTGCGTTTGTATCTATGTAGTCAGGATACCGAAAACGCAATTTGGGGACGCGGCTGGATTCTTGGATGCGGCCTGCTCCTCACAGCGCTCGCCATCACCGGGATAGTCGCATGGGTAATTCGTCGACCTGGGCAACCTGCAATCTCCTTGCGCGAGTCGAAGCAAGGAACCAGGCCGTAACATCGTTTCCACAACGGGAAGCCAGCACGGATTTCAAAGGCGACATGGGAGAGGTGTCTGCGAAAGTATCCGCCACAAAGCTGCGCGACTACGAGCACATCACTCTTGAAGTTCATGACGTCCCGAGGGGAAGCTCCGCCAGAGAATCCGGCGCTGCCGAGCGGGCATGCAAACGAAGCCGCAACCCAGCGCGCCCCCCTGGCAGCGACGATCGACGCGACGCCGATCACAACAACGGCCCAGGCCCCGTACCGTCTCCTCCCCCTCGGCCGCAGGTCCCACGGCCCGGCTATGAGCTAACAGCCCGAGTCCCATGAGAGGGAGAACCGGAAGCGGATCGGGTCGGAGGGAGAGCCGGAGGCGGATCGGCCGTGTTGCCCGATGCTGCCCGCCCGAGAACGATCCCGTTCGGCATCGCCAACTTCACGATGATCCCGATCTCCCTGCTGCCGCTCGGCCGCGAGATCGTGCCCACGGACCAGCCTTTCGCGGCCCGCCGAGCATGCCGGGCGGGTGCTCCGGTCACCCGCCCTGACCAGCGCATACGCCAGTGGGAAGGCGCGTCCTGAGCCGGTTCTTCCCGGAAGTGGCACCGCCTGCGTCGACCAGCCGCGCGTTCCTGGGCGCATACTGGCGACAATGACAAAGCCAGCCGCAGCCCGGCGTCATCTGTCGTCAAGTCCCTTCAAGCCCCCGGTCACGCCACCGCTCAAGCACTTCGCGAGCGGCGACCGGGTCACACACGATGAGTATGGCCTCGGCCGCGTGATCGGTATCGAGGACGAGGTCGCGGTACTTGTCGACTTCGGTTCGCTCCAGGCACGGATCGTGAGTCCGTACGCGAAGCTGACCAAACTCTGAGCCAAGGCGGCCGTCGGGGCGCGGCGGATGCTCCTCCCCGCCCCGGCGCCGCAACCACCTCTCCGCACGTTGCTGCGGGCCATAAACCGAAAGGGAGACGACCCATCGACACCACGTCGCTCTTCTCCGCACCCGAAACGGTGCTCCCGCGGGTCACGACACCGCCGCCACCGCCGACGACGGACCCGTTCCGGAGCCCGGTCGACGAGGCCCCGGCCGGACCGTCCGCTGCCGCGGCCGTGCACCCCGGCACCGCGGAGTAGCTACGCACCGCGGAGTAGCTACGCAACCGGCGGTCACACCCGCACCAGCCCCCGCGGCCCCACGTACCGCCGGAAGCCGAGCGGCTTCACACCGGCCAGGCCCTCGATGAAGGACATCACCGGCCCGCCGCGCGTGAGGCTCCCGGCGATCTCCCGCTCGTGGGCCTCGGCGGTCGTCCACTCGCTGTAGTTGACGACCCGGGTGCCGTCCTCGCTGATGTGGAAGTGTGAGGCGATCCCGCCCTCGCCCGGCTGGACGCCGCCGATCAGGTCCAGCAGCCCGTCCACGAGCGCCCGAGCCGCCTCGTGCCCCGCCGTACGGAAGGCGACCCGCACGACGCAGCCCGGGTCCTCCGGCTCGCCCTGGGGCAGCAGACTGCCGTAGAGCCGGTAACGGGTCGGACCGGTGTCGCCGCCGTCCCCCACGGCGGCCGGCGCGCCGCCCGCGATCTGTTCCCGCAGTCCGGTGTCCTCGCCGCGCATGAACTCCTCGTGCGCGGCATCGCCCGTCCACTGCGCGTAGTCGAGCACGCTGCGCCCGTCCGTCCCGGCGAACAGCACCCGCGACACGAAGCCCGCCGGCAGTGGCGCCCCCTCCCACGCCCGGGCCACGCCGTCCAGGACGGCCCGCTGGCCCTCCGGGCCCCCGGCGTCCCACTCACTGATCAGCACGGTCCCCACGCCCGCCCGCCTGACCTGCGGAAACACGTCTGCGCGAAAGCCCGCGCGGGGACCGGTCCCGAGGCTCTCGCCGCTCTGCACGTTCTTCTGAGAAGTGATGTGAGAAGTCATGCGAGGAGCCTGCAATCTCGACCAAGCTTGAGGTCAAGAGAGATCTCTGAGGGAGCGGATGACGTGTGGCGAGGGGCCGAAACGCCGGTGGGGCGGCACGCCCGTGGCGCGCCGCCCCATCCCGAAGGCCGAAGCCCTGCCTACCGGCTACCGGTAGTTCACGAACTGGAGGGCGAAGTCCAGGTCCTTCCCCTTCAGCAGCTGCTGCACCGCCTGCAGGTCGTCCCGGCTCTTGGAGCTGACCCGCAGCTCGTCGCCCTGCACCTGCGCCTTGACGCCCTTCGGGCCCTCATCGCGGATGATCTTGGCGACCTTCTTCGCGTTGTCCTGCGAGATCCCCTCCTGGAGGGAGGCGAAGATCTTGTACTCCTTGCCCGAGGCCTGCGGCTCACCGGCATCCAGGGCCTTCAGCGAGATCCCGCGCTTGACCAGCTTGGACTGGAAGATGTCGAGCACGGCCTTGACCCGCTCCTCGGCGTTGGCCCGCATTTCGATCTTCTCGCCCGACCATGCGATCGAGGCGTCGACGCCCTTGAAGTCGTAGCGCGTCGAGATCTCCTTGGCGGCCTGGTTGAGTGCGTTGTCGACCTCCTGCCGCTCTACCTTCGAGACGATGTCGAAACTGGAGTCGGCCATGTTGAGTTGGCTCCTCGTGCGTAGATCCGTCAGGGGTGCGGACCGTCCCCGGACCGCTTGCCAAGCCTAGTCACCCGACCAAGATCCAGCGCTCGCGAATCGAGTGGCGAACCACCCCCAGCCATCGGGTATGGTTTACGTCGTTGCCACGGAGCACCGCCGAAAAGCGGCTCTCCCGGCAGCAAACCCCGGCGGTGTGCCCGAGCGGCCAAAGGGAGCAGACTGTAAATCTGCCGGCTCAGCCTTCCCAGGTTCGAATCCTGGCGCCGCCACAGTGAGGAACCCCCTCTCCTGCGAATCAGCAGGGAGGGGGTTTTCTCGTGTGTGCGGGAGCTTCGCGGGGGCGCGCCCCCGCCGCCCCTCAGTGCGCCGCCACCGTCCTCACCGCGTCCGCCACCGGCACATCGCCGCCGATCAGCTCCAGGGTGCGGCCGGTGGTGCGGGGCTCGTCGAGGAGTTCCACCAGGGTGGCCGCCACGTCGTCGCGGGGGACATCGCCGCGGCCGGTGGCGTCGGCCAGGGTGACCAGGCCGGTGCCCGGGTCGTCCGTCAGGCGGCCCGGCCGCAGGATCGTCCAGTCCAGACCGGCCCGGGACCGTACGTCGGCGTCCGCGGCGCCCTTGGCCCGCAGGTACGCGGCGAAGACCGGATCGGTGCCCTCCGGGGGCTCGCGGTCGGCGCCCATCGACGAGATGACCAGGAAGCGGCGCACGCCCGCTGCCTCGGCCGCGTCCGCGAAGAGCGCCGCCGCACCGCGGTCCACCGTGTCCTTGCGTTCGGTGCCGCTGCCCGGGCCGGCACCGGCCGCGAAGACGGCCGCGTCGGCGCCCTCCAGGTGCCGGGCGACGTCCTCGACCGACGCCGACTCCAGGTCGCAGACCACCGGTTCGGCGCCCGCGGCCAGCAGATCGCCGGCCTGCTCCGGCCGGCGGATGATGCCCGCGACCTCGTCCCCGCGCTTGGCGAGCAGCCGCTCCAGCCGCAGCGCGATCTGACCATGTCCACCTGCGATGACAATGCGCATGGTGCCGACCGTACGCCGAAGGTCCGCCGCGGCGCGGGGGACCCGGCCGGGGGAGCGGCGCTTCTCACCGCGTTCTCGAAGGGCGGACCGGCCCCGCGGCGTCAGCGCTGTGACTGCCGGGGAAGTTCCAGCGCCACCTCGGCCGCCGAGTCGCAGTACTCGCGCACCGCGCTGGTCCGGGCCACCACCCGCCCCCGGTGGATCACGATCCGGCTGTACGCCAGCGAGAGCACCCCCGCGATCCGCTCGCCGCGCACCGCCAGCAGCTCCGCCGGGAAGCCCGCCTCGACCCGCACCTCGGGCAGCCCCAGCGTGGTCCGCGCCGCCGAACTCACCGTCTCGTACGCCGCCTCCGGAGTGGCCTCCCCGAGGGACGCCAGGAGGTACGCGGCCTCCAACGGGTCGCCGCGCCCCACCGGGTTCGCCACGTCCCGCAGCGCCCCGCTACCTGCCGCCACCCGCACCCCGGCCGCCCGCAGCAGCCGCACCGGAGCCGGCCGCGACACCCGCGAGCCGTACCGCTCCAGGCCGGTGCAGTCGCCCTGCGGCAGACAGACCACGGTGACGTCGGCCGCGGCCAGTTGCTCGGCGACCCGCGAGGCCACGCTGCGCGGCATCCGGGCCATCCCGGCGCACGGGCCCAGCGCGACGCCGGACCGCAGCCCGCCGGACATCGCCGCGAACCGGGCCAGCCGGGCCGGGTCGTCACCGTCCGTGTGCAGGTCCACCGGGCAGCCGTGCTCCCCGGCCAGCTCCAGGACCGTCTCGACGTACCCGGCCGGGTCGGGGTCCAGGTCCGGGCAGCCGCCGATGACCGAGGCACCCATCTTGACGGCGTCCCGCAGCATCGCCAGCCCGTCGGCCCCGGCGAGCCCGGTCAGCACCCGCGGCACCGCCACCGCCGCCACGTCCGCCAGCCCGCGCAGCGACCGGCGGGCCTGCAGCACCGCCTCCAGCGAGCGCAGGCCCTGCACGTCGCCGATCCTGACGTGGCTCCGGGACGCGGTGGCCCCGTGCCCCAGCTGGAGCAGCGCGGCCTCCGTGGTGCGCCGCTGGACGTCCTCCGGGGAGCCGGAGGCCGGGCCGTCGGAGTCCGCCGTCAGGGCGGTGTCGCAGTGCGCGTGCGGCTCGGCTGGGGCGGGCAGCAGCAGATAGCCGGCCAGGTCGACGCGGGCCCCCTGGGGGGCGAGGCTGCCGGCCGTGCCCACGGCCTCGATGCGTCCGCCGCCGAGCCGCACGTCCACGGTGCGGCCGTCGGCGAGCCGGGCGCCGCACAGGACCAGCGCGCCACCGTCCGACCTGATGTACCGGCCGGGGCCGCCGGGCTTTCCCGGCTGGGGGTGCGGCTGCGGCGAACTGCTCTCGGACATCGCGCTCCTCGAAGCCACGGGCGTGCAAGATCACGCAGCGTTGACCCGAGCGTAGGGCGCCGCCGGGGGAGCTTCGCGCAGGCGCGAAATAGTCGTACCGGTGTGGTGCGCGGGGCCGTTGGGGCGCGGAGCGGATACGGATTTCACGTTTGGCGGCGGGCCGTGTAATGTCTTCATCGCTCGCCCCAATAGCTCAGTCGGCAGAGCGTCTCCATGGTAAGGAGAAGGTCTACGGTTCGATTCCGTATTGGGGCTCTGATGTGTGAGGTTCCCGCCTTCGGGCGGGCACCGCGTGCATCGCAGCGGTGTAGCTCAGTCGGTAGAGCAAGCGGCTCATAATCGCTGTGTCACCGGTTCAAGTCCGGTCACCGCTACTAACAGTAGCCGATTGTGGGGTCGGTCCTTCGATCGGCTACTCTTTTCTGCGTTCATCCGTCCATCCGTCCGTCAAGGAGCACTCACGTGGCTGCCACCGACGTCCGCCCGAAGATCACGCTGGCCTGCGTGGAGTGCAAGGAGCGGAACTACATCACCAAGAAGAACCGGCGCAACGACCCGGACCGTCTTGAGATGAAGAAGCACTGTCCGCGCTGCAACTCGCACACCGCGCACCGCGAGACGCGATAACACAGGCTCGTCCGTGAGGCCGTCCCCATTCCTGGGGGCGGCCTCACGGCGTTAGCACCATCAGTACACGGAGGTTGCGAGCCCATGGCGCTCGACCAGTCTTTTGTCGGACGCACGTACCCGCCCACCGACCCGTACGAGGTCGGCCGGGAAAAGATCCGCGAATTCGCCGAGGCGATCGGGGACCCCAACCCCGCCTACACCGACGCGGATGCCGCCAAGGCGCTCGGGTATCCCGATGTGATCGCACCACCGACCTTTGTGTTCGCGATCACTTTCAAGGCCGCGGGGCAGGTTATCGAGGACCCGCAACTGGGCCTGGATTACAGCCGGGTGGTGCACGGCGACCAGAAGTTCGCCTACACCCGGCCGGTGCGCAGCGGCGACCGGCTGGCCGTCACCTCCACGATCGAGGCGATCAAGACCATGGCGGGCAACGACATCATCGACATCCGCGGCGAGGTGCACGACGAGGCGGGCGAACACGTCGTGACCGCCTTCACCAAGCTGGTGGCCCGGCGCGCCGAGGAGGCCTGAGATGACCGCGAAGATCTCTTACGACGACGTCGAGGTCGGCACCGAACTCCCGGCGCAGACCTTCCCCGTGAACCGCGCCACACTCGTCCGCTACGCGGGCGCCTCCGGCGACTTCAACCCGATCCACTGGAACGAGAAGTTCGCCAAGGAGGTCGGCCTGCCCGACGTCATCGCCCACGGCATGTTCACCATGGCCGAGGCGATCCGGGTGGTCACCGACTGGGCCGGCGACCCCGGCGCGGTCGCCGAATACGGCGTGCGCTTCACCAAGCCCGTGATCGTCCCCAACGACGACCAGGGCGCGCTGATCGAGGTCAGCGCCAAGGTCGCGGCCAAGCTCGACGACGACGCCCGCACGGTCCGGGTCGACCTCACCGCGATGAGCGCGGGCCAGAAGGTGCTGGGCATGTCCCGCGCGGTCGTCCGCCTGGCCTGAGCCCGCCGAAGAAGCAGGTCAAGGGGGCGGCAGAAGCGGAGCCGGGGGCGGCCGGACGGGATTGTCCGACCGCCCCCGTACCCTTGTGCGCGTGCAGGAACGCCACGGAGAAGCAAACGCCCCGCTCGCCCCGCTGACCACCTTCCGGCTCGGCGGACCGGCGAACCGCCTCGTCACGGCCACCACCGACGACGAGGTGATCACCGCCGTCCGCGCGGCCGACGACGCCGGCACGCCACTGCTGATCATCGGCGGCGGCAGCAACCTCGTCATCAGCGACAAGGGCTTCGACGGCACGGCCCTGCGCATCGCCACCACCGGCTTCGAGCTGGACGGCACCGCCCTCACCCTCGCCGCGGGCGAGAACTGGTCCGACGCGGTCGCCCGCACCGTCGCGGCCGGACTGGCCGGCGTCGAGTGCCTGGCCGGCATCCCCGGCTCGGCCGGCGCCACCCCGGTGCAGAACGTCGGCGCGTACGGCCAGGAGGTCGCCACCACGATCACCGAGGTCGTCGCCTACGACCGCCGCGCCGGCGAGACCGTCACCCTCAGCAACGAGGAGTGCGGCTTCGCCTACCGCGACAGCCGCTTCAAGCAGCACCCCGACCGCTTCGTGGTCCTGCGGGTCCGCTTCGCCCTGGAGGACGCCGGCGGCCTCTCCGCGCCCCTGAAGTACGCCGAGACCGCCCGCGCCCTCGGCGTCGAGGTCGGCGACCGGGTCCCGCTGGACATCGCCCGCAAGACCGTCCTGGCCCTGCGCGCCGGCAAGGGCATGGTGCTGGACCCCGACGACCACGACACCTGGTCGGCCGGGTCCTTCTTCACCAACCCGATCCTCACCGAGGCAGAGCACGCCGCCTTCCTGGAGCGCGTCCGCGACCGCCTCGGTCCCGACACCGCCCCGCCCGCCTTCCCGGCCGGCGACGGCCTGGTGAAGACCTCCGCGGCCTGGCTCATCGACCGCGCCGGCTTCACCAAGGGCTACGGCAGCGGCCCGGCCCGCATCTCCACCAAGCACACCCTCGCGCTCACCAACCGCGGCGAGGCCACCACCGAGGACCTGCTCGCCCTGGCCCGCGAGGTCCGGGACGGCGTCCACGCGGCCTTCGGCATCACCCTCGTCAACGAACCCGTGACGGTCGGCGTCAGCCTCTAGGCAGGCCGCCAGGGCGCCGCGACGGGCCGCTGAGGCAGTACGAGCCCGCAGGCTCCCCCCGCCGGGCCCCCACGAAGGCCGCCGGCGCCTACGCGGCCAGCCAGGCGTCGATCTCCGCCAGCAGCCGCCGCTGCTCGTCCTCGGGGGCGCGCGAGCCGCGGACGGACTGCCGGGCCAGCTCGGCCAGCTCCGCGTCGCTGAAGCCGTGCGCGGTACGGGCGAGCTCGTACTGCGCGGCCAGCCGGGAGCCGAACAGCAGCGGGTCGTCCGCCCCCAGCGCCATCGGCACCCCGGCGTCGAAGAGCGTCCGCAGCGGTACGTCCTCGGGCTTCTCGTAGACGCCCAGCGCAACGTTGGAGGCCGGGCACACCTCGCAAGTCACCTGGCGCTCGGCCAGCCGGCGCAGCAGCGTGGGATCCTCCGCGGCCCGCACGCCGTGCCCCACCCGGCCGGCGTGCAGATCGTCCAGGCAGTCCCGGACGCTGGCCGGCCCGGACAGCTCACCGCCGTGCGGCGCCGCCAGCAGACCGCCCTCTCGGGCGATCGCGAAGGCCCGGTCGAAGTCCCGGGCGAAACCCCGGCGTTCGTCGTTGGAGAGACCGAAACCGATCACCCCTTGGTCCGCGTAGCGCACCGCCAGCCGCGCCAGCGTCCGGGCGTCCAGCGGGTGCTTCATGCGGTTCGCCGCGATCAGTACGCGGATACCGAGGCCGGTGTCCCGGGAGGCGGTGCGCACCGCGTCCAGGATGATCTCCAGGGCCGGGATCAGCCCGCCCAGCCGGGGCGCGTACGAGGTCGGGTCGACCTGGATCTCCAGCCAGCGCGAGCCGTCCCGGACGTCCTCCTCCGCGGCCTCGTGCACCAGCCGCTGGATGTCCTCGGGCGCGCGCAGGCACGAGCGCGCGATGTCGTACAGCCGCTGGAAGCGGAACCAGCCCCGCTCGTCCGTGGCACGCAGCTGGGGCGGCTCACCGCTGCGCAGGGCCTCGGGCAGATGGACGCCGTACTTGTCGGCGAGGTCCAGCAGGGTCGCGGACCGCATCGAACCGGTGAAGTGCAGGTGCAGATGGGCCTTCGGCAGCCGGCGCAGGTCTCGGGCGGCGGCCCCGTCGCGGGCACGGGAGCTCTCCATTCGAGGATCTTGCCGTATCAGGGCGGCACGCCGGTAGGCCCTTTCCCGAAGGGGTGTCCGGAAGAACGCACGAGCGGGCGGCCGGAACGCGTCCGGCCGCCCGCTCACCTGCCCAAACGGGGAGGTCCTACTTGGCCTCCGCCAGCAGCTTCTGGATCCGGGACACACCCTCGACCAGGTCCTCGTCGCCCAGCGCGTAGGAAAGCCGCAGGTAGCCGGGGGTGCCGAAGGCCTCACCCGGGACGACGGCGACCTCCGCCTCCTCCAGGATGAGCTCGGCCAGCTCCACGCTGCTCTGCGGGCGCTTGCCGCGGATCTCCTTGCCCAGCAGCTCCTTCACCGACGGGTACGCGTAGAACGCGCCCTCGGGCTCCGGGCACAGCACCCCGTCGATCTCGTTGAGCATCCGCACGATCGTCCTGCGGCGCCGGTCGAAGGCGACCTTCATCTCCTCGACGGCCGTCAGATCGCCGGAGACGGCCGCGATGGCCGCCACCTGCGCGACGTTGGAGACGTTGGAGGTGGCGTGCGACTGGAGGTTGGTCGCGGCCTTGATGACGTCCTTGGGGCCGATCGCCCAGCCCACCCGCCAGCCGGTCATCGCGTACGTCTTGGCCACGCCGTTGACGACGATGCACTTGTCGCGCAGCTCGGGCACTACCACCGGCAGCGACGCGAACTGCGCGTCGCCGTAGACCAGGTGCTCGTAGATCTCGTCGGTGAGGACCCACAGGCCGTGCTCCGCGGCCCAGCGGCCGACCGCCTCGACCTGCTCGCGGGAGTAGACCGCACCGGTCGGGTTCGACGGCGAGACGAACAGCAGCACCTTCGTGCGCTCCGTGCGCGCCGCCTCCAGCTGTTCGACGGTCACGCGGTAGCCGGTGGTCTCGTCCGCGACCACGTCGACCGGCACACCGCCCGCCAGCCGGATCGACTCCGGGTAGGTGGTCCAGTACGGAGCGGGCACGATGACCTCGTCGCCCGGGTCGAGGATCGCCGCGAACGCCTCGTAGATCGCCTGCTTGCCGCCGTTCGTCACCAGGACGTTCGCGGCCTCTACCTCGTAGCCCGAGTCGCGCAGCGTCTTCGCGGCGATCGCGGACTTCAGCTCGGGGAGGCCGCCGGCCGGGGTGTAGCGGTGGTACTTCGGGTTGCGGCAGGCCTCCACGGCCGCCTCGACGATGTAGTCGGGCGTGGGGAAGTCGGGCTCACCGGCGCCGAAGCCGATCACCGGGCGTCCGGCGGCCTTGAGGGCCTTCGCCTTGGCGTCGACGGCGAGGGTCGCGGACTCGGAGATCGAACCGACGCGGGCCGAGACCCGGCGGTCGGCGGGGGACGAAACGGAAGGGTTCGCAGCGCTCATACATGCATCGTTGCAGACCTCCGCCGGGCCCGATACGCGGGTTTGCGGGCACCACCCTGGGGGATCGTGTTCGACGCCCGGCCCGGAAACACGTACACTCGCTGACCGTTGGCCCTCAACAGGCAGGCACGGCGAACGCACTTAGTGCAGTCGCTCGCATGCGGTAGGTTGGGGGAACCACAAAGGGTCGTAGCTCAATTGGTAGAGCACTGGTCTCCAAAACCAGCGGTTGGGGGTTCAAGTCCCTCCGGCCCTGCTACACGCACTCTCACCGCAGTGCGTGCACGTGTACGTATGAAATGCACCGCCGTGCGGCAGGGCAGGGCGCGGCACGGCCACGAACCGGATTCAGGTGAGGACGAGTGACGGACGCCCTGGGCTCCATCGACATGCCTGAGCGCGGTCGCTCCGAGGACGAGGCCGCTGAGTCCCAGAAGAAGCCCCGGCGCGGCGGCAAGCGCGGCAAGAAGGGTCCCTTCGCGCGTCTTGCGCTTTTCTACCGCCAGGTCATCGCGGAGCTCCGCAAGGTCGTCTGGCCCACGCGCAGCCAGCTGTCGACGTACACCAGTGTGGTGATCGTCTTCGTTGTCATCATCATCGGTCTCGTAACCGTGATTGACTTGGGAATCAACCGAGTCGTCGGGTACGTCTTCGGCTGATCCCGCGGAGGGCGCCTGCGCGGGCGCCATTTCGCATGTTCAACCCCTTGAAGCCAGGAAGAAGCAGCCACCGTGTCTGACCCGAACCTGAACGACGCCGCCGAATCCGCCGAGACGGCAGCGGCCGACGTTGACGCGGCTGCCTCGGCCGAGGTCGAGGGCGAAGACACCGCGCAGGAGATCGTCGAGGGCGCCGACACCGTCGACGAGCTCGACGCCGAGGAAGCCGCTGCCGGCGAGCCCGCCGAAGAGGCCGCGGTGCACGTCGAGGAGGACGCCGAGGCCACCGCCGAGGTCGCCGAGGACGAGGCCGCCGCCGAGGACGAGGCCGCCGAGGACGAGTCGGCCGAGGAGCAGGAGCCGGTCGACCCGGTGGCCGCCCTCCGCGACGAACTGCGCGGTCTGCCCGGTGAGTGGTACGTCATCCACACCTACGCGGGCTACGAGAACCGCGTGAAGACCAACCTTGAGCAGCGCGCCGTCTCGCTGAACGTCGAGGACTACATCTTCCAGGCCGAGGTGCCGCAGGAAGAGGTCGTCCAGATCAAGAACGGCGACCGCCGTACCGTCCGCCAGAACAAGCTCCCGGGCTACGTGCTCGTGCGCATGGACCTGACGAACGAGTCCTGGGGCGTGGTCCGCAACACCCCGGGCGTCACCGGCTTCGTCGGCAACGCCTACGACCCCTACCCGCTGACGCTGGACGAGATCGTCAAGATGCTCGCCCCGGAGGCCGAGGAGAAGGCCGCCAAGGAGGCCGCCGCGGCCGAGGGCAAGCCGGCGCCGTCCCGCAAGGTCGAGGTCCAGGTCCTGGACTTCGAGGTGGGCGACTCCGTCACGGTCACCGACGGTCCGTTCGCGACGCTCCAGGCGACGATCAACGAGATCAACGCCGACTCGAAGAAGGTCAAGGGCCTGGTCGAGATCTTCGGCCGGGAGACCCCGGTCGAGCTGTCCTTCGACCAGATCCAGAAGAACTGATCGAGTTCCTCTGATCCGGAGGGCCGCAGGGCCTTTCCGGACCACCAGCCACCGGCCAGGTCAGACGGGCGCCAGCCTGTCTGACCTGTCGGTTTTTGGCCGCGCGACCATACCCGTTATCGTTGTGCGGTATGCCTCCATCCGGATGACCGGATGGACTGGCGAAACACCTCTCACTAGGACCCGGAGAGAGCATGCCTCCCAAGAAGAAGAAGGTCACGGGGCTTATCAAGCTCCAGATCAGCGCCGGCGCCGCAAACCCGGCTCCGCCGGTCGGCCCCGCGCTGGGCCAGCACGGCGTCAACATCATGGAGTTCTGCAAGGCCTACAACGCCGCGACCGAGTCGCAGCGTGGCATGGTCGTGCCGGTGGAGATCACGGTCTACGAGGACCGTTCCTTCACCTTCGTCACCAAGACCCCCCCGGCCGCGAAGCTCATCCTGAAGGCCGCGGGCGTGGAGAAGGGCTCCGGCGAGCCGCACAAGACCAAGGTCGCCAAGATCACCCGCGACCAGGTCCGTGACATCGCCACCACCAAGATGCCCGACCTGAACGCCAACGACCTGGACGCCGCCGAGAAGATCATCGCCGGCACCGCCCGTTCCATGGGCATCACGGTCGAGGGCTGATCCCAGCCCCTTTGGCACCCCGTGGCAGGACCAGGCGCTGGTCCGGACCACGACTCCATCCCACTGCATCAGGAGCAGAAGTGAAGCGCAGCAAGACTCTTCGCAACGCGGACGCGAAGATCGACCGGGAGCGTCTGTACGCCCCGCTCGAGGCCGTCCGTCTCGCCAAGGAGACCTCGTCCGCCAAGTTCGACGCGACCGTCGAGGTCGCCATGCGTCTGGGTGTCGACCCGCGCAAGGCCGACCAGATGGTCCGTGGCACCGTGAACCTCCCGCACGGCACCGGTAAGACCGCCCGGGTCCTGGTCTTCGCGACCGGTGACCGTGCTGCGGCCGCGGAAGCCGCCGGCGCCGACATCGTCGGCTCGGACGAACTGATCGACGAGGTCTCCAAGGGCCGTCTGGACTTCGACGCCGTCGTCGCCACCCCGGACCTCATGGGCAAGGTCGGCCGCCTCGGCCGCGTGCTCGGTCCGCGTGGTCTGATGCCGAACCCGAAGACCGGCACCGTCACCCCGGATGTCGCCAAGGCTGTCACCGACATCAAGGGCGGCAAGATCGAGTTCCGCGTGGACAAGCACGCGAACCTCCACTTCATCATCGGCAAGGTCTCCTTCGACGAGACCAAGCTGGTGGAGAACTACGCCGCGGCTCTTGAGGAGATCACCCGCCTCAAGCCGTCCGCCGCCAAGGGCCGGTACATCAAGAAGGCCACCATCACCACCACGATGGGCCCCGGCATCCCGGTGGACAGCAACCGCACCCGCAACCTCCTCGTCGAGGACGAGGCCGTCTGATCTCCTGATCGACGTCTCACAGCGCGCGTAACGCCGTCAGGCCCCGCTCTCCCGCACGGAGGGCGGGGCCTGACGCATGCGGTGTCACCCCTCTGGTCTAAAGTCCTCCCGACGCCCAGTACGGGATTTCTAAGGGGGAGCCCAGTGCGCAGCACGCGTATGACCGCCGTGGTGGCGGGAGTTGTCATGATGGCCGGCCTGACCGCCTGTAACGGCGGCAAGAGCGACGACGCCGGTGGCAGCGGCGGCGGATCGGGCTCCGGCCAGTCCCCGCTCCAGGCCGCGCTGGCGTCGCTGAAGACGGCGGCACAGCAGACGGGCGGCAAGAAGTCCGCCCAGGTCGACGGCACGCTCAAGAACGCCACCTCCACCGCGTCGATGAAGGGCGCGATGGACTGGTCCCAGGGCATGCGGATGAACCTCGACATCACGCAGTCCGCGGGGATGATGGCCGGCAAGCCCGCGAAGGCGGTGTACACGTCCGACGCGATGTACATGAACATGGGCATGCCGATGGGCGGCAAGTCCTGGATCAAGTACGACTACGACGCCCTGGCCAAGAAGATGGGCCCGGCCGGCGCCCTGATCAAGGACCAGATGAACAACAACAACCCGACCCGGGCGATGGAGCTGCTGATCGCCTCCGGCAAGGTCAAGGAGGTCGGCAAGGAGGACGTCCGCGGCACCCAGGCAACCCACTACACCGGCACCCTCTCGATCTCCGAGCTGACCCGCATGCAGTCGAAGAACGTCAGCGAGTCGGACATGAAGGCGCTGGAGCAGCAGCTCAAGGCGTCCGGTGCGGGCCAGGAGGCCATCGACCTGTGGATCGGCTCGGACAACCTGCTGGTCAAGAAGCGTGAGCAGTTGGTCGGCGGCAAGGTTCCGTACGACTCCACGGTCTTCTACTCGGACTACGGCACCAAGGTCCCCGACCAGGTGCCGCCGGCCGGTGACACGGTGGACTTCGACAAGGTCGGCAAGCCGTAAGTGTGCCGTTGAACGGCGGGCGGGGGGCGCGGCCGGCGCCCCCTGTCGGTCGATTTGCCTGACGCGGGCCGCTCCCGTACCGTATGCGGGAAGCCAAAGACCGCTGGTTGTCGCTGCGCGTCCGAACCCCGGGCGTGTGGAGGCCGAAGGATCCGCTAGCTGCGGACGACCTGCGCAGGTGACTGTGGAAGAAAGCTCCCGGGCGTCAGCCTGGTCGAGTTCTCGCCCCGTGCGCCTGCGCCGGGGCGTTTGTTTTGCCCAGCCCCTTCTGCGCGGTCCTCATCACCCGGAAGGAGGCCGAGGCTCATGGCGACGTCCGACAAGATCGCAGCTGTTGAGGAGATCACGGAGAAGCTCCGTAACTCCAACGCGGCTGTTGTGACCTCTTACACCGGACTGACTGTGGCGCAGCTCAAGCAGCTGCGTCGTTCGCTCGGCGAGAACGCTCAGTACCGTGTGGTGAAGAACACGCTGACCAAGATCGCGGCCAATGAGGCCGGGATTCAGCTGGACGAGCACCTCAGTGGCTCGACGGCTGTCGCCTTTGTGACCGGTGACCCGGTCGAGGCGGCGAAGGGTCTTCGTGACTTCGCCAAGGACAACCCCGCTCTCGTCATCAAGGGCGGTGTCCTTGAAGGCAAGGCGCTGTCCGCCGACGAGATCAAGAAGCTTGCGGACCTCGAGTCCCGCGAGGTTCTGCTCAGCAAGCTGGCCGGTGCCATGAAGGGCAAGCAGTCGCAGGCTGCCGCGCTCTTCCAGGCGCTGCCGTCGAAGTTCGTCCGCACCGCGGAAGCGCTTCGCGCCAAGCAGGCCGAGCAGGGCGGTGCCGAGTAATTCGGCTCGCACATTGGCACCCCGCGCCCAGGTACGCCTAGGCCGGGAGGCCACAGCGGGCCCGAACGTACGCCCGCCTCACATGTACATCCGGCACCTGCCGAAATAGTGGAAGGATCGCCCATCATGGCGAAGCTCAGCCAGGAAGACCTGCTCGCGCAGTTCGAGGAGATGACCCTCATCGAGCTCTCCGAGTTCGTGAAGGCGTTCGAGGAGAAGTTCGACGTCACCGCCGCCGCCCCGGCCGCCGTCGTCGCCGCCGGTGCCCCGGGTGCCCCGGCCGCCGCCGCCGAGGAGGAGAAGGACGAGTTCGACGTCATCCTCACCGGTGCCGGCGACAAGAAGATCCAGGTCATCAAGGTCGTGCGTGAGCTGACCTCCCTGGGCCTGAAGGAGGCCAAGGACCTCGTGGACGGCACCCCGAAGCCGGTCCTGGAGAAGGTCGCCAAGGACGCCGCCGAGAAGGCCGCCGAGGCCCTCAAGGGCGCCGGCGCCTCCGTCGAGGTCAAGTGACCCCGCTGAGTCTCTGACTCACGTCCGCAGCACCTGAGGTGTAACGGACACCAAGCCAAGGGCGATCACCCATACGGGTGGTCGCCCTTCGGCGTGCTCGCCCGGGCTGCGTTGCCTCCGGCCGGAGTGCGAGTATGGTGATCTTCGTTGCCCGGACGTGCTCCCATGTGACGATCTCGCAGAGGTGGGGGGCCTTGACGAACCGGACGCGGCGCGCAATTCTCGGGACGCGACGCTGAAGCGATCCAGGGTTCGAGGCATGGATCGCCGACGAAGAGGGAAGCATCGGTGTGCGCCACTGGCGCAGGGCTTTCGGCAGGCGCAGGGCATGAGAAGAACAAACGAGGGGCTCCTCCGGTACGACGGAGGACGCGACTTTCCGGAGGGAGAAGATCGGTATCACGGTGCTGAACCGGTCTCCGGAATCTCGCCCTGGACATCAGTGGGCCTTGTGGCTACACTGACCCTTTGCGCTGCCTGTTAGCTGCTCCCTGCCCGTCACCAGGGGCATATCCGAGCCCGAGCAAAGCTGGATGATCCGCCCTGACCTGGGCTTTCCCTCAGTCTGCTCGATTCGGGACCGGTACGCGCGTAGTGAGTCCGAGCCCTCGGAAGGACCCCCTCTTGGCCGCCTCGCGCAACGCCTCGACTGCCAATACGAACAACGGCGACAGCACCGCCCCGCTGCGCATCTCTTTTGCGAAGATCAAGGAGCCCCTCGGGGTTCCGAACCTCCTTGCGCTGCAGACCGAAAGCTTCGACTGGCTGCTCGGCAATGCCGCATGGAAGGGTCGCGTCGAGGCTGCGCTGGAGAGTGGGCAGGAAGTTCCCACCAAGTCCGGTCTCGAAGAGATCTTCGAAGAGATCTCCCCGATCGAGGACTTCTCCGGGTCGATGTCGCTGACGTTCCGCGACCACCGCTTCGAGCCCCCGAAGAACTCCATCGACGAGTGCAAGGAGCGCGACTTCACGTACGCCGCCCCGCTCTTCGTCACGGCGGAGTTCACCAACAACGAGACCGGTGAGATCAAGTCCCAGACGGTCTTCATGGGCGACTTCCCGCTCATGACGAACAAGGGCACCTTCGTCATCAACGGCACCGAGCGTGTCGTGGTGTCGCAGCTGGTCCGCTCGCCGGGCGTGTACTTCGACAGCTCCATCGACAAGACGTCCGACAAGGACATCTTCTCCGCCAAGATCATCCCGTCCCGGGGTGCCTGGCTGGAGATGGAGATCGACAAGCGCGACATGGTCGGTGTGCGCATCGACCGCAAGCGCAAGCAGTCCGTCACCGTCCTGCTCAAGGCGCTCGGCTGGACCACCGAGCAGATCCTCGAGGAGTTCGGCGACTACGAGTCCATGCGCGCCACCCTGGAGAAGGACCACACCCAGGGCCAGGACGACGCGCTGCTGGACATCTACCGCAAGCTGCGTCCGGGCGAGCCCCCCACGCGTGAGGCCGCGCAGACGCTGCTGGAGAACCTCTACTTCAACCCGAAGCGCTACGACCTCGCCAAGGTCGGCCGCTACAAGGTCAACAAGAAGCTCGGTGGCGACGAGCCGCTGGACGCCGGTGTGCTCACCACCGACGACATCATCGCCACGATCAAGTACCTGGTGAAGCTGCACGCCGGCGAGACCGAGACGATCGGCGAGTCCGGGCGTTCGATCGTCGTCGAGACCGACGACATCGACCACTTCGGCAACCGTCGTCTGCGCAACGTCGGCGAGCTCATCCAGAACCAGGTCCGCACGGGTCTGGCCCGTATGGAGCGCGTCGTGCGCGAGCGCATGACCACCCAGGACGTCGAGGCGATCACGCCGCAGACCCTGATCAACATCCGGCCGGTCGTCGCCTCCATCAAGGAGTTCTTCGGCACCAGCCAGCTGTCCCAGTTCATGGACCAGACCAACCCGCTGTCGGGTCTGACCCACAAGCGCCGTCTGTCGGCGCTGGGCCCGGGTGGTCTCTCCCGTGAGCGGGCCGGCCTGGACGTCCGTGACGTTCACCCGTCGCACTACGGCCGCATGTGCCCGATCGAGACCCCTGAAGGTCCCAACATCGGTCTCATCGGCTCGCTGGCCTCCTACGGCCGGGTCAACGTCTTCGGCTTCATCGAGACCCCGTACCGCAAGGTCGTCGACGGTCAGGTCACCGAAGAGGTGGACTACCTCACCGCCGACGAGGAGGACCGCTTCCTCATCGCGCAGGCCAACGCGAAGCTCTCCGAGGACATGCGGTTCTCCGAGCAGCGTGTGCTGGTCCGCCGTCGTGGCGGCGAGGTCGACCTCGTCCCCGCCGACGAGGTGGACTTCATGGACGTCTCGCCGCGCCAGATGGTGTCGGCCGCGACCGCCATGATCCCGTTCCTCGAGCACGACGACGCCAACCGCGCGCTCATGGGATCGAACATGATGCGCCAGGCCGTTCCGCTGATCAAGGCGGAGTCGCCGCTGGTCGGCACCGGCATGGAGTACCGCTGCGCGGTCGACGCCGGCGACGTCATCAAGGCGGAGAAGGACGGTGTGGTCCAGGAGGTCTCCGCGGACTACATCACCGTCGCCAACGACGACGGCACGTACACCACGTACCGCGTCGCCAAGTTCACCCGCTCCAACCAGGGCACCTCCTTCAACCAGAAGGTCGTCGTGGACGAGGGCGCGCGGGTCATCGAGGGCCAGGTCCTCGCCGACGGTCCGTCCACGGACCAGGGCGAGATGGCGCTCGGCAAGAACCTGCTCGTCGCGTTCATGCCGTGGGAGGGCCACAACTACGAGGACGCGATCATCCTGTCGCAGCGCCTCGTGCAGGACGACGTCCTCTCCTCGATCCACATCGAGGAGCACGAGGTCGACGCCCGTGACACCAAGCTCGGCCCCGAGGAGATCACCCGGGACATCCCGAACGTCTCCGAGGAGGTCCTCTCCGACCTCGACGAGCGCGGCATCATCCGGATCGGTGCCGAGGTCGTCGCCGGCGACATCCTCGTCGGCAAGGTCACGCCCAAGGGTGAGACCGAGCTGACCCCGGAGGAGCGCCTGCTCCGCGCGATCTTCGGTGAGAAGGCGCGCGAGGTGCGCGACACCTCGCTGAAGGTGCCGCACGGTGAGATCGGCAAGGTCATCGGCGTCCGCGTCTTCGACCGCGAGGAGGGCGACGAGCTGCCCCCGGGCGTGAACCAGCTGGTCCGCGTCTACGTCGCGCAGAAGCGCAAGATCACCGACGGTGACAAGCTCGCCGGCCGTCACGGCAACAAGGGCGTCATCTCGAAGATCCTGCCGGTCGAGGACATGCCGTTCCTGGAGGACGGCACCCCGGTCGACATCATCCTCAACCCGCTGGGTGTCCCGTCCCGAATGAACCCGGGACAGGTCCTGGAGATCCACCTCGGCTGGCTCGCCAGCCAGGGCTGGAAGGTCGAGGGCGGCGAGGAGTGGCAGCAGCGGCTCCAGGCGATCGGCGCCGACGACGTCGCGCCGCGCACCAACGTCGCGACCCCGGTCTTCGACGGTGCGCGCGAGGACGAGCTCGCCGGCCTCTTCGAGTCGACGCTCCCCAACCGCGACGGCGAGCGGATGGTCAAGAGCACCGGCAAGGCCCAGCTCTTCGACGGCCGCTCCGGTGAGCCGTTCCCGGACCCGATCTCGGTCGGGTACATGTACATCCTCAAGCTCCACCACCTGGTCGACGACAAGCTGCACGCCCGCTCGACCGGTCCGTACTCGATGATCACCCAGCAGCCGCTGGGTGGTAAGGCCCAGTTCGGTGGCCAGCGCTTCGGTGAGATGGAGGTGTGGGCGCTGGAGGCTTACGGCGCCGCATACGCCCTCCAGGAGCTGCTGACGATCAAGTCCGACGACGTCACCGGCCGCGTGAAGGTCTACGAGGCCATCGTCAAGGGCGAGAACATCCCGGAGCCCGGCATCCCCGAGTCCTTCAAGGTCCTCATCAAGGAGATGCAGTCCCTGTGCCTCAACGTGGAGGTGCTGTCCTCGGACGGCATGTCCATCGAGATGCGCGACACCGACGAGGACGTCTTCCGCGCTGCGGAGGAGCTCGGCATCGACCTGTCCCGGCGCGAGCCGAGCAGCGTCGAAGAGGTCTGACGGGTCTGGCCGGGATCTCCCCTCACGAGAGATCCCGGCCCCGCCCCGGACCCCGTACAGACCATCTAGATACGACCCTGAGAGGGATTGACGCATAGTGCTCGACGTCAACTTCTTCGACGAGCTGCGGATCGGCCTCGCCACCGCTGACGACATCCGTCAGTGGTCCCACGGTGAGGTCAAGAAGCCGGAGACCATCAACTACCGCACCCTCAAGCCCGAAAAGGACGGACTCTTCTGCGAGAAGATCTTCGGCCCGACCCGGGACTGGGAGTGCTACTGCGGTAAGTACAAGCGCGTCCGCTTCAAGGGCATCATCTGCGAGCGGTGCGGCGTCGAGGTCACTCGCGCCAAGGTGCGCCGTGAGCGGATGGGCCACATCGAGCTGGCCGCTCCCGTCACCCACATCTGGTACTTCAAGGGCGTGCCGAGCCGGCTGGGCTACCTGCTGGACCTCGCGCCCAAGGACCTCGAGAAGGTCATCTACTTCGCCGCGTACATGATCACGTACGTGGACGAGGAGCGCCGCACCCGCGATCTGCCCTCGCTGGAGGCCCACGTCTCCGTCGAGCGCCAGCAGATCGAGCAGCGCCGCGACTCCGACCTGGAGGCCCGCGCCAAGAAGCTCGAGACCGACCTGGCCGAGCTGGAGGCCGAGGGTGCCAAGGCCGACGTGCGCCGCAAGGTGCGCGAGGGTGCCGAGCGTGAGATGAAGCAGCTGCGCGACCGTGCGCAGCGCGAGATCGACCGCCTCGACGAGGTCTGGAACCGCTTCAAGAACCTCAAGGTCCAGGACCTGGAGGGCGACGAGCTGCTCTACCGCGAGCTGCGTGACCGCTTCGGCACGTACTTCGACGGTTCGATGGGTGCCGCGGCGCTGCAGAAGCGCCTGGAGACCTTCGACCTGGAGGAGGAGGCCGAGCGCCTCCGCGAGATCATCCGGACCGGCAAGGGCCAGAAGAAGACCCGTGCGCTCAAGCGCCTGAAGGTCGTCTCCGCCTTCCTGCAGACCCGCAACAGCCCCAAGGGCATGGTGCTGGACTGCATCCCGGTGATCCCGCCGGACCTTCGTCCGATGGTGCAGCTGGACGGTGGCCGCTTCGCGACCTCCGACCTGAACGACCTGTACCGCCGTGTCATCAACCGCAACAACCGCCTGAAGCGGCTTCTCGACCTCGGCGCGCCCGAGATCATCGTGAACAACGAGAAGCGCATGCTCCAGGAGGCCGTCGACGCGCTCTTCGACAACGGCCGCCGCGGCCGTCCGGTCACGGGCCCCGGCAACCGTCCGCTGAAGTCGCTGTCCGACATGCTCAAGGGCAAGCAGGGCCGCTTCCGTCAGAACCTGCTCGGTAAGCGCGTCGACTACTCCGCCCGTTCCGTCATCGTCGTCGGCCCGCAGCTGAAGCTGCACCAGTGCGGTCTGCCCAAGGCCATGGCGCTGGAGCTCTTCAAGCCGTTCGTGATGAAGCGCCTGGTGGACCTGAACCACGCGCAGAACATCAAGTCGGCCAAGCGCATGGTCGAGCGCGGCCGCACCGTCGTGTACGACGTCCTCGAAGAGGTCATCGCCGAGCACCCGGTGCTGCTGAACCGTGCGCCCACCCTGCACCGCCTCGGCATCCAGGCCTTCGAGCCGCAGCTGGTCGAGGGCAAGGCCATTCAGATCCACCCGCTCGTCTGCACCGCGTTCAACGCGGACTTCGACGGTGACCAGATGGCCGTCCACCTCCCGCTGTCCGCGGAGGCGCAGGCCGAGGCCCGCATCCTGATGCTGTCCTCGAACAACATCCTCAAGCCGGCCGACGGGCGTCCGGTCACCATGCCGACCCAGGACATGGTGCTCGGCCTCTTCTTCCTCACCACGGATGAAGAGGAGCGCGAGGTCAAGGGCGAGGGCCGGGCCTTCGGCTCGGTCGCCGAGGCGATCATGGCCTTCGACGCCCGCGAGCTCTCGCTCCAGGCGAAGGTCGACATCCGCTTCCCGATCGGCACCGTCCCGCCGCGTGGCTGGACCCCGCCGGTTCCGGAGGAGGGCGAGCCCGAGTGGCAGCAGGGTGACAGCTTCCGGCTGCGGACGACCCTGGGCCGTGCGCTCTTCAACGAGCTGCTGCCCGAGGACTACCCGTTCGTCGACTACTCGGTGGGCAAGAAGCAGCTCTCCGCGATCGTCAACGACCTGGCCGAGCGCTACCCGAAGGTCATCGTGGCGGCGACGCTCGACAACCTGAAGGCGGCCGGCTTCCACTGGGCGACCCGTTCCGGCGTCACCGTCGCCGTTTCGGACATCGTCGTGCCGGAGGCCAAGAAGGCCATCGTCGCGGGCTACGAGGCCCAGGACGAGAAGGTCCAGAAGCAGTACGAGCGCGGTCTGATCACCAAGGACGAGCGCACTCAGGAACTGATCAACATCTGGACCAAGGCGACCAACGAGGTCGCCGAGGCGATGAACGAGAACTTCCCCAAGACGAACCCCATCTTCATGATGGTTGACTCGGGTGCCCGAGGAAACATGATGCAGATGCGGCAGATCGCCGGTATGCGTGGTCTGGTGTCGAACGCGAAGAACGAGACCATCCCGCGTCCGATCAAGGCGTCGTTCCGCGAGGGTCTGTCCGTGCTGGAGTACTTCATCTCCACGCACGGTGCCCGTAAGGGTCTGGCGGACACCGCCCTTCGTACCGCCGACTCCGGTTACCTCACCCGTCGTCTGGTCGACGTCTCCCAGGACGTCATCATTCGCGAGGAGGACTGCGGCACCGAGCGCGGCCTCAAGCTGCGGATCGCCTCGAAGGACGCCGCCGGTGTCCTGCGCAAGGCGGACGACGTCGAGTCCAGCGTCTACGCCCGCATGCTGGCCGAGGACGTCGTCGTCGACGGCAAGGTCGTCGCGCCGGCGAACGTCGACCTCGGTGACGTGCTCATCGACGCGCTGGTCAACGCCGGCGTCGAGGAGGTCAAGACCCGCTCGGTCCTGACCTGTGAGTCCGCGGTCGGCACCTGTGCCTTCTGCTACGGCCGTTCGCTGGCCACCGGCAAGCTGGTCGACATCGGTGAGGCGGTCGGCATCATCGCCGCCCAGTCCATCGGTGAGCCCGGCACCCAGCTGACGATGCGTACCTTCCACACCGGTGGTGTGGCCGGTGACGACATCACCCTGGGTCTGCCGCGTGTCGTCGAGCTCTTCGAGGCCCGTACGCCCAAGGGCGTCGCCCCGATCTCGGAGGCGGCCGGCCGCGTCCGGATCGAGGAGACCGAGAAGACCAAGAAGGTCATCGTCACGCCGGACGACGGCAGCGACGAGACGGCCTACGGCGTCTCCAAGCGCGCCCGCCTGCTGGTGGCCGAGGGTGACCACGTCCAGGTCGGCCAGCCGCTGACCGTGGGTGCGATCAACCCGCACGACGTGCTGCGGATCCTCGGCCAGCGCGCCGTCCAGGTCCACCTGGTCGGCGAGGTCCAGAAGGTCTACAACAGCCAGGGCGTGGCGATCCACGACAAGCACATCGAGATCATCATCCGGCAGATGCTGCGCCGCGTGACGATCATCGAGTCCGGCGACGCGGAGCTGCTGCCGGGCGAGCTCGTGGAGCGCACGAAGTTCGAGAGCGAGAACCGTCGTGTCGTGGCGGAAGGCGGCCACCCGGCCTCCGGCCGTCCGCAGCTGATGGGTATCACCAAGGCTTCGCTGGCGACGGAATCCTGGCTGTCGGCCGCCTCCTTCCAGGAGACGACCCGAGTCCTGACGGACGCGGCGATCAACGCCAAGTCCGACAGCCTCATCGGCCTCAAGGAGAACGTCATCATCGGTAAGCTCATCCCGGCCGGTACGGGCCTGTCCCGCTACCGCAACATCCGGGTCGAGCCCACCGAGGAGGCCAAGGCCGCGATGTACTCGGCCGTCGGTTACGACGACATCGACTACTCGCCCTTCGGCACCGGCTCCGGCCAGGCGGTCCCGCTGGAGGACTACGACTACGGCCCGTACAACCAGTAGTCCTGGTCCGTACACCGTCCACAGGGCGGCCACCCTCCGGGGGGGGCCGCCCTGCGGCATTGGGGGCCGCGCGGGGGAACTTGTCCTCCCATCCCTGCGTCTCTGATGAGAAGATGGGGAGAACTGTCGAGCGGGGGGAGGGTCGCGACGTGGCATTCCAGCCGTGGCAGGGCGGGCAGCCCGCTCAGCCGTGGAATCAGGTGCCTGCCATGCGTGCCTCGCACGCCGATCGTGAGCGGGCGGTCGATGTGCTCAAGGCGGGGTTCGCCGAGGGGCGGTTGTCGCAGCCGGAGTACGAGCAGCGGCTGACCCGGGCGTACAAGGCACAGACCCACACCGAGTTGCAGATGCTGGTCTCGGACCTGCCGATGGGGCCGGTGCCGCAGGCGCAGTTCGTACCGCAGCGGCCGGTGCCGGCGACGTTCATGCCGATGCAGATGCCGCCGCCGCAGGTGACGAACGGCTCGGCGACCGGTGCGCTGGTCTGCGGGCTGATGACGCCGGTGACCTGGGGGCTGACCGCGATCCCGGCGGTGATCCTGGGCCACAAGGCACGCGCCGAGATCCGCCGCTCCGGGGAGCGCGGGGACGGGCAGGCGCTCACCGGACTGATCCTGGGCTGGCTGGCGATCGGTGGCTGGGCGCTGATGTTCCTGGTGTGGATCCTGCTCGCGGCGGTCAACCTCTGACGTGCCGCGGGGGCGCCCGCGCCTTCTTCCGTCCGGGCCGCTCGCGCACTACGGTGGCGGCAACGCCGTGACGAGTCCGGCGTGTCCTTCGCGTGTGCATTTGTTTTGACCGCAGCCAATGCGGTAGGTACGCTCTGACCTTGTGCCTGGGGTGTCCCTGGGCTGCCGTGCGCGCAATCTCCCCAAGCCACCGGCCGGGAGGCCACCAGCACGGAAGCCGGGTCTCGACACCGCAATCTGCCGCCTTCTCGTTCCAGCGGGGACCGGACTGCAGTATTCGACACACCCGACCGCGTGGGTCGGGAGCGTTCCAGGTTAGCTTTACCGAGACTGGCACACAGAAACCGGAGAAACGGTGCCTACGATCCAGCAGCTGGTCCGCAAGGGCCGGCAGGACAAGGTCGAGAAGAACAAGACGCCCGCACTCGAGGGTTCCCCCCAGCGCCGCGGCGTCTGCACGCGTGTTTTCACCACCACCCCGAAGAAGCCGAACTCGGCCCTGCGTAAGGTCGCGCGTGTGCGTCTGACCAGCGGGATCGAGGTCACCGCTTACATTCCGGGTGAGGGCCACAACCTCCAGGAGCACTCGATCGTGCTCGTGCGTGGCGGCCGTGTGAAGGACCTGCCGGGTGTTCGGTACAAGATCATCCGCGGCTCCCTCGACACGCAGGGCGTCAAGAACCGCAAGCAGGCTCGCAGCCGCTACGGCGCCAAGAAGGAGAAGTAAGAATGCCTCGTAAGGGCCCCGCCCCGAAGCGCCCGGTCATCGTCGACCCGGTCTACGGCTCTCCTCTGGTGACCTCCCTCATCAACAAGGTGCTGCTGAACGGAAAGCGCTCCACCGCTGAGCGCATCGTTTACGGCGCCATGGAGGGGCTGCGCGAGAAGACCGGCAACGACCCGGTCATCACCCTCAAGCGCGCGCTCGAGAACATCAAGCCGACCCTCGAGGTCAAGTCCCGCCGCGTCGGTGGCGCGACCTACCAGGTCCCGGTCGAGGTCAAGCCCGGCCGTGCCGCCACCCTCTCGCTCCGCTGGCTCGTGGGCTACTCGCGCGCCCGTCGCGAGAAGACCATGACCGAGCGCCTCATGAACGAACTGCTCGACGCCTCCAACGGCCTCGGCGCTTCGGTCAAGAAGCGTGAGGACACGCACAAGATGGCCGAGTCCAACAAGGCCTTCGCGCACTACCGCTGGTAGTCGCAACCCACATCGAGACCGAGAGAAGATTGAGCCACTATGGCTACCACTTCGCTTGACCTGGCCAAGGTCCGCAACATCGGGATCATGGCCCACATCGACGCGGGCAAGACGACCACCACCGAGCGGATCCTGTTCTACACCGGTGTTTCGTACAAGATCGGTGAAGTCCACGACGGCGCTGCCACGATGGACTGGATGGAGCAGGAGCAGGAGCGCGGCATCACGATCACGTCTGCCGCGACGACCTGCCACTGGCCGCTGGACAACGTCGACAACACCATCAACATCATCGACACCCCGGGCCACGTCGACTTCACCGTCGAGGTGGAGCGCTCGCTGCGCGTGCTCGACGGTGCGGTGACGGTGTTCGACGGTGTTGCCGGTGTGGAGCCCCAGTCCGAGACCGTTTGGCGTCAGGCGGACCGCTACGGCGTTCCGCGCATCTGCTTCGTCAACAAGCTCGACCGTACGGGCGCCGAGTTCCACCGCTGCGTCGACATGATCACGGACCGCCTCGGCGCGACCCCGATCGTGATGCAGCTGCCCATCGGTACCGAGATGGACTTCAAGGGTGTCGTCGACCTCGTCAAGATGAAGGCTCTCGTCTGGTCGGCCGAGGCCGCCAAGGGCGAGATGTACGACATCGTCGACATCCCGGACACGCACATCGAGGCCGCCGACGAATGGCGCGGCAAGCTCCTCGAGGTCGTCGCCGAGAACGACGAAGAGATCATGGAGCTCTACCTCGAGGGCCAGGAGCCCACCGAGGAGCAGCTCTACGCGGCGATCCGCCGGATCACCATCGCCTCCGGCAAGGCTGACGTCACCACCGTCACGCCGGTGTTCTGCGGTACCGCGTTCAAGAACAAGGGCGTCCAGCCCCTGCTCGACGCGGTCGTGCGCTACCTCCCCTCCCCGCTCGACGTCGAGGCCATCGAGGGCCACGCCGTCAACGACCCGGAGGAGGTCGTCAAGCGCAAGCCGTCCGAGGACGAGCCGCTGGCCGCCCTCGCGTTCAAGATTGCGAGCGACCCCCACCTGGGCAAGCTCACCTTCATCCGGGTGTACTCGGGCCGCCTTGAGGCCGGCTCGCAGGTGCAGAACTCGGTGAAGGGCAAGAAGGAGCGCATCGGCAAGATCTACCGGATGCACGCGAACAAGCGTGAGGAGATCGACTCGGTGGGTGCCGGTGACATCGTCGCCGTCATGGGTCTGAAGCAGACCACCACCGGTGAGACCCTCTGTGACTCCGCCAACCAGGTCATCCTGGAGTCGATGGAGTTCCCGGCCCCGGTCATCCAGGTCGCCATCGAGCCCAAGTCCAAGGGCGACCAGGAGAAGCTGGGTGTCGCCATCCAGCGTCTCGCCGAAGAGGACCCCTCGTTCCAGGTGCACACCGACGAGGAGACCGGCCAGACCATCATCGCGGGTATGGGCGAGCTGCACCTCGACGTGCTGGTCGACCGTATGAAGCGTGAGTTCCGGGTCGAGGCCAACGTCGGCAAGCCGCAGGTCGCCTACCGCGAGACCCTGCGCAAGGCGGTCGAGCGCCTGGACTACACGCACAAGAAGCAGACCGGTGGTTCCGGTCAGTTCGCGAAGGTCCAGATCGCGCTGGAGCCCCTCGAGGGCGACGGGTACGAGTTCGAGAACAAGGTCACCGGTGGCCGCATCCCGCGGGAGTACATCCCGTCCGTGGACGCGGGCTGCCAGGAGGCCATGGAGTTCGGTGTTCTCGCCGGCTACCCGCTGACCGGTGTCAAGGTCACGCTGCTCGACGGTGCGTTCCACGAGGTCGACTCGTCCGAGATGGCCTTCAAGATCGCCGGTTCGATGGCCTTCAAGGAGGCCGCCCGCAAGGCCTCCCCGGCCCTGCTTGAGCCGATGATGAAGGTCGAGGTCACCACGCCCGAGGACTACATGGGCGATGTGATCGGCGACATCAACTCCCGCCGTGGTCAGATCCAGTCCATGGAGGACCGCAGCGGCGCCAAGCTCGTCACGGGCCTGGTTCCCCTCTCGGAGATGTTCGGCTACGTCGGAGACCTCCGCAGCAAGACGTCGGGTCGCGCGAGCTACTCGATGCAGTTCGACTCCTACGCCGAGGTTCCGCGGAACGTCGCCGAGGAGATCATCGCGAAGGCCAAGGGCGAGTAACTCCGGTCCCGTAAGAACCGGAGCGCAACACGCTTTAGGCTTGACACCGTCTGATGGGGGTAATCCCCGCAAACCGTGAGGATTGCCCCCGTCAGCCGGCACCCCAGCAAAGATCACCTGGCGCCGATGAGTAAGGCGTACAGAACCACTCCACAGGAGGACCCCAGTGGCGAAGGCGAAGTTCGAGCGGACTAAGCCGCACGTCAACATCGGCACCATCGGTCACATTGACCACGGTAAGACGACCCTCACGGCCGCCATTACCAAGGTGCTGCACGACGCGTACCCCGACCTGAACGAGGCCTCGGCCTTCGACCAGATCGACAAGGCTCCTGAGGAGCGCCAGCGCGGTATCACCATCTCCATCGCGCACGTCGAGTACCAGACCGAGTCGCGTCACTACGCGCACGTCGACTGCCCCGGTCACGCGGACTACATCAAGAACATGATCACCGGTGCGGCGCAGATGGACGGCGCCATCCTCGTGGTCGCCGCGACCGACGGCCCGATGCCGCAGACCAAGGAGCACGTGCTCCTGGCCCGCCAGGTCGGCGTTCCGTACATCGTTGTCGCCCTGAACAAGGCCGACATGGTGGACGACGAGGAGATCCTGGAGCTCGTCGAGCTCGAGGTCCGTGAGCTCCTCTCCGAGTACGAGTTCCCCGGCGACGACGTTCCGGTCGTCAAGGTCTCGGCGCTCAAGGCGCTCGAGGGCGACGCCGAGTGGGGCAAGTCCGTCCTCGACCTGATGAAGGCCGTCGACGAGTCGATCCCGCAGCCCGAGCGTGACGTCGACAAGCCGTTCCTGATGCCGATCGAGGACGTCTTCACGATCACCGGTCGTGGCACCGTCGTCACCGGTCGTATCGAGCGCGGTGTCCTGAAGGTCAACGAGACCGTCGACATCATCGGCATCAAGACCGAGAAGACCACCACCACGGTCACCGGTATCGAGATGTTCCGGAAGCTCCTCGACGAGGGCCAGGCCGGTGAGAACGTCGGTCTGCTGCTTCGTGGCATCAAGCGCGAGGACGTCGAGCGCGGCCAGGTCATCATCAAGCCGGGCTCGGTCACCCCGCACACCGAGTTCGAGGCGCAGGCCTACATCCTCTCCAAGGACGAGGGTGGCCGCCACACGCCGTTCTTCAACAACTACCGTCCCCAGTTCTACTTCCGTACCACGGACGTGACGGGCGTTGTGACCCTCCCCGAGGGCACCGAGATGGTCATGCCCGGCGACAACACCGAGATGTCCGTCTCGCTGATCCAGCCGGTCGCCATGGAGGAGGGCCTGAAGTTCGCCATCCGTGAGGGTGGCCGGACCGTCGGCGCCGGCCAGGTCACCAAGATCGTCAAGTAAGACGGTCCGCTCGACCTGGTAGCTCCCCGGAGCACCCCAAGGAGCCCCGCACACCGCAAGGTGGGCGGGGCTCCTTGACAGTTGGGGATCGATTGGCCTTGGGTGCCGGGCGTATGGCACACTGTCCAGGTTGCTCGGTTGAGTGCCGATGCTGCGCGCCTCCCGCCGGGAGGACCGGAAGCGAGTCCCAGGTATTCGTCGTCCCTTTTCAGGGGCGGAAGTACGGGAATCTTCCGGGAAGCGTCAGCGGGGTGCCTCGGCCAGGCGCCCGGTGGGTGTCCTTCCCCCGCCTCCTCCTTCTTGAGGGATCTTCCGTGCGGAGATTTACGAGAAGGGGTGCGACACGCCCGACCGCGTGGGTCGGAGAAGGACGCGAACCTCCCGGGTCCCAGAGCGTTACGAGAGACAGGACTACGAAGTAGCCATGGCGGGACAGAAGATCCGCATCCGGCTCAAGGCCTACGACCACGAGGTCATCGACTCCTCGGCGAAGAAGATCGTCGAGACGGTGACCCGCACTGGTGCGTCGGTCGCGGGCCCGGTGCCGCTGCCCACTGAAAAGAACGTGTACTGCGTCATCAAGTCGCCGCACAAGTACAAGGACTCGCGCGAGCACTTCGAGATGCGCACGCACAAGCGCCTGATCGACATCCTCGACCCGACGCCGAAGACCGTTGACTCCCTGATGCGACTCGACCTCCCGGCCGGTGTCGACATCGAGATCAAGCTCTGAGGGCCGGTGATCTGAGAGATGGCTAAGCAGATCAAGGGCATCCTGGGCGAGAAGCTCGGTATGACGCAGGTGTGGGACGAGAACAACCGTGTTGTTCCGGTCACCGTCGTCAAGGCCGGGCCCTGTGTCGTTACCCAGGTGCGCACCAATGACCAGGACGGCTACGACTCCGTCCAGATCGCCTTCGGCGAGATCGACCCGCGCAAGGTGAACAAGCCCCTCAAGGGCCACTTCGCGAAGGCCGACGTCACCCCCCGCCGTCACCTCGTCGAGGTCCGTACTCCCGACGCCGGTGAGTACACCCTCGGCCAGGAGCTGACCGCTGAGACCTTCGAGTCCGGCGTCAAGGTGGACGTGACCGGCAAGAGCAAGGGCAAGGGCTTCGCCGGTGTCATGAAGCGTCACGGCTTCGGCGGCGGCAAGGCCTCGCACGGTGCCCACCGCGTGCACCGCAAGCCGGGCTCCATCGGTGGCTGCGCCACCCCGGGCCGCGTGTTCAAGGGCATGCGGATGGCCGGCCGTATGGGCAATGAGCGGGTCACCACCCAGAACCTGACCGTCCACGCCGTTGACGCGGAGAAGGGTCTGCTGCTCATCAAGGGCGCAGTTCCTGGTCCGAACGGCGGCCTCGTCCTGGTCCGTACCGCGGCCAAGGGGGCCTGAGGTAACCGATGAGCACCATTGACATCCTTTCGCCTGCTGGCGACAAGGCCGGGTCCGTCGAGCTCCCTGCGGAGATCTTCGACGCCAAGGTCAGCATTCCGCTGATCCACCAGGTCGTTGTTGCACAGCTGGCCGCGGCCCGTCAGGGCACGCACAAGACCAAGACCCGTGGCGAGGTCCGCGGCGGTGGCAAGAAGCCGTACCGCCAGAAGGGCACCGGCCGCGCGCGCCAGGGTTCGACCCGTGCGCCGCAGTTCGCCGGCGGTGGCATCGTCCACGGCCCCGTGCCGCGTGACTACAGCCAGCGGACCCCGAAGAAGATGAAGGCCGCCGCCCTGCGCGGTGCCCTCACCGACCGGGCCCGCAACAGCCGCATCCACGTCGTTTCCGGCGTGGTCGAGGGCGACATCTCCACCAAGGCCGCCAAGGCTCTCCTCGGCAAGGTCAGCGAGCGCAAGAACGTGCTCCTGGTCGCCGAGCGCAGCGACGAGGCCGCGTGGCTGTCCGCCCGCAACCTGCCCCAGGTTCACATCCTGGAGCCGGGCCAGCTGAACACGTACGACGTGCTCGTCTCCGACGACGTGGTCTTCACCAAGGCCGCCTTCGAGTCCTTCGTGTCCGGCCCCAAGGCCAACGCTGAGACCGAAGGGAGCGACGCCTGATGACTGAGGCCGTCGTCACCAGCAAGACCTTCACGGACCCGCGTGACATTCTTGTCAAGCCGGTGGTTTCCGAGAAGAGCTACGCGCTGCTGGACGAGAACAAGTACACGTTCGTCGTCGACCCGCGTGCAAACAAGACCCAGATCAAGCAGGCCGTCGAGGCGGTCTTCTCGGTCAAGGTCACCGGGGTCAACACGATCAACCGGCAGGGCAAGCGCAAGCGCACCCGCACCGGTTACGGCAAGCGCGCGAACACCAAGCGCGCCATCGTGACCCTCGCCGAGGGCGACCGTATCGACATCTTCGGCGGCCCGGTCTCCTAACGGAGTCCGAGTCGTCCGGAATCGGACGAGGACTGAGAAATGGGTATCCGCAAGTACAAGCCGACGACCCCGGGCCGTCGTGGCTCCAGCGTCGCCGACTTTGTCGAGATCACGCGGTCCACGCCGGAGAAGTCGCTGGTCCGCCCGCTGCACAGCAAGGGCGGCCGTAACAACGCCGGTCGTGTGACCGTTCGCCACCAGGGCGGTGGCCACAAGCGCGCCTACCGCGTGATCGACTTCCGTCGTCACGACAAGGACGGCGTGCCGGCCAAGGTCGCGCACATCGAGTACGACCCGAACCGCACCGCGCGCATCGCGCTGCTGCACTACGCAGACGGCGAGAAGCGCTACATCATCGCGCCCCGTGGCCTGGCCCAGGGTGCTCGGATTGAGAACGGCCCTGGCGCCGACATCAAGCCGGGCAACAACCTGCCGCTGCGCCACATCCCCGTGGGTACGACGATCCACGCGATCGAGCTGCGTCCGGGCGGCGGTGCGAAGTTCGCCCGCTCGGCCGGTGCCTCCGTGCAGCTGCTGGCGAAGGAGGGCGCGATGGCCCACCTTCGTATGCCGTCCGGTGAGATCCGCCTGGTCGACGTGCGCTGCCGCGCCACCGTCGGCGAGGTCGGCAACGCCGAGCAGTCGAACATCAACTGGGGCAAGGCCGGCCGTATGCGCTGGAAGGGCGTCCGCCCGACCGTGCGTGGTGTCGTGATGAACCCGGTCGACCACCCGCACGGTGGTGGTGAGGGCAAGACCTCCGGTGGTCGCCACCCGGTCTCGCCCTGGGGCCAGAAGGAGGGTCGTACTCGCTCGCCGAAGAAGGCCAGCAACAAGTACATCGTCCGCCGCCGCAAGACGAACAAGAAGCGCTAGGAGCGGGTTTAGATGCCGCGCAGTCTCAAGAAGGGGCCCTTCGTCGACGACCACCTCTCCAAGAAGGTGGACACGCAGAACGAAGCCGGCACCAAGAACGTCATCAAGACCTGGTCCCGCCGCTCCATGATCGTCCCGGCCATGCTCGGCCACACGATCGCGGTGCACGACGGCCGCAAGCACGTCCCGGTGTTCGTCACCGAGTCGATGGTCGGCCACAAGCTCGGCGAGTTTGCGCCGACCCGCACCTTCCGCGGCCACGAGAAGGACGACCGCAAGTCGCGTCGTCGCTGATCGACCGGAGTGCGAAGACTATGACTGACACCGAAGGGACAACCATGGAAGCCAGGGCCCAGGCGCGGTACATCCGCGTCACGCCCATGAAGGCCCGCCGCGTGGTGGACCTTATCCGTGGCATGGATGCCACGGAGGCTCAGGCGGTCCTGCGTTTCGCCCCGCAGGCCGCGAGCGTGCCGGTGGGCAAGGTGCTGGACAGCGCCATTGCCAACGCCGCGCACAACTACGACCACACGGACGCCTCTACGCTGGTCATCAGCGAGGCGTACGTCGACGAGGGCCCGACCCTGAAGCGGTTCCGTCCGCGTGCCCAGGGCCGTGCCTACCGGATCCGCAAGCGGACCAGCCACATCACCGTGGTCGTCAGCAGCAAGGAAGGAACCCGGTAATGGGCCAGAAGGTAAACCCGCACGGGTTCCGCCTCGGCGTGACGACGGACTTCAAGTCCCGCTGGTACGCCGACAAGCTGTACAAGGACTACGTCAAGGAAGACGTCGCCATTCGTCGCATGATGACGAAGGGCATGGAGCGCGCCGGTATCTCGAAGGTGGAGATCGAGCGCACCCGTGAGCGCGTCCGCGTTGACATCCACACCGCTCGCCCGGGCATCGTCATCGGCCGCCGCGGCGCCGAGGCCGACCGCATCCGCGGTGAGCTCGAGAAGCTGACCGGCAAGCAGGTCCAGCTGAACATCCTCGAGGTCAAGAACCCCGAGACCGATGCTCAGCTGGTCGCCCAGGCCGTCGCCGAGCAGCTGTCCTCCCGCGTCTCCTTCCGTCGCGCCATGCGTAAGAGCATGCAGTCGACGATGAAGGCCGGCGCCAAGGGCATCAAGATCCAGTGCGGCGGTCGTCTCGGCGGCGCCGAGATGTCCCGCTCGGAGTTCTACCGCGAGGGCCGTGTGCCCCTGCACACGCTCCGCGCGAACGTCGACTACGGCTTCTTCGAGGCCAAGACCACCTTCGGCCGCATCGGCGTGAAGGTCTGGATCTACAAGGGCGACGTCAAGAACATCGCCGAGGTGCGTGCCGAGAACGCTGCCGCCCGTGCGGGTAACCGCCCGGCCCGCGGTGGCGGCAACGACCGCCCGCGCCGCGGTGGCGAGCGTGGCGGCCGCGGTGGCCGCAAGCCGCAGCAGCAGACCGCCGCTGCCGAGGCCCCCAAGGCCGAGGCCGCTGCCGCTGCTCCGGCGGAGACCCCCGGAACGGAGGCCTGACCGACATGCTGATCCCTCGCAGGGTCAAGCACCGCAAGCAGCACCACCCGAAGCGCAACGGCATGGCCAAGGGTGGCACCGAGCTGGCCTTCGGTGAGTACGGAATCCAGGCCGTCACCCCGGCCTACGTGACGAACCGGCAGATCGAGTCCGCTCGTATTGCCATGACCCGTCACATCAAGCGTGGCGGCAAGGTGTGGATCAACATCTACCCCGACCGTCCGCTGACGAAGAAGCCGGCCGAGACCCGCATGGGTTCCGGTAAGGGTTCTCCGGAGTGGTGGGTCGCGAACGTCAAGCCCGGTCGGGTGATGTTCGAGCTGTCCTTCCCGAACGAAAAGGTTGCCAAGGAGGCGCTGACCCGCGCCGCCCACAAGCTTCCGATGAAGTGCCGCATCGTGCGGCGCGAGGCAGGTGAGTCGTGATGGCGGCCGGTACCAAGGCGACCGAGCTGCGCGAGCTGAATGACGAGGACCTCGTCGGCAAGCTTCGTGAGGCCAAGGAGGAGCTGTTCAACCTCCGCTTCCAGGCGGCGACCGGACAGCTCGAGAACCACGGCCGGCTGAAGGCCGTCCGCAAGGACATCGCCCGGATCTACACCCTGATGCGTGAGCGTGAGCTGGGCATCGAGACGGTGGAGAGCGCCTGATGAGCGAGAAGAATGTGACTGAGACGAACGAGCGCGGTTTCCGCAAGACCCGTGAGGGTCTCGTCGTCAGCGACAAGATGGACAAGACCGTCGTCGTCGCCGTCGAGGACCGCGTCAAGCACGCGCTGTACGGCAAGGTCATCCGCCGTACCAACAAGCTCAAGGCGCACGACGAGCAGAACGCTGCCGGTGTCGGCGACCGCGTCCTCCTGATGGAGACCCGGCCGCTGTCCGCCACCAAGCGCTGGCGCATCGTCGAGATCCTCGAGAAGGCCAAGTAATCCCTCCTAGGGGGACCCCCTAGGAACAGTTCCGCCAGGCTCGGCGAGAAGCGCGATCCACTCGCGCTTCTCGCCGGGAACCGGCAGACATTCAGGAGATAGACGTGATCCAGCAGGAGTCGCGACTGCGTGTCGCCGACAACACTGGTGCGAAGGAGATCCTTTGCATCCGTGTTCTCGGTGGTTCCGGTCGCCGCTACGCGGGCATCGGTGACGTCATCGTCGCCACCGTCAAGGATGCGATCCCCGGTGGCAACGTGAAGAAGGGTGACGTCGTCAAGGCCGTCATCGTTCGCACCGTCAAGGAGCGCCGCCGTCCGGACGGCTCGTACATCCGCTTCGACGAGAACGCGGCCGTCATCCTCAAGAACGATGGCGACCCCCGCGGCACCCGCATCTTCGGCCCCGTGGGCCGGGAACTGCGCGAGAAGAAGTTCATGAAGATCATCTCGCTCGCGCCGGAGGTGCTGTAACCGATGAAGATCAAGAAGGGCGACCTGGTCCAGGTCATCACCGGTAAGGACAAGGGCAAGCAGGGCAAGGTCATCCAGGCCTTCCCCCGCGAGGACCGTGTCCTGGTCGAGGGTGTCAACCGGGTCAAGAAGCACACCAAGGCCGGCCAGACCGCTCGTGGTTCGAAGACCGGCGGCATCGTGACGACCGAGGCCCCGATCCACGTGAGCAACGTTCAGCTCGTGGTGGAGAAGGACGGCCAGAAGGTTGTCACCCGCGTCGGATACCGCTTCGACGACGAGGGCAACAAGATCCGCGTTGCCAAGCGGACCGGTGAGGACATCTGATGACTGCCACCACCAACGCGCCGCGTCTCAAGACGCGCTACCGCGAAGAGATCGCCGGGAAGCTGAAGGACGAGTTCTCGTTCGAGAACGTCATGCAGATCCCCGGTCTGACCAAGATCGTGGTCAACATGGGTGTGGGCGACGCCGCCCGCGACTCCAAGCTGATCGAGGGCGCCATCCGCGACCTCACCACGATCACCGGCCAGAAGCCGGCCGTCACCAAGGCCCGTAAGTCCATCGCGCAGTTCAAGCTGCGTGAGGGCCAGCCGATCGGTGCCCACGTCACCCTCCGCGGTGACCGCATGTGGGAGTTCCTGGACCGTCTGCTGTCGCTCGCGCTCCCGCGCATCCGCGACTTCCGTGGTCTGTCCCCGAAGCAGTTCGACGGTCGGGGCAACTACACCTTCGGTCTCACGGAGCAGGTCATGTTCCACGAGATCGACCAGGACAAGATCGACCGTACCCGGGGTATGGACATCACCGTGGTCACCACGGCGACCAACGACGATGAGGGCCGCGCTCTCCTTCGTCACCTCGGCTTCCCGTTCAAGGAGGCGTGAGCGAGATGGCGAAGAAGGCTCTGATTGCCAAGGCTGCTCGCAAGCCGAAGTTCGGTGTGCGCGCGTACACCCGCTGCCAGCGCTGCGGCCGTCCGCACTCCGTGTACCGCAAGTTCGGCCTGTGCCGCGTGTGCCTTCGTGAGATGGCTCACCGTGGCGAGCTGCCGGGCGTGACCAAGAGCTCCTGGTAATCCCCCAGTTGGGATTCCCCGGAGACTCTCGGTAAGCAGTCGGTCGGCGGGCACCTGCCCCCTTTTCCCGTAGGGTGGAGGGGTTTGGGTGTCCCGCCGCCCGAGACCGACCGCGGGCCGTGCCCGCATAACGTCGCTTACTACGCCGTAGGTCCCCGCGCCGCACCCGTCCCGACCTTGATCGGGGAGAGGGATGGCGCACATAGGAAACCCCGGCGAGAGAGGCCGAAGGCCAATTCATGACCATGACTGACCCCATCGCAGACATGCTGACCCGTCTGCGGAACGCGAACTCGGCGTACCACGACACCGTCGTGATGCCGCACAGCAAGATCAAGTCGCACATCGCGGAGATCCTCCAGCAGGAGGGTTACATCACCGGCTGGCGCGTCGAGGACGCCGAGGTCGGCAAGAACCTCGTCCTCGAGCTGAAGTTCGGCCCGAACCGCGAGCGCTCGATCGCCGGCATCAAGCGGATCTCGAAGCCGGGCCTGCGGGTCTACGCAAAGTCCACCAACCTGCCGAAGGTGCTCGGCGGCCTGGGCGTGGCGATCATCTCCACGTCGCACGGTCTCCTCACCGGCCAGCAGGCGCAGAAGAAGGGCGTGGGTGGGGAAGTCCTCGCCTACGTCTGGTAACCCGGGAACGGAGGAAGAGCTAATGTCGCGTATTGGCAAGCTGCCCATCCAGGTTCCCGCTGGCGTGGACGTCACCATCGAGGGCCGCACGGTCAACGTGAAGGGCCCCAAGGGTTCCCTTTCGCACACCGTCGCGGCTCCCATCGAGGTCGCCAAGGGTGAGGACGGCGTCATCAGCGTCACCCGCCCGAACGACGAGCGTCAGAACAAGGCCCTGCACGGCCTGTCCCGCACGCTGGTGGCGAACATGATCACCGGCGTGACCCAGGGATACAGCAAGGCGCTCGAGATCAGCGGTGTCGGTTACCGCGTCCAGGCGAAGGGCTCCAACCTGGAGTTCTCCCTGGGCTACAGCCACCCGATCCTGATCGAGGCCCCCGAGGGCATCTCGTTCAAGGTCGAGTCCCCGACCAAGCTCAGCGTCGAGGGCATCGACAAGCAGAAGGTCGGCGAGGTGGCGGCGAACATCCGCAAGCTGCGCAAGCCTGACCCGTACAAGGCCAAGGGCGTCAAGTACGCCGGCGAGGTCATCCGCCGCAAGGTCGGAAAGGCTGGTAAGTAAGCCATGGCATACGGTGTGAAGATCGCTAAGGGCAACGCGTACAAGCGCGCCGCTGCGAAGCGTCGCCACATCCGCATCCGTAAGCGGATTTCGGGTACCCCGGAGCGTCCGCGTCTGGTCGTGACGCGGTCCAACCGCGGCATCACCGCTCAGGTCATCGACGACATCCAGGGCCACACCCTGGCCTCGGCGTCGACCCTGGACGCGTCCATCCGTGGTGGCGAGGGCGACAAGAGCGCCCAGGCCCAGAAGGTCGGCGCCCTGGTTGCCGAGCGTGCCAAGGCCGCCGGTGTCGAGGCCGTCGTGTTCGACCGCGGTGGCAAGCAGTACGCCGGGCGGATTGCCGCTCTGGCCGACGCCGCCCGCGAAGCCGGGCTGAAGTTCTAAGCCCCGGTTCCGGAGCTAGCGGACGTAACAGAGAGAGGTAAATCCAATGGCTGGACCCCAGCGCCGCGGAAGCGGTGCCGGTGGCGGCGAGCGGCGGGACCGGAAGGGTCGCGACGGTGGCGCTGCCGCCGAGAAGACCGCGTACGTTGAGCGCGTAGTCGCGATCAACCGCGTCGCCAAGGTTGTCAAGGGTGGTCGTCGCTTCAGCTTTACCGCGCTGGTCGTGGTGGGCGACGGTGACGGCACCGTGGGTGTCGGTTACGGCAAGGCCAAGGAAGTTCCGGCTGCCATCGCCAAGGGCGTGGAAGAGGCCAAGAAGAACTTCTTCAAGGTCCCCCGTATCCAGGGCACCATCCCGCACCCCATCCAGGGCGAGAAGGCTGCGGGCGTCGTCCTGCTCAAGCCGGCTTCCCCCGGTACCGGTGTGATCGCCGGTGGCCCGGTGCGCGCCGTTCTGGAGTGCGCGGGCATCCACGACGTGCTGAGCAAGTCGCTCGGTTCGTCGAACCCGATCAACATCGTGCACGCCACGGTGACCGCGCTTCAGGGCCTGCAGCGCCCCGAGGAGATCGCGGCACGTCGTGGCCTGCCGCTGGAGGACGTGGCTCCCGCCGCTCTGCTGCGGGCGCGTGCAGGGGTGAGCGCGTAATGGCTCGCCTGGAGATCACGCAGACCAAGTCCTACATCGGCAGCAAGCAGAACCACCGCGACACGCTGCGTTCGCTCGGCCTGAAGCGGCTGGGTGACGTGGTTGTCAAGGAGGACCGCCCCGAGTTCCGCGGCATGGTGCACACCGTCCGCCACCTCGTGTCGGTCAAGGAGGTCGACTGACATGGCGGAGCAGAACCCGCTGAAGGTCCACAACCTCCGGCCCGCCCCGGGCGCCAAGACCGCCAAGACCCGTGTCGGTCGTGGTGAGGCGTCCAAGGGTAAGACCGCCGGTCGTGGTACCAAGGGCACCAAGGCCCGCTACCAGGTTCCGGAGCGCTTCGAGGGTGGGCAGATGCCCCTCCACATGCGCCTCCCGAAGCTGAAGGGCTTCAAGAACCCCGCCCACAAGCAGTTCCAGGTCGTGAACCTGGACAAGCTGGCCGCGCTGTACCCGCAGGGTGGCGAGGTCACGGTGGCCGACCTGGTCGCCAAGGGCGCGGTGCGCAAGAACGAGCTCGTCAAGGTCCTGGGCCAGGGCGAGGTCTCCGTGGCGCTGCAGGTTTCGGTTGACGCCGTCTCCGGCTCCGCCAAGGAGAAGATCGCCGCCGCCGGCGGCACCGTCACCGAGCTCATCTGAGTTCGCTGGTTCAACTGACCGGGGATGCCCATCGATTGGGGCATCCCCGGTTGGTCGTTCCACGGGGGTACGGTCGCCGGTAAGGTGGCATGCACTGTTGTTTTCCGGGGCCAATGCCCCGGGCCCCCGCCGCGTGGGCCGTGCCCGTGCGGTTTCCGGCTGTTACGTATTCGTCGATCCTCAAGACCGTTACCTCTCGCCCGTGGGGCGGGGGGCGCAGGAGGCACCGTGCTCACCGCGTTCGCCCGAGCGTTCAAGACGCCCGACCTGCGCAAGAAGCTGCTGTTCACGTTGGGCATCATCGTGCTCTACCGGATCGGAGCGCACGTCCCGGTCCCTGGGGTGAACTACGCGAACGTCGAGACCTGCATGAAGCAGGCCGGCGGCAACAGCGGGTTGTTCGCCCTGGTGAACATGTTCAGCGGTGGTGCGCTGCTGCAGATCACGATCTTCGCGCTGGGGATCATGCCGTACATCACGGCAAGCATCATCCTCCAGCTGCTCACCGTGGTCATCCCCCGGCTGGAGGCCCTCAAGAAAGAGGGGCAGTCGGGCCAGGGGAAGATCACCCAGTACACCCGGTATCTGACCGTGGCGCTCGCGATCCTGCAGGGCACCGGCCTGGTGGCCACCGCCCGCAGCGGCGCGCTCTTCCAGAGCTGCCCGGTCGCCAGCGAGATCGTGCCCAGCGACTCGATCTTCACCACCATCACGATGGTCATCTGCATGACCGCCGGCACCTGCCTGATCATGTGGCTCGGTGAGCTCGTCACCGACCGCGGCATCGGCAACGGCATGTCCATCCTGATGTTCATCTCGATCGCCGCCGGTTTCCCGGGCGCCCTGTGGCAGATCAAGCTCACCGGCAAGCTCGCGGACGGCTGGATCGAGTTCTTCTCGGTGATCGCGGTGGGTCTGGCGATGGTCGCGCTGGTGGTCTTCGTCGAGCAGGCCCAGCGGCGCATCCCGGTGCAGTACGCGAAGCGGATGATCGGCCGCCGGTCCTATGGCGGTACGTCCACGTACATCCCGCTCAAGGTGAATCAGGCGGGTGTGATTCCCGTCATCTTCGCGTCGTCGCTGCTCTACATTCCAGCCCTGGTTGCACAGTTCAGCGGGTCGAAGGCGGCATGGGCGACCTGGATCGCCACCAACTTCACCAAGGGAAATCACCCGGTTTACATCGTTACGTACTTCCTGCTGATCGTCTTCTTCGCCTTCTTCTACGTCGCCATCAGCTTCAACCCCGAAGAAGTTGCCGACAACATGAAGAAGTATGGTGGCTTCATCCCGGGTATCCGGGCTGGTCGCCCGACGGCCGAGTACCTCAGCTACGTGCTCAACCGGATCACGTGGCCGGGCTCGCTGTACCTGGGGCTGATCGCGCTCGTACCAACAGTGGCGTTGGTGCTGTTCAACGCGAACCAGAACTTCCCGTTCGGCGGGACGAGCATCCTCATCATCGTGGGTGTGGGCCTGGAGACCGTGAAGCAGATTGAGAGCCAGCTTCAGCAGCGCAACTACGAAGGGTTCCTCCGCTGATGCGAATCGTCCTCGTCGGGCCCCCGGGGGCCGGCAAGGGTACGCAGGCTGCGTACCTTGCCAAGAACCTCGTGATCCCGCACATCTCCACGGGGGACCTGTTCCGGGCCAACATCAGCCAGGGCACCGACCTCGGCAAGCAGGCCAAGGCGTTCATGGACGCCGGTGAACTCGTTCCCGACGAGGTCACCATCGGCATGGCCCGCGACCGGATGAACCAGCCGGACGCCGCCGGCGGCTTCCTGCTGGACGGCTTCCCCCGCAACGTCTCGCAGGCGGAGGCGCTCGACGAGGCCCTCAAGGAGGACGGCGTCACGCTCGACGCGGTCCTGGACCTGGAGGTCCCCGAGGAAGAGGTGGTCAAGCGCATCGCCGGCCGCCGCATCTGCCGCAACGACTCCAGCCACGTCTTCCACGTGTCCTACAGCGCGCCGAAGCAGCAAGGCGTCTGTGACGTCTGCGGCGGCGAGCTGTACCAGCGCGACGACGACAGCGAGGAGACCGTCCGCAAGCGGCTGGAGGTCTACCACACGCAGACCGAGCCGATCATCGACTACTACAAGGCCCAGGACCTGGTCGTGACCATCCCGGCACTCGGGAAGGTCGAAGAGGTCACGGAGCGCGCGATGGCCGCGCTCCAGGGCGGCGAGTAGCCGACAGCTCCGTACGGCCGCGGTGTCCAGCACGGGCACCGCGGCCGTACTGTTGGTCGGGTACAACGTCAGACAGCACGGACGGAAGGGCGTAAGCCGCGATGGTGGAGATCAAGACCCCCGAGCAGATCGCGAAGATGCGCGAGGCGGGGCTGGTGGTCGCCGCCATCCACGCCGCGACCCGGGAGGTCGCGGTGCCGGGCGCCACGACCAAGGACCTGGACGACGCGGCGCGCAAGGTGCTCGCCGAGCACGGCGCGAAGTCGAACTTCCTCGGCTACGGCGGCTTCCCCGCGACGATCTGCACCTCGGTGAACGATGTCGTGGTCCACGGCATCCCGGACACCGACACCGTGCTCGCGGACGGCGACATCATCTCCATCGACTGCGGCGCGATCGTGGATGGCTGGCACGGCGACGCCGCGTACACCGCGTTCGTCGGCTCCGGTCATTCCGCGGAGCTGATCGAGCTCAGCCGGGTCACCGAGGGCTCGATGTGGGCGGGTATCGCCGCGGTCGCCAAGGGCAACCGGCTGGTCGACATCTCCAAGGCGATCGAGGGCTACATCCGCCGCCAGCCCCGCCCGGCCAGTGGCAAGTACGGCATCGTCGAGGACTACGGCGGCCACGGCATCGGCTCGCAGATGCACATGGACCCGCACCTGCTGAACTACGTCGACCGCAAGCGCGGCCGCGGCCCCAAGCTGGTGCCCGGTTTCTGCATCGCGATCGAGCCGATGGTGAACCTCGGCACCCCGAAGACCCACGTCCTCGAGGACGACTGGACCGTGAAGTCGAACGACGGCAGCTGGTCCTCGCACTGGGAGCACTCGGTCGCGCTGACCGAGCAGGGCCCGCTGGTGCTGACCGCGCCCGACGGCGGCAAGGCCCGGCTCGCGGAGCTCGGGATCACCGCCGCGCCGGACCCGCTGGCGTAAGGATCACCCGGCATGGGCAATAATCCTGGATTCGTCTTTTCCCGGACCCTGACGTAGACTGACGCGTCGGCTCTCGTGCATCCGTATGCCTGTTAAAGGGTCCGGACGCGTCACAGGTGTTTCACCTGTGAATGACAGCCGCCATAAGGTAGCCGATTCGAAGGGCGAAGCGTGGCCAAGAAGCAAGGTGCCATCGAGATCGAGGGCACCGTGATCGAGTCCCTCCCGAACGCGATGTTCAAGGTGGAGCTTCAGAACGGTCACAAGGTCCTCGCGCACATCAGCGGCAAGATGCGGATGCACTACATCCGTATCCTTCCGGATGACCGGGTCGTGGTGGAGCTCTCTCCCTACGACCTGACGCGTGGGCGGATCGTCTACCGCTACAAGTAGATCTTGTCGGCACCCCGCTCCCGTGGGGTGACGGCACTGACCCGGAGAACCTCACATCCCATGAAGGTCAAGCCGAGCGTCAAGAAGATCTGCGACAAGTGCAAGGTGATCCGCCGCCACGGCCGGGTCATGGTCATCTGCGACAACCTGCGCCACAAGCAGCGCCAGGGCTGACGCACGCCGACCACCTGCATTTCGCAGTTCGCGCGACGCAAGCACCACACGTCATACGCAGTCACCCGACCCCCCGCACCAGCGGCGTGGGGACGACACCCCCGGCTCGGAGGCCGGGGACCCGGCTCGTAATTCTGCAGAGTCTTACGGGAACGGTGCTGCGGAAGACCTCCGAATAGCCATCAGGAGCCACATCAATGGCACGCCTCGCAGGCGTTGATCTCCCGCGCGAAAAGCGTGTGGAGGTCGCCCTCACCTACGTCTTCGGTATCGGGCGGACGCTCTCGCAGCAGACCCTCGCCGCCACCGGCGTGAACCCGAACACCCGGGTCCGCGACCTGGCCGAGGAAGACCTCGTCAAGATCCGCGAGTACGTCGACAACAACCTCAAGACCGAGGGTGACCTCCGTCGCGAGATCCAGGCCGACATCCGCCGCAAGGTCGAGATCGGCTGCTACCAGGGTCTGCGTCACCGTCGCGGTCTGCCGGTGCACGGTCAGCGCACCAGCACGAACGCCCGTACCCGCAAGGGTCCGCGTCGCGCGATCGCCGGCAAGAAGAAGCCGGGCAAGAAGTAGTCCTCAGCAGGACGCTCACCAGCGGTCTTCGCTGTAGGACCGACCACCTCCACGGGAGAAATTCATGCCTCCGAAGGGCCGTACGGCCGGCGCCAAGAAGGTGCGCCGCAAGGAGAAGAAGAACGTCGCCCACGGGCACGCTCACATCAAGAGCACGTTCAACAACACGATCGTTTCGATCACCGACCCGACCGGGAACGTGATCTCTTGGGCCTCTGCCGGCCACGTCGGCTTCAAGGGCTCGCGCAAGTCCACCCCCTTCGCCGCGCAGATGGCCGCCGAGTCGGCCGCCCGCCGCGCGCAGGAGCACGGCATGCGCAAGGTCGACGTCTTCGTCAAGGGTCCCGGCTCCGGCCGTGAGACCGCGATCCGCTCCCTCCAGGCCACCGGCCTTGAGGTGGGTTCGATCCAGGACGTCACCCCCACCCCGCACAACGGATGCCGCCCGCCCAAGCGCCGCCGCGTCTGACCATCTGAAGTAGGAGACAACTAGACAATGGCGCGTTACACCGGGGCCGACTGCAAGCGTTGCCGTCGGGAGAAGCAGAAGCTCTTCCTCAAGGGGAGCAAGTGCGAGAGCGCGAAGTGCCCGATCGAGATCCGTCCTTACCCCCCGGGTGAGCACGGTCGCGGGCGCACCAAGGACAGCGAGTACCTGCTCCAGCTTCGTGAGAAGCAGAAGTGCAGCCGCATCTACGGTGTCCTTGAGAAGCAGTTCGTGAACTACTACAAGGAAGCGAACCAGAAGTCCGGCAAGACCGGTGAGAACCTTCTGCGCATCCTTGAGACCCGCCTCGACAACGTGGTCTACCGGGCCGGCTTCGCCAAGTCCCGTGACCACGCCCGTCAGCTGGTCCGTCACGGACACATCACCGTGAACGGCCGCAAGACCGACATCCCGTCGGCTCGTGTGGCAGTGAACGACATCGTCGAGGTCCGCGAGGGCTCTCGGAACCTGACCCCCTTCGAGGTGGCCAAGGCCGAGGCCGGCGAGAAGACCGTTCCGGCGTGGCTGGAGGCGATCCCCTCGCAGCTGCGGATCCTCGTGCACAGCCTGCCCGAGCGCCAGGTGATCGACACCCAGGTGCAGGAGCAGCTGATCGTCGAGCTTTACTCGAAGTAAGGCTCGTCGGTCCCCGTCACGTCGGGGGCCGGTGGGTGTGGGCGGTACGGAGCTTCGGCGTCGTACCGCCCGTACCCTTGTCAGTACAGCGGGCGTCAAATAGCGGGCGCCCACGACTGAAGGACCGAAAAACATGCTGATCGCTCAGCGTCCCTCCCTGACCGAAGAGGTCGTGGACGAATACCGTTCCCGGTTCGTGATCGAGCCGCTGGAGCCGGGCTTCGGCTACACCCTCGGCAACTCCCTGCGTCGTACGCTCCTCTCCTCGATCCCGGGTGCGGCGGTCACGTCCATCCGCATCGACGGCGTTCTGCACGAGTTCACCACCGTGCCGGGCGTCAAGGAGGACGTCACCGACCTCATCCTCAACATCAAGCAGCTGGTCGTCTCCTCGGAGCACGACGAGCCGGTCGTGATGTACCTGCGCAAGCAGGGCCCGGGCCTCGTGACCGCCGCGGACATCGCGCCGCCGGCCGGTGTCGAGGTGCACAACCCCGACCTGGTCCTCGCCACGCTCAACGGCAAGGGCAAGCTGGAGATGGAGCTGACCGTCGAGCGCGGTCGCGGCTACGTCTCCGCCGTGCAGAACAAGCAGGTGGGCCAGGAGATCGGCCGTATCCCGGTCGACTCCATCTACAGCCCCGTGCTGAAGGTCACGTACAAGGTCGAGGCGACCCGTGTCGAGCAGCGCACCGACTTCGACAAGCTGATCGTCGACGTCGAGACCAAGCAGGCGATGCGTCCGCGTGACGCCATGGCCTCCGCCGGTAAGACCCTGGTCGAGCTGTTCGGTCTCGCCCGCGAGCTGAACATCGACGCCGAGGGCATCGACATGGGCCCGTCCCCCACGGACGCCGCCCTGGCCGCCGACCTGGCGCTGCCGATCGAGGAGCTGGAGCTCACCGTCCGCTCCTACAACTGCCTCAAGCGCGAGGGCATCCACTCCGTGGGTGAGCTCGTCGCCCGCTCTGAGGCGGACCTGCTGGACATCCGCAACTTCGGTGCGAAGTCCATCGACGAGGTCAAGGCGAAGCTGGCCGGCATGGGCCTGGCCCTCAAGGACAGCCCGCCCGGATTCGACCCGACCGCCGCGGCGGACGCCTTCGGCGCCGACGACGACGCGGACGCCGGGTTCGTGGAGACCGAGCAGTACTGAGTTCGACCGGCAGGGGTCCGGGAGCCTTCCCGGGCCCCTGCCGTGTGCATCTTCCGCGGGGCGGCCGCCTCGTGGGAACTGACACCGGTACCTGATACGGCCGGTGCAGCAATGAAGGAGAAACACCATGCCGAAGCCCGCCAAGGGTGCCCGTCTGGGCGGCAGCGCGGCGCACGAGCGTCTCATGCTGCGCAACCTGGCCACCGCGCTCTTCGAGCACGGCCGCATCACGACGACCGAGGCCAAGGCCCGTCGTCTGCGTCCGTACGCGGAGCGTCTGGTGACCAAGGCGAAGAAGGGCGACCTTCACAACCGCCGTCAGGTCATGCAGCTGATCTCGGACAAGAGCGTCGTGCACACGCTCTTCACGGAGATCGCGCCGCGGTTCGCGGAGCGTCCGGGTGGCTACACCCGTATCACCAAGATCGGCAACCGTCGTGGCGACAACGCCCCGATGGCCGTCATCGAGCTGGTCGAGGGCGAGATCGCCAAGAAGGCGACCGTCGCCGAGGCCGAGGCCGCGACCAAGCGCGCGGTGAAGGAAGCCGATGAGGCTGCGGCGACCGAGGCTCCGGCCGAGGCGCCCGCCGAGGAGTCCAAGGACGCCTGAGGTTGACCTCGCGTGAAGCGGGTCCGTCCGAGAGGGCGGGCCCGCTTTCGCGTCTTTCCCAAGGGATCTGCCCTGAGAGGATCTCCCCGTGAGTGACGAAGTACGGCCCGGACACGTCCGGATCCGCCTGGACCTGTCGTACGACGGCTCCGCCTTCCACGGCTGGGCCAAGCAGGCCGGCGGCCGGCGCACCGTGCAGGCCGAGATCGAGGACGCCCTGCGCACCGTGACGCGGTCGGGGGAGACGACGTACGAGCTGACGGTGGCCGGGCGGACGGACGCCGGGGTGCACGCGCGGGGCCAGGTGGCGCACGTGGACCTGCCCGGGGAGCTGTGGGCGGAGCACCGGGAGAAGCTGCTGAAGCGGCTCGCCGGGCGGCTTCCCAAGGACGTGCGGGTCTGGCGCCTCAGCGAGGCCCCCGAGGGCTTCAACGCGCGCTTCTCGGCGATCTGGCGGCGTTACGCCTACCGCGTCACCGACAACCCCGGCGGGGTCGACCCGCTGCTGCGCGGGCACGTCCTGTGGCACGACTGGCCGCTCGACGTGGACGCCATGAACGAGGCGGCCCGGCGGCTGCTCGGGGAGCACGACTTCGCGGCGTACTGCAAGAAGCGCGAGGGCGCGACGACCATCCGCATGCTCCAGGAGCTGAGCCTGGTGCGGGGCGACGACGGGATCATCACCGCCACGGTGCGGGCCGACGCCTTCTGCCACAACATGGTGCGCTCGCTGATCGGGGCGCTGCTGTTCGTGGGGGACGGGCACCGGCCGGCCGACTGGCCCGGGAAGGTGCTCGCGGCCGGCATACGCGACTCGGCCGTGCACGTGGTCCGCCCGCACGGGCTGACGCTCGAAGAGGTCGGGTATCCGGCGGACGAGCTGCTGGCGGCCCGTAACAAGGAGGCCCGGAACAAGCGGGCGCTGCCGGCGGGCGGCTGCTGCTGAGCCGCCCGCCGGGGAGCCGGCCGGTCAGGACGACCGGCCGGCCTTCTTCTGGGCTTCCTTCAGCTGGCGTTCGGCGGCCTTGGCGGCCTGGTCCTTGCCGCGCTGGGTGATCTGGGTGAACGCGTAGGAGCCGCCGTCCCGGGCGATCTGCCGGGCCTTGGTCTCCGAGGTGACGACGTCCTTGCCGTTGAGGTAGCCGGCGATCGTGAAGTAGGCGTAGCGGCCGGTGGCGTTGGTGGCCATCCGGCACTTGTGGCCCTGGCAGAAGTCCGAGGGAACGCCGCCGCCGGGCAGCGGCATGAGGTTGGTCCGGTTCTCGTTCATGACCTTGGTGGCCTTGGCCGGCGAGTCGAAGACCGCGATGCCGATGGTGACCGCCACTCCGCCCTTGGCGTAGGTGGCGCGCAGCAGCTGCTTGCAGCCGTTGTGGGACAGCGAGGAGACCAGCGCGCCCTGGGCGGCGGCGGTGCAGTCCTTGGTCGAGGCGGTGCTGGTCCGCGGGTAGCTGTGCTCGCCGATGACCATGGTCTTCTGCGGGAAGAGCGTGGCCGGGGTGAGCGGCGCGGTGTCCTTCTTGGGGTCGGAGATGTAGTCCTGCGGGTTCGGCGGCGGCGGTACGGAGACGTCCGGGAAGGACGGCTTGTCGTCCGGGGCCGTGGCCTGGCCGGACGAGGTGGGCGCGGCCGTCGGGTTGCCGCCGGGGGAGTCGCCGCCGGCCATCACCGCGGCGGCGACGATGCCGGCCACCGCGACGGTCGCCAGTGCTCCGCCGCCGATCCACATCCACCGCTTGCGGCGGGACTGCGCCTCGCTTTCCTCCGCGAGCGCGTCCCAGTCCGGCGTGGACGAGAAAGATCCCCCGGGGCCGTCGAAGGGCCCGCCTTGCCCAAAACTCATGGCGCGCATCCTAATGCGGTTGGTGGAACGCTTATAGGCCGGTCACAATCCCGCTCATGGGACATCTGGAAGCCGGGCACCTGGAGTACTACCTGCCGGACGGGAGGGTTCTGCTGGGGGACGTGTCCTTCCGGGTGGCGGAGGGCGCCACGGTCGCGCTGGTGGGGGCCAACGGCGCGGGCAAGACGACGCTGCTGCGGCTGCTCGCCGGTGAGCTGGCGCCGCACGGCGGATCGGTGACGGTCAGCGGCGGGCTGGGCGTCATGCCGCAGTTCGTCGGCTCGGTGCGGGACGACCGGACGGTGCGGGACCTGCTGGTGTCGGTGGCCCAGCCGCGGATCCGGGAGGCGGCAGCGGCGGTGGACGCCGCGGAGCTGGCGCTCATGACCGAGGACGACGAGGCCGCGCAGATGGCGTACGCGCAGGCGCTCAGCGACTGGGCCGAGGCCCGGGGCTACGAGGCCGAGACGGTCTGGGACATCTGCACCACGGCGGCGCTCGGCGTCCCGTACGAGAAGGCGCAGTGGCGCCAGGCGCGCACGCTCAGCGGGGGCGAGCAGAAGCGGCTGGTGCTGGAGTCGCTGCTGCGCGGCACGGACGAGGTGCTGCTGCTGGACGAGCCGGACAACTATCTGGACGTGCCGGGCAAGCGCTGGCTGGAGGAGCAGCTGCGGCAGACCCGTAAGACGGTGCTGTTCGTCTCGCACGACCGGGAGCTGCTGGCCCGCGCCGCGGAGAAGATCGTCAGCGTCGAGCCGGGCCCGGCGGGCTCGGACGTCTGGGTGCACGGCGGCGGCTTCGACACCTACCACGAGGCGCGCCGGGAGCGTTTCGCCCGCTTCGAGGAGCTGCGGCGGCGCTGGGACGAGAAGCACGCCCAGCTCAAGAAGCTGGTGGTCAATCTGCGGCAGGCGGCCGCGGTGAGCCATGAGATGGCCTCGCGCTACGCGGCGGCGCAGACCCGGCTGCGGAAGTTCGAGGAGGCCGGGCCGCCGCCGGAGCCACCGCGGGAGCAGGACATCACGATGCGGCTGCGCGGCGGCCGCACCGGCGTCCGGGCGGTGACCTGCGAGAACCTGGAGCTGACCGGCCTGATGAAGCCGTTCTCGCTGGAGATCTTCTACGGCGAGCGGGTCGCGGTGCTGGGCTCCAACGGCTCCGGCAAGTCGCACTTCCTGCGCCTGCTGGCCACGGACACCGACGCCCCGGTGGCCCACACCGGCACCTGGAAACTCGGCGCCCGTGTCGTCCCCGGCCACTTCGCCCAGACCCACGCGCACCCCGAGCTGATGGGCCGCACCCTCCTCGACATCCTCTGGACCGAACACGCCAAGGACAAGGGCCAGGCGATGTCCGCGCTGCGCCGCTACGAACTGGAGAAGCAGGCCGAGCAGCCCTTCGACCGTCTCTCCGGCGGCCAGCAGGCACGCTTCCAGATCCTCCTCCTGGAGCTCTCCGGCAGCACGGCCCTCCTCCTGGACGAGCCGACCGACAACCTGGACCTGGAGTCGGCGGAGGCGCTGCAGGAGGGCCTGGAGGCGTATGAGGGGACGGTGCTGGCGGTGACGCACGACCGGTGGTTCGCGCGCTCCTTCGACCGGTTCCTGGTGTTCGGGGCGGACGGGGTGGTGCGGGAGACGGCGGAGCCGGTGTGGGACGAGCGCCGTGTGGAACGGGAGCGGTAGCGGGCAGGCCCGGGGGAGGGGTCGGGGAGGGGCCGCGGGAGGCGGTTCGGGGGGCGTTTTGACCCCGCCGGGGACGGCCCGGTATTCTGCTGGTTCGTTATGCGTATTGGCTTGCTCTATCTCACGTGAGGGGCCCTTACGCCGGTCCACCGGACCGATCACCAGCGGCAGACGATCGGGTTGCGTCACCCGTAGTGCCGCCCTGCTGCGTGAACGATCGTGGTGACCAGTACAGGACCCACCCCCGAGTCCTCACGGCCCGGGGGTCCCATCACTGAAGAAGCGAAGGCTACGACCGTGCGTACGTTCAGCCCCAAGCCCGGCGATGTCCAGCGCCAGTGGCACATCATTGACGCGCAGGACGTTGTCCTGGGCCGTCTGGCCAGCCAGGCCGCGTCCCTCCTGCGGGGTAAGCACAAGCCGGTGTATGCACCGCACGTTGACACCGGTGACTTCGTCATCATCATCAACGCCGACAAGGTGCACCTGTCCGGCAACAAGAAGACCCAGAAGATGGCCTACCGTCACTCCGGCTTCCCGGGTGGTCTGCGCTCCGTCCGTTACGACGAGCTGCTCTCCAAGAACCCCGAGAAGGCCGTCGAGAAGGCCATCAAGGGCATGCTCCCCAAGAACACCCTCGGCCGTCAGATGCTCTCGAAGCTGAAGGTCTACGCGGGTGCCGAGCACCCGCACGCTGCGCAGCAGCCGGTGCCGTTCGAGATCACCCAGGTCGCGCAGTAAGTCCGGCCACCCCCTAAGACACAGAGAGAATCTGAGGAGCATCGTGGCTGAGACCACCCCCGAGACCCCGCTGGACGAGGTCGAGGTCGAGGAGTACACCACCGAGACCGAGGTCGTGGAGTCGGAGTACACCTCCGAGTCCCTCGCGTCCCGCTTCGGCGACCCGCAGCCGGCCGCCGGCCTGGGCCGCCGCAAGAACGCCATCGCCCGCGTCCGGATCGTTCCGGGCACCGGCCAGTGGAAGATCAACGGCCGCACCCTTGAGGGCTACTTCCCCAACAAGGTGCACCAGCAGGAAGTCAACGAGCCCTTCAAGGTGCTCGAGCTCGACAACCGCTACGACGTCATCGCCCGCATCTCCGGCGGCGGCATCTCCGGCCAGGCCGGTGCGCTGCGCCTGGGCGTGGCCCGTGCGCTGAACGAGGCGGACATCGAGAACAACCGCCCCGCGCTGAAGAAGGCCGGGTTCCTCAAGCGTGACGACCGTGCGGTCGAGCGCAAGAAGGCCGGTCTGAAGAAGGCCCGCAAGGCGCCGCAGTACAGCAAGCGCTAATCACGCGCTGCAGCATGCAGCTCGTGGCGTACGCCCCGGTGGCACTTCCCGTGCTGCCGGGGCGTTCGGCTATCCGGGACCGGGCGGCGTAGATCCCCGTCCAGGGGCGTATACCTGGACGTGACGCTCTGGTCCAAGCTCAGAAACTCGGAGGACACCAGTGGGACGACTCTTCGGCACGGACGGTGTGCGCGGCGTCGCCAATGCGGACCTGACGGCGGAGCTGGCGCTCGGTCTCTCGGTCGCTGCGGCGCATGTGCTTGCGGAGGCAGGCACATTCGAGGGTCACCGGCCGGTGGCCGTGGTCGGGCGGGATCCGAGGGCGTCGGGGGAGTTCCTGGAGGCGGCGGTGGTGGCCGGGCTGGCCAGCGCCGGAGTGGACGTGCTGCGGGTGGGCGTGCTGCCGACCCCGGCGGTGGCGTACCTGACCGGCTCGCTGGGCGCGGACCTGGGCGTGATGCTCTCCGCCAGCCACAACCCGATGCCCGACAACGGCATCAAGTTCTTCGCGCGCGGCGGCCACAAGCTCGCCGACGAGCTGGAGGACCGGATCGAGGAGACGTACCGCGCGCACAGCTCCGGCGAGCCGTGGGAGCGGCCGACCGGCGGCGGCGTGGGCCGGGTCACCGTCTACGACGCGGGCTTCGACAACTACGTCGCGCACCTGGTCGGTGTCCTGCCGAACCGCCTGGACGGGCTGAAGGTCGTCATCGACGGTGCGCACGGCGCGGCGGCGCGGGTCTCGCCCGAGGCGTTCGCCCGGGCCGGCGCCGAGGTCGTCACCCTCGGCACCGACCCCGACGGCCTGAACATCAACGACGGCTGCGGCTCCACCCACCTCGCGCTGCTGCGCGCGGCCGTCGTCGAGCACGGCGCGGACCTCGGTGTCGCCCACGACGGGGACGCGGACCGCTGCCTGGCCGTGGACCGCGAGGGCAACGAGGTCGACGGGGACCAGATCCTGGCCGTGCTGGCGCTCGGCATGCGGGAGGCCGGGACGCTGCGGAAGAACACCGTGGTCGCCACCGTCATGTCCAACCTGGGCTTCAAGCTGGCCATGGAGCGCGAGGGCATCGACCTCGTGCAGACCGGGGTCGGCGACCGGTACGTCCTGGAGGAGATGAAGGCGCACGGCTTCGCGCTGGGCGGCGAGCAGTCCGGGCACGTCATCGTGCTGGACCACGCCACCACCGGCGACGGCACGCTGACCGGGCTGATGCTGGCCGCCCGGGTCGCGGCGACCGGCCGTCCGCTCGGGGACCTGGCGGGCGTCATGGAGCGGCTGCCGCAGGTCCTGGTCAACGTCCCCGACGTCGACAGGTCGCGGGTGGCCACCTCGCCCGAGCTGACCCAGGCGGTCGCCGAGGCGGAGCGGGAGCTCGGCAGCACCGGGCGGGTGCTGCTGCGGCCGTCCGGCACCGAGCCGCTGGTCCGGGTGATGGTGGAGGCCGCCGACGAGGAGCAGGCGCGGGCGGTGGCCGGCCGGCTCGCGGACGTGGTCAAGTCCGCGCTGGGATAAGGCACTTGGGCCCCGCTCGCCGGGCGCGCCGTCAGTGGCGCAGCCGGCGGGCGGGGCCCGTGTCGTGCCGGGCCCACAGCAGCTTCTGGGCGAGGAGGGTCAGGGTGCCGGCCACGATGATGCCCGCCAGGTTCAGCAGCAGCTGCTCCATGGAGTGCCAGGCCTGGCCGTACGCCCCGTAGGCGAGCGCGACCGCGGCGTTGGCGGCGGCCGGGACGGTCGTCACGGAGATCGCCACTCCTACGAGGGCGCCCGATTTCGCGGACGTCAGGGAGAGCACCCCGGCGATCCCGGCCAGCACGGCGACGACGAACGAGAACCAGTCCGGCCGGTAGATGAAGTTCGTGTTGGGCCGCTCCGCCGCCAGCGCCCCGGCGTGGAACAGGCCCATCGCGTCCATGAAGAGGCTGAAGCCCACCGTCAGCACCATGGCCGCGGCGAAGCCCACGACCAGCGCCGTCACCGAGCGCCAGGCCAGCCGCGGCGCCCGCTGCACCAGCGCGGTGCAGATACCGGCCAGCGGGCCGAACTCCGGGCCCACCGCCATCGCGCCGACGATCAGGATCGCGTTGTCGAGGACCACACCGCAGGCCGCGATCATCGTGGCGACCGTCAGGAACGCCAGGTAGGTGGCGGAGAGCGTGGACTCCTCGTGGGTGGCGTCGGTCAGCGACTCCCACAGCACCGCGTCGGCCCCCTCGCCGGGCGCCTCCTCCTCGGCCCGTTCGGCCCGTACGGACAGCGACAGGTCGATGTTCTCGATCGCGATCGAGCCGTCCTTGTGCAGGCCCAGCGCCCGCAGCCCGGCCAGCAGCCCGTCGGCGGCCTCCCGGGCGACGTCGCACAGCACCACGTCGCCCCGCGGGTCCCGGGCGGCCCCGGCCAGCACCGCCACATGGGCCGTACCGACCGTCGTCTCCAGCAGCTCCAGGGCCGCGTCGGTACGGTCCGCCGGCACGATCAGTCGCAGATGCAGCACGGTCCGCGCACCCCTCCTAGAGCTTGCGCAGCGACAGCCGCTGCACCTTGTGGTCCGGACCCTTGCGCAGCACCAGGCTGGCGCGGCCGCGAGTGGGGGCCACGTTCTGCTGCAGGTTGGGCTTGTTGATGGTGCGCCACATCATGCGGGCGTAGTCGAGGGCCTCCTCCTCGGAGACCTGGGTGTACTTGCGGAAGTACGAGAACGGGTTCTGGAAGGCGGTCTCGCGCAGTTTGCGGAACCGGCCGAGGTACCACTGCTCGATGTCCTCGGTGCGGGCATCGACGTAGACGGAGAAGTCGAAGAAGTCGGCCAGACCGAGACGGGTGCGTCCGTCCTTGCCGGGCAGCGCCGGCTGCAGGACGTTGAGTCCCTCGACGATGAGGATGTCGGGGCGGTGCACGGTGAGCCGCTCGCCGGGCACGATGTCGTAGATCAGGTGCGAGTAGACCGGCGCGGAGACCTCCGCCTTGCCGGACTTCACGTCCGCGACGAAACGGGTCAGTGCGCGGCGGTCGTAGGACTCCGGGAAGCCCTTGCGGGACATCAGGCCGCGCCGGTGCAGCTCGGCGTTGGGGAACAGGAACCCGTCGGTGGTGACCAGCTCGACGCGCGGGTGCTCCGGCCAGCGGGCGAGCAGCGCCTGCAGCAGCCGGGCGGTGGTCGACTTGCCGACCGCGACGCTGCCGGCGACCCCTATGACGAACGGGGTGCCGGGCTGCGAGCCGTGGCCGTCGCCGGCGTCGCCCAGGAATGTGTTCAGCGCGCCGCGCAGATTGCTGGTCGCGCCGACGTAGAGGTTCAGCAGCCGGGACAGCGGGAGGTAGACGTCGCGGACCTCGTCCAGGTCGATGACGTCGCCCAGGCCGCGCAGCCGCTCCACCTCTTCGGCGGTCAGCGGCAGCGGAGTCTTCTCCCTGAGGGCGCTCCACTGGGCGCGCGTCAGATCGACGTAGGGGGAGCTGTCGGCGCGGCGGCGCGCGGGCGGATCGGTCGTCAGGGGCACGCGCCCATTGTGCGCAGCCGTCACACGCCGTTCATGCCGGGGTGTCATACGCCACCCCGGCCCGGCGTGTGGCCTTCGCCACCTGCACCTCTGTACCGGACGGATGCGGCCCGGTACGGTCGGCGCGGGGGCGGCCCGCAATCCGGGCCGCGAAGAAGACACAGGGGGTGGCTGTGCGCACGCGCAAGCCAGCACTGCCGGGACTGCGGTACCGGCGCAGGAAGAACGGACCGGACGGCACGGCGACGGACCTCTTCGTCGCCCGGGTGCACGCCGAACTCGCCGAGGAACTCCCCGACGAGGACCTGGGCGAGGACCTCGCCGACTTCCTGGAACGGTACGAGCCGGCCGGCGGACCCGGAGCCGACACGGAGGCCGACGAGGAGTTCCTGGAGACGGTGCGGGAGGCGCACCACCGGATAGCGCGCGGGTATTGAGGGGCCGCGTCGTAGGCTGCCCCCATGTGCGGAATCGTGGGTTATGTGGGCGGGCAGAGCGCCCTGGACGTCGTCCTGGCCGGGCTGAAGCGGCTGGAGTACCGCGGCTACGACTCGGCGGGCGTCGCCGTGCTGGCCGACGGCGGGCTGGCCGCGGCGAAGAAGGCCGGCAAACTCGCCAACCTGGACAAGGAGCTGGCGGACCGTCCGCTGCCGGCCGGCTCCACCGCCATCGGGCACACCCGGTGGGCCACCCACGGCGGGCCCACCGACGAGAACGCCCACCCGCACCTGGACAACGCCGGTCGGGTCTCGGTGGTGCACAACGGCATCATCGAGAACTTCGCCGCGCTGCGCACCGAACTCGCCGAGCGGGGCCACACCTTGACGTCCGAGACGGACACCGAGGTCGTGGCGCATCTGCTCGCCGAGTGCTACTCCTCCTGCGGTGAGCTGGCCGAGGCGATGCGGCAGGTGTGCCGGCGGCTGGAGGGCGCGTTCACGCTGGTCGCGGTGCACGCCGACGAGCCCGACGTGGTCGTCGGCGCGCGCCGCAACTCCCCGCTGGTGGTGGGCGTCGGCGATGGCGAGGCCTTCCTGGCCTCGGACGTCGCGGCGTTCATCGCGCACACCCGCGAGGCGATCGAGCTGGGCCAGGACCAGGTCGTCGAGGCCCGCCGGGACGGGGTGACGGTCACCGACTTCGACGGTGCGCCCGCGGACGTCCGCGAGTACCACGTCGACTGGGACGCCTCGGCCGCCGAGAAGGGCGGCTACGACTACTTCATGCTCAAGGAGATCGCCGAGCAGCCCAAGGCCGTCGCGGACACCCTGCTGGGCCGGATCGACGGTTCGGGGGTGCTGTCCCTGGACGAGGTGCGGATCCCGCCGGAGGTGCTGCGCGAGGTCGACAAGGTCGTCATCGTGGCGTGCGGGACGGCGTACCACGCCGGCATGATCGCCAAGTACGCGATCGAGCACTGGACCCGCATCCCCTGCGAGACCGAGCTGGCCAGCGAGTTCCGCTACCGCGACCCGATCCTGGACCGGCGCACGCTGGTGATCGCGATCAGTCAGTCCGGCGAGACCATGGACACCCTGATGGCCCTCCGGCACGCCCGCGAACAGGGCGCGAAGGTGCTCGCCATCTGCAACACCAACGGCTCGACGATCCCCCGCGAGTCGGACGCGGTGCTCTACACGCACGCCGGCCCCGAGGTCGCGGTGGCGTCCACGAAGGCGTTCCTGACCCAGCTGGTCGCCTGCTACCTGGTCGCGCTGTACGTCGCGCAGGTACGGGGCACGAAATGGGGCGACGAGATCCGGGCGGTGGTGCGCGAACTGGCCGCCATCGGCACCCAGGTCGATCAGGTGCTCGGCACGATGGAGCCGGTGCGGGAGCTGGCCCGCAGCCTCGCCGACAAGAACACCGTGCTGTTCCTCGGCCGGCATGTCGGCTACCCGGTGGCGCTGGAGGGCGCGCTCAAGCTCAAGGAGCTGGCGTACATGCACGCCGAGGGGTTCGCAGCCGGTGAGCTCAAGCACGGCCCGATCGCGCTGATCGAGGACGATCTGCCGGTCGTCGTCGTGGTCCCGTCGCCGCGCGGCCGGTCCGTGCTGCACGACAAGATCGTCTCCAACATCCAGGAGATCCGGGCCCGCGGCGCCCGCACGATCGTGATCGCCGAGGAGGGCGACGAGGCCGTGGTGCCCTACGCCGACCACCTCGTGCGCATCCCGCACACACCGGTGCTGCTGCAGCCGCTGGTCTCCACCGTCCCGCTGCAGGTCTTCGCCTGCGAGCTCGCCACCGCCCGCGGCAACGAGGTCGACCAGCCGCGCAACCTCGCCAAGTCGGTGACGGTGGAGTGATCATCGGGGTGGGCATCGACGTCGCCGAGATCGACCGGTTCGCCGCGGCGCTGGACCGCACGCCCGAGCTGGCCGACCGGCTGTTCGTCGCGTCGGAACTGCTGCTGCCGAGCGGGGAGCGGCGCGGCACGGCGTCGCTCGCGGCCCGGTTCGCCGCCAAGGAGGCGGTGGCCAAGGCGCTGGGCGCGCCGGCCGGGCTGCACTGGACCGACGCCGAGGTGTACGTCGAGGACAGCGGGCGGCCCCGGCTGCGGGTGCGCGGCACGGTCGAGGCGTGCGCGGCCCGGCTCGGCGTGCGGTCGTGGCACCTCTCGCTGAGCCATGACGCGGGGGTCGCTTCGGCCGTGGTGATCGCCGAGGGGTGACACTGGGGCCATGAGGACTGCCTACAGCGTATCGACCGTGCGGGCCGCCGAGCGGGACCTGATGGCCCGTCTGCCGGAAGGGGCCCTGATGCAGCGGGCGGCGGCCGGACTGGCCGCCGCCTGCCGGGAGTTGCTGGGCCGGGTCTACGGCAGCCGGGTCGTGCTGCTGGTGGGCAGCGGGGACAACGGCGGGGACGCGCTCTACGCCGGGGCCCGGCTGGCCCGGCGCGGGGCCGGCGTGGTGGCCGTCCTGCTCTCGCCGGAACGGGCCCACCCAGGCGGCCTTGGCGCGCTGCGGGCGGCCGGCGGCCGGGTGTCGGACGACGCGCGGCGGGACCTCGCCCGGTGCGATCTGGTCGTGGACGGGATCGTGGGCATCGGCGGTCGCGGCGGACTGCGGCCGGACGCCGCCGAACTCGCCCGCGCGGCATGGGAGTCGGCGCCCGTCGTGGCGGTCGACCTGCCCAGCGGGGTGGACGCGGACAGCGGCGAGGTGCGCGGCGAGGCGGTACGGGCCGATGCGACGGTGACGTTCGGGGCGTACAAGCCGGGCCTGCTGATCGATCCGGCCCGGGAGCGGGCGGGGGCGCTGCGGTTGGTGGACATCGGCCTGACGCTGCCCGGGGAGGCCGAGTTCGAGGCGCTGCAGCACGCGGACGTGGCGGAACTGCTGCCGCGCCCGGCGGCGGAGAGCGACAAGTACCGGCGGGGCGTGGTCGGTGTGGTCGCCGGGTCGGCGCGCTATCCGGGGGCGGCGGTGCTGGCGGTGGCCGGTGCGCTGCGCGGCGGCGCGGGGGCGGTCCGGTACGTCGGGCCGGCCGCGGACGCGGTGCTGGCCCACTTCCCCGAGACGTTGGTGCACGCCGGGCCGCCGCACAAGGCCGGCCGGGTGCAGTCCTGGGTGATCGGCCCCGGCATCGGCGACGAATCGGACGCCCTGGAGGACGTGCTGGCCTCCGACGTACCGGTCCTGGTGGACGCCGACGGGCTGCGCTTCCTGACGCCGGAACGGGTTCGGGCGCGCACCGCCGAGACGCTGCTGACGCCGCACGCCGGCGAGGCGGCGGCGCTGCTGGGCCGCGGCCGCGACGAGGTCGAGGCGGAACGGCTCGCGTCCGTACGGGAACTGGCGGCGCGCTATGCCGCGACGGTCCTGCTGAAGGGCTCGACGACGCTGGTCGCGCGGGAGAGCGGCCCGGTGCGGGTGAACCCCACGGGCACCGGCTGGCTGGCCACGGCCGGCAGCGGTGACGTCCTGTCGGGCGTCACCGGCTCGCTCCTCGCCGCCGGCCTGCCCGCCCGCGACGCGGCATCCGTCGGCGCGTACCTCCACGGCCTGGCGGCCCGCCGGGCAGCCGGCCCCGAGGGCGCCCCCATCCTCGCCACGGAGGTGGCGGACCATCTGGGGGCGGCTTGGCGCGATGTGACGGGGTGAAAGGTTTGGGGGGGTCGGGGCCCAAGCCGCCCATCCCCGCCCCGCGTTACCCCGTCAACGCCACCCGCCACCCACCAACCGTCACCTGCGCCCCGCGCCCCCGTGCCCCGCTCCGGCGGCCCCCGCGCCTGACGCCTCCCGCCGCCCACCTCCCCGCCCGTTACACCGTTACGCCGTTACGCCCCGCGGGGGAATGCCGCGGGCAGCAGGGCGAACCTCGTGGCCGGGCGGGCGGGACGGGGGTTCGGTCACGGCATGCGTGAGGGCATGAAACGCACGCTTGTGGCGCTGCTGGCCGGCGCCTCGCTGTTCCCGCTCGCCGGGCCGTCCGCGGTGGCCGTCGCCCCGTCAGCCGCCCGGCCCGCGGCCCCCGCCCGGTACGCGCCCTCCGCCGGATACGCACCCGGGTACGTGGCCCGAACCCGGTCCGCGGCCGCCGAACTCGTCCCCGGGATCCCGCGCGGTCCCCGGCGCCCGGCGCCCGGGGGGCGGCTGCACATCGAGTACGTCCCCCGGTCCGAGGCGGGGCACGCCGCCCGGAGGGCGCGCTGCACCCGGTCCACCGGGCCGTTCCAGCGGCAGGCCGAGCGCTATCTGCGGCGGAAGCCGGACGGGCGGCAGAGCGCGGGGGACTGCCGGGCGATCCGGCGGTTCCAGCAGGCGCACCGGATCGCCCCGGCGACCGGTTACGCGGGGCCGGTCACCGGAGCCGTGGTGCGGCTGCTGCGGGCCAGGAAGGACCCCAACCGGGCCGGCCATTGCCCGGTCCGTGCGGAGCGGACCGCGTGCGTCGACCTGGACCGGCAGCTGATGTGGGTGCAGCAGGCCGGACGGGTGATCTTCGATCCGGTGCCGATCCGTTCCGGGCAGCCGACGATGGAGACCCGTACCGGGACGTACCGGATCTATCTGCGGCGCAAGTACCACATTTCGAACCTGTACCACACGCCAATGCCGTTCGCGCAGTTCTTCGACCGCGGGGAGGCGTTCCACGGCGTCGACGACGACATCTACGAGGGGGCCGGTTCGCACGGGTGCATCAACCTGACCTGGTCGGACGCCCGCAACCTGTGGTACGTGCTCAAGAAGCACGACCTCGTGTACGTCTGGGGGCGGAAACCCAGCGGGTGAGCACGGTTTTCGTGCCGGTCCCCCGGGGCGCCGCGCGATCGCCTGCGACACTGAGGGGGATGAACGAGACAGCGAACCGTGCCCGTGCCGTCGTCGACCTCGCCGCCGTGCGGGCGAACGTGCGTGCCCTGCGGGACCGTGCCCCCGGGGCAGAGCTGATGGCCGTGGTCAAGTCCGACGGCTACGGACACGGCGCGGTGCCGTGTGCCCGAGCGGCCCGGGAGGCCGGCGCGAGCTGGCTGGGCACCGCGCTCCCCGAGGAGGCGCTCGCGCTGCGCGCGGCCGGTGACACCGGGCGGCTGATGTGCTGGCTGTGGACGCCGGGCGGGCCCTGGCAGCGAGTGGTGGAGCAGGACATCGATGTCTCGGTGAGCGGCCTGTGGGCGCTGCGCGAGGTGACCGCCGCGGCGCGGGCGGCCGGCCGTACCGCCCGCGTCCAGCTCAAGATCGACACCGGGCTCGGCCGCAACGGCTGCCCGCCCGCCGACTGGCCGGAGCTGACCGCCGCGGCCCGCGCCGCCGAGGCCGCGGGCGCCCTGCGGGTCACCGGCGTCTGGTCGCACTTCGCCTGCGCCGACGAGCCCGGCCACCCCTCCATCACCGCCCAGCTCGACGTCTTCCGCCAGGCACTGCGGACGGCGGAGTCGGCCGGGCTGCGCCCCGAGGTGCGGCACATCGCCAACACCCCGGCGACGCTCACCCTCCCCGAAGCCCACTTCGACCTGGTCCGTACGGGTATCGGTATCTACGGCATCTCGCCGAGCCCGGAAGTCGGCACGTCCGGGGACTTCGGGCTGCGGCCCGCGATGACCCTGGAGGCCGCGCTCGCGTCGGTCAAGCGGGTCCCGGGCGGCCACGGCGTGTCGTACGGGCACCGGTACCTCACCCCCGGGGAGACCACGCTCGCGCTGGTCCCGCTCGGCTACGCCGACGGCATCCCGCGGCACGCCTCGGGCACCGGCCCGGTGCTGGTCGCCGGGAAGTGGCGGACGGTCGCCGGGCGGATCGCGATGGACCAGTTCGTCGTCGACCTGGGCGGCGACAGCGCCGAGGTGGGCGATCTCGCGGTGCTCTTCGGCCCCGGCGACCGCGGCGAGCCGACCGCGGAGGACTGGGGCCGGGCGGCCGGAACCATCGGGTACGAAATCGTCACCCGGATCGGAACCCGCGTCCCGCGCGTCTATGTGGACAGCGAGAGGGACGGCGGGGTGTTCGGGGTACACGGGGCAGAAGAGGCACACGAGACACACGCAGCACACGCGGCACACGAAGAGAACGGAACGGCGGCCGGAACGGCAGCCGAAACGGAGAGCGCAGCGAACAGCACGACGGACCTCGCAGTGAACAGCGCAACCAGCACCGCAATCAGCACCGCACCGACCAACGCACCGACCACCGCACCGACCAACGCATCCGACACCGCGACGGCCGGAACGGCCGATGGAGACACCGCGCTCACGGGGGGTACGGCATGACCGACGGCACTGAAGCCGCCGTGCAGGCGGTCGAGACGGCCGCCGAGGTGGCGGCCGAGGCCGCGACCAACTGGGCCAAGGCGGGCCGCCACGCCGGCATCGCCGGAGCCGCGATCGGCGTGGTCGCGGCCGGGGCGGCGGCCGGTGTGGCCATAGAGCGGCTGACGGTCGGCCGCGGGATGCGCCGCCGGGCCCGGCTCGCCCTGGACGCGGCCGGCCCGTACGGCACACTGCGCGGCACCCCCGGCGCGGCGATCTCCGAGGACGGCACGGAGCTGTACTTCGAGATCGACGAGGTGGGCGCGGAGCCCGCCCGCCCGGAGAAGGGCGACCGCCGGGGCGGCAAACACGCTCGCAACGACCCGTCGGCCAGGCCGGTCCGCGGCAAGCAGGCCCGTGCCGCCCAAGAGGCCCAGGGCGGGCTGCGCAAGCGGCTGACGGCGGCGCTGGGCCGGCGCCCGTCGGCCGCCCCGACGGTCGTCTTCAGCCACGGTTACTGCCTGAACCAGGACTCCTGGCACTTCCAGCGGGCCGCGCTGCGCGGCACGGTGCGCACCGTCCACTGGGACCAGCGCAGCCACGGCCGCTCGGCCCGCGGCCACGGCCAGATCGACGGCACCGAGAACGTCACCATCGAGCTGCTCGGCCGGGACCTGAAGGCGGTGCTGGACGCCGCGGTGCCCGAGGGGCCGATCGTGCTGGTCGGACACTCGATGGGCGGGATGACGGTGATGGCGCTGGCCGACCAGTTCCCCGAGTACGTCGCGGAGCGGGTGATCGGCGTGGCCCTGATCGGCACGTCCGCGGGCCGGCTCAGCGAGGTCACCTACGGGCTGCCGTCGATGGGCATGAAGGCCTTCCACGCGCTCGCGCCGGGCGTGCTCAAGGCGCTGGGCTGGCAGCCCGATCTGGTCGAACGCGGCCGGCGGGCCACCGCCGATCTGTTCGCCGGACTGGTCAAGCGGTATTCCTTCGGCACGCCGGAGGACGTCGACCCGGGCATCGCACGGTTCGGCGAGCGGCTGATCGAGGGCACCCCGATCGATGTGGTCGCCGAGTTCTTCCCGGCGTTCGCGGTGCACGACAAGACCGAGGCGCTGGTGGCGTACGACGCGGTGCCCGCGCTGGTGCTCGCCGGTGAGAGCGATCTGATCACCCCCGCCGACCACAGCCGGACGATCGCGGAGGTGCTGCCGGACGCGGAGCTGGTGTGCGTGCCCGGCGCTGGCCACCTGGTGATGCTGGAGCGGCCCGAGCTGGTCAACGAGCATCTGGTGGCCCTCGTGGAACGCGCGGCAGCGGCGGCCCGCAGTTCGGGCCACGCACGGGCGTGAGGCGAGGCCCTGCCACGGCGTAGCGGTGCCGGCCGGGGGCGGCGGGAGGCTTCCGCCACGGCGTGGCGGTGCCGGTCAGGGGTGTGGTCGGGCGACGGGTGGGCCGTACCATTTGCGGCATGAGCACCACCGCCCCCGTTGCGCATGTCACTGTCAAGTCCCCCGATCAGATGCAGGAGTTGGGCCGCAGACTGGCTCCGCTGCTGCGCCCCGGCGACCTGGTGCTGCTCACCGGTGAGCTGGGCGCCGGCAAGACCACACTGACCCGCGGGCTGGGCGAGGGCCTGGGCGTGCGCGGCGCCGTGACCTCGCCCACGTTCGTCATCGCCCGGGTGCACCCCTCCCTGACCGGCGGCCCCGCGCTGGTGCACGTCGATGCCTACCGGCTCGGCGGCGGGCTGGACGAGATGGAGGACCTGGACCTCGACGTCTCGCTGCCGGAGTCGGTGGTGGTCGTCGAGTGGGGCGAGGGCAAGGTCGAGGAGCTCTCCGAGGACCGGCTGCACGTCGTCATCGGGCGGGCCGTGGGTGCCGACGCCCCGGGTGGCGCCCACGGGCACCCGGAGGACGACGTGGACGACGTCCGTGAGGTGACGGTCAGCGGTTTCGGCGCGCGCTGGGCGGACGCCGGTCTGGCCGATCTGGGGATCTGACCCGGCTGAGGAGACGGCCGACCCGATCGGGCCGGTGGGCCCCTTGGGCGGGCGGATATCCGGCCGTGGGTCCCGTAGTTTCCGACAAGCCGTCGGCAAGATGTTGCGTACCCGGTACCGGGCGTGGTCACATGGGATGTGACCCCAGTTAGGTCAGCCTAAGTAACGAGCTCGCCGAGCTCGGAGGCGCCTAGCTTCTGTCGCTTGCCCCAGGAGCCCCGGGAGGCGTCCATGCCGGCCCACCAGCACGATGCGCGCGAGACGCCGACGATGAACGAACTGCTGGCGGCGTGCGCCGCGGCCAACGCCGTTTCCACGCCCCCCGACGCCCCCGAGGAGTCCCGGAAGGACCGCCCGGAATCCCGCAAGGACCGGCCCGCCGCCGCGGAGGAGTCACCGGCGGACGGCGAGGACACCCCGGCGTCCACTCCGGGCCGCACCGCGGCGTAGCCCGTACGGGCTAAGAAACCGCTGGGGCCCACCCAGGGGACGCCCCTAGGCCACCACCACGACCTTGGTGCCCTGGAGTGCGAAATCCCACATCGCCTTGCCGTCGGCCCGGGACTCCCGGATGCCGCCGGTCTTCTTCTTGGCGGCGGGGTCGGGCCGGGAGCCGTCGACGGCCGCGCTGAAGCCGACCGGGACGCCGCCGACGCCGCCGAACAGCACCACGTGCTCGATCGCGACCCCGTCCGAGCCGGTGATGCTCACCGACCGCGAGGTCACCGCGTACGCGCCGGGCGGCGGGCTCACCGTGCTGGGCGCGACCTGGTACGTCCGCAGTGCCTTGCCGTTCGCGCCGACCAGCCAGACCCGCTTCGCGGCGAGCGAGTACACCACCCGCTTGCCGGTGCCGGACGCCGCCGGGACCGGAGCCGGAGCGGGCGCGCGGTGCTTCTTCTCGCCGGAGCCGTCCTCATGGCCCTTGGCGGTGTCGTGGTGACCCTTACGGGCCGGGGCGAGGGAGTCCGGGGCGGAGGCCGCGGCCTGGTAGCCGAGCACCCCGACCACGACCACGGCGGCCGTGGTCAGCGCGGTGACGATCGTGCTGCTCTTAGCGGGCACCGCTGTGCCACCTTTCCGTACGGGCCTGGACCACGGGCCGACGGTAGCACCGCGACGGGCACCACCCGCCGCGCCGTAGTCTTAAAGACGTGCTGCTGCTAGCTCTTGACACCGCCACCCCCGCCGTCACCGTCGCGCTCCACGACGGCGAGCGGGTCCTCGCCGAGTCCCGCCAGGTGGACGCGCGCCGGCACGGCGAACTGCTGCTGCCCGCCGTCGACCGGGTGCTGGCCGAGGCCGGCCGCAAACTCGACGAGGTCAGCGCCATCGTCGCCGGGGTGGGCCCGGGGCCGTACACCGGACTGCGGGTCGGTCTGGTGACCGCCGCCACGTTCGGCGCGGCGCTCGACGTCCCCGTCCACGGCCTGTGCTCGCTCGACGGCCTGGCCCACGCCTCCGGCCTGACCGAGCCGTTCGTGGTCGCCACCGACGCCCGCCGCAAAGAGGTCTACTGGGCCCGCTACCAGCCCCGCCCGTCGCCCGACCACCACCCCTCGGCGAGCGGCTCCGCCGCGCCCCGCCTGATCACGCGGATCACCGAGCCCGCCGTGGACCGCCCCGCCGACATCGCCGAGCAGGTGGCCGGCGTCCCGGCCGTCGGCGCGGGCGCGCTGCTCTACGACTCCGTCTTCACCGGCGTACGGCGCGACGCCCCCGAGCACCAGTCCGCCGGCGCGCTCGCCGAACTGGCCGCCGCCAAGCTGGCCGCGGGCGAGGAGCTGCTGCCGCCGCAGCCGCTGTACCTGCGCCGCCCGGACGCCCAGGTGCCCGCCAACTACAAGGTGGTCACCCCCAAGTGAGCTCCCGCCCGTCGCCCGACCACCGCCCCTTGAGGGCACCGCTGCGCGGCGGCACCCCCCAACCCGCCGAGCTGCGCGAGATGCGCTGGTGGGACATAGCCCCGGTGCTGGAGCTGGAGCACCGGCTGTTCCCCGAGGACGCCTGGTCGCGCGGCATGTTCTGGTCCGAGCTGGCACACGCCCGTGGCCCGCGGGCCACCCGCCGCTACCTGGTCGCCGAACTCGCGGGCCGGCTGGTCGGCTACGCCGGGCTCGCCGCCGTCGACGGCACCGGCGACGTCCAGACCATCGCCGCCGCCCGCGACCAGTGGGGCACCGGCCTCGGCGCCCGGCTGCTGACCGAACTCCTCGGCGCCGCAACGGACTTCGAATGCCACGAGGTGCTGCTGGAGGTGCGGGTCGACAACCTCCGCGCCCAGCGCCTCTACGAACGCTTCGGCTTCGAGCCGATCGGCTTCCGGCGCGGCTACTACCAGCCCGGCAACGTCGACGCCCTGGTGATGCGCCGCACCACCCAGACCTCCTCTGAAGCACCCTCCGTACAAGGAACCTGACAACCATGGCTGACTCACGCGGCGGACCGCTCGTCCTCGGCATCGAGACCTCCTGCGACGAGACCGGTGTCGGTATCGTCCGCGGCCACACCCTCCTCGCCGACGCGGTCGCCTCCAGCGTCGACGAACACGCCCGTTACGGCGGCGTGGTGCCGGAGGTGGCCTCCCGCGCCCATCTGGAGGCGATGGTCCCCACCATCCAGCGTGCCCTGAAGGACGCCGGCGTCGCGGCGAGCGACCTGGACGGCATCGCGGTCACCGCGGGCCCGGGCCTGGCCGGCGCCCTGCTGGTCGGCGTCTCGGCCGCCAAGGCGTACGCCTACGCGCTCGGTAAGCCGCTCTACGGCGTCAACCACCTCGCCTCACACATCTGCGTCGACCAGCTCGAACACGGCCCGCTGCCCGAGCCGACGATGGCCCTGCTGGTCTCCGGCGGCCACTCCTCCCTCCTGCTGGCCCCCGACATCACCTCCGACGTGCGCCCGCTCGGCTCGACCATCGACGACGCGGCCGGCGAGGCGTTCGACAAGATCGCCCGGGTGCTGAACCTCGGCTTCCCGGGCGGCCCGGTCATCGACCGCTACGCCCGCGAGGGCGACCCGGACGCGATCCGCTTCCCGCGCGGGCTGACCGGCCCCCGCGACCCCGCCTACGACTTCTCCTTCTCCGGTCTGAAGACGGCGGTGGCCCGCTGGATCGAGGCCAAGCGGGCAGCCGGCGAGGAGGTGCCGGTGGCGGACGTCTCGGCGTCCTTCCAGGAGGCCGTGGTGGACGTGCTGACGCGTAAGGCGGTACGCGCCTGCAAGGACAACGGCGTCGAGCACCTGATGATCGGCGGCGGGGTCGCGGCGAACTCCCGGCTGCGGGCGATGGCCCAGCGCCGCTGCGAGGACGCCGGGATCACACTGCGGGTGCCGCGGCCCAAGCTGTGCACGGACAACGGCGCGATGGTCGCGGCCCTCGGCGCCGAGATGGTGGCGCGCGGCCGCGCGGCCTCCGCCTGGGACCTGTCCGCGGACTCCTCACTCCCGGTCACCGAACCGCACGTCCCGGCGGAGACAACCGAGGACGACGGCCACCACGGTGACGGCCACGGCCATGGTCACAGCCACGGTGACGGCCACAGCCACGACCACGTCCACGAGCTGAGCAAGCAGAACCTCTACTCGTGACCTCTACTCGTGAGCCTGCTCGTCATCGCGTGAACCCCTGCTCATCACCTGGTGAGGCCTGCTCGTCATCCTCCTTGTAACGGGGTGCCGGATCCTCCTCGTAACGGGGTGCCGGTCCGGAATGTCAGCCTCCGGACCGGCGACATCTGAGGATCCGTGACAACCGCCGCCTCCCCGGACTCCGCGGCCGCCGCGAGGTCTTACCCTGGTGCAGCACCGGGCGCGTGGGGAGGCGGCAGGCTGTGGACTGGTTCTGGTGGGTGTTCATCTTCTTCATGGCGGGCGGCTTCGCGAAGGTCGCGGACATCGCCCGTACGGCGCTGCGCACCCGCCACGAGCGCAAGATGGAGCGGCTGGCGTCCGCCCGTCAGGCACGGCAGGCGCTGGAGGCCTCCCAGAAGCCGCCGGAGCCGGTGTGCGGTTGCACCCACCACCTCGCGAAGCATGACAAAAAGGGCAAGTGTCATGAGCGGGTGGAGATCCCGGTCGCCTGGGACGCCGACCACAAACCGGTCCAGTACGAGGCCGGCCAGTGCACCTGCCAGCAGTACGTCGGCCCGCAGCCGCTCTCCCAGATCTACGCCGAGGACCTCACCGACCTGGCCTGACCACCCGTCAGACCGCGTCCGCCGGCTGCCCCAGCAGCATCGTCGGCGCCCCTGCCACCCGGGTGAGGAAGATCGTGCAGGAAGTGCCGCCGCCGCCCAGCTTCAGCTTCTTGCGCAGTTCCTCCGGCTCCACCGCGGAACCCCGCTTCTTGATCACCGCGACGCCGACCCCGCGCTCCCGCAGCAGCGCCTTGAGCCGTTTGACGTTGAACGGCAGCACATCGGTGATCGCGTAGGCGGTGGCGAAGGGGGTCGGGCGCAGCGTGTCGGCGGTGACGTACGCGATCGTCGGGTCGATCAGCCGCCCGCCGAGACCGGCGGCGACCTCCGCGACGAGGTGGGCGCGGATGACGGCACCGTCCGGCTCGTACAGATAGCGGCCCACCGGACCGGGCTCCGGATCCGGCAGACCGGCCCCGAGCAGTGAGTCCCCGCCGGGCAGCAGCGTGGCCCGACGCCCGCCGGCTACCGGCGCGCAATCCCTGCCGTGCACCGACTCTTCGTCCCCGCCGGGCACCGGCTCCTCGTCCCCGTCGGGCACCGGCTCCTGGCTCCCGCCGGGCCGGGCGAACCACACCACCGCCTCCTTCACCTCGCCCCCGTAGGAGATCCACTCCGTCTCGGCGTCCTCGGGCAGCGCCTCGTGCGGCACCCCCGGAGCGATCTTCAGGGCCGCGAACGGGGCGGTACGGGCGGCCTCGACGGCCCATGACAGCGGCGGCGAGTACGCCTCGGGATCGAAGACCCGGCCCCCGCGCGCCTTGGTGCGGCGCGCCGGGTCGACGAACACCGCGTCGTACCCGCTGGTGTCCACCTCCGTCACGTCCGCGCAGCGCACCTCGATCAGTTCCGCGAGCCCCAGTGCCTCGGCGTTCGCCCGTGCCGCCGCACAGGCCAGCGGGTCCCGGTCGACGGCCAGCACCCGGATCCCGGCCCGCGCCAGGGCCAGCGCGTCCCCGCCGATCCCGCAGCACAGATCGGCCAGCGTCCGCACGCCGAGCCCGGCCAGCCGTGCCGCGCGGTGCGCGGCGACCGAGGCGCGGGTGGACTGCTCGACCCCGTTCGGCGTGAAGTACATCCGCTGCGCGTCGGCCCCGAACTTCACGGCCGCCCGCTGCCGGAGCCGCGCTTGGGTGAGCGCGGCGGAAACGAGCGGTGCGGCGTGGTCCCGCCGCAGCCGGGTGGCTGCCGCCAGCTCGTCGGCGGGGTCGTGGTCCCGCAGCTCCCACAGCAGGGCCTGCCCCTCCGGGGCAAGGAGAGCAGAGAAGTCGTCGAGGGCCTGGTCGTCCGTCACGGAGCCATTGTCTCCCCCTGCGGACGCACTGCGTTTGCGGCGCCGCCCACGTACCCGTCTCTTCCGCCGCGGGTCGTCTCGCCGTTGCGCTTTGCGGCGCCGCGTACGTAGTTGTCTGTCCCGCCGCGGTGGTTTCTCGCCGTTGCGCCTGCGGCGGGCTGGGTTGTTGTGGGTGCGGTGACGGGCCTCCGGGGCCGGTGTTTGGGACTGCTGTCGCTTTACGTCCCAAACACCGGCCCCTCCGGCCCGTCCCCTCCCGTTGGGGGACACCCCACGACGCGACGTACAACCAGGACGACGACGCCCACCCCCACCGGCCTCCCACCTCCCACCAACGGGAGGGGACAGACCGGAGGACGAAGTCTGGAGGGCTGTCACCGCACCCGACACACAAACGCCCGCCGCCAGGCGCAACGGCGAGCAAGCCCCGCGGCGCAGCAGACGGGTACGTGCGCGGCGCCGCAAAGCGCGCAACGGCGAGCGAGCCCCGCGGCGGGAAAAGCCAGCTACGTACGCGGCGCCGCAAAGCGCAACGGCGAGCAACAACCGCGGCGGGAAAGCCAGGTACGTGGGGAAGAAAAGTCACCGCACCGGCTCGCGCCGTTTCTGGGCGTGGTCGCTGATGCGCAGCAGTACCGCCACCATCACCCAGTTCGCGACCAGCGACGAACCGCCCTTGGCGAGGAAGGGGAGGGCCTTGCCCGTGAGGGGGATGAGGCCGGTGACGCCGCCGGAGACGACGAAGACCTGGAGCAGCAGCGCGCCGGCGAGGCCGACCGCGAGGAGTTTGCTGAAGGGGTCGCGGGCGGTCAGCCCCACCCGCAGGCCGCGCTGGGCGAGCAGGACGTAGAGCATCAGGACGGCCATCACCCCGGCGAGGCCCAGTTCCTCGCCGACGGTGGTGAGGATGAAGTCGCTGTTGCCGGCGAAGCCGATCAGCTCGGGGTGGCCCTGGCCCAGCCCGGTGCCGCTGATGCCGCCGCTGCCGAAGCTGAACAGTGCTTGGGCCAGCTGGTTGGACATGCCCTCGGCGATGCCCTGTTTGGTGAAGGCGCGCATCGGGTCCAGCCAGGCGGTGACCCGGCCGTGGACGTGGGGTTCCAGGGAGCCGACCACCGCCGCGCCGGCGGTGGCCATCAGCAGACCGCACACCACCCAGCTGGTGCGGCCGGTGGCCATGTAGAGCATGATCACGAAGACGCCGAAGAAGATCAGCGAGGTGCCCAGGTCCCGTTCGAAGATCAGCACCAGCAGGCTGATCGCCCAGATCGTGAAGATCGGGCCGAGCTGCCGCCCCGGGGGCAGCTGGATGCCCATGACGCGGCGGCCGGCCAGCGCCAGGGCGTCGCGGTTGACGGTGAGGTAGCCGGCGAAGAACACCGAGATCATGATCTTCACGAATTCGCCGGGCTGGAGTGACAGCGGCCCGAGCAGGATCCACCGCTTCGCGCCGTACATGTCCGCGCCGAAGAAGGCCGGCGCCATCAGGAGCACCAGCGCCACCGCCATCGTCAGATAGATGTAGCGCTGCAGGATGCGGTGGTCGCGCAGCACCAGCAGGATGACGATGCAGACCGCCACCCCGATCACCGTCCACACCAGCTGCCCGCTGGCCGCCTCGGCGATCTTCGGGTGGCGGGTCTGGGCGTACGTGACGTCCAGGCGGTGCAGCAGGACCAGGCCGATCCCGGTCAGCAGCGTCGCCAGCGGCAGGATCAGCGGGTCGGCGCGCGGGGCGAAGCGGCGCAGGACCAGGTGCGGGACCAGCGCCACGAAGAGCATGCTGATCGCGAAGCCGGGCAGTCCGCCGGGCAGCCGGCCGGTCATCGACAGGCCGGTGTACGCGTAGCCGAAGACGGCGATCGCGACGACGAGGGCGAGCAGCCGGGCCTCGGTCCTCCGGCGGTTCGGTGCCTGGGCGAGCGCGGCGAACGTCATGGTGCGTTCGGCATCGCTCTCCGGCTCCCCGGCCGCCCGGGAAGCGCTGGTCAGTCCATGCACGGTTCCTCCGCCATCGATGGTCAGGGCCGCCGGCCCGGAACCGGTCGCACACGTCGTCGCGCACGCCGCGCACGTCGCGCACGCCTCACGTGTCGTATGCGTGGTGCGCATCGCACGTCGCAAGCGTGGAGACGTCGCACGCGTCGCGCGCACGGTTCACCGGCTCGGCAGTCGGGGAGGTAGACGAAGCAGCCGGTGGCGTGGTTGCGAGGGAAGGGGAAGGTGTGTCCGATTTGGCAGGGATCCCCGCCGCCCGTCCACCTGGTACGGACCGGCGGTCAACCCGCGTCACACGATGCACCCCCGCCGCGCTGGCACTCCGCTTGACCGAGTGCTAACCGCGTCATAGTCTCAGCGTTGGCACTCTCCAGTGGGGAGTGCCAGACACAGCGACGGGCAGGTCCGGCACCCGCGACGACGGATCCACCTGGTCGCCACCTCAGACAGTTAACCCCGTGAGATCTCCGAAGGGGGAGGTCGGATCGTGACGACCACCAGCTCCAAGGTTGCCATCAAGCCGCTCGAGGACCGCATTGTGGTCCAGCCGCTCGACGCCGAGCAGACCACGGCCTCGGGCCTGGTCATTCCGGACACCGCCAAGGAGAAGCCCCAGGAGGGCGTCGTCCTGGCCGTGGGCCCGGGCCGCTTCGAGGACGGCAAGCGCGTCGAGCTCGACGTCAAGGTCGGCGATGTCGTGCTCTACAGCAAGTACGGCGGCACCGAGGTGAAGTACAACAACGAGGAGTACCTCGTTCTGTCGGCGCGTGACGTGCTCGCGATCGTCGAGAAGTAAGTCACCCCGAATTGCCGTGATCTGCGCCCCTGGTTCCCGCGTCTAAACAACCCGGGGCAGGGGCGCAGTTCCGTTTGAGACAGCGGTCCCCACTGCGTGCCGAGGATCGCAATGAGAGGACTTGAAGCAACCCATGGCGAAGATCCTGAAGTTCGACGAGGACGCCCGTCGCGCCCTTGAGCGCGGCGTCAACAAGCTTGCCGACACGGTCAAGGTGACGATCGGCCCCAAGGGCCGCAACGTCGTCATCGACAAGAAGTTCGGTGCCCCGACCATCACCAACGACGGTGTCACCATCGCCCGTGAGGTCGAGGTCGACGACCCGTACGAGAACCTGGGCGCCCAGCTCGTCAAGGAGGTGGCGACCAAGACCAACGACATCGCGGGTGACGGCACCACCACCGCCACCGTGCTGGCCCAGGCGCTGGTCCGCGAGGGCCTCCGCAACGTCGCCGCGGGTGCTTCCCCGGCCGCCCTGAAGAAGGGCATCGACGCCGCCGTCAAGGCCGTGTCCGAGGAGCTCCTCGCGACCGCCCGGCCGATCGACGACAAGACCGACATCGCCGCCGTGGCCGGCCTGTCCGCGCAGGACAAGCAGGTCGGCGAGCTCATCGCCGAGGCGATGGACAAGGTCGGCAAGGACGGTGTGATCACCGTCGAGGAGTCCAACACCTTCGGCCTGGAGCTCGACTTCACCGAGGGCATGGCCTTCGACAAGGGCTACCTCTCGCCGTACATGGTCACCGACCAGGAGCGTATGGAGGCCGTCCTCGAGGACCCGTACATCCTGATCCACCAGGGCAAGATCGCCTCGATCCAGGACCTGCTGCCGCTGCTGGAGAAGGTCATCCAGGCGGGTGGCTCCAAGCCGCTGCTGATCATCGCCGAGGACGTCGAGGGCGAGGCCCTGTCGACCCTGGTCGTCAACAAGATCCGCGGCACCTTCAACGCGGTGGCCGTCAAGGCCCCCGGCTTCGGTGACCGCCGCAAGGCGATGCTCGGCGACATGGCCACCCTCACCGGTGCGACCGTCATCGCCGAGGAGGTCGGCCTCAAGCTCGACCAGGCCGGTCTGGACGTGCTGGGCTCCGCCCGCCGCGTGACCGTCACCAAGGACGACACCACCATCGTCGACGGCGGTGGCAAGGCCGAGGACGTCGCCGGCCGCGTCGCCCAGATCAAGGCCGAGATCGAGACCACCGACTCCGACTGGGACCGCGAGAAGCTCCAGGAGCGCCTCGCCAAGCTCGCCGGCGGCGTGTGCGTCATCCGTGTGGGCGCGGCCACCGAGGTCGAGCTCAAGGAGAAGAAGCACCGTCTGGAGGACGCCATCTCCGCGACCCGCGCCGCGGTCGAGGAGGGCATCGTCTCCGGTGGTGGCTCCGCGCTGGTCCACGCCGCCAAGGTGCTGGAGGGCTCCCTCGGCAAGGAGGGCGACGAGGCCACCGGTGTCGCCGTCGTCCGCCGCGCCGTCGTCGAGCCGCTGCGCTGGATCGCGGAGAACGCCGGCCTCGAGGGCTACGTCATCACCGCGAAGGTCGCCGAGCAGGACAAGGGCCAGGGCTTCAACGCCGCCACCGGCGAGTACGGCGACCTGGTCAAGGCCGGCGTCATCGACCCGGTGAAGGTCACCCGCTCCGCCCTGGAGAACGCCGCCTCCATCGCCTCGCTGCTCCTGACGACCGAGACCCTCGTCGTCGAGAAGCCCGCCGAGGACGAGGCCGCCGAGGCCGGCCACGGCCACGGCCACGCGCACTGACGCGCCGTACGGGCCGGGGGCGGCACCCCGCCGCCCCTCGCTGACCCACGGAACCCGGTCCCGCTTCGGCGGGGCCGGGTTTCGGCGTTTCGGGGCCTTGGTTTCGGGGGCTTCAGAGCTCGGGGGTGGGCGTTCAGGGCGGGCGGGTGAGGCGGGGCCCTGCGGGCGCGGGAGCGGGGTACCCGCCTGGGGAGAGCAGGGCCCAGGGGGCACCCGCCTGGGGAGCGCACAGGCACCCGCCCCGGGAGCGCACAGGCACCCGCCCCGGGAGGGCACGAGCGATCGCCCGGCGCGGGGGCGGTGGTCCGGCCGGGGCGGGCGGGTCAGGCCGAGTGGTGCAGGTGTTCCGGGTGGACCGGGTCGGTGAACGGGAGGCCGTGGGCGTAGCGTTCGAGGGCGTCCAGGGCGTGGTCGGCCAGGCGGTGGAGCTCGGTGCCGAGGGAGCCGGCGACGTGCGGGGTGAGCAGCACGTTCGGCAGGTCGTACAACGGCGAGTCAGCGGGCGGGAGTTCGGGCTCGGTGACGTCGAGGACCGCGTTGAGGCGGCCGGTGAGCAGCTCGGGCAGCAGGGCCGTCTCGTCGACGAGTGAGCCGCGGGCGGTGTTGATCAGGGTCGCCCCGTCGGGCATCAGGGCCAGTTCCCGTACGCCGAGCATATGGCGGGTCGCGGGCAGCTGAGGGGCGTGCACGGTGACCACGTCGCTGTCCGCGCACAGCGTGTCCAGCGGCACCGGCCGGGCGCCCAGACGGGCGGCCTCGGCGGCGTCGACGTACGGGTCGTGGAGCAGCACGCGCAGGTCGAAGGGGCGCAGCAGTTCGATGACGCGGCGTCCGATGCGGGAGGCGCCGATGACGCCGACGGTGCGGTGGTAGTTGCCGGCACCGGCGAGTTCCCGCTGCCAGTCGTGCGGGCCGCGCAGGGTGCGGTAACGGTGCGCGGAGTGCAGCACGCGCTTGTTGGCGAGCAGGATCGCGGCGAGCGTGTACTCGGCGACGGGCAGTGCGTTGGCGGCGGCGGCCGAGGTGACCGCGAGGCCGCGTTCCCAGCAGGCGTCGGTGATGTGGTGTTTGACCGAGCCGGCGGCGTGGATGACGGCGCGCAGGCGGGGCGCCGCGTCCAGCACCCGCGCGGTGAGCAGCGGCGCGCCCCAGCAGGTGAGCAGGACCTCGGCGTCGGCGAGAGCGGCGGCGACCGCGGGGGACGGGTCGGCCAGTTCGTGCGCGACGAGGCGGGGGTCGGTGCGGGCGAGCGCCGCGAGGCGGCTGCGGTGGCGGGCGTCGAGCAGCCGGTCGGCGATGCCGGGGCCCATCGACAGCAGCAACGCGGGCCGCACCGACGGTGTTTCCGCAGGTCCGGCGGGATTGTCAGTGGTGGGGTGCATAGTGATGAACGGTGCTCCTTCACGGTCGCCCGTCGTGGCCCGTCACTTGCCGCCGCCGGCGGCGAGCCACCTTCCAGTGTGGCCGGAGAGCATTGAAGGCGACTACAAAGCGCTCCTCAACAACGCGCGCCCCCACTCACCTTTCCCCTTTCCCCCCAACGGGAGGGGACGGGCCGGAGGGGCCGGTTGTGTGGGCTTCGCTTCCAAGGACTCAATAAGGAGCGAAGGCGGAGCGCAGCGGAGCGTAAAGC
>NZ_JOIX01000021.1 GCF_000720175.1 Streptomyces sp. NRRL S-337
GTGTTTGGGACGTAAAGCGACAGCAGTCCCAAACACCGGCCCCGCAGGCCCGTCACCGCACCCGACACCCACCCAGCCCGCCGCAGGCGCAACGGCGAGCAACCACCGCGGCGGGACAGCCAGCTACGTGCGGCGGCACCGCAAAGCGCAACGGCGAGAAACCCCGACGGCGGGACAGACGGGTACGTGGGAGTCAAATGCAACTCGCAATGAGGAGCGCCACGTCGTCCGGGTCCTCCGGGCGGCGTAGTTCGCGGAGGAGGCGGTCGCAGGTTTCTTCCAGGGAGCGGTCGGGCGCGTCCAGCAGGTGCAGGAGGGTCTCCAGGCGTTCGTCGAGGGAGTGGTGGCGGGTCTCGACCAGGCCGTCGGTGTACAGGACGAGCTGGTCGCCGGGGGCGAGGTGCACCGTGGTGGTCTCGAACGGGACGCCGCCGACCCCGAGCGGGGTGCCGGTGGGCAGGTCGAGGAAGGTCGGGTGATGGCCGCGGCGGACGAGGACGGGCGGCAGATGGCCGGCGGTGGCCAGGTGGCAGGCGGCGCGGTGCGGGTCGTAGATCGCGTAGACGCAGGTGGCGATGTAGTGCTCCAGCGCCGAGGTGATCTTGTCGAGGTGGGTCAGGACCTGCGCCGGATCCAGATCGAGGTCGGCGAAGGCGCTCGTGGCGGTGCGCAGCCGGCCCATGGTCGCGGCGGCGTCGATGCCGCTGCCCATGACGTCGCCCACGACGAGCGCGGTCCGGTCGCCGTCCAGCGGCAGTACGTCGTACCAGTCGCCGCCGATCTCGTACGTGGCCTGTGCGGGCCGGTACCGGGACGCGATCTGCAGGCCGGGGAGCTGCGGCGGGTGGTCCGGGAGCAGGCTGCGCTGGAGCGTCTCGGCGGCGTTGCGCACACTCTGGTGCGAGCGGGCGTTGTCGATGCACACCGCGGCGCGGGCGGCCAGTTCGCCGGCGAGCGCGAGGTCGTCCTCGTCGAACGGCTGCGGGGTGCGGGCCCGGGACATGCCCAGGAAGCCGAGGATCTGGCCCCGGGCGGTGAGCGGGGCCAGCAGATAGGAGTGCACCCCGGCGCGTGCCATCCGGGCGGCGGCGGGGGCGTTGCGGGCGATGCGTGCGAGGTCCCGGTCGTCGGTCCGGGGCACCAGGATCGGGCGGCCGGTGCGGACGCACTGGGTGGCCAGGCGGTCGGGGGCGTAGGCGACGGTCTGGCCGGGGGGATCGGCGGCCTGGACGGCCTCGGTGGGGTAGGCGGCCTTGACCGCGAGGGCGCGGAAGATCGCGGGCCCTTCGGCGGCGTCGTGGCGGTGTTCGTCGAGGACGGAGTCCAGTACGTCGACGGTGGCGACGTCGGCCAGTTCGGGGACGGTGACCTCGGCCAGTTCGCGGGCGGTCTGCCGGACCTCCAGGGTGGTGCCGATACGGGCGGTGCCGTCGGCGATCAGGGCCAGCCGCCGGCGGGCTTCGGTCGCCTCCATGGCGGCCTGGTACCGGTCGGTGACGTCGACCACGAGGTCGGCCACGCCCAGCACCCGGCCCTGGGGGTCGTCCAGCCGGTACAGGGAGATGGACCAGGCGTGCAGCCGGCCGGGGTCGGCGGGGGTGTGGCCGACGATGGTGGTCTGGTCGACCATGGGGGTGCCGGTGGCCAGGACCTGCCGCATCGCGGCCTCCGGCACTTCGAACTTCGGGGCGGTCATGATCTCCCGGTAGTGCCGGCCCAGGTGCTCCTCGGCGGGGACGCCGTGCATCCGCTCCAGGGCCGGGTTCACGGCCACGTACCGCAGTTCGGTGTCGAGGATCGCCAGCCCGATGGGGGACTGGGATATCAGCCGGGTGGACAGCGCGACGTCCCGCTCCAGCTCGCGCAGGGTCGGTGAGTCGGTGGCGAGCCCGAGGGCGTAGAAGTCGCCGCGGTCGTCCAGCAGCCGCATGTTGCGCAGCTCCACCATGCGTGCGGTGCCGTCCTTGTGCCGGACCGGGAAGGTGCCGCCCCAGCTCCCGCCGGTCTCCATGACCTCGGCGAACTTCTTCAGCACCAGGTCCCAGTGCTCTTCGTGCACGAGCAGTGGCGCGGCGTATTTGCCGAGCGCCTCCTCGGCGGTGTAGCCGTAGAGGTCCTCGGCCTGCGGGCTCCACAGGGCGATCCGGCCGTCCGCGTCCACGAGCACGGCGGCCACGCCGAGGAGGTCCATCAGCCCGCTCGGCGGGGACCACCGCCCCTCCGGCAGGCCGGCCTCGGGCCCGTCGCCGGCCGGCGGGGTCCCGGGGTCTTCGGCTGCGCTCACCCGGGCACTCCTTCCACTGCCCCGGCTTCCATCGTGCCCCCGTCCCCGCGGATGCGCCGACCGGGGAAGCGGCCGGTCCGGGCGGCGGGCCGGCACGCGCGGTGAAGTCCCGTTTTCCCGCGTCCCGTTCGCGTGGTCTTGTGGTGGCTACTAGCACGTAATGATCATTGAAGCAACCTCACGTTTTCGCGTCGTGGCTGGTTATGATCGGCAACCCCCACGGCCTCACGATCACGGACCGGCGCCTTCCGTTTCCCCCACGCGGAGCGGCCGAACCGCTGATGGTCTTCTGTTCCCTGTCTCCGCCCCCGAGGACCGATGACTCCCACAGACCCTGAGGGCCCGCCGCCCGAAGGCCAGCGAAAGCAAGCAAGAAACCGCCGGCGGGGTGTGGTCCGGCTGCGCACCCTCCTCATCTGGCTGGCGGTGGTGCCCACCGTCGCGATGGGCGCCCAAGTCTTCGTCTCCGCCGACCGGCTGCTGCAGCAGTCCGCGAACCTGCGCGCCGACGTGGCCGACGGTGAGCGGATCGGCCGGCCGCTGTACGACCTCATGGCCCAGATGCAGGCCGAGCGCAGCATGACGGCGGCGCGATGGGCCGGCTCGCCGGTCGCGCGGACCGTCCTGACACGTCAGCGCGCCGCCACCGACCGCGCCGTCGCAGCGTTCCAGCGGGCGGCCGGTGTCCGGGACACCCGGGACGACGACCGGGTCGACCGCTACGTCCGTGAGGTGCAGAAACAGCTCGGGGAGCTGGACGCCTACCGCGAGCGCACGGATGCCCGTTCCGGCAGCGCGGACCGGGTCACCGGCTACTACAGCGACGCGATCGGCCGGATGATCCGCGTCTACCAAGAGTTCAGCAACATGGACGACGCCGAGCTCACGCAGGAAAGCCGGCCGGTGGTCGCGCTGTTCGCGGCCTCCGAGGTGCTCGCCCGCGAGGACACCCTCTTCGCGTCCGCCGGTCCGGCCCGAAGGCTGAACGGGGCCAGGTTCGGCGAACTCACCAACTCCATCGGCGCCCACCGCTTCCTCTACGGCACGTCGATCGTGCCCTATCTGCCGGAAGACGGCCGGAAAGCCTATGCCCGGATCGCCGCCTCGGACGCGTGGAAGACCATGTCCCGCATCGAGGACGCGGCCCTCGCCGACCACCACGACATCCCGAACGGCGTCGCCCTGCCCCGCGCGGTGCGCGACTGGCCGGCCGCCTACGGCAAGCTCGTCCCACAGCTGACCGACCTCAACTCCGATCGGGTGCAAGGGGTCATCGAGCACGCCGACGCCACGGCCGACGCGCTGGAGGCCGAGGTCTGGTGGATGGTCGCGGGCAGCGCCGCCGGCCTGCTGCTCGTCGTGGCCGTCGTCGTCTTCACCACCCGCACGGTGCTGCGCCGCATGGCCAGGCTGCTCGAACGCACCGTCACCATCGCCGAGAAGACCCTCCCGGACATCGTCGACCGGCTGCAGCGCGGCCGGCCCGTAGATGCCGCCGCACTGCCCGAACCCGGGCGGGAACGGGACGAAGTCGGCCGGATCAGCGACGCGTTCGCCCGGGCCGTGACGGTGTCCGTCGAGGGCTACCGGCAGCTCGCCGACGAGCGGCACGGCTTCGGCATGTTCGCCGCGGGCATCGCCGCCCGCACCGGAAACCTGGTCAGCCGCCAGCTCAGCCTGACCGAGGACCTCCAGGACACCTTCGGGCACGACGAGGCGCTGCTCGCCCAGCTGATGAAGTCCGACCAGCTGACGGTGGGTATGCGGCGGCAGATCGAGAACCTGCTGATCCTCGCCGGCGGCGAGATCACCGACCCGCACACCGAGCCCATGCGCGTCGCCGACCTGCTCCGGGAGGCCGCCGCGGAGGTCGAGGACTTCCGCCGGATCGACCGGGTCGCGCTCGACGAGATCAGCGTGGAGGCCCGGTCCATCAGCGCGATCAGCCACCTCCTCGCCGAGCTGCTGGACAACGCGACGCGGTTCTCCCCGCCGGCGTCGAAGGTCGCCATCCGGGCCGAACTCGTCACGGACGGACTGTCCGTGGAGATCGAGGACCGCGGCCCGCGCGTCGCCGCCGAGCGCTACGAGGAGATGAACGCCCGGCTGCACGCCGCCCCGCCGTACGCCGTCCTCGCCGAGAACGCCCACCGGCTCGGCCTCTTCGTGGTCGGCCACCTCGCCGACCAGCTGCAGGCCCGGGTCACCCTGCGCCGCTCCGCGTTCGGCGGGACGGCGGCCATCGTGATCATCCCCCAGGACCACCTGGTCCGGACCGAGGAGACGGCCACCGCCGCGCCGGCACCGGGTGTCCCCGCGCCGGAACGGCCGTCCCCGCGCACCCCCGCACCGCCACGACAGGAGGAGCGCAAGCCCGAACTCGTCCTCCACGCAAGCCCCGTGGCACCGGCCGAACCTGCCGGACGGGCGCCCGCCGGGCCCGGGCTGCCGCGCCGTCAGCCCGCCGAAGCCCGGGCGACGGTCCGGCCGCTGACCCGGGACGGCTCCGCCCCGCCGCCGCTGCCGGAACGTGTACCCCAGACGCACATGGCCCGGCAGCTCCGCGAGCCCCGCACCGTGGAGCCGGCCGGCCAGGACACCGCGACCCCCGAAGAGGTGGCCGACGCCTGGGCGGATTACGAGCAGGGCACCGAAACAGTGGAAATCGAGCTCCGACAGGACCAGCCATGACGACGAACGACATGATCTACAGCATTCTGGACAACAACCTGAGCCGGATCGCCGGCATCGAAGGCGCCGTACTGCTGTCCAACGACGGGATCCGGCTCAGCGCCTACCTGCTGGAACGGGACCAGGCCGAACGGATAGCCGCGGCCTCCTCCGGCATCGCGGCCACCATGAAGGCCATCTCCCGGGAGGTCGGCGGCGGCCGGGTGATCCGGCAGCTGGTGGAGATGGACGACCGCTACCTCTGCCTCGTCGGCTGCGGCGAGGGCAGCACGCTGATCGTCGTCACCTCGCGCAAGGCCCGCCTCGGCGAGCTGGGCGGTGAGGTCGTACGGGCCTCGCAGGCGCTCGGGGAGTGGCTCGGCACCCCGGAGCGCACCGCGGCCCCCGAGCCGTCATGACGGCCGGCCCGCAGCCGCCCCGGCGACGTCGCACGCGGCTGTACGCCCTCACCGACGGGCGGACCACCGCGCCGCGCACCGTCCTGACCATGGACACCCTGATCACGGCGACGGTCGCGGCGGATGCCGACGGCAGCCTGTCCACCGAGTGGCAGGCCATCCTCGCCATGTGCCGGCCGCCCAACGGACGGGCCGTCGCCGAGATCGCCGCGCGGATGCACATGCGCCTCACGCCCATGGCGGTCCTCCTCAGCGAGCTGGCGGACCGCGGTCTGATCCATCACCGGCCGCCGCTGGAAGCGGCCGAAACGTCCAATGTCCATCTGCTCAGGAAAATCAGGGACAACCTTGCCCGGATATGACACAGACGCCCTGGAAGAGTCACCCGTCAAGATCCTCATCGCCGGTGGATTCGGGGTCGGCAAGACGACGCTGGTCGAGGCGATCTCCGAGATCGAGCCGCTGCGCACCGAGGAGCGGCTGACCGCCGCGGGCGTCGGCGTCGACGACCTCCAGGGCATCGAGGACAAGTCGGCGACCACCGTCGCGATGGACTTCGGCCGGATCACCCTCAGCGACGCCGGGGTGGTCCTCTACCTCTTCGGCACACCGGGCCAGGAACGTTTCTGGTTCATGTGGGACGACCTGTTGGCGGGCGCGCTCGGGGCGATCGTCCTGGTCGACACCCGGCGGCTGGACCGCAGCTTCCCGGCCGTCGACTTCTTCGAGAACCGCGGGCTGCCGTTCGTCGTCGGCGCCAACTGCTTCGACGGCGAGCAGCCGTACACCGCCGAGCAGATCAGGGCGGCCCTGCACCTCAAGGACCCGGAAACGCCCCTGCTGATGCTCGACGCCCGCTCCCGCGAGGACGTCCGCGGCGCCCTGCTGTCGCTGCTGGACCTGCTCATCGCCGAAGCGGAACCGGTCCCGTCGGTCTGACACCACCTGCGGCGCCGGGGCGGCTGGCCGTGATCCGGCCGCCCGGCACCGCCCGCCCGGCGCCGCCCGCCCGGCACCGCCCGCCCGGCGCCGCCCGGCCGCCCCGACGACCGCCCCGGCGCCGCCCGGCAGGCCACCGGGGGCGGCCCGGTCCCGATCACCTAGACTCGGTGGATGGCGAAGTACTTCGATGTCCACCCGGAAAACCCCCAGCGGCGCACCCTCACCACCGTCGCCGACAGCATCCGCTCCGGCGCGCTCGTCGCGTATCCGACGGACTCCTGCTACGCGCTGGGATGCCAGCTGGGCAGTCGGGACGGCATGAGCCGGATCCGGTCGATCCGGAACCTCGACGAGCGCCACCACTTCACCCTGCTGTGCCAGAACTTCGCGCAACTCGGGCAGTTCGTGCACGTCGACAACGACGTCTTCCGCGCCATCAAGGCCGCGACGCCCGGGAGTTACACCTTCATCCTCCCCGCGACGCGGGAGGTCCCGCGGCAGCTGCAGCACCCGAAGAAGAAGACCGTCGGCGTCCGGATCCCCGACCACCTCGTCGCCCAGGCCCTCCTCGCCGAACTCGGCGAACCGCTGCTCTCCAGCACCCTGCTGCTGCCCGACGAGGACGAGCCGATGACGCAGGGCTGGGAGATCAAGGAACGACTCGACCACGTGGTGGACGCCGTGCTCGACTCCGGGGACTGCGGTACCGAACCGACCACGGTCATCGACTTCTCCGGCGGCGAACCCGAGATCGTACGCCGTGGCGCGGGCGACACCGCGCGGTTCGAGTAGCCACCGACGGGCGCCGCACTCCGTTCGGCGCGCGGACCGCAGCCCGCGCGCCTAGCGTGAAAGTCGGAAGGAGTGAGGCACACCATGAGCGATTTCCCGGAAGGCGCCCCCTGCTGGGCGGACGCCATGTTCAAGGACGTCGAAGGCGCCAAGAGCTTCTACGGCGAGGTGCTCGGCTGGACCTTCGGCGAGGCGGCCAGCGAGTTCGGCAATTACACCCAGGCGTATTCCGACGGCAAGGCCGTCGCCGCCGTCGTCCCGCCGATGCCCGGCGGCGACGACGTGCCCTCCGCATGGTGTCTGTATTTCGCCTCCCACGACGTGGCGAAGACCGCAGAAAAGATCAAGGGCGCCGGCGGCACCCTCCTCATGGAGCCGATGCAGGTCGGCTCGTTCGGCTCGATGACGCTCGCCAGGGAGCCCAGCGGTGCCGTCCTCGGGGTCTGGCAGGCCGGCGAACACCACGGATTCGAGAAGGTGGCCGAACCCGGCGCGTACTGCTGGTCCGAGGTGTTCACCCGCGCCCCGGAAAAGGCCGACGCCTTCCTCCAGGCGGTGTTCCCGTATTCCGCGAAGAAGATCGATCCGGGTGACGACCCCGAGGCCCAGGGCATGGACTTCAAGGTCTTCAGCCTCGGCGACTCCGGAAATCCGGTGCTCGGCCGGATGAAAATGGGCGACGAATTCCCGGCCGAGATCCCCTCCTACATCCAGGTGTATTTCACCGTCGCGAACTGCGACGACGCCGTCGCCGCGGCGACGAAGCTCGGCGGCCGGCTGCACTTCGGCCCCATGGACAGCCCCTTCGGCCGCTTCGCCGCCCTCACCGACCCCCAGGGCGCGGCCTTCGCGGTCATCGACACGACCACGACGACCGGCGAGATGCCGCGGATGAGCGACGCCTAGCGGACACCCGCCAGATACGGACACCCCGCCAGATACGGACACCCCACGGGATACGGACACCCTGTCAAAGACGGAAACCCCGTCGGTCCGGTCGATCCCGCCGGTCCGGTCGCCCCCACGGCCCCTTCGTCTCGGCCCCTTCGTCCCGTCGGTCCGACAATGGCCGGTTTCCCGGTGTGGAGGACCGGCCGATACGGCTTGGGTGGGGGCTCCACCACCGGTTGGGGAGGGGACGGGACGGTGCACGTGTACGACTACATCATCGTGGGTGCCGGGTCGGCGGGGTGCGTACTGGCAGCCCGGCTCAGCGAGGACGAGGACGTCCGGGTCCTGCTCGTCGAGGCCGGGCCGCCGGACGACGCCCGGGAGATCCACGTACCGGCCGCGCTGGCCAAGCTGTTCCAGACGAAGTACGACTGGCGCTACCTCAGCGACTGCGAACCCGGACTGGACGGCCGCCGCCGGGTCCTCCCCAGGGGGCGCATGCTCGGCGGTTCCTCGTCGATGAACGCCATGGTCTACATCCGGGGCAACCGGCGCGACTACGACGCCTGGGCCGCCGGCGGCGCCGAACAGTGGGGCTGGGACGACGTCCTCCCGTACTTCCTGCGCGCCGAGGACTTCCAGGGGCCGCCCTCCGTCTGGCACGGCATCGGAGGGCCGCTCACGGTCAGCGAAGGCCGCTCCCGGCACCCCCTGATGGCCGCCTACGTGGCGGCGGCGCAGGAGGCCGGTCATCCCCTCACCGCCGACTTCAACGGCCCCGAACAGGACGGCGTCGGCCACTACCACCTCACCCAACGCGACGGCCTGCGCTGCAGCACCGCCGTCGGCTATCTGCGGCCCGCCCTGGCCCGGCCGAACCTCGACGTGCTCACCGGCGCCCAGTGCACCCGCGTACTGTTCGACGGCGACCGCGCGACCGGCGTCGAGCTGGACCGCGGCGGGGAGCTGCTGCGGCGGCGGGCGGAACGCGAGGTGGTGCTCTGCGCGGGCGCGTACAACTCCCCGCAGCTGCTGATGCTGTCCGGGATCGGACCGGCCGGGGAACTGGCGGCCCACGGCATCACCGCCCGCGTCGACCTCCCGGTGGGGGAGAACCTCCAGGACCACCCGCACGTCGGCCTCACCTTCCTGACTGACACCCCGTCCCTGCTGTCCGCCGAAAACCCGGACGCGGTACGGCAGTTGGAGAACCACGGGGCCGGCCCGCTCACCTCCAACGTCGGCGAGGCCGGCGGCTTCCACCGCACCCTCGACGGCCTCGAAGCCCCCGACATCCAGGTGCACGCCGCCCCGGTGATGTTCCACGAGGAGGGCCTCGGCGCGGTCACCGACCACGCGTTCATGGTGGGCGCGGCCCTGCTCACCCCCACCAGCCGGGGCAAGGTCTCGCTGCGCTCCGCGATCCCCAGCGCACAGCCGCGCATCCTGCACAACTACCTGGCCACCGACGAGGACCGGGACACCATGGTCCGGGCGGTCAGGCTGCTGCTGGACATCGCTGACCGGCCCAGTCTGCGCAAGCACCGCAGGGCCGACTTCCGCCACCCCGCCACCCTGACGGACGCGGGCCTGCTGGACTTCGTCCGGCGCGAACTGCACACCCTGTACCACCCGGCGGGAAGCTGCGCCATCGGTCCCGTCGTCGACCCGCGCCTCAGGGTGCACGGGGTGCGCGGGCTGCGGGTGGTGGACGCGTCCGTGATGCCCACCGTCGTACGGGGCAACACCAACGCCCCCACGATCATGATCGCCGAAAAGGCGGCGGACCTGATCCGCGACCTCCCGGCGCCCGTCTGAGCCCGCCGGCCGGAAAACCGCAGGCATATCGCCCGCCGTCACATTCGGTGAATTGACGGCGGGCGACACGGGCCGGGTAGCGGCCGGAAGGGTGAATTCGTGCACTCATTGTGACGCCTCGGGAGCGCGGTCCGCATTGAGGTGTTCCTACGGTTGAGTCATCGGTGGGCATGTGTGGCCCCACCCGAACGAAGGCTCTTCCATGGACAATCGGATCGTACAAATAAAGATTCACCCTGCCATCGGCATAGCCCGGGTGGGCAACAGCGACCAGCAGCCCTTCATCGGCCCGGAATCACCGGATCAGCCGGCACTTCCGGCCGGCTCGTACAAGGACAGCTCGGGCAAGGTCGTCCGGCAGGCCGCCCGATTCCGGATCTACGGCTACAACGAGAAGGGGGAGGTCGTCAAGGAGCTCAAACAGGGCCAGGACGGCGTGACGGAAATCAAATGGTCGGTACATCTCGCCAACAAGAAGGCCGCCTGGTACCAGTTCCACATTCCGCTCGACATCCCGGAAGCCGCCGCCCTGCCGGACGCCCAGCGGCGCCGGCGTAATTTCGACGTCAAGGGCGCGGACCGGAAGAAACTTGTCATCGATCCCGGCCGCAAGGACATCCGTGCCTCCGCGCAGGAGACCGCCACCTTCGACGGCAAGATCATGGACAAACCGGTTTCCCTGGGGTCCATCTCCACCCAGCAGGACGGTCGTCTCCTGGTCGTCGGAGGCGCCGGCAGGTCGGCCTCCTACGCCACCCCGGAGAAGCCGATCACCGGTGTCACCAACAACGACACCTGGTACGACGACGTCTCCGACGGCCCGGTGACGGCGGAGGTCACGATCAACGGCGCGACGAAGGCCGCGACCCCCAGCTGGGTCGTCGTCGCCCCGCCGCACTACGCCCCCGGCGTGAAGACCGTCCGCACCCTCTACGACCTGCTGTACGACGTGTTCGTCACCGAACAGACACTGCCCGTCGAGCAGCGGCCTTCGTTCCCGGACGACATCGAACCGCTGCTGGGCCGGTTCTGCGATCTGCAGTGGGTCAACCACGGCTTCGCCACCCAGTTCGGCTGGCAGGGACCGCACGACTTCCGCAACCCGGCCCTCCGCAAGCGGCTCGCCGACCCGGGCGAGGCCAGCCGCGAACTCCGTCGCCAGATCTACGTCCAGATGCGCGACTACTGCCGGGACGGCATCTCCCCCGTCCCCTGGCCGTGGCTCTACGGCGACGCCATGGCCAGCAAGCCCAACTCCGTCCGGCAGCACATCACGCTCTCTCCCACCCAGGACCGGATGCTGGCGCAGTGGGCCGAGGGCCACTTCACCACCGGCCCGATCCGCACCGGCTACCCCGACGTCGACCAGGCGCCCGTCACCGAGCAGCCGCGCCTGCTGGACCGGGGCGCGCTGGAGAACTGCGCCGCCGACGCCTTCCATCCCGGCTGCGAGGTCACCTGGCCGGTGCGGCACAAGACCATGTACTCCGAGCCGTTCCGCATCCTGCACCGCACGCCGGAGAACCCGGAACGCGACTACGGCGATGTGCTCAGCCTCGCGGACGCCCTCGGCAAGAACGGCCCGCTGTACGCGCAGGGGCCCGGCGACCTCACCCGCTGGATGGCCGCCCCCTGGCAGTGCGACGCGGCGAGCTGCCGCTCCGGCTATGAAGTACGTGCCGGGCTCGGCCCCCGCTACAGCCCCTATCTGCCGACCTTCTGGCCCGCCCAGGTTCCCAACCACGTGCTGAAGCAGGCCGACTTCGACATCGTCAACACCAAGCCGACCGGCAATGACGACAGCGCCAGGGAGAAAGCCTTCGAGAACCGGGCGGTGTGGCTGCGCGGCCTGAAGGGCACCGACTTCAACGTCCAGCGCCGCCAGATGATCGACGACTGGTACAAGTTCGGGATCGTCCGGACCCAGGAATACCAGGTGGGCGACGAGAAGTTCCCCCGGTTCATGCAGGTGGAGTCCGAGCCCGGATATCCGAAGGCCCCCGACCACGCCAACCTCATCAACATCCAGGTGCCCGAGGCGGGCGCGCCCCAACTGGCCGGCGCGGCCGACGCGTGGACCGGCGAGGTCGCCGCCGCGGACGTCTCCGCCATGCTCGTGCAGCAGGTGGTCCAGGAGGTCAAGGAGGCCACCGGCCACGACGAGGCGGCGATCGCCGCCGGATACCTGGAGAAGCTCGACCCCCTGCACGGCTCCCCGTGAGCCCCGCGCCCGCCTACGACGTCGTGGTGGCGGGCGGCGGTCCGGCAGGCTGCGCCGCCGCGCTCGCCCTCGTACGGGCCGGGCGCACGGTCCTGCTGGCCGACGCCGGCACCGGACCGCCCAAGGCCGGTGAGGCGCTGGTCCCCGTGGCGCGGCTGCTCCTCGCCGACCTCGGCGTCGACCGGTCCGTCCTGGGCGCCGGCCATCTGCCCTGCCACGGCAACCTCTCCGCCTGGGGCTCGGCCGAACTGCACGCCGTGGACTTCCTCCACGACCCGTACGGGCATGGCTGGCACCTCGACCGTGGGCTGTTCGACCGGCGGTTGCGCGCCGCCGCCCGCGCGGCCGGTGCCGACCTCGCCGAGCGCACCGCCGTACGGCGCCCCGCCCGCCAACCGGACGGCACCTGGCGGCTCGCCCTGCGCGACCGCTCCCGCGGGGACGAGGAACGCACGGTCCACTGCCGATGGGTGGTGGACGCCACCGGGCGGGGTGCGGCGATCGCCGTCCGCGCCGGCGCCCGGCGGCGGACCGGGGACCGGCTGACCGCGCTCCACCTGACCCTGGACCCGGCCGCGCAGCACACCGCCGACGGCCGTTCCCTGGTCGAGTCCGACCCGGACGGCTGGTGGTACACGGCCCTGCTGCCCTCCCGGCGCCGGCTGGTCGCCTACTTCACCGACCCCGATCTGCCCGTCGCCGGCGGACGCGGCGCCGAGCGGTTCCGGGACCGGCTGCTGGCCACCCGGCACGTCGTCGGCCGGGCCCGCCCGCACGGCCTCACCCACCTTCCGCCACCCCGCCGGGCCGCCGCGCACACCGCCCATCTGGACCGGGTGCACGGCGACGGCTGGACGGCCGCCGGCGACGCGGCGGCCGCCTTCGACCCGCTCAGCTCCCAGGGCATCCTCACCGCCCTCTACACCGGGCTGAGCGCGGGCCGGGCGGTCCACGCCCGGCTCCACGGCGACCGGACGGCACTGGCCGGCTACGCGGCGCAGGTCGCCACGGCCCGTACGGCCTACCGGCACGACCACCGGGTCGTGCACGCCCGGGAAACCCGCTGGCCCGACCGCCCCTTCTGGGCCCGACGGCAGCACCACTCCCCTCCGGACGCCCGCACCCTCCCGAACACCCTCCACACGAAAGGCACGACCTCACCATGAGCACCCCCGAAGCCGGCCACGCCGGACACGAGCACATCCACCGCTTCCTGATCCTCGGCAAGAAGAAGCTGTTCTTCTACCACCTGGCGCTGTACAACCCGCAGTCCGGCCACGACTACCAGGCGGTCTTCACCTTCAGCATCAAGGACAACGGTGAGCTGCGGGACATGTACCTCAAGGACCTGGCGCAGCACGAGAGCGAGCGGGTCTTCTACTCGCTGCGCTGTCCGCACCACTTCGAGCTCCCGGAGCTCCAGCAGGGCAAGGTCTTCAGGGTCCACCTGGAGCGGGTCGTCGTCGACAAGGAAGGGAACCGCGACTTCCAGCAGATGACGAAGACCGAGACCGAGGTGGAGTGCAAGAAGGAGGACGTGCGCCACTTCCGCAAGCTCGGCAACCTCCCCTACCCCGAGTACTTGACGTACCTGATGTTCGGGGAGGGCGACGAGATCCACCTCGCGCACCAGCTCGCGGCCCGTCCGAACTGGGACGAGGCGGTCACCATCGACCCCATGTCCGTCATCGACCCGGCGACCCTGAAGAAGGTCCCGACCCTCGTCATCGAGTCGATCAAGGACGCGCACGGCAAGCTCATCGAGAGCCCGCTCAAGAAGGGCCAGCAGTACGAGGGCAAGCTCAACGGGGACGAGGCAACCCTCGACTTCACCGTGGGCCGCCAGGGCTGGTGGAACCACACCAGCCTCAACAGCTGACCGACCTCCAAGGTGCCCGGGCCGCGACCCTCGCGGTCCGGGCACGCTCACCCTTGACGGACGCGTCCGTGCACTGATCGGCCCTCCGGACGGGCGCTGCGCCTCACGAGGGCGGGGACCAGGCCGTCTGGACCAGCCGTGCCTCCCGCTTGCGGTTGACGAACAGCGCCCGGCCGGGCGGGAGTTGGCGCGCCCGGTGGTTGCCGACCAGGTGCCCCTCACCGGGGTCGCCGGACAACAGCAGCCCCTGTGCGCCCAGTTCGAGGGTGCGCTGCATCACCGGCTCGAACGACGCCCGGCCGGCGCCCGAGGAGCTGCGTGCCAGGATCAGCCGCAGCCCCAGATCGCGCGCGAACGGCAGGTACTCCAGCAATGGCTGCAGCGGGTTGCCGCTGCTGGTCGCCACCAGGTCGTAGTCGTCGACGAGCACGAAGGCGTCCGGCAGGTCGTACCAGCTGCGCTTGCGCAACTGCTCGGGGGTGACGTCCGGCCCGGGCATCCGCCGGCTCAGCGAACCGGCGAGCCCGGCGATCACCTCCTTCAACTGGGGTGCCATACCGCAGTAATGGGAGACATGACGCTCGGGAACGTCGCCCAGGAGGGACCGGCGGTAGTCGGCGACGACCAGCAGCGCCCGCTCCGTCGGGTGGCGCTCGGCGATCTGCCGGGCCAGCAGGCGCAGCAGCGACGACTTGCCGGACTCGCTCTCGCCGTAGACGACCAGCAGCGGATCGGTCTCGAAGTCGAGGCGCACGGGGGCCAGCGTGGCCTCGTCGAGGGCGAACGGGATGCCGGTGGCGGGGCCCTCGCCGGGCCGCGGCAGCGCATCGACCGCGAGCAGGGCCGGCAGCATGCGGACCGGGGGCGCGGCCGGCCCGTTCCAGTGCGTGCGCACCGCGCTCACCAGGTCCGACAGGGCCTCCCCGAGCGTGTCGGGGTCGGGATGGCCGTCCAGCCGCGGCAGCGCGGCGAGGAAGTGGTCCCGCTCGGGCGACAGACCACGGCCGGGCCGCCCGATCGGCACGTTCTCGGCCTGCCGGCGGTCGACCTCCGACTCCAGCGGATCGCCCAGGCGCAGTTCCACCCGGTTGAGCAGCAGATCGCGCAGCGCGGGCCGGATCTCGGTGTACCGGTTGGCGCCGAGGAGGAGGTGGACGCCCAGCCCGAGACCGCGACCGGCGATGTCGAGGACGGCGGGCTCCAGCTCCTCGTGGTCGGACCGGAACGACGACCAGCCGTCGAGCACCAGGAAGACGTCGCCGCACGCCTCGTCGGGGAAGTGCCCGGCGGCCCGGCGCTTCCGGTAGGTGGCCATGGTGTCGAGGGAGTGCGAGCGGAAGAACTCCTCGCGGCGGTCGAGGAGGCCCGCGATCTCGGAGATCGTCCGGCGCACCTTGTCGGCGTCCAGCCGGGAGGCGACCGTACCGACATGCGGCAGGCCCTCGACGTCGAGCAATCCGCCGCCACCGAAATCGACGCAGTAGAACTGCACTTCACGCGGTGTGTGGGTGAGGGCGAACGCGGCGATCACCGAGCGCAGCGCGGTCGACTTGCCCGACCGGGGGCCGCCGACGAACAGCCCGTGGCCGGCCGCGCCGGAGAAGTCCAGGTACCGCACGTCGCGCCGCTGCTCGTACGGCTTGTCCACCACCCCCGCGGGCACCATGAGCGTGCCGGGGGTGAACACCTCCGCGTGCAGGCCCCGTGCGGGTGTCACCGTGAGCGGCGGCAGCAGCTGGTCGACCGTCGGCGACTCGTCCAGCGGCGGCAGCCACACCTGGTGCGCCGCCGGGCCCTGGCCCTCCATCCGCTGCACCAGTACGTCCAGGACGGTGTCGGCGAGCGCGTCCGGCGGGTCGGACGTCCCGCCGGGAGGCCGGTGGACGCCGGAGACGTACGCGGCCTTGAAACGGGCCATGACGTCGCCGTCGTAGCGGAGGAGGCCGGACCCCGGGGCGCTCGGCAGGTGATAGGCGTCCGGTACGCCGATCGCCGCCCGTGACTCCGCGGCGGAGAACGTCCGCAGCCCGATCCGGTACGACAGATGGGTGTCCAGGCCCCGCAGCCTGCCCTCCTCCAGGCGCTGCGAGGCGAGCAGCATATGGACGCCCAGGGAGCGGCCGATCCGGCCGATCTGGATGAACATCTCGATGAAGTTCGGCCTCGCCGTGAGCAGTTCGCTGAACTCGTCGACCACCAGGACCAGGGAGGGCAGCGGCAGCAGGTCCGCGCCGGCGGCCCGGGCGTTCTCGTACGCGGTGACGTTGGGGTAGTTGCCGGCGTCCCGCAACAGCTCCTGGCGGCGCTGGAGTTCGCCGGTGATCGCGTCCCGCATCCGGTCGATCAGGGCCGTGTCGTCGGCGAGGTTGGTGATCACCGCCGCCACGTGCGGCAGCAGCGACAAACCGGCGAAGGTCGCGCCGCCCTTGAAGTCCGCCAGGATGAAGTTGAGGTTCTCGGAGGAGTGCGTGACGGCCAGCGCCAGCACCAGGGTGCGCAGCAGCTCGGACTTGCCGGAGCCGGTCGAGCCGACGCACAGCCCGTGCGGGCCCATCCCGCCCTGCGCGGCCTCCTTGAGATCGAGCACGGCCGGCTGCCCGTTCGGCCCGATGCCGATCGGCACCCGCAACCGCTCCTGCGCGGTACGCGGCCGCCACGCCTGGGCGGCGTCGAACGTCCCGGGATCCCCGATTCCCATCAGCTGGGTGAAATCGAGCTGGTCCGCGACCCGGGAAACGGGTGGCGCGATGTCGTCGGCCGCCGACCGTGACCAGCCGCCGCGGGCCTGCTGCCCCAGTGCGGCGGCCGCCGTCGCCAGATCGTCCACCGTGGTGAGGCCGTCCGTCCGGGGCAGGGCGATGTGTACGTACCGCTTCTCGGTCCGGTCGGTGCACAGGGCCACCCCGGGGGTCGCCGGGGTCAGCCGCGCGGCCGGTTCGGGGTGGACGAGGGATTCGTCGGGGGAGCTGAGCGCCAGCTCGAAGCGGGTCAGCATCACGTCGAGCAGCGACTTGGGCAGGGCCGACCAGTGAGGCGTGGTCACCGCGAGGTGCACGCCGTGCCGCAGGCTCGTCGACCCGATGCCCCGCAGCGCCACCGCGAGGTCCTGGAAGTTGTCGGCGAACTCCGACCAGCCGTCGACCAGGAGGAACAGATCGCCCACCGGCTGGTCGGCGAGTTCGCCGCGGGCCCGCGCACCGCGGTACGCCTCGATGGAGTCGATCGACGGCAGCTGCCCGAACTGGTTCTCCCGCAGGGTGTTGAGCCAGACGGCGTGCGCCACCATGCGGTGCACCTCGTCGGGGTTCTGCCGGTGGGCGATGCCGCGGACGTGCGGCAGGTGCGTCAGCCGGCGCAGTCCGCCGCCACCGAAGTCCAGGCAGTGGAACTCGACCTCGTGCGGGGTGTGCGTCAGGGCCAGCGAGGTCACCAGGGTCTGCAGCAGCAGCGTCTTGCCGCTGCGCGGACCGCCGGCCACCGCCACATGCCCGGCGCCTCCGGACAGATCCACGCAGTGGGTGCGGACCCGGCGGCCCTCCGTGCGGTGCGAGCGGCCGACCGGGGTGATCAGGCGGCCGCTGTCCCGCCAGCCCACCGCCGACAGCCCGCGCTCCTCGGTCACCACCAGCGGCGGCAGCAACTGGTCGAGCGTCGTCAGGGGAGAGGGGCCCTCGGTCTCCGTGAGGCTCGGGAACGGCCGGTGGGCGTGCGCGGCCGCCTTGGACAGCCGCAGCCGGCTGCCGCCCTGGATGTCGCTGCCGAAGAACGTCGGCTTCTGCTCGTGGGTACGGGCGACCACCTCGGCCACGTACTGGTACAGCTCCTGCGCCGTGACCCAGCCGTCCTCGTCGAGATCGGCCCGGCCCGTGGTGAGGCCGTCGATCACCGCGCGGGTGAAGACCGAACTCCACTCGGCCGCGCCGGCTCCCGGGGTCTCGTCCTCCAGGGCCTCCTGGACGGAGTTGGCGGCGGTGATCACATAGCTGCCGCGGTCGACGAACTGCCGGGGGATGTCCTCGGCGTCCGCACCGCCCTTGGACGCACCGAACGCACCGGAGAAGCAGCAGTCCAGCAGGGCGATCTTCTGCTTGGCGCGGCTGTACTCCATCGACTCCTTGATGAACTCCGCCGAGACCGAGCTGGCCCGGACCATCTCGTGACTGGACTTGACGGTCGCGAAGTGCAGCCGCCCCCGGCCGTCCTTCAGCCCGTGGCAGGACAGGTAGACCAGGGCGAGGTCGACCCCGCGGGCCTGGAAGAGCCGCTCGACGGCCTCCTCGATGACGGCCTTCGACTCGTCGACCAGCACCTGGACGAAATCGAACTGCCCGACGTCGGGGTCTTCGAGGAGCGCGGCCAGCTTCCGGGCGTCATGCACCGGCGACCGCAGCTGGGGGAGCGAGTCGTCGAGATAGCGCTCGGTGGCGATGAGCAGGGCACGTCGTTCACCCACCCGATCCTCCCGCGCTCACCGCCGCCCGGGCGACGGCATGGTGACGAACCATCAGGCGCCCTCCGCCGACCCCTCAAGGGCCGCCGGCGTGGACGGTTCCGACAGCGGTGCGGTGCCCGCGCCCGGCCCGTCGTCGGCGGCCAGCGCCTGGATCCAGGCCTCCACCACCGCCTCCTGCGTCTTCTTCGACACCCCTTCGATCTCCAGCCGCCGCTCCCCGCTGACCAGCACGGCCTTGCGGGCCCCGCTGCGCTTGATCCAGTCCCGCACCACGAGCGTCAGGGACCGCAGCGCGGCGACCGAGAACCCGCCGCTGACCACCACCGTCGTGAGTGACGACACCACCCCGCTCTTGCCGCCCACCGCCCCGGGCTCCTGCCCGCGCGCCACATCGGGCAGATCCAGCGCCAGCAACTCCTCCAGGAGCCCTCGCGTCAGTTCGTCGAGTTCCTGCGCATCGGCGTCCTCGTCGTGCACGACGACGGTGACGTCCCCCGTGATCGTCATGAGCCACCCTTCCCGTTGCTGCGGATTCTAGAGGCAGCAGCAGCGCCGTGTGAGACGACTGGGGGACCCAACTCGGTTGCAGGTCAGGAAGGTTGGTGAGGTGCGGGGTCGGATCGGGGACGTGGTCCCCGCGGCCCGCCCGCGGAGGTGGTCCCCGGAGCGCTCAGCGGCAGAGGGCGTCGATGTCCTCACAGAAGGTGGGGAACTCCGCGTCGGCCTCCTCGATGATCTGCTCGGCCGTCCGGCGCGGGGAGGTCGCATACCGCTCGGCGAGGGCGGCCAGGGCCGGGTCCGGGCGCGCGTCGCGGTCGAACACCACGGCCTCCACCGGCCCCAAGCCGTCGGCCAGCACCCACAGGAACCCGGACAGGTCCCCGGCCACCACGCCGCACTCGCCCTCCGAGCCCAGGAACACCACGGGCTGTTCGGCGAGCGGACGCCCCGGGCGGGCGGACCATATGGCGGCCCGGCCGCCCGTACCGTCCCTTCCGAAGAACCGGAAGGCGTCCCCGTCGAGTTCGTCGTTGCCGGTCCAGTGACGCAGCCAGTCGGTGGTCTCCTCGGCCGAGGCGAACGCGTCGAACGGCTCGAAGTCGACGCCCTCGCCGTCGTCGCCGAAGTCGAAGTCGGCCTTGGCCACTTCGGCGAGCGCGGGCGGGAAACGGCGGTCATCGCCGGGGATCTCCTGCACGATCACGTTCATGGTCACAAGCTAACCGCTGCCACTGACAATGCCGGCCGGGCTCCTGGTCGCGCCCGTAGGGGCACGACCAGGAGCCCGAGGCACCGGCCGGATCAGTGCTGCTGTGCCTTGCGGCGGCGGAACACCAGGTAGCCGCCGCCCGCCACGAACAGGGCGGCAGCGGCCGACAGCGGACCGACGGGCGCGCCGTTACCGGTCTCGGCCAGGTCGCCGCTCTGCGCGGAGCGGGACGGCGACGGCGACGGCGCGGCGGACGCGGCCGCCGAGGACGTCGGGGTGGTGCCCGCGGGGGCGGAGGAGGTCGGCGAGGCGCTCGGCTTGGTGGCCGGCCCGCCCGCGGTGGCGGACGCCGACGGCTTGCCGGCGCCGGGCCCGCCGGCGTCCTTGCAGTCGGTCCAGAAGACCTTGTGCTTGGCCCGGCCGTGCTCGCCGGCGAAGTTCCAGAACAGCTTGTAGTGGCCGTCGGGCAGGGACAGGTCCTGCGTCCGGCCGTGTCCCTCGCCGTCCAGCGTCAGGGAACCGGACGTGACCGTCTCCCCCTTGGTGTGGGCGGTCGGGGCCCAGGCCTCGATGTGCCAGTCGACCTGCTGGGCACCGTCGAAGCCGAAGGAGTCGAGGTAGAAGGTGCAGACGTGCGGTTCGTTCTTGCGGAGTTCGACGCCGGTCTTGGCGTCGTGGATCTTCACGGTGCCGTTGTCGCCGGGCGGCGCGGCGTAAGCGGAAGGGGCGGTCAGCAGGGCCGCGGCCACGGCGGCCGTGAGCGAGCCTGCGGAAACAAGCGGGCGCATGGGCATTCCAACGGTAAAAGGGGAACGTTGCCGTGGGGGGCGGCTCAGCTTCCTGGGGACCTCAGGAACCCGTCAAGGCGCCTCACGTCACTTATGCCATCCGATGTCTCTCTCATCCCCATAGGTCTCGCATAACAATTGGGTATGCGCCCGCCGGACGCGTGCCGGACGCGTGCCGAACGCGCCGGGCGCCCGGTGCGCGGGGGCTCAGGACGCCGAGGCGTAGCGCTCCGCCAGTACGGCCACGGCCCGGGCCATCGCCTGCCGCAGCCCGGCCGGGCCCAGCACCTCCGCCTCCCTGCCCAGCCGGAGGAGATCGCTCACTGCGACGGCCTCCCCCTCGACCGCCATCTCCACCTCCACCCAGCCGTCCCCGTCCGGCGGCTCCGCGCTCTCCAGGGCCCGGGTACCGAGCGCACCGAACTGCATGGGCAGCAGCCGCTGCGCCCGGGGGGAGATCCGCAGCCGGGCCGTGCCCTGGTGGAGCGCGGCCTCCAGCCGCCGGGAGGACTCCTCCCAATAGGCGGCCAGATCGAACCCGGCCGGCCGCTCGAAGACCTCGTCGGTGAGATCGACCGCCAGGAGCCGCGACACCCGGTACGTCCGCACCGTCCCGTCCGCCCGCGCCACCAGGTACCAGAGCCCGGCCTTGAGGACGATGCCGAGCGGGTGCAGCTCCCGGTGCACCTCACCGCCCCAACGCCGGTAGTGCGCACGGAGGATGCGCTGTTCCCACACCGCCTGGGCGACCGGCGCCAGATGCGGTACCGGATCGGCGTCCCGGAACCACGCCGGTGCGTCCAGGTGGAACCGGTCCTGGATGCGCCGGGTGCTGTCCGCCGCATCCGCCGGGAGCGCCGCCTGCAACTTCAGCTGAGCGGTCGCCAGCACGGCCCCGAGACCCAGATCGCGCGCCGGCCCCGGCATTCCGGCGAGGAACAGCGCGCCCGCCTCGGCGTCGGTGAGCCCGGTCAGCCGGGTGCGGTACCCGTCCATCAGGCGGTACCCGCCGGTGGGTCCGCGGTCGACGCACACCGGTACGCCCGACGTGATCAGCGCCTCGACGTCCCGGTAGACCGTACGGACCGACACCTCCAGTTCCGCGGCGAGTTCGGGAGCGGTCATCCGCCCACGATTCTGGAGCAGCAACAGCAGGGAGAGGAGCCGGTCGGCGCGCATGGGGCCATTGTCCCGTGGTCCTCCGCCGTACCTGACAGAAGGTGTCAGGTACGGGTCCGATGATGGTCATCCACCGCAGGCACGAGCTTGTGCCGCCGGCCGAACAGAGGACCACCATGCCCACGCAGACCACCGGCCACTTCACCTTCGCCAACTGGGAGGAGCGCACGGTCGGCCGGAGCGAGACCAGCCCGAAGCTCGCCCACGCCTCCGTCACCAACGCCTTCTCCGGCGGCATCGAGGCCGCCGACACCGACTGCGAGTACACCATCGTCTACGTCACCGAGAAGACCGGCACCTTCACCGGCATGCAGGTCCTGGCCGGCCGGCTCGACGGGCGTGAGGGCACCTTCGTGGTCGAGGAGCGGGGCTCGTTCGAGCCCGACGGGGCGGTGCACTGCACCTTCGAGGTCGTACCGGGCGCGGCCACCGGCGAACTGACCGGACTGAGCGGAACCGGCAGCTACACCGCCAAGCCGGGTGCCCCCTCCGTCGCGTACACCTTCCGCTACGACCTGGGCTGACCACGGGCCGCCGGGCGAGGGCGGACCCGCCGCACCGCTGATTACCGGACATCACCATGTGCCGGAAACGCCCTCCCCAACTCCCCACTCACCAAGCAGACTTGGCGCACGAACAACGAACAACGAACAACGAACAACGAACAGCGAACAGCGAAGATCGACCAGCGGCAAACGATGAACGGGCGAGCAGGCGAGCGGAAGGCAGCGAGGATGGGGCGTCGTGGGAGCGCGGCGGTCGCGGTGACGGTGCTGTTGTCCGGGCTGCTGCTCGGCGGTGCGCAACCGCCGGCGGCGGCATCCGGGCGGCACGCACCGGGGGCTACATCCGCACAGCCGTGCGGCGCGCGGACGCATGTCGAGGTCTTCCGGCCGGGCGGCATACCGCTCCTGGACTGGCGGGAGAACCTGGCCTTCGACGGGCACGGCACCCTCTGGGTCTCCCACGTCACCCAGCACCGGGTCGAGGGCTACGCCCCCGGCGGCACGCTCAAGGTCACCCTCCCGGTCAACGGCCCCGGCGGCATCCGGCGCGGCCCGGACGGCCTCATGTACGTCAACTACGGCGTGAATCCGCTGACCACGGGCCTGGGGAGCGGCATCCTGCGCTTCGACCCGGCCGCCGCCCGCCCCAGGGCCGAGCGGGTCGTGGACGGGCTGTCCGGCATCAACGGCCAGGCCGTCGATGCCGCCGGCAACCTCTACGTCAGCCGCGAACTTGCCACCGGGGTCCTCAAGTTCCGCCCGGACGGGACCCCGGACGAGCGGTGGACGCGGGCCGCCTCCGTCTTCGGCACCAACGGCCTGGAGATCGTCGGCGACCAGCTCTACGCGAGCGTCCTCACCAGCACCGCGTCGCCGATCGTCCGCATCCCCTTGAAGGACCCGGCCCGCCACACCACGGTCACCGAGCTGAGCCGCCACCCCTGGGACGCCAAGCTCCTCGACGACCTCACGTCGTTCCGGGGCGATCTGGTCGTCGCGTCGTTCCGTGCCGGGGAACTCCTCCGGGTGGACCCGGTCACCGGCCGGTCCTGCGTCCTGGTGAGCGGTCTGCGGATGCCCACCAGTGTCCGCGTGCCCCTCGGCTTCGGCACGCACGATCCGCGCCACGAGCTGTTCGTCGTCGAGGCCTCGGGCCGCATCGTCAGCGTGCGGATCGCCTGACGGGCGTTATCAGCTGCAAGCAATGTGCAACAAGGGTCGCCCAGGGTAGGCCCGGCCGGATGGAAAAACCGCACCCGGACCGCCATGGGCGCCCTGCTGGGCGTCGTGCGGACCGGGTGCGGACAGATGGGTGGGGCGACCCTCAAGAGCGCGGGTCAGGCCCCCTGGGCAAGCCTCAGGCCTGCTTCTTCTTCTCGTCCTGGAGGTGCTTCTCCTTGACGCGCTGCGCTTCCTTGCGGACGTCGGCCTGGGTGGCGCGCTCCCGCTCCAGCCACTCGGGACGCTCCTCCTTCAGCGCGTCGATCTGCTCCGTGGTGAGCGCCTCGGTGATGCCGCCACGGGCGAGACCGGAGATCGAGATGCCCAGCTTCGCCGCGACCACGGGCCGGGGGTGCGGGCCGTTGCGCCGCAGCTCCCGCAGCCACTTGGGCGGATCGGCCTGCAAGGCGTTCAGCTCGGCGCGCGAGACGACGCCCTCCTGGAACTCGGCGGGGGTGGCCTCGAGGTACACACCCAGCTTCTTCGCCGCGGTGGCGGGCTTCATCGTCTGGGTGGTTTGGTGCGACGTCATGCAGCCAAGGATATCGAGCGTATGCGCTACCGCCGACCACGACCGGTTACCCTGGCGGCGTGACAGGCTCGGAAGCATCCCCTTCGTTCCGGCTCGCCTACGTCCCGGGAGTGACCCCCACGAAGTGGGTGCGGATCTGGAACGAGCGGCTGCCCGACATCCCCCTCACCCTCGTGCAGGTGCCCGCCGCCGACGCCTTCGAGGTGCTGCGGAGCGGCGAGGCCGACGCGGGTTTCGTGCGTCTGCCGGTCGACCGGACGGACCTGGCCGCGATCCCGCTCTACACCGAGACGACGGTGGTCGTGATTCCCAAGGACCACCTCGTGGCGGCGGTCGACGAGGTCAGCGCCGAGGACCTCGCCGACGAGATCCTGTTGCACCCCCTCGACGACACCCTCGACTGGGAGCGTCCGCCGGGACTGCCCGCGTTCGAGCGGCCCGCCACCACGGCGGACGCCATCGAGCTGGTGGCGGCAGGGGTGGGCCTCCTCGTCGTCCCGCAGTCCCTCGCCCGGCTGCACCACCGCAAGGACCTCACCTACCGGCCGGTATCGGACACCCCCGCCTCGCGGGTAGCGCTGTCCTGGCCGCAGGAGGCCACGACCGACATGGTCGAGGACTTCATCGGGATCGTTCGCGGGCGCACGGTCAACAGCTCCCGCGGCCGTCGCCCGGCCGCCGCCCCCGAACAGTCGCCGAAGGCCAAGCGTGCCGAATCGGGCGGCGCCCGGCGCAAGCCCGCCGCCGGTGCGGCGGCCGGCAAGGCGGGCGGCAAGCCGGCCGGGGCCGGGCGCCGGGGCACCGGAGGCCCGCAGGGCGGCAAGAGCGCCAGAAGCGGCAGGAGCGGCAAACCGCGCCGCCGCTCCTAGCGAGCCCCGCACCTCCCCCGTACGCGGCCGCCGGGGCCCCGGCGACCCGGCTGGCCCCGCCGGGCTGGCGCGCGCCGTGGTCCGCCCGGAAGCTGGGCTGGTCAGCGGTTCACCGCGCGCCGGCTGCAGCAGGAGGACCTGTGCCTCCGCGGGACGTGCGCCTCGGTCGGAAAGTGCCCCGGGAAGGTGTTCTCCCATGGCGGAGCGATCGCCCCTCATCTATCTGCGTGGGTACGCCGGCCCGCCCAGCGGGGTGGACAAGCAGGTCGACGACCCGTTCTACGGGCTCAACAGCGGCGCCACCCACATCCGCGTGGACGGGGACGGTGCGCCGCGCTTCTACCAGTTCGAGGGGCCGCTGCTGCGGCTGATGATCGACGAGGACTACGAGCTCCTGGTGCGCGGCGATCAGCATGCGTATCTCGAAACACAGGACGACGGCACGGTCCCGGCCGAGTCCGTCTGGGTGTTCCGCTTCTACGACTATGCCGCCTCCACCTTCGGCACGTCCGTGACGGCGACCCCGGAGGAATTCGATCTGGAGAAGGCGGCGGAGCGGCTGTACGACTTCGTGCAACTCGTCCGCCGGAAGACCGGCGCCGCCAAGGTCCATCTGGTGGCCCATTCCATGGGCGGCCTGGTGGCCCGCTGCATGATCCAGAAGGTGTCCCACACCGCCGATCCGAATGCGGGCACACCGCGCGTTCCCGGTGCCGAGCTGGTGGACAAATTCTTCACCTACGGCACTCCGCACGGGGGCATCTCCTTCGACGTCGGCGGGGGACTGGTCGACTGGGCGATGGAGACGTTCGGGCCGAACGGGTCGGCGATGTTCGCCCCGGACCGGATGTACACCTATCTCACGCCCGGGGCGTCCGACGGCGAGGAACCGCCCACCGGCTGGCAGCCGCACGACATCCCGGAATCCGCCTTCGACGTACAGCGGGTGTTTTGCCTCGTCGGTACCAATGCCGCCGATTACGGACTGGTGGAGAAGGCGGTCGGCCCGCGCAGCGACGGTCTGGTGCACATCGACAACGCCTATGTGCACCAGGCGCATCGGGCGTACGTCCACCGCTCCCATTCGGGACGCTACGGACTGGTCAACTCCGAAGAGGGCTACCAGAATCTGCGCCGTTTCCTCTTCGGGAAGTACCAGGTCCGGGTCGATCTGTGCCAGCTCGACCTGCGCCGGCGCCCCGGTGATGCGGAGACGGTCTGGCAGGCGGAGGCGCGGCTGTCGGTGCGCGGCCTGCCGGTGGTACTGCACGAGCAGAGCGCGGCGCATTACTGCCCGATTCAACTGAATCAGGAAGCCGCCCAGCACGCCGATGCGGACGGCCGGGTCGCCCCGGTCCCGCTGGCCACCGCATTCCTCCTCGACCCGGAGCGCGCCCGGGCGCGCAGCCGGGAACAGTCACCGAACCGCGCGCGCTACACGTTGGCGCTGCGGGTGTTCCACCTCGTCGAAAGGAGCGGCCGGTTCTTCTGGGAGGACCACCTGGAGCAGGTGGCCGACTGGGAGGACACGCTCATCGTGGACGTCGGCCACCCTGATCAGGCACCGGACAACGGACTCCACGTCTGGGCCGGGTGGAATTCAGAGGTCGCGGGTGAGGTCGATCGGGTCGACCCGATCAAGCGGGACCCGTGTTCCCTGACCGCCGAGGACGGAGAATTGCACACCGACATCCCGCTGCCCGGTCCGGCCCTTCCTCTGCTCGGCTCCGAGTCCTGTCTCCGTCTCACCGTCAGCCGTGTCAGGTGAGGTGCACGAGGGACGAGGACCACTGCTCGAGCGCCGCCTTGTCCTTGAAGTTCCCCACGTTCGTGTCGATCGGGTGATCGGTGAATTGGTGGAAGACCCACGGAGCCCGGATGTCGGGGTCACCGGGCCGGCCGTTGTACTGGGCGATCCACAGGCCGTCACCGGCGAACGAGGACTCATCACGGTGCAGCCAGAAATCCCGGTTGCAGTAGAGGATCACCTTGTGGCCGACGGCGCGCTGCCGGGCCTCCTTGAGCCAGCTGTCCTTCCAGGCACTTGAGAGGCGCGGATCCTCCCAGTCGAGGACCAGGATGTCCCCCGCCGCGAGGTCGATTTTGGAGAGGAAGAAATCGACCTGGTCCGAGACGGGGCCGGGGCGGCCGAAATGGTAGAACCCGGTCACCAGCCCGGCGTCGCGGGCGGTCTTCCGCTGGGCGACCCAGTTCTTGTTGGTGAAGCTGGTCCCTTCGGTGATTTTGATGAACACGAAGTCGGAGCCGGCGGTCCGGTACTTCTCCGGCTGGAATGCCGAGACATCGATTCCCTTGATGGTCATGATCGGTTCCCTGTGAGGGCCCATGGCGAGGGGCGCATGGTGACGGGCATGGGGGCGTGCGCGGGCGGCCGGGGCGGTGGCCGGGTGCCGGTCGTGGGACCGTCAGCTCGTCTGCCGGCGGAACGCCTGCCGCGCCAGGGCGTCGTCGGGGGGAAGGACGGCGCCCTTCCACTCCTCGGCCCGCGCTTCGGGCTCCGCGCCCGCGGCGGAACGGGGTGCGGCGGCCGCGGGCGGAGTGACCAGGCACTCCGCGTAGGACGAGCTGGGATGGGCGGCGAGGACGCGTACCCTGCCGTCGCCGGAGCCGCGCGGCGCGACCGGCACGACCGCCACCGGGAAACCCTTCTCATCGGTGACGAACAGCTCGAAGTCGTCATGGCGGAAGTGGTCGATGTCCACGATCGGCTTCGGGTAATGGTGGTATCCGGCCGCTTTCGGAAGCACCCCGGAATGGGTACCGGCGGGCAGCGGCACCGAGGCGTTGAATATCGAGTCCGTCCACTCGGCCACCTGGTCGGCGTTCTTTATGACGGTGGTCAGGAGCCGTTCGCCGTCGTCGTAGCCGAAGCTCGCATAACCGGGCAGGGTGTCCGGGAACGCGCCGACCACCCGGGCCGCGCACTGGCGTACGCGGTCCACCTTCGCGGGATCCGCGCAGAATTGCGCCGACCACTCGATGCCGAGCGGGAGGAACAGGCAGATCCAGCCGTCGTTGTCCTTGACCCAGACTCCGCCGCCGTGGTGGTCCTGGTACGGGCCGGGGGCGAACGTCCAGTCGTCCGTCGTGCCGACGAGCTCACGCATCAGCTTGCGGCTGGCTATGTACTGTGCACTATCGCTGCGGGGCGGGTGGTCGGCGATGGATATGGTCCAGGGGAAGTCTTCGTGTTCCGGGTGTGACCGTGCCGGGCTGTTCATGACGATCTCCTTGTCGAAAACCCGATACCTGGGGCTTCAACAACACCCGGAAGCACCTCGGTCCCGCTCCGTGGACCGGCTCAGCTCACTTCGACGAGGCGAAAGTTGAAGCCGCGAGCGCCTCGAACTCCTCGATCCGGCGATGCTTCTGACATTCCCTGCTCTACGGGCGATGCTACCCCTGGCCCGGAGCCGGTGCGCGGGGTAGCGACCCTGCGCAGAGTCCGTAGTGGCCGGCGCAGTCGGTGCCGTTGATGCACGTGGCGTAGTTGCTGTGGTTACCGGGCGGGAACCTCAGAAGAAGCGCAATTATTGCCCGCAGGCGTTGCTGCGCTGATCAACCGCTGTCAGGGTTTCCGCAATCTCAACCCTCGTCAAGAGATCCCCGGAGGCGTCTTGCCTGTCCGTCGTCGTGTCGTGGTCGCTGCCGCATCCGTTGTCGCGGTCACCGTTCCCCTCGTCTTCTCCCTCAGCGCAGGTGCCCAGCCGGGCACCGGGTCCGCGCCCCGTGCCGCGTTGGCCGGGTCGGAAACCGGACTCAAGCCGCCCGCCAAGGAGTCCGTCGCCACCGGCAGTGGCGGCGCCGTCTCCAGCGTCAACCCCTACGCGTCCCGGGCCGGCATCGAAGTGCTGCGGCACGGCGGCAATGCCGCCGACGCCGCGGTCGCCACCGCCGCGGCCCTGGGCGTCGTCGAGCCGTACTCGGCGGGCATCGGGGGCGGCGGCTACTTCACGTACTACAACGCCCGTACCGGCAAGGTCAGCACCATCGACGGCCGGGAGACCGCGCCGGCCCGGATGAAGTCGGACGCCTTCGTCGATCCCTCGACGGGCAAGCCGATTCCGTTCCCCGAAGCCGTCAACTCCGGTCTGTCCGTGGGAGTTCCGGGTACGCCGGCGACCTGGCGGAAGGCACTGCGCGACTGGGGAACGCTCTCCCCGGCCAAGGCCCTGCGGCCCGCGACGCGGATCGCCGAGGACGGTTTCGTCGTCAACGAGGAATTCCGCGCCCAGACCGAGATGAACGAGGAGCGCTTCCGGAACATCTCCTCCACCGCGAAGCTCTTCCTGCCGCACGGCAAACTCCCGGTCGTCGGTTCCCGCTTCCGCAACCCGGACCTCGCCCGTACGTACCGGCAACTCGCCCGCGAGGGCATGGACGCGCTCTACAAGGGCGCGATCGGCCGCGATGTCGTCCGGACCGTCCAGCACCCGCCGGTGGCCCCGGGTGCCGACGCGAAGATCCGCCCCGGTCTGATGGCGGCCGGTGACCTCGCGAAGTACACCGCACTGCGCCGCGAACCGACCCACACCACCTACCGCGGCCTCGACGTCTACTCCATGGCGCCCTCGTCGTCCGGCGGCACCACCGTCGGTGAGGCCCTCAACATCCTGGAGAACTTCCACCTCTCCGCGGCCGACCGGGTCCAGGCGCTCCACCACTACCTCGAAGCCAGCCGCATCGCCTTCGCCGACCGCAACCGGTGGGTGGGCGACCCGGCCTTCTCCGACGTGCCCACCAAGGAACTGATGGCGAAGAAGTTCGCCAGGGCACGCGCCTGCCTGATCAAGCCGACCAGCACCCTGACCAGCCCGGTCGCGCCCGCGGACCCGCGGCATCCGGGCAACGGCTGCAGCAAGGGATCCGGCAACCACGAGCCGTACGAAGGCCCTTCGACCACGCACCTGGTGGCGTCCGACCGCTGGGGCAACGTGGTGTCGTACACCCTCACCATCGAGCAGACCGGCGGCTCCGCGATCACCGTCCCCGGACGCGGCTTCCTGCTCAACAACGAACTGACCGACTTCGACTTCACGCCGCTCGCCAAGGACGTGCCCGACCCCAACCTGCCCGGACCCGGCAAGCGGCCGCGCAGCAGCATGTCCCCGGTCATCGTCCTGAAGGACGGCAAGCCGCGCTACGCCGTCGGCTCGCCCGGAGGCGCCACGATCATCACGACCGTGCTGCAGACCCTGGTCAACCGGATCGACCTGGGGATGACCCTGCCCGAAGCGGTCGCCGCACCGCGGATCTCGCAGCGCAACCGCCCGGACACCGAGGCGGAGCCGGCGTTCCTCAAGTCCCCGGAGCGCGCGGCCCTGGAACGGCTCGGCCAGCACTTCGTCGAGGCCCCGAAGACGTTCACCCCGTCACCGGAGATCGGTGCGGTCGCCGCCCTGGAGTTCCTCCGCGACGGCCGGACCCAGGCGGTCGCCGAACCCAAGCGCCGGGGCGGTGGGTCCGCGATGGTGCTCCACACGACGGACGGTGCGGCGGGAGCCGCCCACTAGGACCGGACCGTCCTTCTCGCTCCCTCGGGCCCGCGGCGTTCGCCAGCCGCGGGCCCGAGTGCCGTGCGCCTCCGATCGGTTGAGCGTACGCAGCGCCGCCGGATCGTAGGCCGCCAGCTCGCCGAACCGGCCTTCCGGCATCTTCGCCGCCCACGGTGGGTCTCGCAGCAGCGCACGGCCGGTCGGCCCGGTTGGCATACTTGCCCGTCGGCGCGACGTGTTGATTCCCGCAGACGAGGAGCAGTCATGGCCGACCAGCCCACCGCCGAGAAGACCACCTTCCGGACGGTCTTCGAAGTGGGCCCCGACGCCCTGGCGCAGACACAGCGCATCGCCGACACCTTCCAGCGCGCGCTCGCCGGACGGCCGGCCGAGGGTCACGACTTCGGCGCCATCAGCCGCGCGGCGGGGGCGCTCCCCGACTGCGCGACGGTCAAGATCATCCCTGGCTGGGGACTCCAGGAGACCGCGCCGATCGGGGTCATGGTGCTCTCCCTCAGGGAGACCGTTCGCCAGGCGCTGGGGCAGTCCTTCGCTAACCCGGCCTTCTGGGAAAAGGCCGAGGCGGCGCTCGCCGACGCGTTCGTCGGCGGGGAGGTCGCCGACGGCGCCGGCTACTCCCGCAACCTGCTGTTTGCGCTCCAGGACGAGGAGACCGAGGGCTTTGTGCACGCCGTCGCCTTCTGCGCCGACGTGACCCTCACCCTGGACGCCGCGCAGGCCCGCCCGCTGACCCTCGACGACATCGCGCGCTTCACCATCCGGCTGAACGCCCTCGGGGTGCGCCAGGCGCTCCAGCCCCTCGGCTGACCCCGTCGGCCACCCGACCCCACGGGGGCCGGGGCGTGGCACCGCGCCGCGCCCCGGTTCCCCGGGGACCGGCCACGATCCCGTCCGGTACGCGACGGGAGGTGCCATCGGCCGGTCAGAAGGGCTTGGTGGGCAAATACTTGCCGTCGAGGGTGATGACGGCACGCTCGCCGCCCTCGGGGTCGGCGACCTTCTTCACCTCCAGCCTGAAGTTGATCGCGGAGATGATGCCGTCGCCGAACTGCTCGTGGATCAGGGCCTTGAGGGTGGTCCCGTAGACCTGGAGCATCTCGTAGAAGCGGTAGATCGTCGGGTCGGTGGGGATGCCGCCCTCGATCGAGCCGCGGGTCGGGACGGTCTGCAGCAGCCGTACCGCGTCCTCGTCCAGCCCCAGCAGGTCGGCGACGGCCCGCGCGGACTCCGCGGGCAGCGCGTGCTGGCCGAGGACGGCGGCGGTCACGAAGGCGACCGACAGGCCGGCGGCGTCCGCGAGCTGCTGCCAGGACAGATCACGACGGGTCTTGGCCTCGGCGGCGGCGATTGCGAGCTGCTGACGGGCGGTGGGATCGAACTGGGCGTGCACCATGAGAGGGCTTTTCCTTTCGGGAGGGGGCCGTTCACCGGGGGAGTGTTCGGCGGGTGAGGGGACGGCGGGGGAGAGGGCCGCCGAGGGGTGTGGTCGTTCAGGCGGGGTGTGGCTCCGGCCGGGCCCCGGGGGGTGTGCCGTCGCCGAGGTCGTCGACCGCCCCGGTGGCGATGTCGAAGACCCAGCCGTGCAGCCGGACCGCGTCAGCGGCCAGGGCGCGGGCCACGGAGGGATGGGTGGCGAGGTTCGTCAGCTGCGCCGCGACGTTCGCCCGTACCAGCGCGGCCACCCGGTCCTGGCCGGCGGCGCGGTCGGCGGCCGCGGTGCGGGCCTGCGCGGCATCCGCATGCCGTAGCCAGCCGGCGACCGCCGGTGCGCCCCTCAGGTCGTGGCCTTCGACGAGGGCGGTCATCGCCCCGCAGCCGGAGTGCCCGCAGACGACGATGTCCGCCACGCCCAGCACGGCGACCGCGTACTCGATGCTCGCCGCGATCCCGTCGGTGCCCGGCGCGTAGGCCGGGACCAGGTTGCCGGCCGTGCGGATGACGAACAGCTCGCCGGGGTCCGTCTGGGTGACCAGCTCAGGCACGACGCGGGCATCGGAGCAGCCGATGAACAGCGTGCCCGGCTGATGGCTGGTGGCCAGCCGGGCGAAGAGACCGGCCTTGGCGGGGAGCACCTCCCGCTGGAAGCGCGCGATGCCCTCGGTGAGATGACGCGGGTGGTCACCGAGGTGGTCCGCGTGGTGCGTACGGCCTGACCGCCCTGGCTGACCGGGCGGGTGCGCGGCGTCGGAAGGTCGCACTCGCTGTCTCCCTTCTCTCTGGATCGTCTGCCGGGTCACGGACCGTCCTTCTGGTGACCGTCGGTCGCCGGACGACCTTCACCCGGGACCGTCGGTCCGGCTCCATGACATTCCGCCGGAATCCGTCGCTCCGGCCCGACGACATTCACCCTCCCCGACCAGCATCTATAGCGTCCAATACCTACTACCGATGACTTCTATCGTTGCCATCTATACTTGCCTCCATGAAGCCGGAGCTGCGTCATCTGCGGTACCTGCTCGCCGTGGCCGAGCACGCCAACTTCACCCGCGCCGCCGAAGAGCTGCACATCTCCCAGCCCACGCTCTCCCAGCAGATCAAGCAGCTGGAGAAGGCCCTCGGCGTCCAGCTGCTGGACCGCACCGGCCGCACGGTGCGGCTGACCGATGCCGGCGAGACCTACGTCCACCACGCCCGGCGCGCACTCCAGGACCTGGCGGCGGGCGAACGGGCCGTCCTGGACGTACAGGACCTCTCCCGCGGTCACCTACGGCTCGCGGTGACGCCCACCTTCACCGCCTATCTCACCGGCCCACTGGTGGCCGACTTCTACGCCCGGCACCCCGGCATCAGCCTGGAGGTACGGGAGATGACCCAGGACCGCATCGAGGCCGAACTCCTCGGCGACCGCCTCGACCTCGGCATCGCCTTCGCCGGTTCCCATCTGCCCGGCATCCGGGCCACCGCGCTGTTCACCGAGACCCTCAGCCTCGTCGTCGGGCCCCGGCACCCGGACCTCGGCACCCCCGGCCCCCAACCGGTCAGCACCCTCGACGAACGCCAACTCGCCCTGCTCAGCGGCGACTTCGCCACCCGACGGCACATCGACGCCTACCTCACCCGGCACGGAGCGCGCCCCCGGATCGCGGTGGAGGCGAACTCCCTCCTCGCCCTCACTGAAATCGTCCGGCGCAGCCCGCTCGCCACCGTCCTGCCCGATGCCCTCACCCGCGACCACCCGCACCTGGCGCCGCTCGCGCTCGCCCCGGCGCTGCCCGCCCGTACCGTCACCCTGCTCCGCCGCGAGACGACGTACCAGAGCGCGGCCGCCCGCGCCTTCACCCGCCTGACCACCCGGTGGGCACGCGCCCAGGGCTTCCCCGAGGCCTGAGGAAGGGAAGACACCCGCCGGGCTTGAAACTGCCGCAGCGGCAGCTTCTACCGTTCTGACCAGGGCCGGAACGACCGGCCCGGTGAACACTCGTGAGGGAGGCGACGATGGCCTGGCCGACCGCGGAGGTGGCACGGATGTCGGGCGTGACGGCCCGGACGCTGCGGCACTACGACAAGATCGGTCTGCTGCCGCCGGCCCGGATCGGCGCCAACGGCCACCGCTACTACGAGGAGCGTCAACTGCTGCGGCTGCAGCAGATCCTCGTACTGCGGGCGCTGGGCCTGGGGCTGACCGCGATCGGCCGGATCCTGGCCGAGCAGGTCGACGAGATCCAGGCGCTGCGCGGCCATCACCGCCGGCTGCTCGCCGAGCGCGACCGGCTCGACGCCCTGGCCGGCACCGTCGCCCGCACGCTCACCGAACTGGAGCAGTCCAGAAAGGACGGCAGCCCGATGACCGGCATCAACCGGCCGGAGAACCTCTTCGAGGGCGTCCGGCCCGACCAGTACGGAGCGAACCTGCGGGAGTTCCCGGAGCTGGCCGCGGAGGTCGAGCGGCACGCGTCGACGATGACCGAGGCCGAGGTCGAGGCCGGGCACCGGGCGCGTACGGCCCAGATGATCCGGCTGGCCGAGCTGATGGCCGCCGGTGAGCCCGTCGACTCCGACGCGGTCCAGGCGCACATCGACGCCCAGTACCGGACCCTGGCCGGGATCCGGGAGGTCTCGCCCGAGGAGCACCGGGCCATCGGACGTGCCTGTGTGGAGAACGGGCAGTGGCGCGCCGCATACGAGGCGATCGCGCCGGGCCTGGCCGCGTACCAGCGCGACGCCATCGAGGTGTACGCCACCACCCGGCAGAACTGAGCCGGAGAGGCGGTCGTCATGGGGGCGCGCACCCACGGCGGCTTTGACCGGCCCGTCGCGATTACCACAAGTCACCTTTTTCTGCCCCCGATTTCGCCCCAGATCGAAGAGATGGTGCGACCGCGGCATCTGGTGAAAAATCCTGTTGCGACCGTCGTACGGCACCTCGCGCCACATACCGCCGGGTTGCCGTACAGCGGTCACACAGACCAGACCACCAGGGGGAAAACCATGCGAAAGATCACCAAGGCCGCCGCGCTGGCGTTCGCCGTCGGTGCGCTGACCACGGTCGGTGCGACCGGCGCCAACGCCGCCCAGGCCGCAGGCAGCCTGCACGGCTGCCCGTCCGGGGCCGTCTGCGTCTACCCGCAGAACGCCGGGTGGAACGGCGACCGCCCGTCCCTCGCCTTCTACAGCTACGGGCCCCACAACCTCAGCAACCAGGTGGGGCAGCACTACGTCCTGAACAACCAGACCGGCGGCGCGACGGCCCGCACCTGCACCGGCTACAACGGCACGGGCGACTGCCAGGGCTACCTCTGGGCCGGCTACTACATCGACAAGGACCTGACGCCGATCAACTCGATCCTCCTCGTCCGGCCGTGAAGCGGTAACTGCCTGTCCTCGCCCGTGAGTTGTGTGGGCTGGACCTCCGACGAAGAGGTCCGGCCCGAGCGTCCGCACGGCATGGCGTCGCAGGCGCCCCGGTGCCCTCTTGCGGCGGATCGCCGGAATGTAGTCCGCTGCCCCTCATGGGAAAACTACCCCTCATGAAAAGCCGGAGCGTGGTCACGCTGCTCGCCGCCCTGGGTGCCGGAGCCCTCGTCATCCCAGGGGCACCGCAGCCACGCGCCGAAGCCGCCACTGCTGCGTACCGCACCAACTCTCCCCATCAGCAGGGAGGTTCGTCCGTCACAACAGGGCTCGATCACCTCGACACCGTGACCATCCCGGAGATACAGGCGCGCATGGCGGACGGTTCGCTGACCTCGTCCGCGCTCACCCGGGCCTATCTGCGACGGATCGCGATCATCGACCCCGTGATCCACGCGGTGCTGCGTACCGACCCGACGGCCCTGCGCCAGGCGGCCGCCAGTGACGCCAGGCACCGGCACGGCAATGCCCGCGGCCCGCTCGACGGCATTCCCGTCCTGCTCAAGGACAACGTGGACACCCACGACATGCCGACGACGGCCGGTTCGCTCGCACTCGCCGGGACCCCACCGGACCGCGACGCCGCCCTGGTGACCCGGCTGCGGGACGCGGGGGCGGTGATCCTCGGCAAGACCAACCTCTCCGAGTGGGCGAACTTCCGCGCGGAGAAGCCGACATCAGGGTGGTCGGCGGTGGGCGGGCAGACCCACAACCCGTATGTCCTGGACCGGAACCCCTGCGGGTCGTCCGCCGGTTCGGCCGCCGCGCTCGCCGCGTCGCTGTCGCAGGTGGCGATCGGCACCGAAACCGACGGCTCGATCGTCTGCCCCGCCGGGATGAACGGGGTGGTCGGCCACAAACCCACCCTCGGACTGGTCAGCCGGTCCGGCGTGGTGCCGATCTCCGCCGAACAGGACACCGCCGGTCCCATGGCGCGCAATGTGACCGATGTCGCGCTCACCCTCGCGGTGCTCAGCGGCGACGCCGGCGTCCGCCACGGTACGCCCGGCGGCCTCAGCGGCTCCAGCAGCTCCGGCGGTCTGCGCGGCAAGCGGATCGGTCTGTGGCGGTTGCCCTCGCTCGGGTCGAAGGTGGACGCCCTGATGACCCGTACGGCACACAGACTGCGCTCCGCGGGCGCCGAGGTCGTCGAAGTGACGCCCCCGTACCAGGACCGGCTCGCCGAGCTCGAATTCCCGGCGCTGTTCAGCGAGTTCCACCGGGACATCGACGCCTACCTCGCCACCCGCCACGGGCCGCGGAACCTCGCCCGGCTCATCGAGTTCGACCGCACCCACCCGGCCGAACGGACCTGCTTCGCCGGTCAGGAACTGTTCGAGCGGGCGCTCGCCGCGCCGCGCACCACCGACCCCGGCTACCGGGCGAAGCGCGCCGAGTTGAGGGACCTGTCCCGGCGTTCCCTCGACGAGACGATCGCCGCCCACCATCTGGACGCCATCGCCGCGCCGACGAACCCGCCCGCCTGGACGACCGATTGCGCGCGGGGCGACAACGACGTGATCCCGTCCTCCACGCCCGCGGCCGTGGCCGGCTACCCGTCCCTGTCGGTGCCCGCCGGTTTCGTCGACGAGCTGCCGGTCGGCCTGCTCCTGATGGCCGGTGGCCACCGGGACGCCGCGCTGCTGTCGTTGGGGGCCGCGGTGGAGCACCACCTGCACGCCTGGCGAGCGCCGCGCTACCTGCCGTCGGTCGGCCCGGAGAGCCCCCGAGGGTGAGCGGACCGAGGGCCCCGCTCCGGAGCCGCCAGGGCACGGCGGTTGTGCCACCACGGCACGAGCTGGACCACGCCGAACGCCACCTCGACGACGAAGAACGGCCACAGCACCCGCGGGGCTCCGTGGGCCAGCGCGTACGCCTGCCAGGAAGCGAACAGCGTGCGCGCGGCGGCGTCGAACAGTCCGTGCACCGGCAGCGGCCGGACGACGCGCAGCAGGGCCCAGACGACCACGACCGAACCCGTCAGGTTCGCGAACAGGGTCTGCAGGGGTTCGCGGGCCGGCATGGCGCCCAGCCCGAGCGCACCACCCCAGGACGACAGCGCGCCGTGCACCAGCGCATACGTCCACGGGGTCGCGAACCCCGCCGTGACGACGAGGTCGTACCAGGCACTCGCGCGCACCACGCGCAGATAGGACGGGCGGGACGGGGCGGCAAGGCGTATCACGGCGCGGCTCCTGGTGTTCTCCCGGCCCGGTCTCATGACCGGGCACCATGCCGCGGTCTCACGACGGCGACGCCGCACGCTAAAGGGTGGAGTAGGGTCCAAGGTCAAGCCCACGACCTGACGGGGAGTCATGCTCATCGGAGAACTCGCCGCGCAAGCGGGCATGACCAAGGACACCATCCGCTTCTACGAGAAGCTCGGGCTCGTCACCGGCCGTCGGCTGCCCAACGGCTATCGCGACTTCCCGCCCGAGACCGTGGCCTGGCTGCTCTACGTCCGCACCGCGCAGACGCTCGGCTTCTCCCTCGCGGAGATCGCCCGGCTCGGCGAGGAACTGCGCGACGCACCGGACTCCGCGGCGGCACTGTCCGAGCTGTTCGCGGAGAAGATCGCCCTCATCGATGCCCGGATGGCCGAACTCGCCGCGCTGCGCGCCGATCTCGACGCCCGCGTCGGCACCGGCTGCCCCCTCCGGGCGGACCGCCCGGCGGACTGAAAGCCTGCCGCGGAATTCCGAACGACCACAACTCCGCCCGGCTGACGGCCGGTTGGCCGGAGGCCCGACCCGGACGGCGAGCGGGAGACCGTGCAGCGGCACCGGGCGGACGCCCGGGCCCTGCTCGACCGCGTCGGGTAGGCCGCCGGGCCGACTACTTCGCCTTCTGCACCTGCGCCACGATCTTCTTGGTCAGGTCGAGTCCGGCGGCGCCCTTGTCGTTCGACTGGACGTTGTAGAAGGTGGTGACCACGGCGTTGCCGACCCGGGACGCCACCAGTGTGGTGCCGCCCTCCCACTCGGGGGCGGTAAGGACGGCCTTGAGGGTCTGGTCGCCCATCTTCGGAACGGTGGCGGTCTTGATCGTCACCGCGGCGGTGGTGCCGTTGGACTTGTCCGTGAAATGCGCACAGTGCCGCAGCACCTGGCCCAGGCGCAGCATGACCGTTTGCGCGTCCTTGCCCCGGAAACTGTCGACCTCCTGATTGAACTCCTCCTGGGAGGCGTTCTCGAAGTCGCCCTGGGCGAAAGCGGCGCTCTCCAGGCCGGCGGTCTGGATCCAGGCGCTGGCCTCCAGCTTCGGGCAGGCGCCGGCCAGGTCGAGCGGCGCCTTCGCCTTCGACGAGGCGGGCGCGAAGGCGGTCCCCGAGTCGCGGGTGGCGTGCGGGTCGGCCTTGTAGCCCTTGGGCAGCTCGCCGACCGGAAGCAGCGCGGCCTTCAGCCGGGTGCCGTTGAGCAGGCCGGCGTCCGGGCCGCCGGCGGAGTCCGAGGACCCCTTGTGGCCTGCGGACGCGTCGGACGACGGGCGGTCGGAGCCGCCGGACGAACAGGCGGCGAGGGCGAGCGGCAGCACGGCGGTCGCGGCGACCGCCGTCAAGGCACGACGAAGCTTCATGAAGCCTTCTTCTGGATCAAGAAAGGGAGTGAGGAAAGCACGACGAGCCGTCGCGGTATGGGGGTGCGCGGTGCGGCAGGCGCTGATCGTAAGGCTGAGCAGCGAGGACGCCCAGCGGTCCGACGCTGCCCGGTCATCGGCGACCGGACAACCGGAGGGGAAAATTCCGCGAAACCGGGCAGTTGCCCTTGCATTCCGAGAATTTCCTATGGTGATTGTCACGCCGGAGCGGCTCTCGTCCGCGTCGGCAGGGGCGACGGTGCGCGGCGCGCCACGCACTCCGTGTTACATGTATCCATATGTGGCTGAAAAACGGTCAAATCTGGCTCCGCCGCGTGCGCACCGCGCTCGCCCGACGAGCCAAGGACCCACGCCACGGAACGGGGGGCCGGTCCAGCGTCGCCGCCCAGGTCTTCGTCCTGATGTCGGCCATCGTGATCGTGCTGATCGCGGCCGCGGGCGTGGTGCAGGTGCTGCAGGCCCGGCGTGAGAGCGAGCAGACCGCCGGTGCCCGGTCCCTCGGGGTGGCGGTGGCCTTCGCCCATGCGCCCGGTACGGCAGCGGCGCTGCGCTCTCCCCACCCCACCGCCCTGTTGCAGCCCCGTGCCCAGGCGACCCGGCACGACTCCGGGGTCGACTTCGTCGCCGTACTCAGCCCCACCGGCATCCGCTACACCGACCCCCTGCCGAAGCTGATCGGCCGCCCGGCCTCGGGTGACTGGGCACGGGCGCTGCACGGGGAGTCGTTCACGGAGAAGTTCACCGGCGCACCCCGCGACGCGATCCGCGCGGTGGTCCCGGTGACCGACGCGCGCGGTGTCGTGGTGGGGGTGGTCACCGCGGGCGTGCAGATCACCACCGTGTCCGAGGCGGTGAACCGGGAGCTGCCGCTGCTCGGGGGCGCGCTGGCCGCTGCGCTCGCGCTGGCCGTCGGCGGCGCGGCACTGGTGAGCCGGCGGCTGCGCCGGCAGACCCACGGCCTGGGGCCCGCCGAGGTGACGCGGATGTACGAGCACCACGACGCGGTGCTGCACGCCGTCCGGGAAGGGGTGCTCATCGTCGGCGCCGACCGCCGGCTGCTGCTGGCCAACGACGAGGCCCGGCGGCTGCTGGAACTGCCCCGGGGTTCCGAACAGGTCGACGTCCGCGAACTGGGCCTGGAGGCCGGGTTCGCCGACCTGCTGGCCTCCTGCCGGGAGGCGACGGACGAGGTCCACCGGGTGCACGACCGGCTGCTCGCCGCCAGCTGCCGCCCGACCGGCCCCCACGGCGGCAGCGTGATCACCCTGCGGGACACCACGGAGCTGCGGGCCGTCACCGGACGCGCCGAGGTCGCCCGGGAACGCCTCCAACTGCTCTACGACGCCGGCCTGCTCATCGGAACCACACTGGACGTGACGCACACCGCCGAGGAGCTGACGCAGGTCGCCACTCCGCGCTTCGCCGACGCCGTGACGGTCGACGTACCGGAGTGGGTGCTGCGCGGCGAGGAACCCGGTGCGAAGACGCCGGGGGAGATGCGGCGCGCGGCAGTCGCCGGGACGCCCGAGGCCGGCGCGGTGCCGGCGGAGACCGTGGCCTTCGTCAGGTCCGAAACCGATCCCCATGTGCTGCTGGTGCCCGATCTGGAGGTCGCGAGCGGCTGGCGGTCACGCGCACCGGAGGTGGCCCGAACCCTCCTCCGCAGCGGATTCCGTTCCCTGATCACCGCTTCCCTGCGCACCGGGGACGCGGAACTCGGTGTGGTCCACTTCTGGCGCACCGGCGAGCGCGCCCCGTTCGAGGGCGATGACCGCTCGGCGGCGATGGAGCTGGTGGCGCGGGCCGCCCTCTGCATCGACAACGCCCGCCGCTACACGCGCGAGCACGCCACGGCCGTGGCCCTCCAGCGCAGCCTGCTCCCGCGCGATCTGCCGAGCCCGGACGCGGTCCAGGTCGCCCACCGCTACCTGCCGGCCCGGGCCGGCGTCGGCGGTGACTGGTTCGACGTCATCCCGCTGGCCGGGGAGCGGGTCGCCCTCGTGGTCGGCGACGTGGTGGGGCACGGGCTGCACGCCGCCGCCACCATGGGGCGGCTGCGTACCGCGATCCACAACTTCGCCGGCCTCGACATGCCGCCCGACGAACTGCTCAGCCACCTCGACGAACTCGTCGACCGGATCGACCGCGACGAAACCGCCGACACCGAGGCGACCACCGTCACCGGAGCCACGGTCCTGTACGCGATCTACGACTCGGTCTCCGGGCAGTGCACCATGGCCCGGGCCGGGCACCCACCCCCGGCGCTGATCTTCCCCGACGGCACGGTCACGCTCCCGGACGTCCCCGCGGGCCCGCCCCTCGGCCTGACCCAACTCCCCTTCGAGAGCAGCGAACACCACCTGCCCGAAGGCACCCGGATCGTCCTCTACACCGACGGTCTGATCCGCAGCCGTGACCGCTCCCTCGACACCGGCCTGACCCTGCTGCGCCGCGCCCTGACCGGCGCCGGGGACCGGACCGTCGACCAGATCTGTGAGGACGCCTGCCGCACCCTGCTTCCCGCCGAGCAGGAGGACGACATCGTGCTGCTCGTCGCCCGCACCCGACGCCTGCCGGCCGCCCAGGTCGTCCACTGGGACGTGCCCCACGAGCCGTCCGCCGTCGCGCCCGTCCGCACCGCCGTCAGCGAGAAACTCGCCGAATGGGGCCTCGCGGAGACCGCCTTCACCACCGAACTCATCCTCAGCGAACTCGTCACCAACGCCATCCGCTACGGCACCCCGCCGGTCGCCGTCCGCCTCCTCCGTGACCGCACGCTGACCTGCGAGGTCTTTGACGGCAGCAGTACCGCCCCGCATCTGCGCTACGCCGCCACCACGGACGAAGGCGGCCGCGGCCTGTACCTGGTCGCCCACCTCGCCGACCGCTGGGGCACCCGCTACACCCCCGAAGGAAAGATCATCTGGACCGAGCAGCACCTCAGGTGAGCAGCCGGACGGCGGGGCCGGGGGACGGGCTCCCGAGGGGACGTCAGGGTGAGCCGGGTCTCACCCTGACATCCCCTCTTGTTTATGCAACGAGTTGCATAGAAGGATCGGGGCATGGCGCTCGAACACGCGATCCTCGTCTCGCTGCTGGAGCGGCCGGGCTCCGGCTATGAGCTGTCCCGGCGCTTCGAGCGGTCCATCGGATACTTCTGGACCGCCACCCACCAGCAGATCTACCGCGTGCTCAAGCGCATGGAGAGCGACGGCTGGATCGACGTCCGCGAGGTGCCGCAGCAGGCCCGGCCGGACAAGAAGGAGTACTCCGTCGCCGCCCGCGGCCGGGCCGCCCTCTCCGAGTGGCTCCATGAGCCGATCGAACCCGAGAGCGTCCGGCACGACCTCGCGGTGAAGATCCGCGGCGCCGCCTTCGACGATCCGTCCGCGCTGATCCGCGAGGTCGAACGGCACCACCGGGCACACACCGACCGGCTCGCGCACTACCTCGCGGGCGAGCGCCGGGACTTCACCGGCCCCGACGCCCCCGCGACCCCCGACGCCGGACAGCAGCTCCAGCACGTGGTGCTGCGCGGCGGCATCGCCTACGAGCGGATGACGCTCGACTGGCTCGACGACGTCCTCGCCACCCTCCGCCGGCTCGGCGCGACACCACCGTCCGCCGACTCGGCCCCGTAAGCACACCCCTCAACCACCGACCCCCGGAAGGCAAACCCTCCATGGCCGACCAGCTGCTGTTCAACCCGCGCACCTACGACCCGGCGCACTTCGACCCCGAGACCCGCAGGCTGCTGCGCGCCACCGTCGACTGGTTCGAGACCCGCGGCAAGCGCAAGCTGATCGAGGACTACCGCTCCCGCGCCTGGCTGGCGGACTTCCTCGCGTTCTCCGCCGAGGAAGGGCTGTTCGCGACCTTCCTCACCCCGGCCGCGGCCGCCGGCGACGAACCGGGGGACAAGCGCTGGGACACCGCCCGGATCGCCGCGCTCAACGAGATCTTCGGCTTCTACGGGCTCGACTACTGGTACGCCTGGCAGGTAACCATCCTCGGCCTCGGCCCGGTCTGGCAGAGTGACAACGCCACCGCCCGCGCCCGCGCGGCCGAACTCCTCGACCAGGGCGAGGTGTTCGCCTTCGGCCTGTCCGAGAAGGCGCACGGCGCCGACATCTACTCCACCGACATGCTGCTGGAGCCCGACGGCGCCGGCGGCTTCCGCGCCACCGGCTCCAAGTACTACATAGGCAACGGCAACGCCGCCGGCCTGGTCTCCGTCTTCGGCCGCCGCACCGACATCGAGGGCCCGGACGGCTATGTCTTCTTCGCCGCCGACAGCCGCCACGAGGCGTACCACCTGGTGAAGAACGTCGTGGACTCCTCCAAGTACGTCAGTGAGTTCCGCCTGGAGGACTACCCGGTCGCGCCGGAGGACGTCCTGCACACCGGCCGCGCCGCCTTCGACGCCGCCCTCAACACCGTCAACGTCGGCAAGTTCAACCTCTGCACCGCCTCCATCGGCATCTGCGAGCACGCGATGTACGAGGCCGTCACCCACGCCCACCAGCGCATCCTCTACGGCCGCCCGGTCACCGCCTTCCCGCACGTACGCCGGGAGCTGACCGACGCCTACGTCCGGCTCGTCGGCATGAAGCTGTTCAGCGACCGCGCCGTCGACTACTTCCGTTCCGCTGGCCCCGACGACCGCCGCTACCTGCTCTTCAACCCGATGACCAAGATGAAGGTGACCACCGAGGGCGAGAAGGTCATCGACCTCATGTGGGACGTGATCGCCGCCAAGGGCTTCGAGAAGGACACCTACTTCGCCCAGGCCGCCACCGAGATCCGCGGTCTGCCGAAGCTGGAGGGCACCGTCCACGTCAACCTGGCGCTGATCCTCAAGTTCATGGGCAACCACCTGCTCGCCCCGGCCGAGTACGAGCCCGTGCCCACCCGCCTCGACGCGGCCGACGACGACTTCCTCTTCCACCAGGGACCGGCTCGCGGCCTGGGCGCCATCCGCTTCCACGACTGGCGCACCGCCTACGACGCCCACGCCCACCTGCCCAACGTCGCCCGCTTCCGCGAACAGGCCGACGCCCTCTGCGAGTTCGTCACCACCGCCGCCCCCGACGAGAAGCAGAGCCGCGACCTGGACCTCCTCCTCGCCGTCGGCCAGCTCTTCGCCCTGGTCGTGCACGGCCAGCTGATCCTGGAGCAGGCACAGCTCACCACCCTCGACGAGGACGTGCTGGACGAACTCTTCGCCGTCCTGGTCAGGGACTTCTCCGCACACGCCGTCGAGCTGCACAGCAAGGACTCCGCCACCGAGGCCCAGCAGACCTGGGCCCTGGGCGCGGTCCGCCGCCCGGCAGTCGACGACGGCCGCTCGGCACGCGTCTGGGAGCGGGTGGAGGCGCTGGCAGGGGCTTACGAGATGGCGCCCTAACACCAACTGGCTTGCATACCAGGCCAGTTGACTAGCCGGGCATGGGGCCGGCCGACGTTCGAGAACGCCGGCCGGGCCGCCGTGCCGGTCGCGGACTACGGACGGGTCGTCCGCCGAGCTGACGTCTACCCCCGGGGACCCCGGCGCGCTGAGCCGGTGCGCAGGGTTGCCGGTCCACCGGCGCGGTGACACTTCCCCCGCTCGTAGAGGTCCACTTGGCGGCCCCGTGCGACGCTGGCCGAGCAGCGCACGAAGCGTTCTCGCAGCACTCGCTGCTTGGTGAGGTCGCGAACGGTGTCGGCCTGGCGCGGCCCAGGGTCGGTGACGAGCACGATGCGCCGCGCGCCCAGCATGGCGCGCTCTATGTCGCGTGGTTCAGCCTCTATGCCCTTGAGCGTGCCCGATGCCACCGGCCCCTGGGCCAGGGCGAGATCGCGCAGGCCGGCGAACTCCTGGGGCGACACGAGAGCGGTGTCGCGGCGTGCGGCGGGGATGTAGAGGACGCCGTCGGCGGTGTCGCGAACGTCGCCGACCCTGGCTGCCGCGCTGAGTACGTCGTCGATGCGGCTCTCCTCGGTACGCAGGCGGAGCTCGAACGGGAGCAGCGTCAGGAGGGCCAGGGTGACGGCGACGGGGAGCAGCACCCGGGCGTCCGTTCTGAAACGTGCGGCGATCGTGGCGAGCACAACACCGAGCAGGACACCGATAAGAAGCGCGAGCCCTACGTACGCGAACAGCACATAGCGCGTCACATAGAGGGGTTTGACCAGGGAGATCAGCACCAGTCCGACCTGTGGCACCGCGCAGAGCGGGAGTGCGACGACCGCGAGGTTCAGGCGCGTCGGTGGCGCTTCCGCGCGCGGGCGCGCCACTTCGCGGGCCTGCGGCAGACGCGTGCAGAGGGCCGCGACCGTCACGGTGATCAGCACCCCCAGTACGGTCGACCAGCCGAGCGGCTTGATCCAGGAGACCTGCGAGGACTGGGTCCGGCTGGTCAGGATCACCGGCAGGGCCGCGGCAACGGCCCCGGAGGCGGCAAGCGTCCACCGCACAAGGCGGGTTCGGCCGGGCCGGACGCACACCATGGTGACGCCGTGCGCGACGAGCGCGAACAGCGAGAACCAGTTGAGCCATGCGGCGATCAGCGTGGCGACCACATACCCGGCCCACCGCCGACCGTCCGGTCGCTCAAGTGCGCTCACCAGCAGCCATGTGGCGAGTACGACGAAGGCGAGCACGAGGGCGTACGGCCGTCCCTCCTGGGCGTGCTCCTGAACCGCCGGAACGACCGCCAGCGCCAGCCCTGCGGCCGTCCCCGCCGTGCCGGTGGAGAGCCGGGCGCCGACCAGCGCGGTCAGTCCGCATGCGGTGGCGGTGGCGAGTACCGAGGGCAGTCGCAGGGTGACCAGGCTGTCGCCGAAGACGGCGAAGACTCCGTGCATCACCGCGTAGTACAGGCCATGGACGACGTCGACCTGGCCGACCATGCGTCCTATCTCGGTCAGCGACCGATGTGCTGCTTGCCAGGTCGCTGCCTCATCCCGCCACATGCTGTGCTCGCGCGTGATGCCCCACAGCCCGAGAACGAGCGCAAGGACGGCCGGACCGGTGCCGATGGATATGCGGCCGTGCCGCACGGTGCCCCCCAAGAAAACCGAATGCGGAAGATACCGGAACGCCTGCTGAAGCGTGCGTTCCGCCAAAGCCGAAGGAGGGAGCCGTCATTGGGCTCGATGATCTCCCCGTCGTCCGGAATCTACGCGCCGCGGGCACATTTCCTCGCCGTCACGTCACCTCCAGGAACAGGTTCCGAGGAAGATCACATGGAGATTTGCTGACTTCGCGGTAAATGTCCTGTCCATCGGCTTCTGCGCCGGCCCGGGCCGCAGTTGGTGGCGGGGCGTTCTCGTGTGCCCGGGGGCCGAGGGTCCGGTATCGACGGTACGAGGTAATAAAATCGAAAAACTCGGGCAGGTCCGAGTGCCTCATTGCCCGAAGGGATCCGCATGACCACGCCCGCCTCTCCTGACGACTCCTCGCCCTCGGGGAGACCGTCGCTGGACCACGACCCGTGGGCTCCGCCTTCCTCCACAGCGGCCGAGGCCGAAATACCCCGCATGCCGTACCCGGTGCCGACGGCGCAGCCGCGTAACGGCATGGGCATCACGGCTCTGGTGCTCGGCCTCGTCGGCATCGGCCTCGGCGTGTTCATCCTCTTTTTCTGGATTTCCTGGTTGCCGGCACTGCTGGCAGTGATCTTCGGTTCCATCGGCCTGAGCCACGCCCGCAAGGGCCTGGCCACGAACAAGGCCATGGCCGTCAGCGGTCTCGTCATGGGCATCGTCGGTCTGCTGATCGCCGCGGGCACCGGGGTCTTCATGGTCGTGACGGTCAAACACGCCGTCGACCACGCCCGCGCGAAGGTCAAGGAGGTCAAGAAGGAGGCCGAGCAGGAGAGGGAAGACGCGGCAGCCGAGGAGAAGGCCCGGCATCTGTCCTTCGGGAAGTCCTACACCTTCGGTGACGGCCTGAAAGTCACCGTGGCCAAGCCGACGCCGTTCACCCCGGACGCCTTCGCCAACGGTCACGCCAAGGGCAACAAGGCCGTTCAGGTCACGATCACGGTGGTCAACACCGGAAAGGAACGGGTCTCGATCGAGACCGGGCTGCCCGACGTCAATGACGCCGACGGAGCCTCGGCGCAGCTGGTGATCGACGGGAGCGGCCGGCAGAAGGTCCTCACCGGATACCTCCTGCCCGGCCGGAAGGCCGTCGGCAAGTACGCCTTCTCGCTGCCGCCCTCCGCCGCTGACCGGGCCGAGGTCGAGTTCAGCCCCGACGTGATGCGGTGGGACGACGCCTACTGGAGCGGCTCGACCAGCTGACCCGAATCTGGCACGGCGTCATGAGGGAGTCCCCGCCCTGAGTGTGCGGGGCGGGGATTTCCCCATGTGCAGGTAATGAACGAGCCATGAGATTGTCATGTTCATTCAACGCGCGTAGCGCCCGGTCTCCGTTGTGCGGTTCCCTGAAGTGTCTCTCCAACCCCCCCACACTTCTGGAGACCCCATGCGTCGTGCCGTTTTCGGCCTGTCCGTCGCCTCCGTCACCCTCGTCGGCCTGACCGCCGCACCGGCGCTGGCCGAGCCGCCCGCCCCGCCCTCGACGGCCACCGCCCGCGCCGAACTCGCCGCCCTCACCGTCGCGACCCCGCACTCCATGGACGGCTACGCCCGCGACAAATTCGACATATGGGCCAAGCAGCCCGACGGCTGCACCACCCGCCAGGACGTCCTCGCCCGCGACGGCAAGAACGTCGTCGACGAGTCCGGCAACTGCCAGCCGTCCAGCGGAAGTTGGTACTCGGCCTACGACGACACCACCGTCACCGACGTCGCCCAGGCCACCATCGATCACATGGTCCCGCTCGCCGAAGCCTGGCGCTCCGGCGCCGACTCCTGGACCGCCGACCAGCGCAAGGCCTTCGGCAACGACCTCAAGGACCCTCAGCTCCTGATCGCCTCGGAGTCCTCCAACAGCTCCAAGAGCGACAGCGGACCGGCCGACTGGAAGCCCACCAACCACGCCTTCTGGTGCACCTACGCCAAGGACTACACCCACATCAAGTCCATCTGGAAGCTCACCACCACGGACAAGGAGAAGACCGCCCTGTCCTCCATGCTCGACAGTTGCACCAACTGATCCGCACCAACTGATCGACGGCAGGCGGGGGATGACCACCCCGCCGCCTCTCACTCCCTGACGGCACATGCCCGTAGCGCGGTGCCCGGCCGGCCCTCCCTCCGGCCGGACACCGCGACCGGCCCACGAGGCCCCCTGTGGCCGGAAGGCCCCCAGCGCACTCACGGAGACGGATTTCTGAGCCGTCTGGCGGCCGGCCGAACCGGGGCCCGGTCGCTGTTGTCGTCGAGGCCGTTCCGTATGGGCGTCCGGCGCCGGGCATGACGTGCGTACGCCGGATGGCGGGGGCGTCGGCGAGGGCGGCGGCCCTCGGTGCCGCCACCGCCGGGGCCACCTTCCGGACGACGACCCACGCCACGCCACGCCCCGCTGCGCGGCCGGCCGGAAGTGATCCGGTGCTCCCCGGGTCCCGCCGGACGCCGGCGGTGCTGGGCAACGTCGGCGGGACGTGGCACCATCGCGCTCGTGACCAGCAGACCCACCACGGCCCAGTCCCTGCGCGATCTCGCGCTGCTGCGCCGCGTCCGCGACCGCATCGACCGGGAGTACGCCCAGCCGCTGAACGTCGAGGCGCTCGCCCGTGGCGTGAACATGTCGGCCGGGCACCTCAGCCGCCAGTTCCGGCTGGCGTACGGCGAGTCGCCGTACTCCTATCTGATGACGCGGCGCATCGAGCGGGCGATGGCCCTTCTGCGCCGTGGCGACCTCAGCGTCACCGAGGTCTGTTTCACGGTCGGGTGCTCGTCACTGGGCACTTTCAGTACGCGCTTCACCGAGCTGGTCGGGATGCCGCCCAGTGCCTACCGGCGCCAGGCGGCGCTCGCACCGGCCGAGCTGCCGCCGTGCGTGGCGAAACAGGTGACCAGACCGATCAGGAATCGAGAAGCGCAGGTCACCGAGCGCCTCTAGCGTGAGAGGCATGGACATCACCATTCACACCAGCTTCCTCCCGCACGACGACCCGGACGCCTCCCTGGCCTTCTACCGCGACACCCTCGGCTTCGAGGTCCGCAATGACGTCGGGAAGGGCAAGATGCGCTGGATCACGGTCGGCCCCGCCGGCCAGCCCGACACGTCGATCCTCCTGGCCCCACCGGCCGCCGACCCCGGGATCACCGACGACGAGCGCCGCACCATCACCGAGATGATGGCCAAGGGCACCTACGGCTGGATCCTGCTGGCCACCAAGGACCTCGACGGCACCTTCGAGCGGGTGCAGGCCGGCGACGCCGAGGTCGTACAGGAGCCGACCGAGCAGCCGTACGGCATCCGCGACTGCGCCTTCCGCGACCCCGCGGGCAACCTGATCCGCATCCAGGAGCTGCGCTGAGCCGTCCGGCGATCACAGCCATGACCACGGGGAGGGGGCGGGGCCGCGACGGCTCGCCCCCTCCGTCTGCCGGGTGAGCGCGTCGTCACGGCCGCCGGGACGCAGCCTCAGCCGTTGCCGGCGGAGCGCGCCGCCCAGCGCTTCTCGACGCCGGCCAGCCGCCAGTACGCCAGCGCCGCGGCCCACACCACCACGAACAGGCCGACGATGATGAAGCCGACGTTGTCGAGGTCGAGGCCGGAGATCCAGCCGGTCACCGGGTCGCTGAGGCCGAGCTTGTCGTGGAGCACGGTCACCAGCTCGATGGTGCCGATGAAGAGCGCGACGGCGATGGACAGGCCGGTGATGGTGAGGTTGTAGTAGACCTTGCGCACCGGGTTGGAGAACGCCCACTGGTACGCGAAGTTCATGAAGGTGCCGTCGAGGGTGTCGAACAGGCTCATGCCCGCGGCGAAGAGCAGCGGCAGGCACAGGATCGCGTACCAGGGCAGGCCGGCCGCGGCGCCGCTGCCCGCCATCACCATCAGCGTGACCTCGGTGGCGGTGTCGAAGCCGATCCCGAACAGGAAGCCGAGCGGGAACATCTGGCCGGGGCGGGAGATGGAGCGGGTGAACCGGCCCAGGAAGCGGTTCATGAAGCCCCGCGAATCCAGTCGCTGCTCCAGCTCCGCCTCGTCGAAGCGGCCTTCGCGCATCCCGCGGAACACCCGCCAGATCCCGGTCAGCGCAATGAGGTTGAGGGCCGCGATGAGGTAGAGGAACGTGCCCGAGACCGTGGTGCCGATGGTGCCCAGGATCTGGTGGGTGCGGGATTCGTCGTTGAGGAGGGCGCCGGCGAGTTGGGCACCGCCGGCGACGAGGGCCGCCATGACGACCACCACGCTGGAGTGGCCGAGGGCGAACCAGAAGCCGACCGACACGGGACGCTTGCCGTCGGCCATCAGCTTGCGGGTGGTGTTGTCGATCGCGGCGATGTGGTCGGCGTCGAAGGCGTGCCGCATGCCCAGGGTGTAGGCGGTGATGCCGAGTCCGACGCCGAAGACCTGGCTGCCGACGGAGTAGTGGTGGGGCACCACGAGCAGGAACAGCACGCCGAAGGCGACGACGTGCAGCCCGGCTATGACGGCCATCAGGCCCGCGGTGCGGACGGTGTCCTGCCGGCGCCAGCGGAACGTGGCGGGGGCAGGGGTGGTCGGGGTATCGGTGGACAGGGCCATCCGGCGGTCACGCTCCAGCACCTCGTGGATCACTTCGTGAGATGCCGTGGCCGGTCTCCTGGCTTACAGGTACACGCGTCCGTCCCCGCCTTCCCGGCCGCAGGCTGCGGTCAGTGGCGTCGTACGCGCACCGTGCGCGTAACGAAAAGGGTAGGAAACTCCCTGATCACAGTGGCGAGGGCCGCTCCGGTCTGGGACCACGAGGTCCGTCACCGGTCTTCCCGAGCACCACGGCGCGCCAACCTTACGGGTCGTCCGACGATCCCTTCAAGCCTGCACAACTGTGCAGGTATCCAAGATCACATTCGGTGACCTGCAAAGATGTCCTCATGCATCTCGTCCCGGCCGAGCGCGCCGACCACCGCACCATCGACGGCCACCGCGTCTGCGACGCCATCGCCGCCATCGGTGAGCCAGGTGAGGTCCGGGCCTGGGCCGACCGCTTCGCCCTGCTCGCCGATCCCGGGCGTCTCGCCCTGCTGCTCGCCCTCCACCGGGCCGGCCCCATCGCCGTCTCCGACCTGGCGGTCGCCACCGGCATGAAGGACACCGCGGTCTCCCAGGCACTGCGCCTGCTCCGGGCCGCCGGAGTGGTGGAAGGCGCCAAGGACGGCCGGGTGGTGCGCTACCGCGTGGTCGATGACGCGACCGCGGCCCTGCTGACGCACTGCACGGCGGCACAGCCCCGACCGGCGGAGGCATAACGCCGTGGCCCGCTGCCTGGGACAGCGGGCCACGGAGCTACGGGAAGACCCCTGGACCTGGGACTACTTGACCGAACCGGCCATGATCCCCTGGACGAAGTGACGTTGGAACGCGAAGAACACGATCAGCGGCACGATCAGGGACAGGAAGGCACCGGGCGCCAGCACGCCGATGTTGCTGCCGAACTGCCGCATCTGCGACTGCAGGGCGACCGTCAGCGGCTGTGACTCGTTGTCCGCGAAGAGCAGGGCGACCAGCATGTCGTTCCAGACCCACAGGAACTGGAAGATGGCCAGGCTGGCGATGGCCGGGCGGCCCAGTGGCAGGATCAGCTGGGAGAAGATCCGCCACTCCCCGCCGCCGTCCATCCGCGCGGCCTCCAGCATCTCCTTGGGGATCTCCGCGAAGTAGTTGCGCAGCAAGAAGATGGCGAACGGCAGACCGTAGGCGGTGTGGAACAGGATGACGCCGGGGATGGAGCCGAACAGGCCGAGCGCGCCGAACAGTTTGGCCACCGGCAGCAGGCCGATCTGCACCGGCACCACCAGCATGGCGACCACGACCAGGAAGATCCAGTCCCGGCCGGGGAAGTCCATCCAGGCGAAGGCGTAGCCGGCCAGTGCGGCGATCACCACGACGGCGATCGTGGTGGGCACCGAGATCAGCACGGTGTTCCAGAAGGCCTGGACGATGCCCGAGTCCTTCAGCAGCGCCGCGTAGTTGTCGAGCGACAGCCGGCCGGGCGCGGTCAGCGCGGTCCACCACCCGCTGTTGGCGTTCGCCTCCTCCGTACGCAGCGAGGAGATGAACAGGCCGGCGGCCGGGGTGAGCCAGACCAGGCCGATGACGAGCAGGAACAGCTGGATCACGGCCCGGCTGATCCGCTTCGCCGGGCGGCGGGCCGACCGCCTGCGCGGCGGGACGGTTTGCTGGGCGGTGGTCATGACTGGCTCCTGCGGAAGCGACGGATGTTGAGGGCCATGGCCGGCACCACCAGGAGCAGCAGCAGGACGCCGAGGGCGCTGCCCAGTCCCTGGTTGTTGCCGCCGCCGAAGGAGACCAGCCACATCTGCAGGGCCAGGACGTTGGCGTCCTGCTGTACCGGCCCGGGCGCGATGATGTAGACGAGGTCGAAGACCTTCATCACGTTGATCACCATCGTCACGAACACCACGCCCAGGACGGGGCCGAGCAGCGGCACGGTGATCCGGCGGAAGACCTGCCACTCGTTCGCGCCGTCCATCCGCGCGGCCTCCAGCACGTCCCGCGGCATCGAGGAGAGCCCGGCGCCGATGAGGACCAGGGCGAAGCCGGTCCAGATCCACATGTAGGCGCCGATGATGGCGGGGGTGATGAGGGCCGGGCCGAGCCAGGCGATGCCCTCGTACGGCGGGGCGAAGTCCTTCGCCGGCAGCTGCAGGGCGTACGACCCCGGAGCGAGACCGGTCAGCCGGTAGGAGCCGTCGGCCGCGGTGGTCGCCGTGCCGGCCACCTTGCCACGGGAGTCGACGGCCTCGACGGTCAGCTTCGGCAGCCCGCGTTCGCCGCGGTCCACGGTGCCGGGCTTGCCGCCACCGCCGGGGGTGAAGTCGAGGTAGACCACACCGCGCAGCTCACCGTGGCCGGCCGAGGCCCCCGCGGCCCCGGCCGCGGGCCGCGCCCCGTGCGGCATGTCCTTCGGCGCCACACCGACCAGCCCGAGGTTGACGACCTGGCCGGGCTCGGTGCGGCGCGCCGTGCGGTAGCCGCCGTCAGGGCGCTTGGTCAGCTGCTTGTCGCCGAGCCGGGACTTGGCCGTCGGGAAGGACGTGGACTCGCCCTGGAAACTGTCGTGGATGCCGACGGTGACCGCGTTGAGCACACCGCGCTGCGGATCCTGCTCGTACGCGAGCCGGAAGATGATGCCGGCGGCGAGGAAGGAGATCGCCATCGGCATGAACATCAGCAGCTTGAACGCCGTCTTCCAGCGGATCTTCTCGGTCAGCACGGCCAGCACCAGACCGAGTCCGGTCAGCAGCGCGGGGGCGAAGACGACCCAGATCGCGCTGTTGCGGATGGCCCGGAGGGTGGCCGGGTCCTGGAACATCTGGGTGTAGTTGCCGACGCCGACGAAGGTGTCACCCGAGGCGTCGTACATGCTGCGGATGACCGAGAAGACGATGGGGTACGCGACGAGCGCCCCCAGCAGCAACAGCGCGGGGAAGAGGAACACCGCGGCGATCCGGCGGCGGCGCCGGACGGCGCGCCGCGCGGGGGCGGCGGCCGTCCGGCGGGGAGTGCCGCCCGGGGGGAGGGGCGGGCCGCCGCGCGTGGTGGCGGGCGGCACCGCTGAAGTGGTGGCAGGCATGGCTGGAGCCTCGGTCCTTACTTTCCGTACGCCTTGGCCGCGGCCGCTTCGAGCTTCTGGGCCGTGCCCTTGGGGTCGGACGGGTCACGCAGGAAGTCCTGCAGCAGCTTCCACTCGCCGGCGCCCTGGGTGCCGCCGAAGGCCGCCGGTGCCTGGTCGGACATGTCGAAGCGCACCGAATTCCCGGCGCCGGTCAGCGACTTGGCCGCATTGCGGGTGACCTCGTCGTGGTAGGCGGACGCCGGCACCTTCTTGTTGGGCGAGATGTAGCCGCCCGCCTTGGCCCAGATCGCCGACGCCTCGGGCGTGCCCAGGTACTTGACCAGTTCCATGGCGGCCTTCTTGTTCTTCCCGGCCTTGAGCACCACCGCGGCGTCACCACCGCTGACCACCGGCGCCTTGCCGCCGTCGACCGACGGGAAGGGGAAGAACTTGGCGTCCTCGCCGACCTTCTTGTGCAGTTCGTCGGTGACCAGGGCGCTGACGAAGTCGCCCTCGTAGACCATGGCGGCCTTCTGCTCGGGGCCGAAGACCTGCTGGACGGACTCGGGGAAGTCGGTGCGCAGCGCGCCCGATCCGCCGCCGGCCACCAGGTTCTTGTCGCCGAAGAGCTTGCCGAGGGTGGTCAGAGCCTTGACCACGGAGGCATCGGTCCACGGGATCTTGTGGGCGGCCAGCTGGTCGTACTTCTCCTGTCCGGCCTGGGAGAGGTAGATGTTTTCGAACCAGTCGGTGAGCGGCCAGCCGGCCTCACCGGCGACCGAGAAGGCCGGGACACCCGAGTCGGAGAGGGTGCGGCCGGACTTCAGCATCTCCTGGTACGTCTTCGCGGGCTTCACCCCGGCCTGCGAGAACGCCTCCGGGCTGTACCAGACCGTCGACTTGTGCGACGCCTTGAAGTACAGGCCGTAGTACGTCTTGTCGACGGTGCCGTAGTCCTTCCAGACCTGCGCGAAGTTCCGCTTGGCCTCGGCGCCGATCTCCGCCGAGAGCGGCGCCAGCCAGCCCTTCTTGGCGAACTGCTGCAGCACGCCGACCTGCGGCACCATCACCACGTCGGGCGCGTTGCCGCCCTCGATCTGGCTGCCGACGACGGTCGAGACGTTGTCGCCGGTGGAGGAGAAGACCACCTTGGCGCCGGTCTTCTCGGAGAACCCGTCCAGCACCTTCTTGAAGTTGGTCTGTTCCACGCCGGTCCAGACACCGGCCACGGTGAGCGTCTGGCCGCTGAGTTCCTGCTTGCCGCCGCCGGCCGAGGCACCGCCGCCACATGCGGTGGCGGACAGCGCCAGGCCGAGCACGGCCGCGCCGGAGAGGGCGGCTCGGGTGTGTCGTACGGAGGGTCGTCTCATGGTGGTTTTCCCTTCGGGAGGACTGGCGGGGCGTCGGGGGGAGGGGTGTGGGGCTATCGGGGGGCGGGTGCGGACGCGGACCCGGGGGCGTGCATCCACCAGGCGGCGGTGGAGCCGGGCAGCGTCCCCGGGGGGCAGTCGCCGCTGGCCAGCAGCGGGACGCCGGGGGCGGGGGCGGGCACCGGCTCGGTGCCGAAGTTGACGGCACAGACCAGACCGTCGCCGCGTTCGAACGCCAGCACCTGGGGCGGGGAGGGGAGCCAGCGCAGCGTTCCCTCGCCGAGCTGGGGGAGGCTGCGGCGCAGCTGCAGCCCCTCGCGGTAGAGGTGCCAGAACGACCGGGTGTCGGCCAGGGCGCGGTCCGTGGCGTGGTCGGCGAACCACTCCGGCTGCGGCAGCCAGGGCCGCGCCGCGTCGGTACCCGCGGTGAAGCCGAACGGGGAGGCGTGCCCGGACCAGGGGAGCGGCACCCGGCAGCCGTCGCGGATGTGCTGCCGGCTGCCCGTGCGGTGGAATATCGGGTCGGTCAGGACCTCGTCCGGCAGGTCGACGACCTCCGGCAGCCCCAGCTCCTCACCCTGGTAGATGTACGCCGCGCCGGGCAGCGCCAGCATCAGCAGCGCGGCGGCCCGGGCCCGGGCGGCCCCGAGACCACTTGGACCACTGCTGGGTTCGGTCGCGTACCGGGTGACGGTCCGGACCTGGTCGTGGTTGTTGAGGACCCAGGTGACCGTGGAGCCGGTGCCCGCGATGTCGGTCAGCGCCTCGGAGATCACCGTGCGGAAGGTGTCGACGTCCCAGCGCGCGGTCAGCAGGTGGAAGAAGAACGCCTGGTGCAGCTCGTCGGGCCGGACGTACGCGGCCTGTTCGCTCGGGGTACGGACCGAGACCTCGCCGACCAGCAGCCGGTCGCGGCCGTCGCGCGCGGTGTACTCCTCGCACAGTGAGCGCCAGTCGCGCCACACCTGGTGCACCTCGGGCTGGTTCCAGGCCAGCGGGTTGACCGAGTCGCGGGTCCGCTCGTCGGCCGCCGGGTCGGGGGAGTCCGGGAGCTCGGGGTGCTTGAACAGCCCGGCGGCCACGTCGATCCGGAAGCCGTCGACGCCGCGGTCCAGCCAGAAGCGCAGCACCTTGTCGAAGTCGGCGGGCACCGCGGGGTTGCGCCAGTTCAGATCGGGCTGCTCGGGCGTGAACATGTGGAGGTACCACTGGCCCGCGGTGCCGTCCGGCTCGGTGACGCGGGACCAGGCGGGACCGCCGAACATCGCCCGCCAGTTGTTGGGCGGCAGTTCACCGTCCGCCCCGCGTCCGTCGGCGAAGTGGAACAGCGCGCGGGCCTCGCTGCCCGGTCCGTCCTGCAGGGCCGCGCGGAACCACGGGTGGTCGCTGGAGCAGTGGTTGGGGACGATGTCCAGCAGGACCCTCAGGCCCAGCCGGTGCGCGTCGGCCACCAGCAGGTCGAATTCCGCGAGGTCGCCGTATACCGGGTCGACGTCGCGGTAGTCGGCGACGTCGTAGCCGTGGTCGTGCTGCGGGGAGGGGTAGAAGGGGCTGAGCCAGATGCCGTCCACCCCGAGCTTCTTGAGGTACGGCAACCCCGTGCGGACGCCGGCCAGATCGCCGATGCCGTCACCGGTGCTGTCGAGGAAGCTGCGGACGTAGACCTGGTAGATCACCGCGTCGCGCCACCAGCGCTGAGCCGTGTCCGGGGACGTGGTCCCGGTGGCCGGCCGGACCGCGGGGGCGGCGGGGCCGGTGAGGGGGAGGGAGGGCGCGTCTTCGGCCGGGGAGCCGTTGTCTGCGGTGGCGATGAGCATCTGCCGTGATCCCGTTCTTGCATGAGCATGCCGTGCGGCCTGCCGGGGTCGCTGTTATGCATGCATGTTAAGTAGGCATGTCTTTTCGGTGTCAACGAAAAGGAGGGAACTGTTTGCAAGGTGCCCCGATTTGTCCCGCATTTTTACGCGGGTCGAAGCGCGTCCGTTACTTAACAAGTAACTAGGGAGGGGGGAGGTGACGTCGGGCGAGGGTCAGCCGCGGCTGACGATGGCCCGCAGTTCGCGCTCCAGGCGCGCGACGGTGGCGTCCGTGCTCAGCCGGTGGACCAGCGCGTCGTGCATGACGGCCTGCACCGCCAGGCTCACCTGGTCGTAGCGCGGGCTCTTCAGCCGCGGCCGGGCGGTCAGCACCGCCCGCTTGAGCGTCGGCAGGTACGGGAACCGCCGCACCAGCCGCGGATCCGCGTACAGATCCGCCCACACCGGTGGCAGCGCACCCTCGGTGAGTACCCGGCGCTGCACCGGCTCGGACGTCAGATAGGAGATCAGCGCAGCGGCCGTCTCCGGATGCCGCGAATGCGCGTTGACGGCCAGATTGGAACCGCCGAGCGCGCTGGCACCCGGCCCGTCGGGACCCGGCAGCGGCACCGCGCCGAACTTCCCCGCCACCTTCGACGTCGGGCCGCCGGCCAGCGCGTACGCGTAGGGCCAGTTCCGCAGGAACAGCAGATGGCCGTCCTGGAAGGACTTGCGGGACTCCTCCTCCTTGTACGCCAGGGCCCGCCGGGGGATCCACCCCTCGCGCACCCCGTCGAGCAGGAACGACAGACCCCGGCGGGCCGCGGGGGAGTCCACGGTCACCCGGGTGCCCTCACCGGCGAGCACCGAACCGCCCGCCGACTGCACCGCCTCGACGACGTTGGCGGTCAGTCCCTCGTACGGCAGGAACTGGCCCGCATAGCCGTCCAGTCCGTACTTGGGCGCCACCGTCCTCGCCAGACGCGCCAACTCGGCCCAGGTGCGCGGGGGCCGGGCACCCTCCCGGTCGAGCACGTCCTTGCGGTAGTAGAGCAGCCCCGCGTTGGTCACGTACGGAACCGCGTAGAGCCGGCCCCGGAAGGTCGCGGTGTCCACCACGGGAGGCAGGAAGCGCTTCAGCGGGAACCGCGTGCCGTCCACCGGCCTGATCCAGCCCGCGGCCGCGAACTCCGACGTCCAGGCCACGTCGATGTTCAGCACGTCGAAGCGGGCGCTGTGCGAGCGCAGCTCGGTGACCATCTGGGCCCGGACCTCGTCGGCCGCGTCGGGCAGCTCGACCAGTGTCACCTTCTCGCGCGGGTGGTGGACGTTCCAGCCGTCGAGGACGCCGCGCAGATAGCCCGTGAGGTCGCCGCCGGTCACGAGCGTGATGGGGCCCCGGCCGTCCGGGTCGCCGAGCGGCTCACCGGCCCGGGCACCCGCACTGCCCGCGAACAGCAGCGAAAAGACCAGCAGAGCCCTCGTCGCGGCACGCTTCCACCGCATGGGCTCCTCCTTGAACCAGGCGTCGACGGGACACTGGACCGACAGCCCGCCCCATGTATACCTGTTAGCCATGCGGGATACTAGATGTCGCAGGGAGATACGACGACCGACCGGCTCACACCCGGATGAGTTCACATAACCGGCATGTAGGGCGGGGAGGGAGAGGAAGAGCGTGCGGCTGCCACTCCTTGCTCTGTTGGTCAGCGGACCCGCACACGGCTACGAACTCAAACAGGCCCTTGAGAACCTCCTCGGCGCGGCATACCCTCAGCCGAACGTCGGCCAGATCTACGTCACCCTGAGCAGGCTGGAGAAGGCGGGCCTGATCGCGGGTGAGGACGTCGAGCAGTCGGACCGGCCCAACAAGCGCATCTACCGGATCACCGCCGCGGGGCGGGAGGCGGTGGACGCCTGGTTCGACGAGCCCACCGCCGAACCGCGGGTGCGGGACGAATTCTTCATGAAGCTCGCTGTCGCCTCGCAGACCGGGACCGCGGACCGGATCGCCCTGATCAACAAGCAGCGCCGCCAGTACCTCAACACCATGCGCGACCTGTCGAAACTCGCGGCGGTGGAGGACCGGGGCAACCCGATCGCACAGCTGCTGATCGAGGGCGCGATGCTGCATCTCCAGGCGGATCTGGACTGGCTGGAGCGCTGTCAAGAGGAGTTGGAATGAACCGGGACGAGCCGTCCGGCCCGATAGTGAGGGCAGCCGGCCTGGTCAAGACCCACCGGCCGGAAGGTGCCGCCCCCGTCCACGCCGTGCGGGGCGTCGACCTGACCGTCGAGCGCGGCGAATTCGTCGCCGTGACCGGCCCCTCGGGCGCGGGCAAATCCACCCTTCTGCACCTTCTCGGCGGCCTCGACCGCCCCGACAGCGGCTCCCTGTGGCTCGACGGCCGCCAGGTCGACGGCTACCGCGAGGCCCGCTGGGCGGAGCTGCGCCGCAACCACATCGGCATCGTCTTCCAGTTCTTCAACCTGGTCTCCAACCTCTCCGTCGCCGACAACGTCGAACTCCCCGCGCTGCTGGCCGGCCGCTCCCCCCGGCAGGCCCGTACCGCCCGGGCCGAGCTGCTCGACGAGCTCGGCCTGACCGGCAAGGAGAACTGCACGCCCGGCGAGCTCTCCGGTGGCGAACAGCAGCGGGTCGCCCTCGCCCGCGCCCTGGTCAACGCCCCCAGCCTGCTGCTCGCCGACGAACCCGCCGGCAGCCTGGACAGCAAGGGCACCCGGGAGGTGCTGCGGCTGCTCGCCCGCTTCCACCGGCGCGGCCAGACCATCCTCCTGGTCACCCATGACGCCAGGATCGCCAGCGCCGCGGACCGGGTGATCAGCTTCTTCGACGGCCAGGTCGTCGACGACGCCCACCTCGGCAGCGAGCCCGGCCGCCCGGCGGCCGGTGTGTCCGACGTACTGAAGCTCCGGGGCTGACCCGTGCGAGCGGCAGCACGCTGGACCCAGGCACATCTGAGAGCACACCGCCCGGCGGCCGTGCTCATCGTGCTCGCCACCGCCGGGATCACCGTCTCCCTGCTGCTGGCCACCGCCCTCTTCTCCTACGCCACCGACCCCTGGCAGCGGATCTTCACCCAGTCCTCCGGCGCCCACGTCTGGCTCCACACCCAGGCCGGGGCCCGCGCCGGGTCGCTCGCCGCACTGGACGAGGTGCGGACCGCCGCCGGCCCGTACCCCACGGTGCGGGCCACCGCGAGCCTGCAGCCCGGCGGCGCCCGGGCGGCACTCGAACTGCGCGGCGTCCGCGGGCGTCCGGCGACCGCCGCCCCGCAGACCGTCGCGGGCCGCTGGCTCGACCCGCACACCGATGCGGGGACCGCCCGGGGCATCGTGCTCGACAGCTCGGTAGCCCGGGCAATCTGGGCCAAACCGGGCGATTCCCTTGCGTTGAGCGGCTTCCCGGCGCCCCTGCACGTGGTGGGCATCGCCGACACCGCCGAAGCGCCCTTCCGGGCCGGTGAGACCCCCGGCGTCGCCTGGGTGCTCCCGCAGACCCTCGCCGCCTCCGACGCGGGCGCCGACCAGCGCGGCCGCGCCATCGGCCTCCGGCTCACCCACCCCGAGGACACCGACTACGTCGTCCAGCGGGCGGTCACCCAGCTCGGCGCCGACCAGATCACCGACGTCTCCACCTGGCGCCAGGCCAAGGCCGAGGCCGCCGGCGACAACGGTCTGCTCGCCCGGCTGCTCGGCCTCTTCGGCCTCGGGGCCCTGCTCGCCGCCGCGCTCGCCGTGGGCGGCGCCATCAGCACCAGGATCCGCGGCCACCTCCGCGACATCTCCGTCCTCAAGGCCATCGGCTTCACCCCGGGCCAGGTGGTCCGGATGTTCCTCGTCCTGCACCTCGGCTTCGCCCTGCTGGGTGTCACCCTCGGAGCCCTGGTCACCCAGCTGCTCGGCCCCCTGGTCCCCGGCCGGATCGGCGAGGCGACGGCCCTGTGGGCACAACTTCCCGCACACACCTGGCTGCCCCTCGCCGTATGCGGTGGCGTGGTGGCCTTCATCGGCGCGGCCACGTGCCTGACCGCATGGCGCGCCGGCCGGGTGCCACCCGTCCCGGTCGCCCGCGCCGCCGCACCCGCCGCCGGCGGCGGATCCGGCCTGACCCGGCGCGCCCTCGGGCTCAAGATCCCCCCGGCCCTGGTCCTCGGCTGGCGCGGCGCCTTCCACCGCCCCCTGCGCTCCTGGGCGGCCGTGGCGCGCCTCGCCGTCCCGCTGCTGCTCATCACCATCGCCCTGGGCGCCTGGAGCACCCTGGACCGCTTCACCTCCCGCCCGGAAAGCGTCGGCCTGGCGGCATCCCTCACCGTGCGTTCGGACTCCCTGAGCGACCAGCAGGTACATCAACTCCTCGCGAAACAGGGCCGGTTGACGTCCTACCCCGGCGCCGAGGTGCAGGCGCTGGTCCCCGGCCAGACCGGCACGATCACCCTGCGCGGCCTTGGCACCGACGCCCACCCCTACCCCTTCGCCCTCGCGGAGGGTCGCGCCGCCCACGGCCCGGACGAGGCGGTCGCCGGCGCCGGCCTGCTGGAACTCCTCGACGCACACGTCGGCGACTGGGTCCGGATGACCGTCGCCGGCCGCCCGCACGTCCTGCACCTCGTCGGCCGCAGCATCGAGACCGAAGACGCCGGCCGGGTCATCTCCACCAGCCTCGACACCCTGCGCGACGACGGCCCCGGCGCCCCGGCGGCCCGCCCCGACTTCTACAACCTGGTCCTGCCCCACGGCACCGACCCCGCCGCCGTACGCGACGCCCTCACCAAGGCCTCCGCGGGCCGCCTCGAAGTACGCCAGATCCCCAACCCCGCCGACCAGCTCTCCGCGATCCGTGGCGTCGCCGCCGGACTGATCGCGGTGCTCACCCTGATCGGACTCGCGGAACTGGCGACCACGGTCGGCGCCGCCGTGCGCGACCGGAGCCGCGACCTGCTCGCCCTGCGGGCCGTCGGCCTCACCCCCCGCCAGATCACCGCCGTGATCGTCTCGGCCACCGCCTTCATCACCCTGGCCGCCGCGCTCACCGGCACCGCGCTCGGCCTGCTCGCCTCCCAGTGGCTGATCGACCTCCAGGGCGAAACGAGCGGTTGGGGCACCGGCATCGCCCAACTCCCACCGGCCGGAACCCTGGCCCTGGTCGTCGCCCTCGCCGTCACGGTCTCCGCGGTGGCCGCCACCCTCCCGGCCACCCGTACGGCACGCCGACGCCTGGCGGACTCGGCGGCAGAGGTGCTGTAGCGGGTAGGGAAACCCACCGGCCCAGCGGTGGGGCCCGCCGCATTCTCCCGCCGAAGGCCGGCTCATAGCGTCAGTGCCATGACAACTTCTCCCCCTGTGCCGGCGGCCTTACCCCGTCCTCGCCGTGGACTGCTGGTGTTCCTCGGCCTCGCGTATCTCGGCATGTGGCTGGCCATGTCGCCCCTCCTGCTGGGCGGCTTCCGCCGGAGCGACGGCCGGGCGGAGACCGGAGACCTGGAGCAGGTGTGCATCTCGGTGGCGATGCTGGCGCCGGCTCTCGCCGCCGTCCTCGTCATCCGGTTCATCGAGCCGGCCGGTAAGGGACGTGTGCGTGCCGCCCTTGCCCTGCGGTGGCCCGCACCCCCGGGACGTGCTGTGCGGGCGTGCCTGCTGGCCGTTGCCGTCCCTGCCGTCCTTACCGTCATGGCTCTCGGCATCGGCAGCGCGGCCGGCGTCTACTCCTGGGGCGAACTGCGCCGGGACGAACTCGGTACGTGGGCAGCACGGATGCTGCCGGAGCTGCTGATGTCGCTGCCACTGTTCTTCGGGGAGGAACTGGGCTGGCAGGGGTACCTGTTTCCGCGCCTGGCGCGGGACGGGCGGGGCCTGCGCCTGGTGTGGGCGTACGTGGCCACCAGCTTCGCGTTCGCCCTGTGGCACCTGCCCACGCTGCTGGTGGGCGGGCAGTATCCGGGGCAGCCCTGGTACGTGTCCGTGCCCGCGATGCTGGTGAGTTGTACCCTCGGGCTGCCGATCTTCACCTGGCTGCGGCTGCGTTCCGGGTCGGTGATCCCCGCGGTCGTCGGCCATGCCTGCGTCAGCACGGTCAGCGTGAACATGGTCAAGGAATTCGCCGACCCGCACCTCACGCTGGACCCCCTGCACATGGGGCTCTTCGGCTGGCCCGGCTGGGTCACGATGGGCGCGTTCGTCGCCTTCCTCGCCCTGACGGGACGGCTCCGCCTCCCGTCGGACTCTTCCTGAAGCACACCGGCCGCGGCGCCGTGGCCGTCACTCCGTGGCGGGGCCGAGCTGGACGCAGCATTCACCTGGGCGGGGTGCGAGGACGGCCTCCACGCCGCTGACCTTCAAACCCTGCAGGTATCCGGCGATGAAGGCGTGGTTCATCCCGCACACCAGGTCGGGGGCCCGGGCTGCCAGCGGGTGGAAGGGGCAGTTGCGCAGCCGGAGTTGGGTGGACGTCTCGCGGAACGGCTCGAAGCCGTGCTGGTCGAGCATCCGCTCGCAGACGTTGAGCCCGCGTTCCGTGCCGAGTCGACCGGGGCGGGTCTGCTCCCGTTCGGCCTCGCCCAGTTCCCGGCCGCGCCGGCCGGCCGTGCGTACGGCGGCGTGGGTCGCGGTCTCGCCCTCGTCCTCGCTCAGGACGGCCTCCAGCAGGAGATCGGCGAGGAGCTCGTGGCGACGGTCGGGGATGCTGACGCGGATCTCGCTGTCGGTGGGTTCGTAGACCTTGGGCTGCCGGCCGACCTTCCGGATGCCGCCGGGTGAGGCGTACCGGGCGCGCAGCAGACCGGCGTCCACCAGCTTGTCGAGATGGAAGGCGGCGAGCTTACGGGAGATGCCCACGCTGGCGGCCGCCTCGTCCCGGGTGACGGGGCGGCCCTGGCGCCGGATGAACGCGAACATCTGCCGCCGGGAGTCCTCATTGAGGACGCTCACGGACTCGATGGCGGCGTCGTCCGGCCGCCTCTGCGGTGTTGCGTCGGGATCCACCCCTCCACGATAACGCGCACACCGGTAGGTCCAACCAGAAAATCGTCGCCGTGTGCGGCGCTCACCTGCCCGTCTTGACGCCTCCCCCGAATAAGACCAAGATTTGTTGGTGAAAAGGGAGGTGGTCGGCATGGCTGATCCGTCGTCCGGCCGTGCCAAGCGGCCGGTGAGTGCCGCACTGGCAGGCCCGTACGGGCACCCGTTCCATCCGATCCTGGTCACGGTCCCCATCGGCGCGTGGGTCGGCAGCGTGGTCTTCGACATCGCGTCGCACCTCGTGCACGATCCGGCCTTCCTGGCCCAGGGCGCGATGTGGCTGATCGCGCTGGGCGTGATCGGCGCGCTGGTCGCCGCGATGGTGGGGTTCCTGGACCTGTTCGCGATTCCGCCCGGGACCCGGGCGTTCCGCGTCGGTCTGCTGCACATGACGCTGAACCTGCTGGTCACCGCCGCGTACGCGGGGAACTTCCTGTGGCGGCACGCCGGCCACGGGCCCGCGGGCAGCGTCGGGGCCGGGATGCTCACGCTGAACGCCGTGAGCCTGGTGGTCCTGGGCGTCTCGGGATACCTGGGCGGCAAGCTCGCCTACCGCTACGGGGTGCGGGTCGCCGACGAGACCACGCAGGCCGAGGGCTTCGTCTCCGGCCCACGCGCGGCGGACCGAAGCGCCGACTGACCTTCCCCTTCCACCGCGGTCGCGCGTCGTCGCGGACGCGGTGGCCCACCCGTTCCCCAAGAGGCGTAAGAGGAGTCCCGATGGACATCGCCGCACTGATCGCCTGGCTGATCACCGCCCTGGGCGGCTTCTACATGCTCGGTACCTGGCTCTCCCGCGGAGGAGCCTCCGGCGGCACCAGCCGGCTGCCCGTCCCGGTCGTCTTCGGGCACTTCGCGCTGGCCGCGGCCGGTCTGGTCGTCTGGATCATCTACCTGATCACCGACAAGGACGCGCTGGCCTGGACCGCCTTCGGCCTGCTCGTGCCCGTGGCCCTGCTCGGCTTCACGATGCTGGCCCGTTGGATCCCCGTCCACCGGGCCCGCGCCGCCGCCGAGGCCACCGCGGGGACGCAGACCGCGCCCGCCGAGCGGCACTTCCCCGTACCGGTGGTCGTCGGCCACGGCCTCTTCGCCGTCATCACGGTCGTCCTGGTCCTGCTGACCGCCCTGGGCATCGGTGGCAGCTGACATGACCCACCGTTCCCAGGCCACCATGGACCTCGCCCCCGAGGACCCGGAGATACCGATCCCCGCCCCGGCCGCGTTGCGCGTCGTCCACGAAACGGACGGCATCGACCTGGCCGCCGCCGAACGCGCGGCGGGACGGTTCCTGCAGGCTCTCGGCATCTCCACCGAGAACGAGAGCCTGCGCGGGACCCCCGGCCGCATGGCCCGCGCGTACGCGGAGCTGTTCAGCCCCCGCCCCTTCGACCTCACGACCTTCCCCAACGACGAGGGGTACGACGAGCTCGTACTGGCCCGCAGCATCCCGGTGCGGTCGGTGTGCGAGCACCATCTGCTGCCGTTCGTCGGCACCGCACACGTCGGCTACCTGCCCGGCCGGCGGATCCTGGGCCTGTCCAAACTGGCCCGGGTGGTCGAGCACTTCGCCTGCCGCCCCCAGGTCCAGGAACGCCTCACCAAACAGGTCGCCGACTGGTTGCAGACGCAGCTGGACCCCAAGGGCGTGGGCGTCGTCATCGAAGCGGAACACACCTGCATGACCCTCCGCGGCGTCCAGGCCACCGGATCCAGCACCCTCACCTCCACCCTCCTGGGCACCCTGCGCAACGACGCCCGCTCACGCGCCGAATTCCTCGCCCTGAGCGGCCTGCCCACCCGATAGCCCGTACCCAACAGGCCCCTGAGGCCCTGTCCTCCACTTCGTCACGTCACTCCACCTCTTCACCGCGCTTCACTTCACCTCGTCACGGAACGGACCGAAAGACCACCGCATGGAAATCTGGATCAACCCCGCTTGCTCCAAGTGCCAGTCCGCCCTGTCACTGCTGGACGCGGAGGCAGCGCAGTACACGGTGCGGTACTACCTGGAAGACCCGCCGACCGTGGACGAACTCGACGCCGTCCTTGAGCGACTGGGACTGGAGCCGTGGGACATCACCCGCCTCGGCGAACCCGCCGCGGCCGAACTGGACCTCGCCACGTGGCCGCGTGAACCCGCCGACCGCGCCCGGTGGATCGAGGCGCTGGCCGCCCGACCCGCACTGATCCAACGTCCGATCATCACCGCCGACGACGGCACGGCGGTGGTGGCCCGCTCACCGGAATCGGTGCGCTCGGCCCTGCGGTAGCCCGGCATACCGGGGGCTGGCACGATGAGCGTCCATGGATGATCACGTCGCCCCCACCACCGAGGCGCTGGACCTCATCAAGGACCGCTTTCCGCATGCCCTGGGTGCCGTTCTCGGGGGCTCGGCCGCGCAAGGCCGGGCCACCCCGACCAGCGATCTGGACGTGGCAGTTCTCCTCCCGGACGGGGACACCAGCCGCCGCGAGGTGGTACGCCACGGCGGCCGGCTGGCCGAACTCTTCCTGCACACACGCGCGGATGCGCCGGAACACTTCGAGAGAGACAGGGTCCTCCGCCGGGGCACCCTCCTCTTCATCTATGACCAGGGTCTTCCCCTGGCCGACCCCCACGGCCATCTGGCCCTAACCCGCGAACAGGCGCGAGCAGTGCTCGCGGCGGGCCCTTTGCCGCTCACTCCGGCGCAGTGGAACGAGGACGCTACGTCCTCACCTGTTTCCTGGACGATCTGACCGACACGTCGCCCGCCTCTCCAGCCGGGCGGTACGAACAGCTCTCCCTCGCCGACTTCACCCTCCGAGAGGCGGCGAACCTCCTCATCGCTCACCACGGCGCGTGGACGGGCATCGGCAAATGGCTGCCCCGCAGGCTGCTGAGCGCGGACCCGGTACGAGGCCAGGCCTTGCTGGACGGCCATCGGGCCGTAGCCGAACACGCGGACCCCGCCCCCCTGGCGGTGGCCACCGAACAGGTGCTCGACGTTCTCGGCGGACCGCTCAGGGAGGGGTACACGCAACGCTGGCGCGCCTGAGTCGGGAAGCGCTCAACTTCTCTATGGACAACTCCTCGTGACCTGTCCCGGTTCCCGGATGAGCTGTGACTTTCCTCCGACCCTCCGCGCCTTCCCGGCAGCCCTGCCACCGGCGCATACTCCAGGACCGCCTCGCCCTCAACTGCCATGGGGCGAGGGAAGAATGGGATGGAGCGGATGGGAAAGATGACAACGGACACGGTCTCCGCTGCGGCCGCCGGCACCTGGCTGCTCGGTGACCGTGAGATCAACCGGCTCGGCCTGGGCGCCATGCGTCTGACCGGCAGCGCCGCCTTCCACGAGGGCACCCCCAGCGACCGCGCCCAGGCGATCGCGGTACTGCGTCGCGCGGTCGAGCTCGGCGTGAACCACATCGACACCGCGGCGTTCTACTTCTCCCGGCTGCGCTCCGCCAACGAACTGATCAACTCGGCGTTGGCGCCGTACCCGGACGACCTCGTCATCGCCACCAAGGTCGGCCCGGCCAGGGACGCTTGCGGTGAGTGGACCGCCTCCGCGCGGCCCGACCAGCTGCGCGGCCAGGTCGAGGAGAACCTGCGCCAACTCGGCCGCGACCACCTCGACGTGGTCAATCTGCGCCTCATGGGCCAGCACTCCCTCAGCGAGCACTTCGGCGCCCTCGCCGAGCTGCGGGAAGCCGGCCTCATCCGCCACCTGGGCATCTCCAACGCCCGCCCGGAGCACCTCGCCGAAGCCCTGGCGATCGCACCGGTGGTGTGCGTCCAGAACCGCTTCGGCATCGACGTGCCGCACGGCGCACGGATGCTGCGGGAATGCGCCGCACGCGGCATCGCGTTCGTACCCTTCTTCTCCCTCGCCGGGGAGGGACGCGAGACGGGAGCCGTTTGTGCCGAGCACGACGAGGTCCGCGCCGTCGCCCGCGCACACGGTGCCTCACCGGCACAGGTACGTCTGGCCTGGACCCTGCGGCAAGGCGCCCATGTGCTGGCCATCCCGGGAACGGGAAACCCGGATCACCTGGTCGACAATGTGGCGGCCGGCGCGCTGCGGCTGACGGAGGAAGACTGCCGGCTTCTCGATGCGATCGGCCACGCCGCACCCTGATACCGGCCACGGCAGCTGTACGTGCTCCCGTTCCGGAACCGGCCCCACCTGTGAGCGCGTGGGCGTCGTCATCGCCCTCTTTCTTCCCGTTCCGAACGCGGTCGAGGGCCTCGGGGCGCACGCCATGTGCGTTCCGCTTCATCCGGAATGCCGTTCTCGTCGTCGTCCGCGCCTCCGTGAACGCGGGGTGAGGTACGCGCCGGTAGCCGCGCCCGGCCTTCAACTGTTCGGTTCCGCTTCACTTTTGAAGTTCTGACAACTTCACGACGGCCCTCCTACGGTTGCCTCGCTTCACACGAGAAACGCCACTCCCCGCACCGTGCACGGCTCTTTCTCGGAGGTCCGCTGTGTCCATGTCCATGCTCTCCCGCATCCGACGACCGCGCCGGTCCGTCTCGCTCTTCGGTGCCACCGGCCTCGTGGCCGCCTCGCTCGGACTGTGGGGCAGCGCCCCCGGTGTCGCGCAGGCCGCGGCGCTGCCGACGCCCGACCACGTCGTGGTCGTGGTGTTCGAGAACCACGCCTACGAGCAGGTCATCGGCAGTTCGAGCGCTCCGTACCTGAACAACACCCTCAAGGCCGGTGGAGCCAACCTCACCAACTCCTTCGCACTGACCCACCCCAGCCAGCCCAACTACCTGGACCTGTTCTCGGGCGGCACGCAGGGCGTCACCGATGACAGTTGCTACACGCCGCAGTTCTCCGGCGCCGCCAACCTCGGCTCGGAGCTGATCGCCGCCGGCAAGTCCTGGGGCAGCTACAACGAGGGCCTGCCCTCCGAGGGCTCCACGACCTGCACCAACAGCGCCACCAAGTACGCCCGGAAGCACAACCCGTGGTTCGCGTTCAACAACGTGCCGCTGAACACCGCCCACACCTTCAGCCAGTTCCCGACGAACTACAGCACGCTGCCGAAGGTTTCGTACGTCGTGCCGAACCTGTGCAACGACATGCACGACTGCTCGATCACCACCGGCGACAACTGGCTGAAGAACAACCTCGACGCCTACGCCCAGTGGGCCAAGAACAACAACAGCCTGCTCCTCGTCACCTTCGACGAGGACGACCGGGCCCACAACAACCACATCGCCACGGTGCTGTACGGAGCGCACGTCACCCCGGGCAGCTCGTCCTCCGCGACATACAACCACTACAACGTCCTCCGGACCGTCGAGGACCTGGCCGGCCTGACCACGCACGCCGGCAACGCCGCCTCCGCCTCCGACATCACCGGCATCTGGAACTGACCACCGTGTACGTAGCAGACAGCCGTACCACCCCTGCTCCGGCCGACCCGGGTACCCGCCCGGGCGGCCGGGGCAGGGCCCTGCCGCACGCCAAGGCCGCGTCCGCGCTGCGGACCGTGCCCCGGACCGTGTTCGTCCTCGGCACGGTCAGCCTCATCACCGACGTCTCCTCCGAGATGGTCACCGCCGTCCTCCCGCTGTACCTGGTCGCCACACTGGGCCTGTCCCCGCTGGGTTTCGGCCTGCTGGACGGGGTCTACAACGGCGTCAGTGCCCTGGTCCGGCTGGTCGGCGGCCATCTCGCCGACCGCGGTGGGCGGCACAAGGCCGCTGCCGCCGTGGGGTACGGGCTCTCCGCACTGTGCAAACCGCTGCTGCTGCTGGCCCACGGCGTGCCGCTGATCAGCGTGGTGCTCGCCGCCGACCGCACGGGCAAGGGACTGCGTACGGCACCGCGCGACGCGATGATCTCCCTGGCCTCCTCCCCCCGGACGCAGGGGCGTTCGTTCGGTGTGCACCGTGCGATGGACACCGCCGGAGCCCTGCTGGGGCCGGTCACGGCCTTCGCCATCCTGCGGATGGCGGCCGGGGGCTACGACGCCGTGTTCACCGTCAGCTTCTGCGTCGCCGTGACGGGTGTACTGGTCCTGCTGCTCTTCGTGCCGGGCCGCACCCCGACGGCCGGTACCGCGGCTCCCGCCGCGCGGGTCTCCCTGGCCGCGGCGGTCGGCCTGCTGCGCCGGGCCGAGCTCCGACGGCTGACCCTGTGCGCGCTGCTGCTGGGGCTGGCCACGGTCTCCGACTCCTTCCTCTACCTGCTGCTGCAGCGGCGCCTGGACCTGGCCCAGGAGTGGTTCCCGCTGCTGCCGATCGTCACGGCGGGCTCCTTCCTGCTGCTGGCCGTCCCCCTGGGGAAGGCCGCCGACCGCTGGGGCCGGTGGCGGACCTTCCTGGCCGGTCACCTGGGCCTCCTCGCCGCGTACGGACTGGTGCTGGCGCCGTTCCACGCGCCGGCGTTGCCCCTGGTGGCCGCGGTGCTCGTCCTGCACGGCGCGTTCTACGCCGCGACCGACGGGGTGCTGATGGCGGCGGCTGCCGGTGTGACGCCACCGGAGCTGCGCTCCAGCGGCCTGGCCCTCGTCCAGACCGGACAGGCCGGGGCCCGCTTCGCCTGCTCCGTACTCTTCGGCGCCGCTTGGACGGCATGGGGCGACCGGACCGCGCTGTCCGCCGCCGCGGTGGCGCTGGCCGCGAGCGCGACGGTGTGCGCCCTGCTCCAGCCGGTGCGTACCACGACGGAGGTGGCGGCGACGGAGACGGCGGCGACGGAGGAAGGCTCTGCGGAACCCTCCACCGCACCCACGACCGATCCCGCGCCCACGACGGAGGCCGCCGGATGAACGTCCGTACCCGCATCGTCGTCCTGCTCGTCGCCGTGCTCGTACTCGGCGGCGTCGCCGTGGGATCCGTGCTGCGGGCCGCCGACCAGGCGCACCGCAAGGACCAGCAGCAGACCACCGGCCCACAGGTGACCGCAGGGCAGGTGGCACTGGACCGAGCGGCCTCGGCGCGGCAGGCCCGGCTGGTATTCCGCAGCACGCTGTGGGGGCCGCACCGCGACGAGCTGGTGTCCGTACCGGCCTCCGACCCCGCCGGTCCGCGCACCGCATCCGGCCTGCGCTGCCTGCGCTTCTACACCGCCGCCGGCACCGGCAGTTGTCTGCGTGCGGTGCCCGGTGCGATGGCCGGCCATTACGAAGCCGTCGTGCTGGACTCCCGGCTGCGGGCCCGCAGACACGTTCCCCTGGTCGGGAGCCCCACCCGGACCCGGGTCTCGCCCAGCGGGCGGATGGTGGCGTGGACCGTGTTCGTCAGCGGAGAGTCGTACACCGGGCTCAACTTCTCCACCCGCACCTCGATCCTCGACACCCGCAACGGAAGGTTCCACTCCAGCCTGGAGTCCTACCGCGTCATCAAGGACGGGCGGCCGTACCGGAGCCCGGACATCAACTTCTGGGGAGTGACGTTCGCCGACGACGGGCACTTCTACGCCACCCTGGCCACGCGCGGGACCGCCTACCTGGTGCGCGGCGACATCGCCCGGCGCACGGTGACCATCCTCCGCGGCAACGTCGAATGCCCGTCGCTGTCGCCGGACGGGACCCGACTGGCGTTCAAGAAGCGGGTGCCGGGCCTGCCGGTGGACGCGCCCTGGCGCCTGTACGTGCTGGACCTGCACAGCATGCGCGAGCACCCGCTGGCCGAGCGGCGCAGCGCCGACGACCAGGCCGTCTGGCTGGACGACCACACCGTCGCCTACGCCCTGCCCGGCGACTTCGAGACCGACGCCTGGTCCGTGCCCTCCGACGGCACCGGCCACCCCCACCGCCTGATGCCCGCGGCCCAGGCCCCGTCCGCGGTCCGCTGACGTGCCGTCGCGGCCGGGCAGGGCGCTCAACCCACCCCGATTGGACGGCGATTGGTCGCCCGGCTAAGGTTTTGGCCATGCGGTCAGAAAATAATGCGGGCGGCCAGGCGGGCTCCGTCTCCGTCCCGGCGGGCGGGGTGGGTGACCTGACGTCGCAAGAGCCCGAGCGCTCCTTCATCGAGAAGGCGCGTCGGGCCCAGATCATGGATGCCGCCGTCGAGACCATCGCGGTACGGGGGTTCGCGAAGGCCTCGCTGGCGCAGATCGCCGAGCGGGCGGGGATCAGCAAAGGGGTGATCTCGTATCACTTCGCCGGCAAGGCCGAGTTGATCGAGCGGCTCGTCGAGCAGATCTATGAGGGGATCGGCGCGTTCGTCGAGGCCCGGCTGGAGAAGGAGGCCGGGGCAACGGCCTGGCTGCGGGTCTATGTGGAGTCGGTGGCCGCGTACATGCAGGACCACCGGTCCCAACTCACCGCGCTCGGCGAGATCTTCAGCAACTTCCGTACCGAGGACGGGGCCCTGCGCTACGGCGTCGCCTCCAGCGAGCCGCTGTACGCCGGGCTGGAGGGGGTCTTCCTGGAGGGGCAGCGCAGCGGCGAGCTTCGCGACTTCGACGTGCGCGTCATGGCCGTCAGCCTCCAGGCCGGGATCGACCACATGTTCGCGTACTGGAGCGCCCATCCCGAGCACGACCTGGCGGCCCATGCCCGCCAGCTCGCCGACCTCTTCGAGCACGCCACCCGGGCGGAAGCACCACGGGACGCGACCGACAGCGGCCCCGCCCAGCCCTGAACGACACACCAACCGCCCTGTACGACACACCAACAGCACTGAACTTCACACCAGCAGCACCGGACAGCCATGGACTGCACGGCTGTGAACTGCACTGAACGGGGAGGACTTTCATGACGGACGACCTGGCCCGCCCGGCCCTGGCGGTGGGGCCCGAGCCGGCCACCGGGCGGCCCAAGGCCGCCGCCCGACTGCTCTACGTCGACAATGTGCGCATCGTGCTGACGGCTCTGGTGGTGCTGCACCACACCGCCGTCACCTACGGCAACATTCCCGCCTGGTACTACACCGAGCCCGCCAAGGACGGCTCCGGGCTGCTCCTGGATGTGTTCGTCATGTTCAACCAGGCGTTCTTCATGGGGTTCTTCTTCATGATCGCCGGCTTCTTCACACCGGCCTCCTACGAACGCAAGGGCACCCGGCCGTTCCTCCGGGACCGCCTCAAGCGGCTGGGTATTCCACTCCTCGCCTTCCTCCTGCTGATACGTCCGCTGGCGGGCTCCGGCGGCTACGCCGATCTGCGGGCGGAATTCGCCGAGCAGGGCAACGACCTTCCCTACTGGCTGTATTACGTGCTGAGTTGGGACGCGGGGCCGATGTGGTTCGTCGAGGTGCTGCTGGCGTTCTCCCTGGTCTACGCCCTCGTGCGGCACCGGCGGGCGCGCTGCCTCACGGGCGTCGGCGGGGAGGCCGGCACGGCCGGGCGCGCGCCCGAGCGGGCTTCGCGGCCGCTGCGGCCGCTCGCCATCGTCGTCTTCACCCTCGGTCTGGCCCTCGCGACGTACCTGTGGCGGATCGTCGTGCCGAACGGCAGCTACCTGCCCGTCCTCGGCCTGCCCACCCCCAGTTTCATGCCGCAGTACGCGAGCTTCTTCGTCATCGGCGTGCTGGCCCACCGCCGTGGCTGGCCGCAGACCCTCTCCCGGGCCGCGGGGCGGGTGGGGTTCGTCGTCGCCACCATGGCCACGCTCGCGTATCTGCCGGTCGTCCTCACCGCAGCGGACGGCGCGCTCGACGGGCACGGCAGCTGGCAGTCGCTGGCCGGGGCCGCATGGGAGTCGACGTTCGCGGTCGGCGTCGTCCTCGGGCTGACCGTCCTGTTCCGGGAGCGTTTCCAGCGGCAGGGCCCGGTCGCCGCGTTCCTCTCCCGCCATGCCTTCGCCGTCTACCTCACCCACGCGGCCGTGCTGGTCGGCCTCGGCTACGCCTTCCGCTGGCTGCACGCCCCGGCGGCCGTGAAGTTCGCCCTGGTCGCCGCCCTGGCCCTGCCGCTGTGCTGGGCCGTGGCCTACGCCGTCCGCTCCCTGCCCCGCGCGGACCGGGTGCTGTGACGCCGTAGCCGTCCCTCGGTGGCAGTGGCCCCTGTTCCTGGCCCGAGTCAGGAGCGGGGGCCCTTCCGGGTCGACCGTCCCGCTCACCCCAGCGGCTTGTCCAGCACTGCCTTGGTGTGGCTGAACGTCTCCAGTGAGTACTCGCCGTGGTAGCGCCCCATGCCGCTCTCGCCGACACCGCCGAACGGCAGGTCGGGGGCGGTGAGATGGGCGACCTGCAGCCCGAAGGTGAGCGCGCCGGAAGAGGTCTCGGTCAGGAGGCGGTGCTTGGTGGCGTCGGAGTCGGTGAACGCGTACAGCGCCAGCGGCTTGTCCCGGTGGTTGATGAAGGTGATCGCCGCGTCCAGGTCGGGCACCGGCACGATCGGCAGGATCGGGCCGAAGATCTCCTCCTGCATCACCGGGGCGTCGGGGGAGACGTCGGCGAGGACGGTGGGTGACAGGTAGCGGTCGGCGCGGTCGTGGGTGCCGCCGATGACCGTGCGGCCGCTGTCGAGGAGGGCGGTCAGGCGGTCGAAGTGGCGCTCGTTGACGATCCGTCCGTACTCGGGCGCGGTGGCCGGGTCGGCTCCGTAGGTCTCGCGCACGGCCTCGGCGAGGTGCGGTTCGATGTCCCGGGCGGTGTCGCCGATGGCCAGGACGTAGTCCGGGGCGACGCATGTCTGGCCGGCGTTGAGGAACTTGCCGGTGACCAGCCGCCGGGCCGCCGCGGCCAGATCCGTACCGGCGTCGAGGACGACGGGGCTCTTGCCGCCCAGTTCCAGCGTGACCGGTGTCAGGTGCCGGGCGGCGGCGGCCATCACGATCCGGCCGACGGTGCCGTTGCCGGTGTAGAAGATGTGGTCGAAGCGCTGGGCCAGCAGTGCCGTGGTCTCCGGGACGGCGCCCTCGACGACGGCCACCGCGTCGGTGTCCAGGTGGCGGGGCAGCAGCCGGGCGAGCGCGGCCGAGGTCGCGGGGGCGAGCTCACTGGGCTTGACGACGGCGCAGTTGCCCGCGGCGAGGGCGCCGACGAGTGGGGCGAGCGCCAGCTGCAGCGGGTAGTTCCAGGGCGCGATCACCAGGACGACGCCGAGTGGTTCGCGGACGACCCGCGCGGTCGCCGGGAGCAGCCGGTCGGGCAGGTCGGCGGGCCGGGGCGCCAGCCAGTCGTCGAGCCGGTCGAGGGTGTGGTCGATCTCGTGGAGGGTGAAGCCGATCTCGGTGCGGTACGCCTCCTCGGGGCCCTTGCCGAGGTCGGCGGCCAGCGCGGCGAGGAGCTCGTCGCGGTGGTCGGTGAGCAGGGTGCGCAGGGCCGTGAGCTGGCCGCGTCGCCAGTCGGTGGCGGCGGTGCGGCGGGTGGCGAAGGTGCCGCGGAGCCGGTCGACGACGGCGGTGGCCGCGTCGAGGGCACCCGCGTCCAGGTCAGGGGTGGCGGTGTGGGATGTCATGCCGCCGAGGCTACACGAAACGAAAACTTTTCGTTTCGTAATGGTGGGTCGGTAGACTCCCGGTGTGGGCGAACGTACCGAGAGCAACCAGACCGCGGCGGCCGGGCGGGGACCCGCCCGTGGCCGCCCGCGGGACGCCGAACGCGACCGGGCCCTCCTGGAGGCCACCGTCCAGGTGCTCCAGGAGAGCGGCTACGGCGGGCTGACCACGGCCGCCGTGGCCAAACGGGCCGGGGTCTCCACCGCGACCCTCTACCGCCGCTGGCGTTCCAAGGAAGACCTGGTCGTCGGCACCGCCGTGCGCTGGGCGAGCGACCTCGGCCCGCAGCCCGACACCGGCAGCCTCGAAGGCGACCTGGCGGCCCTGCTCCGGGACAAGGCCGAGACGCTGGAGGGCCCCGGCGGCCGGCTGCTGCACGTCCTGATCGGCGAGTCCGCCCACAACGAGGCGCTGGCCCGGGTGCTGGACACCGCCATCATCGAGCCGGTCCGCGACCGGGCCGCCACCGTCGTGCGCCGCGCCGTCGACCGCGGCGACATCCCGCCCCTGGAGAACGCCCACGTACTGGCCGACCTGGTCGTCGGCTCGATGGTCAGCCGCCTCTTCCTCACCCCCGATGCGGCACATCGGGCCACCGCGGACGGCCCGTCGTCCGGTGAGGCGGCGATCAGCGAGCTCCTCCCGTTCCTGCTGCGTGCCCTCGGCGCACGGACGGGACCGACCGGGCCCGGCGCACCCGTACCGCCGAACCGCTGACCCCCACGGCCGGCCCCCAGCCGCGCGGACCGGTGGTCCCGCCCCCGGCGTCGGGATTTGCCTTGGAGTGGACTCCAGCCTCCACACTGACCACGACGGCATCCCGTGCCGTGGACGGAAAGGCGGCAGCTGATGGAGACGACGAACGGGACGGGGCACCCCCTGCCCTACGAGACCTACCGGCAGGCGATCGAGCGGGAGACCCTGCGCTTCGCCGAGGTGGCCCGGAGCGCGGACCCGGCGACCCCCGTGCCCTCCTGTCCCGACTGGACGCTGGCCGAGCTCACCCGGCACGTGGGATCGCTGCAGCGCTGGTTCTGCGCGCTGCTGACCCAGCTGGTGCAAGAGCCGCCGCGCAGCCGTGATGTGGAACTGGGGCTGCCGGATCGCGCGGAGGAGTACGCCGGCTGGGTGGCCGCGGGAGCGCCCACCGTGGCCGCCGTACTGCGGAGCACGGACCCCCAAGCGGCCATGTGGGCCTGGGGAGAGGACCAGCACGCGCGGTTCTGGGCCCGCCGGATGCTCTTCGAGACGATGGTGCACCGGGTGGACGCGGAGCGTGCCGTCGGCCACGAGTCGGACATCGACCCCGTGCTGGCCGCGGACGGGGTGGACGAATTCCTGGTCAATCTGCCGTATGCGGGCCTCTTCGCCCCGGAGGTGGCGAAGTTGCGGGGCGACGGCGAGGTCATCGCCTTCCGGTGTGCGGGCCCTGCCGACGCCACCGGCGAGGAGTGGCGGGTGCGGCTGGATCCGGACGGCTTCCGCCTGCTGCCACGGACCGGCGCCGACCCCGCCCCGGGTGACGCCGCGTCCTCCGCGCCGCAGGCGACGGTACGAGGCCGGGCCGCGGACCTCCTGCTGCTGCTCTACGGGCGGCGTCCGTACCAGGACCCCGCCTTCGACGTCTCGGGCGAGGTCACCGCACTCGACCGCTGGTTCGCCCACACGGCCTTCTGACCCGCCCCGAGCCCCCCGAAGCGCCCCGAAGCTCGTCCAGGCGGCGCGGTGGAAGGGCCACGCGGCGTAGGTGACCACCGGCGCGGTGAGGGTGAGCGAGGGCCACTGCCAGTACTCGATCTGCAGCGCCGGAACCATCGCCATCACGACCACCGGCACCGCCAGGGCCACGGCGGTGATCAGCCGCTGCCGGAGCGGCCGGAGCTCATCGGGCTCCGCGTCCGCGCCGCTGGTCGCCGGCGCGTCGTCCGTACGGGCCGGGGCCAACGGTGGCCCCGACGACGGCAGGACGAAGCCCGGGCCCGAGGTCTCGTTCACCGCCATGGCGCCGAGCACCGGCGCATACCGCCTCTTCCTCGACTTCCGGCACGAGGGCAAGGTCCGCACCGCCGCCTTCACGGTCCACGCGGGGCGCGCTGCCGCACGGGCGGACCGGTGACGGGCCGGGAACGGCCACGAGTCGCCGACGGGCCCGGCACGGCCACGATTCGCTAGGCTGAAATGGGCCACTCAGGCGCAGGGAAAGATCACCGATTCCCAGTGAGGGAGGTCGATCATGGGCGGTCGGCTTGCGGAGTCGCGGATGGTCGCGGTCTACCTCAATGATCACCTGGCCGGTGCCACGGCCGGTGTGGAGCTCGCCCGGCGCATGGCCCGGGAGCACCAGGGTTCGGACCTCGGCGGTGAAGTGAAGGACCTCGCCGCGGAGATCTCGCTGGACCGGCAGGCCCTCCTACGGCTCATGGCCGCCCTGGGCGTTCCGGTTCGGCGATACAAGATCTACGGAGCCTGGGCCGGCGAGAAGATCGGACGTCTGAAGCCCAACGGCCGTGTGGTCCGTCGTTCCGGCCTCAGCACCGTCGTCGAGCTCGAGGGAATGCGTCTCGGCGTCGAAGGCAAGGCGCTCCTGTGGCGCACGCTCCTCGACTGGGCTCCGCGAGAGCCCCGTCTGGACACCCAACGGCTGAACGAACTCCTGGCCGGAGCGCGGCAGCAGACCGAGATACTGGATGCTCTGCACAGCAGGGCGGTCCGGAAGTTTCTGACCGAACGGTCCGACCAGCGGCAGTCGGAGGCCGCCCGATGACCGCGCCACGGCCGACCGCCGCGCACAGTCCGTCCACGCCCCGGGCAGCACCACCTGGCACGTGAGGGCCCCTCGTGAACCCGATGCTCGTCGCGCGTGCCCAAGGCCTGTTCAACGCAGGCGGCGGCGCGTGGGCTCTGCTGTGCCTGCGCGGCTTCGAGCGCCACTTCGGGCCGCGGAGGAGGAAACAGGAGCAGGACTGGCTGGTCAGAACGGTGTCGGGGCTACTGGTCGCCTGCGGCTGGAGCCAGCTCCGGGCCTGCCCGGCGCCCGAATGCCTGGCCCAGGCACGCCGTCTCGGCCTCGGCACGGCTCTGACCCTGCTCGCCGTCGACCTGGTCTACGTGCCGAGGGGCACGGTGCGCCGCAGTCATGCGCTGGACGCCGTCATCGAGGCCGGCTGGCTCGTCGCCTGGTGGCGGTGCGGTCCCCTTCCGCCCGCACCGAGCCCGCGCCGCTCACCCCTCTCATTGTCACTGCCGGCCGCCGCCCCCGCGCAGGCAAGCGGTCCCTGCTCATGACGGCCGTCCGCCACTACCGGCATCGATCGATCGGCCACCGGCCGTGTGCACGGTCAGGCCACGTCGCCGAGGTAGGCGTCGGGGGCCAAAGGGGTGCGAGACAGGTCTGCGAGGGGCTGCCGGATGGCCCGCGGCAGCAGCTCGGTGGCGGGGACTTTCCGCAGCGGGACCCATTCCAGGCCGATCTGCGTGGCGTCCTGGGAGTGGCCACCGAGTTGATGGGGATCGCCGGTGGGGATGCAGAGGAAGATCGCTTCGATGCGGTGGGTCTCGGATCCGTCGTCCGGCTCACCGTGGTGGGCGCCGATGTATTCGCGCAGCCACAACAGGCGGTCGACCGTCACGGTCAGGCCGGTTTCTTCGTGCACCTCGCGGCGGACCGCGTCACCGAAACTCTCACCGGGGCGCTGGCCTCCTCCCGGCAGGAAGTAGTACTCCTGATCTCGCCAGTGAGCGCGGGTCAGGAGGACATGGTCCTCGTGGAGGACGACGGCCTTGGCAGAGGTGCGGATGGTGGGGCTCGGGGGCTGGGGCACGGTGGTGGTCACCTTCCTGTCGTTCCGGCATGTCCTGTCCCGACCGCTCAGGCGGGCACCGACGAGCAACGAAGCTTCGTCCGCCCGGGAAAGAGACTCGTCGTCACCTTCACCCGCACGCTACCGCCCCCTTCTGACGCAGACTTCCAAGGCCGTTTCTGCGGATTCGGATGCGGCAGCCCACCCATGGCCGGCCCGTGGGTCACCGGTCGTGGGTAGGCTGCCGCAGAGAGCCTTTCAGGGGGTGCCATGGCGAAGATCACCGTCAGTCTGGACAGCGATCTGGCGATCGAGGTGATGCTGTTGGCCGGTACCAGGAGTCCCCAGGACGCGGTCGAGTTGATCGTCCGGGACTACCTGGCACGCGGGCGTCGTACCGAGGCCCGTACCGGTGACGGTGCCGACCGGCATCGTGTCGCCGACCGGCGGTCGGCGCCGGAAGAGGGGCGCTGAGCACTGCGGAACGAGGTCGGCTTCGGCCGGTCAGCTGCGCAGGGGGCCTTCGCAGCGGAAGTGGGACGTGCCGGCGCGGCCGTTGGACCAGATGTCGACCTCGCCGAAGGAGCAGTTCATGTCGGTGAGGTTGTTGTCGCCGTGGGTGGCCCGGTCCAGTAGGAAGAAGTCGACGGTCTCGGACATGTCCTTGAAGACCCGGTCGGCGTTGCCGGCGTCGCCGAGGTTCGCCGTGATGCGGCCGTTGCAGGTGAACCGCGGACGGTCCTTCGACCCGGAGGCGTGGCACTCGTCGGGGTTGCTGTAGGTGCTCTTGGCGAAGGACGAGCGGATCTGGTTGGGCGTGCGGTCGGTCAGCTTGGCGAGCGGGACGTGCTTGGTGTCGGGGACGAAGAGGTCGTCGACGTGGGCGATGTTGGTGTCGAGGAAGGCGTCGTACTCCCGCTGGAGTCCTTGGTCCTTGCCGAGGCGGGCGCGCCAGGCGTCGAAGGCCGCGGGGTCGTCGGCCCGCAGGTTCCGGTACATCTCCTTGAGCAGGGAGGGGTGTTCGGCCCACAGGAACTCGAAGAACGTGCCCGCGTAGTTGTAGAAGCGGAAGCCGTCCCCGTCGTACGTGGCGTGCAGGAGCTGGTCGACGGTCATGCGCGGGCCGCCGTTCGCGGTGTCGGCGATGATGCCCCTCACCAGTGACTTGCGGACCTTGATGCCGTCGTCACGGGTGCCGCCGTCGAAGAACTCGGCGGTGCCTTCGTCCATCGCCGTGGTCCGGTCGCCCTCGTACCAAGGACCCTGGCCGAACGTCCCGGGCACCGCCCAGCGGCCGTTGAGGTAGTGCGTGTACTCGTGCCGGAAGAGCTCCTCCAGGGTGAGCGTGGAGTCCTGCGGGACGCGGCGCTGGTAGGTGTAGAAGGTCGCGCCCTGCTCGATGTACATGCCGCCGTTGCTGGTGCTCAGGCCGGTCAGCAGCGGCTGGAAGTTCTCGTAGTCGGCGCGGGAGGCGTACAGGACGATGTGCAGGGTGGAGTTGGTGTCACCCGCCAGCGGCTCCTCGGTGCCGATCACCCGGTGGAACTGCGTCTTGACCTGCTTGCTGGCGTAGTAGAGCTGGTCGACGGTGCCGCGGTCGAGGGCGGTGCGGACCGTGATGCCGTCCGTCCCGTCCTTGCCGTACCTGTAGGTCTGCGGGAAGAGGTGCTTCTCGATGTCCGCACGGCAGACCTTGTACGGCGCGCAGGCGTCGAATTCGATCAGCCAGGTGGCCACCTTGGCCCAAGGGGCGCTGTACGCACCGAAGTTGCGGGCGGTGGTGCCCAGGAGCGGGCCGAGGCCGGCGACGATTTCGTCGTGCAGCCGGTCGATCTGCCCGGTGCGGGCGTACTCGCCGACCGCGTCGCGTACCACCCAGGCGTTGCCCGTGTTCTTGAGGTGGGTGTAGGTGGCGAAGGCCTTGAAGGTGGCGCGGTAGGACGGGTCGGCCACGACCGCGTCGCGGAAGGCGGTGTCCTGGTTGCCCGGGTAGACGCCGAGGTAGTGAACGGACAGGGCGGCGAGGGCGGCGCCGCCCCAGGAGGAGTCCTTGGCGGTGTCCGGGTGGTCCGGGCCCATGGTGGCGAGAACCCGCTTGACCAGCGGGAGCTGGTACTGGCGCAGGCCCTTGGCGCTGGCCGCGTTGAGGGCCTCGCGGAGCGTCTCGGCGTTGCTGCGGGTCACATCGAAGGTGTGAGCGGCCGAGCCGAAGGCGTCGACGGCCCCGCGCATGGCGTCCAGGGTCGCCGGGTCGGTGAGGTCGACCTCCCGGTGGGAGAAGCCCAGGTACGCGACCGCGTGGAGGTAGGTGAACATCTCCAGCAGGTGGGTGCCGTTCCGGCCGTCGTGCGCGGCGGCGAGTTGGCCGATGCGGTGCGCGACGGCCTGGATGTGGTCCTTCGACATGACGGGCGCGAGGCGCTGGTCCCAGTTCCAGATCAGGGTGCGCAGACAGCCGTCGGCGCTGACCTCGGGGGCGGCGAGGAACTCGGTGAACTGTTGTGGGGACAGGCCCGTGATGCCGTCGAGGGTGCACGGGACGGCGGTCTTGCCGATCGTCGCGTGCGGTGTGAGGGCCTTTGCCTTTGCCCTGGCCTTGGGCGTGTGGGTGCCGGGGATGCGGCCGTTGCTGAGCCCGCCGGGGCCCGGTATCCGCAGGGCCGGGGACGTGGGCGCCTTGGCCAGGCGGTCGACCCTGTCGTGCGGTGTGGGCGTGGCAGCCGTCGGGCCGGCGAAGGCGGCCGGGTGCGGGGCCGCGGTGGTTGCGCGCGGAGCGGAGGAGGGGCTGACCGGGTATCCGGTGCCGGCCGCCGTGACGCAGAGCGTCACCGCTGTCGCGGCCGTGAGCAGGGATCTGCGAAGGGTTCTTGAAGGGAACACGAAGCTCTCCTGTGTGGGGGCGGTGAAGCGTGCGCGCCGGGTCCGCGGGGTTCGGGGCCCTGGCTGCCGTACAGGTGCCGACTGACAGGCAGGTGCACGCCATGTGATGCGTAACGTAATAATGTGAAATTGCACTGACAAGCCCTTTGTCGGAGTGCATTTCAGGGAAATCCCTTGCGCTGCCCCTTGGTTCAGACCAGGGGACGTGCCGCGTCCGGGTGCCGTAGCCGCCAGCGCGCGTACGCCGGGCTGTCGGCACAGTCGCGCAAGTAGCCCTCGCGCACCCGCCGCAGGACCGCCTCGCCGTGCCGGGCGAGCGGGCCGTCGCGGTGCCAGGCCAGCACATGCCGGTACCACAAGGGGTTGCCGGCCAGCGGGCGCACCGCCACCCCCGGTACCTCGATGAAGGTGGCCTGACAGAGGCTCACCGCCAGGCCGGCCCGGACGATCTCGATCAGCTGCCGCCCCTCCGCCTCGTAGGGTGCCCGGGGCTGACGGTCGGTCAGTGCGAAGACCGAGGACCAGTACTCGCGGGTGCGGTCGCTGTCCGGGCGGGGCGCGGCCCAGTCCTCCCCGGCGAGCTCGGACAGGCTCACCTCCTCCCGGCCCGCCAGGCGGTGGCTGGCGGGCAGCAGAGCGAAGACGGGCTCCGTGACGAGCGGGTGCAGCAGCACGCCGTCGCGGGGCGGCGGCTCCTGGCCGGGGTGGTCACCGAGGACGGTGGCCTCCAGACGGCCGGCGCAGAGGTCGTCCAGTAGCGGCCCGGGCGCGTACCGGCAGCGGGCGGTCACCTCGGCATCGGGCAGCAACTCCCGCACGGCCAGTAGCAGATGGCCGAGCAGCGGGGCGCCCACCGAGCCGACCCGGAGGCGGGCGGGCGCGGCGGCGCGCCGCGCGGCCCGGTCGGTGTCGGCGAGGAGCTGGTCGACGCCGGGCAGGATGGCGCGGGCGTGGGCCAGCACCAGATCGCCCAGCGGGGTGGGCGCGGAGCCCGCCCGCCGGCGGTCGAACAGCGCGCCGCCCAGGAGGGTTTCGATGCGCCGCAGCTGGGCGCTGAGGCCAGGCTGGGTCATCCCGAGCGACGCGGCGGCCCGGGTGAGGCTGCCGGCCTCGGCGATCGCGCACACCACCCGCAGATGCCGTATCTCCAGATCCATGGCGCGGATGTTATGGACCGACGGGAGGTTCCCGACAGGGTGCGTCAGCCCTCAGTCTCATGTGACATCTCACACTGCACCCCCCATGGAAAGGTCCACGATGACGAAGGCGTTGCACCCCGCCCGCCGCCGACCCGCACCGCTGCTCGCGGCGGCACTCGCCGGGCTCCTCCTCCCCCTCACCGGAGCCCCGCACGCCGAGGCGTCCCATGTGCCCAAGCCGGCGGACCGCGCCACCGACTGCGCGCTGCCGGGCGCCACCGGATGGACGGACGAAGGCCATGACACCGACCACTCCGTGTTCCAGCGCCCCTCCGGGACCCGCAAGGTCGGCATGATCTTCGTGGACTTCCCGGACGCCCCCGCCACCGAGTCCCCGGCCGACGACGCGGCCCGGATCACGCCCGGCGCGGACTGGCTGTGGCAGGCGTCGTACGGCAAGGCGTGGCTCGCCATCTCCCCGCACCGGCACTGGGTACGGATGCCCCGCAACTCCACCGACTACGGCTTCGCTCGCGGCCTCAGCCACGAGGCGCACGAGGCGTACATCAAGGACGCCGTAGCCGCCGCCGACCCCGACGTGGACTTCTCCGCTTACGACATGGTGTACGTCGTCCCGACGAGGAACGCCTCCGCCATCTCCTTCACCCCCACCTATGTGTACGAGCCGGGCACGGCGGGCGTCGTCGCCGACGGGAAGCGCATCAAATGGGCCGTCACCTTCGGGCAGGACATGTGGCACTGGGGGCCCAAACTGGTCGGCCACGAGACCGCGCACACCTTCGGGCTGCCCGATCTGTACGCCTTCGACCCGGGCAATGACACGCACCGTTTCGTGGGCGGCTGGGACGTCATGGGTCTGATCAGCGGGGCCGGACCGCAGTACTTCGCCTGGGAGTCGTGGAAGCTCGGCTGGACCGCCGACCGCCAGGTCGTCTGCCGGGCCTCGGCGGGCAGCGACACCGTCCGGCTCACCGCTGTCGAGTACGGCAGCGGCACGAAGATGGCCGTCATCCGCACCGGCCCGACGTCGGCCTACGTGGTGGAGTCCCGGCGGGCGGCCCGCGCGGACACCGGCCTGTGCGCGACCGGTGCGCTCGTCTACAAGGTCGACTCCTCCGTCGAGACCGGCAAGGGCCCCGTGCAGGTCATGGACGCCAGGCCCGACGCCACCCCGGCGCAGGGCTGCCGGCCCTTGGACGACGCGCCGTACGGAGCCGGGGAGTCGTTCACCGACGCGGCCGCGGGGGTGCGGATCGACGTGCTGGAGGCCGGCACCTACGGCGACACGGTGCGCATCACCAAGTCATAAGCCACCCTGGGGAAAAGCCAGTTGACTGTGCTCCGGCGCCCAGGTGGGCGCCGGGGCACAGCCGTGTGCGGGGGCGGTCAGACCGCTTCGGGGAAGTGACAGGCGACCTGGCGACCGGCCCCGGACTGCTCCGCTCCGCTCAGGACCGGGGCCTCGGTCCGGCAGACGGGCTGTGCCTTGGGGCAGCGCGGGTGGAAGGTACAGCCGGGCGGGGGCGCCGCGGGGCTCGGAGGGTCGCCGAGCAGGGTGATGCGCTCCCGGGCCCGTTCGGCGACCGGATCGGGCAGCGGTACGGCGGACAGCAGCGCCCGGGTGTAGGGGTGTGCGGGAGCCGTGTAGACCCGTTCCTTCGGGCCGATCTCGACGATGCGGCCCAGGTACATCACGGCGACCCGGTCGCAGACCCGTTTGACCACGGACAGGTCGTGCGCGATGAAGAGGTAGGCGAGACCCAGTTCGCGCTGGAGGCGCTCCATCAGGTTGACGATCTGCGCCTGCACGGAGACGTCGAGCGCCGAGACCGGTTCGTCCGCGACGACCAGGCGCGGGCCGGTGGCCAGCGCCCGGGCGATGCCGACCCGTTGGGCCTGACCGCCGGAGAACTCGTGCGGATACCGGTCGAGGTGCTCGGGGATGAGCCCGACCAGCTGCATCAGATCGGCGGCCCGGCGGCGGGCGTCGACCGCCGAACTGCCCTGCGCCAGAAGGGGTTCGGCGATGATCCTGGCCACGGTCTGACGCGGGTTGAGGGAGGCGTGCGGGTCCTGGAAGACCATCTGGAGGTGGCGGCGCAGCGGGTGCAGCTCCCGCTGGCCGAGGTGGCTGATGTCGCGGCCGTCGAAGCTGATCGAGCCGCTCGTCGGCTCCAGGAGCCGCACGATCATCCGGCCGGTGGTGGACTTCCCGCAGCCCGACTCCCCGACCAGACCGAGGGTTTCGCCCGCGGCCACCTCGAAGCTGACGCCGTCGACGGCCCGGACCGGCGCGGTACGGCCCCGCTTGCCGGGGAAGGTCCGGGTCACCTCGTGTACGGACAGCAGCGGGGCCGTGCCCCGGGACGGGGAGCCGGCGGCGGCCGGGGGCGGGGACGTACGGGGCGTCGTCATGGTGTGACCTTTCGGATCTGGTCCGGGCCCTCGGACCGCGGGTCTCCCGGGACGCCGGGTGCGGTGGCCGGGCCGAGCGGCAGATGGCAGGCGACCGCGTGCCCGCCGGAGGCGACCAGCCGGGGCCGGCGACGAGTGCACCGCTCCCGATCGGCCCAGTCGGCCGCCGCCGCCCGCGGGCAGCGGGGCGCGAACGCACAGCCGGGTGTGGGGGTCAGCAGCGAGGGCGGGCTGCCGGGAATCGCGCGCAACGGGGCATCGTCGGCGTCGTCGAGCCGGGGGAGGGAATCGAGCAGGCCGCGTGTGTAGGGATGGGCCGGGGTGGCGAACAGGGCCTCCACCGGCGCCTGTTCGGCCGCCCGGCCGCCGTACATGACCAGGACCTCGTGGGCGACGCGGGCCACCACCCCGAGGTCATGGGTGATCAGGACGACGGCGAGCGAGCGCTCCTGCTGGAGCCGGGCGAGCAGCTCCAGGATCTGGGCCTGGACGGTGACGTCCAGAGCGGTCGTGGGCTCGTCCGCGATGAGCAGGTCGGGTTCACAGACCAGGGCCATGGCGATCATCACCCGCTGCCGCATGCCACCGGAGAACTGGTGCGGGTACTCGCCCGCCCGGCGCGTCGGCTCCGGGATCCCGACCTCGGCGAGCATCTCCACGGCCCGCCGTCGGGCGGCGGCGCGGCGCGAGCCGAAGTGCACCCGGTGGTGCTCGGCCAGCTGCTCGCCGACCGTGTAGTAGGGGTGGAGGCTGGAGAGCGGGTCCTGGAAGACCATCGCCATCCGGCGGCCGCGGAGCCGGCTCAGCTCGCGCTCGGAGAGACCGACCAGCTCCCGGCCCTCCAGGGCGATCGAACCGCTGACCTCGGCCGCGGTGTGCAGGCCCAGCACGGCCATCGAGGTGACCGACTTGCCGGAGCCGGACTCGCCGACGATGCCGAGGGTGCGGCCGCGGTGGACGTCGAAGGACAGGGAGTCGACGGCGTGTACGGGGCCGTGCGGGGTGGCGAACGTCACCGCCAAGTCCCGCACGGCCAGCAGGGGTTCGGTGGCGGTGGCCATCACAGCCTCACTCGGGGGTCGACGACGGCGTACAGGAGGTCGACGGCCAGGTTGGCGACGACGATGAAAGTGGCGGCGAGCAGCGTCACCCCGAGGATCACCGGCTGGTCACCGGTGGTCAGGGCGCCGTAGAAGAGCCGTCCGATGCCCGGGAGGCCGAAGAGCGACTCGGTGATCACCGCGCCGGCGAGCAGCCCGCCCAGGTCCATGCCGAAGAGGGTGAGGAGGGGCGTCATCCCGGCCCGCAAGCCGTGCTTGACGACGACGGTGCGGCGCGGCAGGCCCTTGGCGCGGGCCGTGCGGATGTACGGCTCCGCCATCGTCTCGATCATCGAACTGCGGCTCTGGCGTGCGTACATGGCCGCGTACAGGAGGGCGAGGGCCAGCCAGGGCAGCAGCAGGTTCGACGCCCAGTGCCCGGGGTCCTCGGCGAGGGAGACGTAGCGCGGATACGGCAGCAGGCCGGCCACCCGGATGAGGCCGTAGATCAGCATCATCGAGGTGAAGTAGACGGGCAGCGAGGCGGCGCCGACCGCCCCCACCATCAGGGCGCGGTCGACGAGCGTGTCCTTGCGGAGGGCCGCGACCACCCCGGCGCTCAGCCCGAGCACCAGCCACAGCACGGCCGCACCGACGGCGAGGGACGCGGACACCGGCAGCCGGTCCACGAGGAGGTCCCAGACGGCCTCGCTGTTCTCGTACGAGTAGCCCAGGCACGGGAAGTGGCAGTGCAGGGTGTACCGGCCGCTGCCCATCGTGCGGCCGGTGAAGATCCCGGAGACGAAGTCCCAGAACTGCCGCCACACGGGCTCGTCGAGCCCCATGTGCGCCCGGATCGCCTCCAGCCGCTCGGCGCTGCACGACTTGCCGCAGGCCGCGGCGGCCGGGTCGGAGGGCAGGACGTAGAAGATGGTGAAGGTGACCGCGGCGACGGCGATCAGCACTCCGACGACGGCCACCAGGCGCCGCAGCGTGTAGCGGATCATGTGCGGCTTCCCCTCGGGTCGAGGACGTCGCGCAGGGCGTCGCCGAGCAGCGTGAACGCGAGGACGGTCAGGAACAGGCAGGCGCTCGGGATGACGAAGTACATGGGGTCCGTGTCGTAGAAGGAGACGCTCTCGGCGATCATCTGGCCCCAGGAGGGGGTGGGCGGCCGCACCCCGACGCCCAGGTAGCTCAGGGCCGCCTCGGTGGCGATCATTCCGGGAATGAGGAGGGTGGTGTACGCGATGACGGGCCCGGCGACGCCCGGGAGGACGTCGCGGGTGAGGATCCGCCAGGGGCCGGAGCCGCCGACGCGGGCGGCGTCGACGTACTCGCGGTGTTTGAGGGAGAGGGTCTGGCCGCGCACCACGCGGGCGATGCCGGGCCAGCCGAAGAGGCCGATGACGGCCGTCATCAGCAGGATCCGGTTGACGTCCTTGGCCACCGACATCATCGCGATCATGAAGATGAGGGACGGAAAGGACATGGTGAGGTCCATCAGGCGGGAGAGCAGGGCGTCGGTACGGCCGCCGAAGTAGCCGGCCGCGATCCCGGCCGCGGTCCCGGTGAGGACGACGATCGCGGTGGCGGTGAGGGCGATGAGCAGGGAGACCTGGGCGCCGTGCACGACCCGGGCGAACAGGTCACGTCCGGTGACCGGTTCGACGCCCAGCCAGTGGTCGGCGGAGATCCCGCCGAGCGGCCCGAGGGGCGTGCCGCCGAGGTACGGATCGACGGCGGACTTGTCGAAGGCATCGGGCGACCAGCCGCCGAGCGCGCTCAGCAGCGGGGCCGCGGCCGCCATGAACAGGAACAGCCCGATGACGGCGAGGGAGATCTTCACGGAGGCCCGGCGGCGCAGTTCGCGGCGGACCAGCTGCCCGGGGCGGCCGGGCGCGGCGGACGGGGTGGCCGCCTCCGGGGCGAGCGGCTCGGGTGCGGGGGAGGACATGATGGGCTTGCTCCTCCTCAAGTCCGGCTCTTGGCGGGGTCTTTGAGGCCGACGGAGGCGTAGTCCAGCTGGCCGCCGAAGGAGGTCTGGCCGTAGGCGCCCGCGATGTTGCCGCCGAGCACCAGGGGCCAGCGGCGCACCAGGACCGGGACGGCGGGGGCCTTCTTGAGGATCTCCCCGTCGAGTTGCCGCCATGCCCGGTCGGCCTGCCGGGCGTCGGTCATCGCGGCGATCTCGTCCATCCGCCGCATGGTCGGCCGGTCGCGGAAGAGCGAGTGGTTGCCGGAGTTGCCCTTCTCCTTGATGTACCGGCCGTCGAAGACGAACGGGAGGAACGTCGAGCCGGAGGGGTAGTCGGGGCACCATCCGGTGAAGACCAGATCGGTGCGGTTCTTGGTGTCGCCGATGGTGGCGTAGAACGCGGACGGGTCGACGGTGTTGATGGCGACCTTGATGCCGGCCTTGGCCAGGGACTGCTGGATGGCCTCGGCACGTCCCTTGTCGCCGGAGGACACGGTGATCTCCGTCGAGAAGCCGTCCGGCTTGCCCGCCTCCTTCAGCAGCTGCTTGGCCTTGGCGACGTCTCCGCCGGCAGGGACCTTGGCGGTGTCGGGCTGCTTGCCGCCGAAGAGTGCGGCCGGCATGTAGGCGGTGGACAGGTCGTTGAAGGCCGGGCCGCCGGACGCGGTCAGCAGCGAGTCCTTGTCGAGGGCGTACTGCACCGCCTGCCGCACCCGCACATCGGTGAAGGGCTTCCGCCCGGTGTGCATCTGGACCATGTCCGTGCAGTTCGTCGACTCCGCCAGCAGGCGCGCTCGGACGTCGGCGTGCGGCAGCACCTTGGCCGCGCTCTCCGGGCGCAGTGCGTACCAGGGGACGGCGGAGGCGTCCGGGCCCTGATCGGCGATGAGCCGGTCGTCGATCTGGTTGGCCTTCAGGCCCATCTCCACCACCACCCGGTCCGGGTACGCCTTGCGCACCGGGTCGGTCTTCGCGTCCCAGTGCGGATTGCGGACCAGGACGAGCCGCTTGCCCCGTCCGTACGACTCGATCTTGTACGGTCCCGAGGAGAACGGCCGGTTGTCGTAGCGCGGGCCGTCGTCCCGGGCCCGGGGGACGGGCGTGAAGGTCGGCATGACGGTGACGTCGGGGAACTCCGCGAAGGGCTTGCGCAGTTCGAAGACGATGGTGTGGTCGTCCGGTGTCTTGACGGAGGCGAGGTGCCGGCCGTCCGCGGGGCCCTGGTACCCCTTGGCGCCGGCGAGGTAGCGGGCCGCGTAGTCGGCGCCGCCGGGCAGGTCGGGGGAGAAGGACCGCTCCACGTTGTACTTGATGTCCTGCGCGGTGACGGGTGTGCCGTCCTCGTATCTGACGCCCTTCTTGAGATGGAAGGTCCAGGTCTTCGCGCCGTGGGAGGGGGTGCCGAGGTCGGTGGCGAGGTCGGGGACGAGGGTGCCGCCCGCGGGGCCGGGCGCCGCCCGGTAGGTCACCAGGGTGCGGTAGAGCAGGCGGGTCCCGAAGTCCATGTCGTTCATGACCCAGTTGCGGGCCGGGTCGAGGTGGGTGAAGTCCTGGTTGGACAGCACGGTGAGGGTGCCGCCCCGCTTCGGGGTGCCGCCGACGACCTTGCCCTGGTTGACCAGGGCGGGGTTCTTGCCGCGGCTCCTGCCGTCCGCGGAGTCCTTGCCGCCGGCACAGCCGGCCGTGCCGAGGGCGAGGGCCGCCGCCAGGGAGACCGCAGCGGTACGGGTGCGCTTGTTCATCAAGTGGTCACTCCGAGAACAGTCGGACAGCCGTCAGGCTGGAATGTGACCCGTAACATAGTAATGTGAAATTGCACTGACAAGGTGTCGATCGCCCCGTTACCCAGCTGTGCCCGAGCGAACTGCCGCCGGCAACGGCACATTTGCCCTCAACCCGCTTCTGCAACCCGCTCGGCGACCCGCACCGCGACCGCACCGCAACCGAGGAGGAGAACCCATGACGGAAGCTGTTCCCACCGCCCCGCGCACCGTCAGCCATGACCTGCCCGTCACGCCGGAGCTGGAGCGGTTCCTGGCGAGCGGCTGGGCGGCGACGCCGCTGCCGGACGCCCTCCGGCTGCCCGCCGCCGACGTCACCCCCGCCCGCCGGCAGCGCCTCTCCGCCCACTTCCCCGGCGAGCGGCTGATCGTCCCCGCCGGTGCGCTCACCGTCCGGTCCAACGACTGCGACCACCGCTTCCGGCCGCACAGCGCCTACGCCTGGCTCACCGGCCTGACCGGCGAGGACCAGGCGGGGCACGTCCTGGTCCTGGAGCCGGACGGACCGCACCGGCACGAAGCGGTCCTCTACGTCCGACCCCGCTCACCGCGCACCGACAGCGGCTTCTACCGGGACCGGCGTTACGGCGAGTTCTGGGTCGGCCGCCGCCCCGACCTCGCCGAGGCCGAGCGCATGACCGGCATCCGCTGCGTCCACCTGGACGACCTCGATGCCCTGCCCCCGGGCCGGAACGCCGCCGCGGACCCCCAACTGGCCTCGGTCCTCAGCGAGTTGCGGCTCGTCAAGGACGCCTGGGAGGTCGAGCAGCTGCAGCTCGCCGTCGACCACACGACCGCCGGGTTCGAGGACGTCGTCCGCAGCCTGCCGCGCGCCCTCGCCCACCCGCGCGGCGAGCGCTGGATCGAGGGCGTCTTCGGGCTCCGGGCCCGCGCCGAGGGCAACGGCACGGGCTACGAGACCATCGCGGCCGCCGGTGCCCATGCCTGCGTCCTGCACTGGATACGCAACGACGGCCCGCTGGACGCCCGCCAGTTGCTGCTCCTGGACGCCGGTGTGGAGACCGACACCCTCTACACCGCCGACATCACCCGCACCCTGCCGCTCTCCGGACGCTTCTCCCCGGTGCAGCGGCAGGTGTACGACCTGGTGCTCGCGGCCCAGGAGGCGGGCATCGCCGCGCTGAGGCCGGGTGCGCGGTTCCGCGACTTCCACCGCGCGGCGATGCGGGTGATCGCGGAGGGGCTCACCGAATGGGGTGTCCTGAAGGATCCGGAAGGTGACTTCCACCGCCGCTACACCCTCTGCAGCAGCGGGCACATGCTCGGTCTCGACGTGCACGACTGCGCCCAGGCACGGGCCGACGCCTATCTGGACGGGGTGCTGGCGGAAGGTCAGGTGCTGACGGTCGAGCCGGGGCTGTACCTCCAGCCGGACGACGTGACGCTCCCGCCGGACCTGCGCGGCATCGGCGTACGGATCGAGGACGACCTGGTGATCACGGCGGACGGAGCGCGGCTGATGTCGGGCGCCCTGCCGCGGACGCCGGAGGCGGTGGAGGCGTGGATGGGTGAGCTGATGGAGGGCTGAGCCCACCTGCCACCTGGGGTGTTTCCGGGCCGCCGGCAAGGGAATTGGCGCGGAGCCGGGAGATCCCTTGGCAACGCGGGTGCAATGTGAAATATTACTGACGTGCCCACGAGAAACTCTCCGGATCTCCTCGTCGTCGGGGCGGGCGTGGTCGGCGCCGCCTGCGCCTACTATGCGGCCCGGCGCGGCCTGCAGGTCACCGTGCTCGACCGCGGCTCCGTCGCCGGCGGCACCACCGGTGCCGGCGAAGGCAACCTCCTGGTCTCCGACAAGGAACCCGGCCCCGAGCTCGAACTCGCCCTGCACTCCACGCAGCTGTGGCGCGAACTGGCCGAGGTGCTGCCGTCGCGGATCGAGTACGAGGCCAAGGGCGGCCTCGTCGTCGCCTCCGATGAGAAGGGCCTGGCCGCGCTGCGGGAATTCGCCGCACGGCAGACGGCGGCCGGGGTCACCGCGGAAGTGGTGCCCGGCGGGCGGCTCGGTGACCTTGAGCCGCACCTCGCCCCCGGCCTCGCCGGCGGCGTCCACTATCCGCAGGACGCCCAGGTGCAGCCCGCCCTCGCCGCCGCCCACCTGTTGCGCGCGGCCGGCGACCGGGTGAGCCTCCGGCTCGGCGAGGAGGTCACCGAGATCCTCACCGGCGCCCACGGCGAGGTGCGGGGCGTGCGGACGCCCTCCGGTGACCTCCATGCTCCCTACGTCGTGAACGCGGCGGGGACCTGGGGCGGCGAGCTGGCCCGGCTCGCCGGCGTGGATCTTCCGGTGCTGCCCCGGCGCGGCTTCGTGCTGGTCACCGAGCCGCTGCCGCGCCTGGTGCGGCGCAAGGTGTACGCCGCGGACTACGTCGCCGACGTCGCCAGTGACTCGGCGGCCCTGCAGACCTCCGCCGTCGTCGAGGGCACCCCGGCGGGCCCGGTCCTGATCGGCGCGAGCCGGGAGCGGGTCGGGTACGACCGCTCGCCGTCCGTGGAGGTGCTGCGCCGCCTCGCCGGACAGGCGGTACGGCTCTTCCCGGCCCTCGCCACGATGCGGGCCGTGCGGACGTACGCGGGCTTCCGCCCCTATCTGCCCGACCACCTGCCCGCGATCGGGCCCGACCCACGAAGGCCGGGGCTGCTGCACGCCTGCGGCCATGAAGGAGCGGGCATCGGCCTCGCCCCGGCCACCGGACGGATCATCGCGGAGACCCTGGCTGACGGCGAACTCCCGCTGGACATCAGCCCGTTCAGACCTGACCGGTTCGGCGGGGGAGAGGCGGGATGACCGCCGCCCCGGCCCTGGGCCGACCCCGTACCGACCCCCTGCGAAAGGAGTCGTGTCATGGCGCGTGACCGCAGCCCCGCCGAGCTGGTCGGCGCGGTGCCCGACGCCACGTTCGAGATCACCTTCGACGGCCGCCCGATCGTCGCGCTGCCCGGCCAGTCCCTGGCCGCCGTGCTGTGGGCCGCCGGCATCCTCGCCTGGCGCACCACCCGCGTCGGCGGCCGGCCGCGCGGCGCCTTCTGCGGCATCGGGCACTGTTTCGACTGCCTCGCCACCGTCAACGGGGAACCCAACCGCCGGGCCTGCCTGGTCCCGGCGCGGCCCGGCGACGCCGTCACGACCCAGGAGGGACACGGCCATGCCGAACTCGGCGACCGATGACCCGGAGTACGACCTCGCGGTGATCGGGGCCGGCGCCGCGGGCCTCGCCGGTGCCGTCACCGCCGCCGAACTCGGCCTGTCCGTCGCGTTGTTGGACACCTCCGCCCAGCCGGGCGGGCAGTTCTACCGGCACCCCGCCCCGGCCCTCGGCGCCACCCGCCCCGAGGCCCTGCACCACGACTGGTCCACCTTCACCGGCCTGCGCCGCCGGCTGGCCGACAGCAGCGTGACCCTTCTCGCCGGTCACCACGTCTGGACCGTCGTCCGCGCGGAGACGGGGGGCCGCTGGGACGTGCACGCCGTCACCGGAGCGGACGGCGACGGGGAGCGCCCGGTCCGGGTGCGGGCCCGTGCGGTACTGCTCGCGACCGGCGCGTACGAGCGTCAACTGCCGTTCCCGGGCTGGACCTTGCCGGGCGTGGTGGGCGCCGGGGGAGCGCAGGCGATGCTGAAGTCCGGCCTGGTGCTGCCCGGGAATGGGGTCTCTCCCGCTGGAGCGAAGCCGAGAGCTGGGGGACGGGTCTCCTCTGCCGGCGCGACGTCGAGAGCTGGGGGAAGGGTCGTGGTGGCGGGCAGTGGTCCGTTGCTGCTGGCCGTCGCCGCCTCGCTCGCGAAGGCGGGGGCCCGTGTCCCGGCGGTGGTCGAGGCATCCGGTTACCTCGGCTACGCCCGCCACCCGCGCACTCTCGCCGTCAACGCACACAAGATGGTGGAGGCGGCGATGCACGGCACGGCGCTGCTGCGGCACGGGGTGCGGCTGCGCACCCGCAGCGCGGTGACCCAGGTGCACGGGTCCGACCGGGTGGAGGCCGTCACGGTCTCCCGGCTCGACCGCGACTGGCGGCCCGTACGGGGGTCCGGCCGCCGGATCGTCTGCGACGCCCTGGCGGTCGGCTTCGGCCTCGTCCCGCAGCTCGAACTCGCCACCGGCCTGGGCTGTACCACCCGCCGCGCCCAGGACGGCAGTCACGTCCTCGATCTCGACGCGCAGCAGGAGACCTCGGTACCCGGCATCTGGGCGGCGGGCGAGACGGGCGGCATCGGCGGCGCTCAACTCGCCTGTGTGGAAGGTGAGTTGGCGGGCCTCGCGATCGCGGCCCGGCTGGGCGGGCGGCCCGCGCCCGCCGGCAGTGCTCGGGCCCGTGCCCTGGGCCGGCGGCGCGACCGGATGCGCGCCTTCGCCTCCGTGATGGCCGCGGCACACGCACCCGGCGCCGGGTGGAGCCGGTGGCTCGACGACGCCACGGACGTGTGCCGCTGCGAGGAGGTCAGCGCGGGCCGCATCCGCGAGGCGGTCACCGATTTCGGCGCCCGGGACGCCCGCACCGTCAAACTCCTCACCCGCGCAGGCATGGGCTGGTGCCAGGGCCGGATGTGCGGCGCGGCGGTGGCCTGCCTGGCCGCGGAGGGGCCGGGGGAGGCGCTGCCGCCGTCTCCCGAGCGGCGGCCGCTGGCGGTGCCGGTCCGGCTGGAAGTGCTCGCCGCCCTCACCGAAACGGCCGCGTCGGAATCCGGCGATCCGGAGGCAAGCGCCGCCAGGGAGGAAGGTACCGGCGGCTGAGGGACGCCCCGCGCCCGACGGCCCGCGACCTGCGAGTACCCCGCACCACCTCATGCAATGTCACACGCCACGGCTCTCGCCGCATTCAACAACCCACCAACAACCCACCTACAGAAGGGCTCCCTTCATGACCACCGCCTCCACCGCCACGACCTGGAGTGCCGAACGCCCCTGGCGCGGCATCATGGTCGCCACCGCCCTCCCCCTGCGCGCGGACCGGTCCGTCGACCACGACGCCTACGCCGCACACGTCCGCTGGCTCCTCGACAACGGCTGCGACGGCGTCGTACCCAACGGCTCCCTGGGCGAGTACCAGACCCTGACCGACGAGGAACGTGCCCGCGTGGTGCGCACCGCCGTCGCGGCCGCCGGTGACGGTGCGCGCGTGATGCCCGGAGTGTCCGCATACGGCAGCGCCGAGGCGCGCCGCTGGGCCGAGCAGGCCGCCGAAGAGGGCTGTGGCAGCGTGCTGCTGCTGCCGCCCAACGCCTTCCGCGCCGACGAGTCCGCCGTACGCGCCCACTACGCCGAGGTCGCCCGGGCCGGCGTGCCGATCGTGGGCTACAACAACCCCATCGACACCAAGGTCGACCTGACCCCCGCGCTCCTCGCCCGTCTCCACAACGAGGGCAGCATCGTGGCGGTCAAGGAGTTCACCGGCGATGTGCGCCGGGCGTACGAACTGGCCGAACTCGCCCCCGGACTGGACCTGTTGATCGGCGCCGACGACGTGCTCCTGGAGCTCGCACTGGCCGGCGCCGTCGGCTGGATCGCCGGATACCCCAACGCCTTCCCCGCCGCCTGCGCCGAGCTCTACCGTGCCGCCGTGGCCCAGGACCTGGACACCGCCCTGCCGCTGTACCGGTCCCTGCACAGCCTGCTGCGCTGGGACTCCAAGACCGAGTTCGTGCAGGCCATCAAGCTGTCCATGGACATCGTCGGCCGCCCCGGCGGTCCCACCCGGCCGCCGCGGCTTCCGCTGCCCACCACCATCGAGGCCGAGGTGCGGGCAGCCACCGAGAAGGCCGTCGCCGCCGGCCACCGCTGACCGGGAGGAGATCATGCGCACCCGCCACGTCTTCCACGCCGTCGACTCACACACCGAAGGCATGCCCACCCGCGTGATCACCGGCGGTGTCGGGGTGATCCCCGGCACCACCATGGCCGAGCGTCGGCTGCACTTCATCGAGCACCTGGACCACCTGCGCACCCTGCTCATGTACGAGCCGCGGGGCCACGCCTCCATGAGCGGCGCCATCCTCCAGCCCCCGACCCGGCCCGACGCCGACTACGGCGTGCTGTTCATCGAGGTCTCGGGCCTCCTGCCGATGTGCGGACACGGCACCATCGGCGTGGCCACCGTCCTCGTCGAGACCGGCATGGTCGAGGTCACCGAGCCCGTGACCACCGTCCGCCTCGACACCCCCGCCGGCCTGATCAGCGTCGATGTGCAGGTCGAGGACGGACGCGCCACGGCCGTCACCCTCACCAACGTGCCCGCCTTCTGCGTCGGCCTCGACCTCACGGCGGAGGTGCCGGGCCACGGCACGGTGACGTACGACCTCGCCTTCGGCGGGAACTTCTACGCCTTCGTCGACCTTGACGCCCTGGGACTGCCGTTCGACCGGGCCCGCAAGGACGATCTGCTCGCCGCCGGGCTCGCCCTCATGGACGCGATCAACGCCTCGCCCGACCGGCCGGTCCACCCGACCCGGCCGGAGATCGCGGGCGTCAAACACGTCTACCTCGCCGCCCCGGGCGCGGACGCCCACCACTCCCGGCACGCCATGGCCATCCACCCGGGCTGGTTCGACCGCTCGCCGTGCGGCACCGGCACCAGTGCGCGGATGGCCCAGTTGCACGCCCGCGGCTCGCTGCCCCTGCACCGCGACTTCGTCAACGAGTCCTTCATCGGCACCCGGTTCACCGGGCGGCTCGTCGAGGAGACGGAGATCGGCGGAGTGCCCGCCGTCGTGCCCCGCATCACCGGGCGGGCCTGGATCACCGGCACCGCCCAGTACTTCCTGGACCCCGACGACCCCTTCCCCGGAGGTTTCCTCCTGTGAGCACCGCCCTGGCCCCGGTTGTCTCCCGCAACCCGGCCGACCCCTCCGACGTGGTCGTGGAGACCGCCTCGCCCGGCGCGTTCGCCGCCGCCGACGCCGTCGAACGCGCCCGCACCGCACAGCCCGGCTGGCTGCTCGGCGGCGCGGCCGCCCGCTCGGCCGCCCTCGGTGCGATCGCCACCGCCGTCGAGGCGGCCGCGGACGAACTGACCGCGCTCGCCGTACGCGAGGTGGGCAAACCGGTCACCGAAGCCCGCGCCGAGGTGGCCCGCACCGCCGCGATCTGGCGCTACTACGCCCAGGCCCCGCACGACCCCACCGGTGCCGTCCACGAGACGGCCGCCGGTCCTGGGCTGCTGCTGACCCGCCGCCGTCCGCACGGCGTCGCCGGCCTGATCACCCCCTGGAACTTCCCGTTCGCCATCCCCACCTGGAAGGCGGCCCCCGCCCTCGCCGCGGGCAACGTGGTCGTCCTGAAACCCGCACCCGACGCCACCGCCTGCGCGCTGCGCCTGGCCGAGATCGTCCAACAGGCCCTGCCCACCGGGGTGTTCACCGTGCTGCCCGGCGGTGCCACCGAGGGGGACGCCGTCGTCTCGTCCGCGGACGTCATCTCCTTCACCGGGTCCACCGCGGTCGGCCGGGCCGTCGTGGGGACCGCAACCGCCCGGGGCGTCCCTGTACAGGCGGAGATGGGCGGGCTGAACGCGGCGATCGTCCTGCCGGACGCCGACATGGACACCGCGGCCGCGCACATCGCTGCCGCGATCGCCGGGTACGCCGGCCAGAAGTGCACCGCCACCAGCCGCGTGATCGCCGTGGGCGCCGCCCTCGCACCGCTGCGCGAGGCGCTGGCCGCCCACCTGCGGGCCCTGCCGGTGGGCGCCCCCAGCGACCCCGCCACCGTCTGCGGCCCCCTCATCAACGAGCAGGCCCGCGACCGCGTCGTCGAGGCCCGCCGGGGCCTGCCCGACCTCGTGACCACCCCCGCCCCTACCGGGGGCGACGGCTGGTACGCGGCACCGGCCCTGCTGGAGAACGTCCCCCCTGACCACCCACTCCTGCGGGAAGAGACCTTCGGTCCGGTCGCCGTACTGCTCCACGCCGACAACCTGGACCGGGCGGTGCGGATGACCAACTCCGTTCCGTACGGCCTGGTCACCTCGGTGCACACGGCATCCCTCGACACGGCCCTGCACGGACTCGACCGGCTCGACACCGGCATGATCCGGATCAATGCGCCTTCCACCGGCGTCGACTTCCACCTGCCGTTCGGCGGCACCAAGGCATCCAGCCACGGACCGCGCGAACAGGGCCGCGCCGCCCTGGACTTCTACACCTCGACCCGCACCTACACCCTCGCTCCCGCACACCCGTAGCCACCTGCGAAAACAACGTGACATTGTACGCTGGTGATCCGCTCGGCCACGAGGGACAGGGCACGAAGGGAAACACCACGACATGGGCCACCTCACGCAGCGCAACCTCAACACCACCAGGGAGCGCCTGCGCGACCAGGTCGCCCACCACCTGCGGGCGGCCCTGATCTCGGGCGAACTCCGCCCCGGCGAGGTCTACTCGGCGCCCGGCCTCGCGGAGGACTTCGGCATCTCCGCGACGCCGGTGCGCGAGGCGATGCTCGACCTGGCCCGCGAAGGCCTGGTCGAGCCCGTCCGCAACAAGGGCTTCCGGGTCACCGAGGTCAACGAACGCGACCTCGACCAGTACACCGAGATCCGCACCCTCATCGAGGTCCCCATGATCGGCCGCATCACGCGCAGCGCCTCCCGCGAGGACCTGGAGGCGCTGCGCCCGGTCGCCGAGGAGATCGTGCGCGCCGCCCGCGACCACGACCTCATCGGTTACCTCGACGCCGACCGCCAGTTCCACCTCTCCCTCCTCGCCCTCGCCGGGAACGACCGGCTCGTGGAGACCGTCGGCGACCTGCGCAAGCGCTCCCGCCTGTACGGCCTGACCGCCCTGGACGAACGCGACCAGCTGCTCCCCTCGGCCGAGGAACACATCGAACTCCTCGACCTGATGGTGGCCGGGGACGCCAAGGCCGCCGAGAAGTGCATGGCCCGCCACCTGGGCCATGTGCGCTCCCTGTGGGCGCAGGGCGCGCAGGACCGTATCCCCGCCCGGCGCGGCCGGGACGCCCGCCTGAGCTCCCGCTGACGACCGGACCACGCCCGGGGCGTGCCGGGCGGTGCCGGGCCCTGCCGGGCCGTGCACAACACGGCGTTATGGCCGAGCGGGAGTTCCCGCGGCGCCGGCGGGACCACAGACTGTCCCAGGCCGGTCAGACCACACCTCACCCACCCGCCCGGGAAGGGCTCATGAACCCCGCATACACCACCGTCGATCACACCTTCACGGTCCCCCTGGACCACGCCGCCCCCGGCGGCGAGACGATACGCGTCTTCGCCCGCGAGATCACCGACCGCTCCCGCGCCCACGAGGAACTGCCCTGGCTGCTGTATCTGCAGGGCGGCCCGGGCGGCAAGTCCCCCCGCCCGTCGGCCACCTCGCCCGGCTGGCTGGCCCACGCGCTGACCACGCACCGCGTCCTCCTCCTCGACCAGCGGGGCACCGGCCGCTCCACCCCCCTCACCGCACGGGCCGCCGAGCGCTTCCGGGACCCGGCCCAACTCGCCGCATATCTCGGCCACTTCAGGGCGGACTCGATCGTCGCCGACGCCGAGCTGATCCGCCACGCGCTGTGCGGCGGGGAGCCCTGGGAGACACTCGGCCAGAGCTACGGCGGCTTCCTCACCCTCACCTACCTCTCCCAGGCCCCGGAAGGACTCCGGGCCTGCTACGTCGCCGGCGGCCTGCCGGGCCTCACGGCCACCGCCGACGACGTCTACGCCCGCACCTATCCCCGCGTACGCGACCGCGTCCACGAGTTCTACGCCCGCTATCCCGACGACGCCCGACGCCTGCGTCAGGTGGCCGATCTGCTCACCGCGCAGGACATCCGCCTGCCCGACGGGGACCGGCTCACCGTCCGCCGGCTGCGCACCCTCGGCCTGCTGCTCGGCATGGGCGACGGGTTCGAGCGTCTGCACTGGCTGCTCGACGAGGCACTGGACGGTGCCGGCGAACCGACCGACACCTTCCTGTACCAGGTGATGAACCTGACGGGCTTCACCGACAACCCGCTCTACGCCGTCCTCCAGGAAACCCTGTACGGCCAGGGCGCCGGCCCCACCGGCTGGGCGGCCTCCCGTGCCCTCGCCGCCTTCCCCGAATTCACCGGGGCCGCGGACCCGCTGCTGCTCACCGGCGAGATGATCTACCGCTGGATGTTCGAGGACATCCGCGGTCTGCGTCCCTTCGCGCAGGCCGCCGACCTGCTCGCCCGGCGCACCGACTGGCCGCCCCTGTACGACCCGGACCGCCTCGCCGCCAACCGGGTCCCGCTCGCCGCGATCGTCTACCACGACGACATGTATGTGGACGCGGGTCTGTCCCTGGACACCGCCCGCAAGATCGGCGCCGCCCGGGTCTGGGTCACCAACGAGTGGGAACACGACGGGCTCACCGCCTCCGGCGACCGGGTCCTCGCCCGCCTGATGGACCTCGCCGCGGGCCGCGCCTGACGCCACCCCTTCGGGCCTCTCGCTCCGTAGCCGCTGTCTTTCCGGAGCCTCTGTCTTTCGGTAGAGGGCGGGTCGCCCCCAGGGAGTAAGGGGACCCCGTACCGGGCCCCCGATAATCGACCTCATGTCCTCCAGCGCACCGTCCGCCTCCCCCAACCGTCCTCCCGCCCGCAGCCCCTTCACGGGCCCCGGCGAGGACGGGCGGCGGCTGTGGCGGGCGGCGGGCGAGGCGGTGCTGGCCCTGGCGCTGGTGCTGCTCACCTACCAGGCCGAGTCGGAGATCGACGCCAGGCTGAGGGGCGGGGCGGTGGCCCTGGGACTCGTCGGCGTCGCACTGGTGGTGGTGCGGCGCCGGTTCCCGGTGGCCGGTGTCGTGGGGCTGGCGGCGCTGATGGGAGTGGTGCCTTCCGTGGCGCCGCTGACCGCGGTCGCCGCCTACACCTCGACCCGGCAGCGGGAGACGCCGCGGCGGCCGGTCGCTCTTCTGCTGGTGGCGGCCGCCTCGGCGATGGCGACATGCGCCGTGTCCGCTCCCGTGCTGGGGCCCGGCAGCTGGTCGTTCGGTCTTGCGCTGGGTGCGGTGCTCGCCGTGACCACGGTGATCGTGCCCGGCCTGGTCGGTGCCGGCGCGGGACAGCAGGACCGGCTGCTGCGGGCGTGGCGGGAGCGTACGGCCGCTGCCGAGGAGGCGCGGCGGCTGGCGGACAGCGAGGCGCGGGTGCGCGAGCGGTCGCGGATCGCCGCGGAGATGCACGATCTGGTCGGGCATCGGCTGAGCCTGGTCTCCCTGCACGCGGGTGGTCTGGAGATGGCGCTGAGCAGGACCGCGCCCGAGCTGCGGGACGAGGCCGCCGTCGTGGGCCAGGCCAGCCGGGACGCGATGCAGGAACTGCGCGAAGTGCTGGGCGTCCTCGGCCCGTTGGGCCGGGACACCGGAACCGACGCGCTGACGGATGCCACGGGTACCCGTGCGGACATCGAGGCACTGATCGCGGAGTCGCGCAGCGGCGGTATCCCCGTCGAGTTCTCCTGGGAAGGGCCGGATCTCGATGCGCGGCCGGCCCGGGTACGCCGGGCGGTCCACCGGGTGGTGCGCGAGTCGCTGACCAACGTCCACCGGTACGCGGCCGGGGCCCAGGTCACCGTGAGCGTGCGCCACGGCGACGCGCTGGTCGAGGTGCGGGTGCGCAACGGTGTGCCGCCGGTCCCGCCCGCCGCCACGACCGGTCTCGGCACCGGACGCGGGCTGATCGGGCTGCGGGAGCGGGTGACACTGCTCGGTGGTGACCTGGAGGCGGGCCGCACGCCGGGCGGCGGCTTCGCCGTGGCGGCCGACATCCCTGCCGACCCCCGGTTCGGTGCGGAAACGGCGGACGTGGAGCAGTACGAGAACGAGCCGGCCCTCACCGGCGCGACCGACAGCGGCCTCTCCACCCTCCAACGGCGCCTCGCCGGTGCCGTCACCGGGCTGCTCGGCTTCGCGGGGGTGGGCGTGATGATGATGTTCGGCGTCGCGCTGGTGGTCGGCGCGTACGGCCCGGTGTACCACAGCCCCGAAAAGCCCCGGGTGGGCATGACCCGCGAGCAGGTGCAGCGGGTGGTGGCCGGGGACGACGACGCGGTGCGCGCGGCCGCCGCCGGGCGCGAGCCGCCCCGGCCGGCGTCCGCGACCGACTGCATCTACCCGTGGGGCGCCGGGGTGGCCAAGGGCGGCCGACTGGAGATCGTCCGCTACTGCTTCCGGTCCGACACCTTGATCGCGATCGACCGTTTCACCGTGCCGATGGTGACCGAAAAGCCGACCTCACCCCACCCTGGGAGCACGACACATGACTGACCAGGCCAACTCCACGGGCTTCGGGGCGGGCGCGGCGATCCGGGTGCTGCTCGCCGACGACGAGGAGATGATCCGGCACGGCATCCGGCTGATCCTCCGGCACGCCGACGGCATCGACGTGGTGGCCGAGGCCGTCAACGGCGCCGATGCCGTCCGGCTCACCGCAGAGCACCGGCCCGACGTGGTGCTCCTCGACATCCGCATGCCCGTACTCGACGGGCTTTCGGCCGTCGAACCGCTGGTCGCCCTCGACCCCAGGCCGCAGGTGGTCATGCTCACCACCTTCGGCGAGGACGACAACGTCGTCCGCGCACTACGGTCCGGCGCCACCGGCTTCCTGCTCAAGGACACGGGCCCGCAGGAGCTGATCAGCGCGGTACGGGCGGCGGCCGCGGGGGACGCGGTGCTCTCGCCCGGCGTCACCGGCACCGTCATCCGCCGGATGCTGAGCGGCGGCGGAGCGACTGAACCGGACAGCAGGGTGGCGGGCCTGACCGGCCGGGAGCGCGAGGTCCTGGTGATGCTGGGCGAGGGGCTCTCGAACCCGGGGATCGCCAAGCGGCTCGGTATCGGCGTGGGAACGGTCAAGACCCACGTCAGGTCGATCCTGGAGAAGACCGGCTGCGACAGTCGCGTCCAGGCCGCACTGCTGGCGCACCAGGCAGGACTCATGAGCTGACCGCTCGTCCGGAGCCGTTGGTTTTCTCTCCGCAACTGCCCATGAGGCGACGGGTGTTGGGGCGGCAAGCACACCGCCGTCCGCAATGCGGAACTCGCCCAAGAGAAAGGCCGCCGGGACGGGACTGAACCACCTGGGTCCCCGTATTCCTGCCCTCCGCAGTCCTGCCCGCATTCTTGTCCGCATTCCCGCAGCGGAGGTAAAGGTGCGGACCCCTCGACGACCCTCTGTCGACCTCTGACCACTCTGCGAATTTCCGCTGTCCCGACGGAACCACGGCGTTGATCAGCTCATCTCACAGGGCGTCCCGATAGGGGGCGTCTGGGGAATAAACGGGATTGGTTCAGTGATGCGGGAATTCAGCCGTAGGGGCATGCTCGGGCTCGGCGCAGGGGCGGCGGCCGCGCTGTCGGTCGCCGGTTGTTCCTCCGCCGGGTCGTCGGCCTCGGGCAAGGTCGGGACCAAGCCGGGGAAGGGGGCGCAGGGCAGGCCGATCGGTGACGGGTCGACCGCGTACACCGGTAAGCAGCCTCATCAGCCGTCCAGGCCGGAGCGGTTGGCGCCGGGTCAGAAGCCGCCGCAGTTCGTGGTGTTTTCCTGGGACGGTGCGGGGGAGGTGGGAAATGGTCTCTTC
>NZ_JOIX01000022.1 GCF_000720175.1 Streptomyces sp. NRRL S-337
GGCACGGGGGTGGCGGAAGGCTGGGGCGCCGAGGCGGGTGCGGGCGCGGGTGCGGGCTCGGGTGGGGCACCGGGCGCGGTGGTGGGGACGGTTCCCGCGGGAGAGGTGGTGGCGCCGCCCCTGATCCCCTCCAGCCACCGCCCGAACGCCACGCGGTCCCGCGAAATCCCGTCCCAGCGGCGGTAGAAGGCGTTGTCGCGGACCGAGTAGCCGGCCGCGTAGGAAGGGTGGGCGCCGCCGGGGACGACCGCGACCGCGTCGACGACCCAGGTGGGCAGGACGACGGCGCCGGGGCGCGGCTCCAGGGTGTCGACGAGTTCCTCGACGGTCACCAGGACGCGCCGGGCGGCCAGCGCCGCCTCCTTCTGCACGCCGGTCAGGCCCCACAGCTGGACGTTGCCGGCCCGGTCGGCCTGCTGGGCGTGGATGACCGTGACGTCCGGGTTGAGGGCGGCGACGGCGGCCAGTTCCTCGCCGGTGAACGGGCAGGTGACGGTGGCGACCGTGCGCGTGCGGGAGGGGAGGTCGCTGCCGCGGTAGCCGCGCAGCACGGCGAACGGGAGCCCGGCCGCGCCCGCGGCATAGCGGTTGGCCATCCCGGCGTGGCTGTGCTCGTCGGTCTGCAGCGGGCCGGGCCAGCCGTTCTCGACCGCGTCCCGGAAGCGGTGCAGTGAGCCGACGCCCGGGTTGCCGCCCCAGGAAAAGACCAGCTTCGCGGCCGCGCCGGCGCCGATCAGCTGGTCGTAGACCACGTCGGGGGTCATCCGGGCGAGCGTGAGGCCGGTGCGGCCCTGGCGGATGATCTCGTGCGCCGCGGCGAACGGGATGAGGTGGGTGAACCCCTCCAGTGCCACGGTGTCCCCGTCGTGGATCAACTCGGCGACGGCCTCGTGCAACGAACGGATGTCGGCCATATCGGCCATGTCCTCCAGCCTCTGTCGATGATCCGGGCGCTAGGGGTGGGAAGGATGGGGCTTTGCTTCCGGCCGGATGGGAAGAATGCGACACCAGCCAGTTGTTCGCCCAGTGAACTTAAGTTCATAATGTCGCTCCGAGTCTGGACCCCGCCCCCGGCCCTGTCAACGGTCCGCCGGGTACGGTTCGCACGAGATCACCGCACCAGGGAGAGGCCATGACCCACCCCGCCCCCGCCGCACCGTCCTCCCCGGCCGCCCCGCCGGAGGCGGTGGGTCCGCTGATCCGCTGCCTGACTGTGCTGCGGGAGCTGTCGGCCGGCGGCGGCCGCCAAGCGGTGGGCGATCTGGTGCGGGGCACCGGTCTGGCCCGCTCCACCGTCGACCGGGTGCTGAGCACCCTCGCCCGGCTCGTTTACGTACGCGTCGAGGGCCGGGACGCGGTGCTCGCGCCGCGGTTGCTGGAGCTGGGCAACGCCTACCTCGCGGCGTCCGGGCTCCCGGACCGGCTGGGCCCGCTCGCCGACCGGCTGGCCGACGAGCTGGACGAGTCGGTCTCGCTCGCGGTCCCGGACGGCGACGGGGTGCGCTTTGTCCACCAGGCCACCCGCCGCCGCGCGATGTCCCTCGCCTTCCGCATCGGCGATCTGCTGCCCGCCGAACGCGGCGCGCCCGGGGCGCTGTTCGCGGACGCCTGGGACGCGACGGACTGGGAGCGCTGGCGCCGGCGCCGCGCGGCCGACCCGACGGACGCCGGCTTCCCGGCCGTCCCCCCACGCCCCGACGACGAGGCGGAGTCCGCCACTTCCCCAACTGCCGTATTCAAGAGCCGGGTTGATGCCTCCCGCGCGGCCGGCTGGGCCCTGGACGACCAGCTCATCGAACCGGGCCTGGTCGCGGTCGCGATGCCCGTACGGGACCCGTCCGGCCGGGTCGTCTGCGCGGTGAGCGTCGTCAGCCACACCAGCCGGCTGTCCGCCGCCGAGCTGCCCGGTGCCGTCCTCCCCCGGCTGCGCGACACGGTGACGGCCATGGAACTCGCCCTGACCACCCCGCAGGCGGCCCCGTCCGCACCGGAGCCGGGGGCCGCCGAGGGCGCGTCCGCCCCCTCCCACGCCTCCTGGATGCGGGCCTCCAAACAGGAGCTGGGCCCCGAGTTCGTCGAATCCATGGCCCGCGGACTGATCACCCTCACCGCCTTCGGCACCGGCCGCGCGGCACTCCCGCTCACCGCCGTCGCGGAGGCCACCGGCCTGGCCCGGGCCACCGCCCGGCGGGCCCTGATCACCCTGGAGCACCTCGGCTACCTCGCCTCCGACGGCAAGCTCTTCCGGCTCACGCCGAAGGTGCTGGAGCTGGGCTTCGCGCACCTCTCGGGCCTGACGCTGCCGGCCATCGCGCAGCCCCACCTGGCCGCGCTGGTCGAGCGGGTGCACGACTCCGCCTCCATGGCGGTCCTCTCCGGCGACGACATCCAGTACGTCGCCCGGGTCCCCACCGTGCGCATCATGAGCGTCAACATCACCCTGGGCACCCGCTTCCCCGCCTACGCGACGTCCATGGGCCGGGCCCTGCTCGCCGGCCTGCCACCGGCGGAGGTGTCCGCCCGGCTGTCCCTCACCGACCTCCGGCCGCTCACCCGCCACACCGTCACCGACGAGGAGGCCCTCCTGGGCATCGTCCGGCAGGTCCGCGCCGACGGATACGCCCTGGTCGACGAGGAACTGGAGGAGGGCCTGCGCTCGCTCGCCGTCCCCGTGCGCGACCGCACCGGCGAGGTCGTGGCGGCCGTCAACGTCTCCACCCACGCGGGCCGCACCACCCCCGCCGATACCCGCGACACGATCCTCCCGGCCCTGCGCGAGACGGCCACCGCCATCGAGGCGGACCTCGCGGTGGCCGGCCGGTACGTACGGATCCCGGTCCTTTGACGGCGCTCTCCGTCCCGCCACCGGAGCCGGACTGGGAGGCGGCACCCGTTTATCAGGGCGGCAAGCGAAACCCGGCCTTCCAGACGAGCACATGGGAGTACGCGGCCGTGAACTTCCGGCTGGTGGCCGGGCTGCGGGTCCCCCTGGAGGCGCTCGCCGCACGCCTCCGGCTGACCCTCGAATCCAGCTGGGACGACCTGGGCGGGATGAAGATCGCCATGTTCCGCGTCCGGACCACCGACTTCGCACTCACCCGACACGACGGACAGGACGTCGTCCTGGTGTGGCTCGCCCGCGCGACACCCGAGGAGGATGCCGCCGTGGAACTCCTCCTGACCGTATGCGGCCTCGACCGCCGCGCCCTCCTCTTCATCGGCAACCCGACGACCGGCCTCACGCACTGCGAGGAGCGGCCCACCTGACCGACTGCCGACGACCGTGCGGACGGCCGGAGAGCCGTGCCCGCACCCCTCCCGCGCCCGGCCCCCTCCCGTTACTCCGCCCCCGCCTGTGCCTCTGCCTGCGCTCCCAACGCTGCCGGTGATGCCGCTCCGTTGCCGAAGCGGCGGGCCACCGGCACCAGAGCGATCGCGGCGGCGCCCAGGAGGCCCGCCAACGCGAAGGCCACGAAGCCCAGTTGGGTGTTTCCGTCGGCGGCGAGGATGCCGCCCAGCCAGGGGCCGACCACGGCTCCGGTGCGGCCGATGCCGGTCACCCAGCCCATGCCGGTGGCGCGGTCCGCGGCCGGGTAGACGCGGTCGGCGGCCGCGTAGACCATCACCTGGGCGCTGAAGAGCCAGATGCCGGTGACCGCGACCACGGCGTAGGTGAGGGCGAGCGGCAGGTGCGCCCTCAGGAGCAGGGCGCCGGCGGCGGTGAGCAGGAACCAGAGGGCGGAGACCCGCACCGGGCCGTAGCGGTCGGCGGTGCGGCCGGCGATGAACATGCCGACGACCGCGCCGACGTTGATGACGAGCAGGAAGCTGACCGAGGAGGTGAGGCCGTACCCGGAGGCACGCATCATCTGGGGCAGCCAGGTGCCGACGCCGTAGACCAGGAGCAGTCCGCAGAACGAGGCGAGCCAGAGGAGCGGCGTGGCCCAGCGGGCGCCGGGGCGGAAGAGGGCCAGGACGGAGGACGGCCGGCCGCCGGTCCCGTGGGCCGGGGCGTCGGTGGGGCCGGGGCGGGCCATGCCGTAGCGGTCGGCGATCGCGTGGGCCTCGGCGGTACGGCCCTTGGCGAGCAGCACACCGGGGGATTCCGGCAGCAGGCGCAGCAGCAGCGGGATGGCGATCAGCGCGGGCAGCACACCGGCCCAGAAGATCGAGCGCCAGCCGAGCGCGGGGGCGAGCGTCATGCCGAGGCCCGTCGCGAACATGCCGCCCACGTGGTACGAGGTCATCAGCAGGCCGGTGGCCAGTGCCGCCCGGCGCGGCGGGGCGAACTCCAGCACCATGGACAGGCAGATGGGCAGCAGGGAGCCGAAGCCGAGGCCGGCCAGGAACCGTCCGGCGCCGAAGGGCGCGGGGGTGCCGGAGAGCGCGCAGATCGCCGAGCCGAGGGAGAAGAGGGCGACGCTGGCGGCGAGGACCGGGCGGCGGCCGAGGCGGTCGGTGACGGGTCCGATGGCGAGGGCGGCGACCAGCATGCCGAGCGTGGTCCAACTGCCGATGGTGCCGGCCGTGGCGGGGCCGAGCCCGAGCCCGGGGTCGTCGAGCATCCGCGGCATGACGGCGCCGTAGACGTTGACGTCCATCCCCTCGAAGAAGACGGCGAGCCAGCACAGCGCCAGGACGGGCGCGACGGAACGGAAGGTATGGCGCGGAGCGGTGGATGGCATGGGCACCTCGGGCACCTCGTCTTCGGGATGCGGCGAGCGGACTGCCGGCTGACCGGACTACGGCTACGGCTACGGACCTCGTGCTACCGATCCCTCCGGGCCTTGTTCGCCTGGTGAACTTTCGTTCGCTCGTGGGCCAGGATCATCTGCGCCCATCCGGGAAGGTGTCAATGGTTCGAACGGGTAAGGCCGTTACTCGTTACCCATTCGCCGGACCCGCCGGACCCGCCGGACCCGCGGGTCCCTCCTGGCCCGCCGGTCCCTTCTGGCCCTCCCGGCTCTCCTCGCCCTCCCGGCTCTCCCGACCGTCCTCGTCCCGCTTCCTCGACTCGGCGGCCCGCTTCTCCGCCAGCCGCCGGGCCATCTCCTCGCGCGCCTCGGCGGTGGCGGCCGACGGCCAGACGCGGTCCAAGGAGGCGTTCATCGCGGCGCCGACCAGCACCGCGAAGGCCGAGACGCCGATCCACAGCAGCACCGCGACCGGCGCCGCCAACGAGCCGTAGATCGTGGGCCCCTCGACCGTCGAGACCAGGTACAGACGCAACAGGAAGCTGCCCAGCACCCAGATGCCGAGCGCCACCACAGCCCCGGGAATGTCCTCCGGCCAGGGCGACCGGACCGGCACGGACAGGTGGTAGAGGGTGGTGAGGAAGGCGACCGACAGCAGCAGGACGACCGGCCAGTACAGCGCCCGGACGACATGCTCACTGGCCGGCAGCAGGCTCACCACGGCGTCCGGCCCGGCCACCATCAGCGGCAGCGCGACCGCGCCGACCAGCAGCCCGGCGACGTACAGCGCGAACGACAGCAGCCGGGTCCTGACGATGCCGCGGCGGCCGTCGAGCCCGTACATGATCGTGATGGTGTCGACGAAGACGTTCAGGGCGCGGGAGCCGGACCACAGGGCGATGGCGAAGCCGAGCGAGATGACGTCGGGTCGGCGGCCGGTGAAGACGTCGTTCAGCAGCGGCCGGGCGACCTCGTCCACGCCCTTGTCGGAGAGCACCGTGCCGGCCAGGCCGAGGATGTGCTGCCGGACGTTGTCGAGGGTGTCGTGCCCGATCCAGGTCTGGGTGTAGCCGAGCACGCCGAGGAGACCGAGGATCAGCGGCGGCAGCGACAGCAGGCACCAGAACGCCGCCTCGGCGGCCAGTCCGGTGACGCGGTAGGTCATGCAGGAGTGGACGATGTCCTTGAGCAACAACCAGGCCAGCCGGCGCGTGGAGACGTTGTGGTAGAGCACACGGGCCCTGGTCAGACGGCCCGCGTGCCGCTCGGTTGGTTCGTTCTCCGGCTGCACCTCCTTACCGTAGCTGCATGGCAGCCACCACTCACACGGTCACGAACCAGCCCCCGCCGCTGGTCGGATACGACGTGTTCGCGAGCGACCCGGCCCTCACCGAGGGCATCACCCGGCACATCGCCGCCGACCGCCTGGACGAGGTCCGCCAGGAACTGGGCCGGCTGGGGGAAGCCGCCGGCTCCGCGCACGCCCAGCAGTGGGGCGAGCAGGCCAACACCCATCCCCCGGTGCTGCACACCCACGACCGCTACGGCCACCGGATCGACGAGGTGGAGTTCCACCCGGCCTGGCACCGGCTGCTCGGCCACGCCGTCTCCGCCGGGCTGAACGACGCCTGGTCACGGCCGGACGGCCATCTGCGCCGCACCGCGGGCTTCATCGTGTGGACCCAGGCCGAGGCGGGCCACGGCTGCCCGCTGTCGATGACCCATGCGGCGGTGCCCGCCCTGCGCCACGAGCCGGAGCTGGCCGCCGAATGGGAGCCGCTGCTGACCTCGTGGATCTACGAGCAGGAGCTGGGGCCGGCCGCCCAGAAGGCCGGCGCGCTGGCGGGCATGGCCATGACGGAGAAGCAGGGCGGCAGCGACGTACGCGCCAACACCACGCGCGCCGAACCGCTGTCGGCCCCCGGCGAGTACGTGCTGACCGGGCACAAGTGGTTCTGCTCGGCACCGATGTCCGACGCGTTCCTGGTGCTGGCCCAGGCGCCGGGAGGACTGACCTGCTTCCTGCTGCCGCGGGTGCTGCCGGACGGCTCCCGCAACTCGTTCCGCATCCAGCGGCTCAAGGACAAGCTCGGCAACCGCTCGAACGCCTCGGCGGAGGTCGAGTTCGACGGGCGGACGTGGGCGCGCCGGGTCGGCGAGGAGGGCCGCGGGGTGGCGACGATCATCGAGATGGTCGCGGCGACCCGGCTGGACTGCGTCAGCGCGTCGGCGGCGGTGATGCGGCAGGCGGTGGCCCAGGCGCTGCACCACACCGCGTACCGCGAGGCGTTCGGCCGCCGGCTGACCGACCAGCCGCTGATGCGCAACGTCCTGGCCGATCTGGCGCTGGAGTCGGAGGCGGCGACCACCCTCGCGCTGCGGCTGGCGGCGGCGTACGACAGCGGCACCGAACAGGACCGGCAGCTGCTGCGGCTGGCGGTCCCGACGGCGAAGTACTGGGTGACCAAGCGCTGCACGCCGGTGGTGGCCGAAGCGATGGAGTGCCTGGGCGGCAACGGCTACGTCGAGGAGTCGGGGCTGCCGCGGCTGCTGCGCGAGGCACCGCTGAACTCGATCTGGGAGGGTTCGGGGAACATCCAGGCACTGGACGTGCTGCGCGCCCTGCGCCGCGAACCCGGGGCGCTGGACGCCTACTTGACCGAGATCGGGGCGGCGCGCGGCGCGGACCACCGGCTGGACCGGGCGATCAAGGGGATGCTCACCGAACTCGCCGACCTGGAGGGCATCGAGGCCCGGGCCCGGCGCCTGGTGGAGCGGATGGCGCTGGTGCTCCAGGGCTCGCTGCTGGTACGCCACGCGCCCCCCGCCGTCGCGGACGCCTTCTGCGCCTCCCGCCTGGGCGGCGACGCCGGCGCGGCCTTCGGCACCCTGCCGCACACACTGGACCTGGCAACGGTGGTGGACCGGTCCCGGCCGGTACTGGAGCACTGAGAAGGGCAGCCGACGGCGCTGAGTCGCTGAGGGCCCGGCCCGCTCGCCTGTGAGCCTCAGCCAGTTGCTGACCGGTGAGCCTCAGCCATGGGGGGGAGGCGCCCCGGGGGGGGACCCTTACGGGGCGGTCGAACGGATCCCGTAGGGGACGCGAAGCCCCCCTGCGGGGCCACAACGAGGCGGCGGCGAGGGAAATTCCCGGCGAGGGGGGATTCCCGGCGCGAGGGAAATTCCCGGCGAGGGGGGATTCCCGGCGCGAGGGGGATTCCCGGCGAGGGGGGGGATTCCCGGCGAGGGGGCCCGGCGCGGGGGCCCGACGAGGGCAATTCCCCACCAGGGATATCGACGCCCCGCCGGGCCCGCCCCCCGAAGTCTCGACGCGGCGGCGGCTCCCCGTCGCTTCGGGCCGTGGCCTCGCGAAGGGACGGGGACAGGGGGTGAACCGCCGCCGCGCCGGTCGGGGAGCGGTGCCGCGCCGACTCGGCGCCGCTCCCCCGTCTCAGGGCCGCCAGGGCGTCCCGGGCGGGCCTTCCGGGTCGCCGCGCCCGCGCAGTGCCGCGTCGATGACCAGGATGATCTCGTCGTCGGGGGTGTCCGCCCCTACGGTCAGCAGCACCCCGCGCGCGTCGTAGTAGCGCAGCACGCGGGAGGTCTCTTCCGTACCGCTCGATCCCGCCCCGGGCAGCAGCACCACCAGGTCGACGAAGGCCAGTACGGGCAGCAGACCGCCTGCCCCGGCCACCCGGTCGAGCAGTTGCGGCGGGCTGTCGATCACGTAGCCGTCGTCAGGCAGCATCTGACGCTTTATCAGGATGTCGACCGCGGGCAGCAGGGGGATCGCGTAGTGGCCGGCCAGCCGGGCGGCCCGTGCCCTTCGTACCCCCTCACCCGCTCCGATCACCACGACGCGCGGAGCAGCGGCCACCGTGGAGCCCCCTCCCCCGCACCGTACCGACGTCGCACAGCGGCCGATGGACTTCCCGGCGACAACCGGCGGGTTCTCCGACGGGTGACCGGCGAATCCGCGGTGGCGAGATGCCATCGGCCGCTCGGGCCAGAGTCCCGTTTCCCCGTCATACGCCACAACGGTTGCAGGGCGTTGCACTTCCCGGGCGCCGATGTGGGCAAGGGCGCCTCCATGGCGGGCCGTTGACGGCACGATGGGCGCACGGACCGGGGGGGACCTCCCGGGCGGGCCGACCGTGAACCCGTGAGCCAGGCATGATCGGGGGACGCCCCCAGGGGACAGTGCACAACGGAGAGCAGCGTGAGCGACAGCACGATCGACAGCGCCATCTGGTCGGCTCAGGAAGTCCGCGCCACCGCCCGCCGGCTCGCCAGCGTCCGCGAGGCCGCGCTCGCCGGCGGGGCACCCGGTGGTCCGGCCGACGCCCCCCGTGCGGTGATCGGCGCATCGTGGCGCCGGGCGCTGGACTCCGGTGTCGACCCGGACACCGATCCGGCCCAAAGTCCGCTCTCCGTCGCGGAGTTGGAGCATCGTCGGCAGAAGTCGCAGCTGGCGGCGGTGCTGCCGGTGCTGAACGAGGGGCTGCTGGCGGCCGCCGACGCGGCGCAGCAGATCATGGTCGTCACCGACGCCGAGGGCCGCGTCCTGTGGCGGGAGGGCAGCGCGCCGGTACGGCGGATGGCCGACCGGCTCGGCTTCGACAAGGGCGCCGACTGGACGGAGCAGGTCGTCGGCACCAACGCCATCGGCACCGCCCTGGTGGCCCGCCGCCCGGTGCTGGTGCACTCCGCCGAGCATTTCGTGCGCAGCCACCACCAGTGGACCTGTGCCGCGGCGCCGCTGCACGACCCGCGGGACGGGCGGCTGCTGGGGACCGTGGACGTCAGCGGACCGGCGCAGTCCTTCCACCCCACCACGCTCTCGCTGGTGTCCGCGGTCGCCCGGCTCGCCGAGGGTGAGCTGCGCACCCGTCACCACCGGTCCCTGGAGCGGCTGCGGTCGAGCGCGGCGCCGGTGCTGGCGCGGCTCGGCGGGCAGGCGCTGGTGGTCGACCCGAACGGCTGGGTCGTGGGCGTCACGGGGCTGACGCCGCCGGACCGGGTGGCGCTGCCGAAGGCGCCCGCGGCCGGACCGCTGTGGTTGCCGCGCTACGGCATGTGTGCCCTGGAGCCGCTGCCGGGCGGCTGGCTGATCCGGGTCGGGCGGGCGGAGCGGGAGCCGGTGCCGAGCCGGATCGTCCTGGACGTCAGCCGGCCCGACGGCTCGACGGTCACGGTCGGCGGGCCGGCCGGCAGCTGGTCGCACGAGCTGTCGCCGCGCCATGCCGAGCTGCTCTTCGTGCTGGCCGCGCAGCCGCAGGGGCGCACCGCGGCCGAACTCGCCCAGGACCTCTTCGGGGACGCCGGGCGTACGGTGACGGTGCGCGCCGAGCTCTCCCGGCTGCGCCGCCACCTGGGGAGCGTGCTGGCGCACCGGCCGTACCGCTTCGCCGACGGGGTGGAGGTGGAGCTGCGGCTCCCGGCTCGGCCCGGGCGGCTGCTGCCGCACTCACTGGCGCCGGCCGTGGTGGCGGCGCGGCGGGGGCGGCACACGTCCTGAGCCGGCGGTGCGGCGGGAAGCGCCGGAGCAGGATTGCGCCGCGTGGGAGTGCGGAACGGCGGGTTCGCCGCACCGGCGTGGCGATCCCGCGCCGGAAATTCGGATGCGGCCCCGCCCTCGCCCGTCCTAGGGTGAGCGCACTCTGACTACAGCTCTCCAGAAGGACGTCGCAGAACGGGAGCAGCCGGCGCGGCAAGCACGCGCGGCCGAATGAGTGGGCGACAACGACGATCCGTGATCGTGCCTGCCCGGACGACGCGTGCGCCGGTGGCGTGCGCGCCGGTCGGCGGGTGCCCCTTCCTTCTGGAGGACTTCCATGTCCGTAGGACTCGGCCTTCCCATCGGTGACCCCGCGCAGCTGCTGCGCTGGGCCCGGCGCGCCGAAGCCACCCCGTTCACCACCGTCGCCCTGCTCGACCGGCTGGTGTTCACCAACCCCGAACCGCTGATCACGCTGGCCACCCTGGCCGGCGCCACCTCCCGGATCCGGCTGCAGACCGAGGTGCTGCTCGCCCCGCTGCACCGCACCGCGCTGCTCGCCAAGCAGGCCGCCACGCTCGATCTGCTCTCCGGTTCCCGCTTCACCCTCGGCATCGGTATCGGCGGCCGGGAGGACGACTACCAGGCTGCAGGTGTCGACCTCCGCAGCCGCGGCCGGCGGCTGGACGCGCAGATGGCGACGCTGCGGCGCCTGTGGGCCGGTGAGCCGCTCTCCGCGGACGTCGGCCCGGTCGGGCCCGCGCCGGCCCGGGCCGGTGGGCCCGAGGTGCTTTTCGGCGGGTTCGTGCCGGCCGTGATGGAACGGGTGGCCCGCTGGGGCGACGGCTTCCTCGGGGCCGCGCTGCCGCCGCAGCACATGGACGGTCTGTTCCGGAACGTGGAGGCGGCCTGGTCGCGGGCCGGACGTGACGGCCGGCCGCGGCTGGTGGCGCAGGTCAACGCGGCCATCGGCCCCGAGGAGACGCTCGACCGCGCCCGCCGCGAGCTGCATGCGTACTACGGCCCCAGCGATCATGTGGAGCATGTCGTGAAGGGGCTGCTCACCACCCCGGCGGCGATCCGCGCCGCGGTGGCCGCCTTCCGGGCGATCGGCGCGGACGAGGTGATGCTCTACTGCTGGTCGCCCGACGCCGACCAGGTCGAGCGCCTCGCCGACGCGGTGTTCGGCCCGGCGTGACCGTGGCCGGTCCGGAACTCGCGTGACCGGGCCGGGGCCGGGACCGGGTGCGTCCGGGCGCGGGCCGGGCCATGCCTGCCCGGGGGCCGGGGCCGGCACCCGTTCGGCCGTCCGGTGTCGCCGTCGGGGCGGACACGACCTAGCGTGCCGACCGGGCCATGAAAGTGGTGGCCGCGGCGTGCGGGAGGTGAGCGATGAGCCCGACGGATCCGCCCGAGGCGGCGCCCGGCGAGGCCGCCGCGGTCGCGCGCCGGCCGCGGTGGGGTGTGCTCGCGCTGGCCGGCCTGGTGGGGTTCGGGATGCTGCGGCAGGGGCTGTCGGACGCTCCGGACGGGCCGCCGCAGCCGGGAGCCGCCACCTCGGTGGTGCGGGGTGGCGCGGCCGGCCCCGCGGCCGCGCCACTGCCCCGTTCGGCCCCGGCCGAGGTCGACATCCCGTCGCTCGCGGTGTCCGCGCCGGTGCTGCCGCTGGGTCTGGACAAGGACGGCTGGATCGAGGCCCCGCCGGACGGGAACCCCAATCTGGCGGGCTGGTACGCGGACGCGCCCTCCCCGGGGGAACGGGGCACCGCCGTCCTCGTCGGGCACGTCGACACCCACAGCGGTCCCGCGGTCTTCTACGGGCTGGGCCGCCTGGCGAAGGGCAGCACGATCCGGGTGATCCGTGAGGACGCGCGGACCGCGGTCTTCGAGGTCTACGGCGTCCAGGTCTTCGACAAGCGCGACTTCCCCGCCCGAAAGGTCTACGGCAGCACCGGACGCCCCGAGCTGCGCGTGCTGACCTGCGGAGGTCCGTACGCGGCGGGGTCCGGGTACACGGGCAATGTGGTGGTCTTCGCCAGGATGACCGGGAGCGCGTGAGGACGTACGGGGCGCGGGGCGCCCACGGGCGGCTGCATGGGCCGCACCGGCCGCACGGGCCGGGATGCCCCACGATGCGAACCAGCGTCTCACCATCCGGAACACCGGAAGCCTCCCTTCCGCCGAAGGCCCGGCCCCGCCCGGCTTCACCCGGCTCCACCCCTGCCCCGCCCGCCCCCGCTCCCCCGTACCCCGATGTGATGTATTGGCCGCATGAGCATCTCGGTCACCACCTGGTACCTCGAACAGACCTCGCGCGCCGACCTGTCCCGCGGGCAGGAACCGCCGGCCGGGCAGGGTGTCCGGATCGCCCGGGCCGAGGTGCCTTCGCCGGAGTTCAGCCGCTTCCTCTACACGGCGGTGGGCGGGGACGTCACCTGGACCGACCGGCTGCCGTGGTCGTACGCGCAGTGGGCGGAGTACCTGGGGCGGCCGGGGACCGAGACCTGGGTGGCGTACGAGCGCGGGACGCCCGCGGGCTTCATCGAGCTGGCCGCGGGGCCGGACGCATCGGTGGAGATCACCTACTTCGGGCTGATACCGGCCTTCCGGGGCCGCCGGATCGGCGGCCATCTGCTGACGTACGGCATCGAGCGGGCCTGGGACCTGGCCGAACGGTGGCCGGGCCGGCCGTCGACGCAGCGGGTCTGGGTGCACACCTGCAGCAAGGACGGTGAGCACGCGATGGCCAACTACGAACGCCGCGGCTTCCGGGTCTACGACACCACCGTGACCGAAGAGCCCGACGTGCCGGCACCGGGCCCCTGGCCGGGCGCCGGGCCGCTCGCCTTCCCGCCGCACTCGACCGCCGGGAAGTGATCGGCGTCACCCTGTCTCATCAAGCGGGACAGGGTTGTCCACATCATGGATAGCGGTGGACTGGCCGGAGAGCGGCGTGCCACGCTTCCGTCATGTCCAGAGCTGGAATTGCCTTGGTGAGTCGGCGGCACGTCGACCTCGGCCGCATGTCCAGCGCCATTTGTCGGGCGGGCTGAGGCTGTTTCCAGCCAGGGCCCATGGCCCTGGACAGCACCCGGCACCACCGATCACCCGCCGTCCCCATCGTCGCGGACGCGCCGGAACCCCCTTTGACCCGCAGCTGTCGCCGACGCGTTGCCCACGCGCCGCGCTTCGGTGTGCCTGCGCAGGTCAGCGCGGGCCTCCGGCGCCGGTCCCGATCCCTTGAGCCCGCCCAGAAGGACGTACACCCATGGCCGCCTCCCCCGACCGACCCGCAGCCGCTTCGACCCGCCGCAAGGCCGGACGCCACCGCGGCGAGGGCCAGTGGGCCGTAGGTCATTTCACGCCGCTCAACGGAAACGAGCAGTTCAAGAAGGACGACGACGGTCTCAATGTGCGGACACGCATTGAGACGATCTACTCCAAGGCCGGTTTCGACTCGATCGACCCCAACGACCTGCGCGGGCGCATGCGTTGGTGGGGCCTCTACACCCAGCGCAAGCCCGGGATCGACGGCGGCAAGACCGCGATCCTGGAGCCGGAGGAGCTGGACGACAAGTACTTCATGCTGCGGGTCCGGGTCGACGGCGGCCGGCTGACGGTGGCCCAGCTCCGGGCCATCGGCGAGGTCTCCGAGCAGTACGCCCGCGGCACCGCGGACATCACCGACCGGCAGAACATCCAGCTGCACTGGATCCGGATCGAGGACGTCCCGGCCATCTGGGAGAAGCTGGAGGGCGTCGGGCTGTCCACGACCGAGGCGTGCGGCGACTGCCCGCGCGTGATCATCGGCTCCCCGGTGGCCGGTATCGCCGAGGACGAGATCATCGACGGCACCCCGGCCGTGGAGGAGATCCACGAGCGCTACATCGGCAGCAAGGAGTTCTCCAACCTGCCGCGCAAGTTCAAGACCGCGATCTCCGGTTCGCCGGTCCAGGACGTGGTCCACGAGATCAACGACGTGGCGTTCGTCGGCGTCGTCCACCCCGAGCACGGCCCGGGCTTCGACCTGTGGGTCGGCGGCGGGCTGTCCACCAACCCCAAGCTCGCCCAGCGGGTGGGCACCTGGGTCCCGCTGGACGAGGTCGCGGACGTCTGGGCCGGCGTCGTCGGCATCTTCCGCGACTACGGCTACCGCCGGCTGCGCAACCGCGCCCGGCTGAAGTTCCTGGTGGCCGACTGGGGCATCGAGAAGTTCCGCCAGGTGCTGGAGGACGAGTACCTGAACCGGAAGCTGATCGACGGCCCGGCGCCCGAGGAGCCCGTCCAGAGGTGGCGCGACCACGTGGGCGTGCACCGGCAGCAGGACGGCCGCTTCTACGTGGGCTTCGCCCCGCGCGTCGGCCGGGTCGACGGCACCACCCTCACCAAGATCGCCGAACTCGCCGCCGCACACGGCTCGGACCGCCTGCGCACCACCGTCGAGCAGAAGATGATCATCCTCGACGTCGCGCAGGACCAGGTCGACGCGCTGGTCGCGGGCCTGGAGGCGCTGGACTTCCAGGTCACGCCCTCGCCGTTCCGCCGCGGCACGATGGCCTGCACCGGTATCGAGTTCTGCAAGCTGGCGATCGTGGAGACCAAGGGCCGCGGCGCGTCCCTGATCGACGAACTGGAGCGCCGCCTCCCGGACTTCGACGAGCCGCTGACCATCAACCTCAACGGCTGCCCCAACGCCTGCGCCCGCATCCAGACCGCGGACATCGGCCTCAAGGGCCAGCTGGTCCTGGACGACGACGGCAACCAGGTCGAGGGCTACCAGGTGCACCTGGGCGGCGCGCTGGGCCTGGAGGCCGGCTTCGGCCGCAAGGTCCGCGGCCTGAAGGTCACCGCCGACGAACTCCCCGACTACGTCGAGCGGGTGCTGCGCAACTTCCAGGAGCAGCGCGAGGACGGCGAGCGCTTCGCCACCTGGGCCGCCCGGGCGGAAGAGGGTGCGCTGAAGTGAACAGCGCCGACACCGAGCGGGAGGCACAGTGAGCGAGCGAGCAGCCCCGTTCTACTGCCCGTACTGCGGGGACGAGGACCTGCGGCCTTCGGAAGAGGGCCACGGCGCCTGGGAATGCCGGTCCTGCAGCCGTGCGTTCCGGCTGTCGTTCCTGGGCCTGCTGGCCCCCGGGACGTCCGCCAACCCCCCTGCCACTGACGGAGGTACGTCGTGACCACCGCTACCGATCTGCAGCGGCTCGCCGAGCAGGCGGGCCGCGACCTGGAGGACGCGTCCGCCCTGGAGATCCTCACCTGGGCCGCCGAGACCTTCGGTCCGCGCTTCTGCGTCACCTCCTCGATGGAGGACGCGGTCGTCGCGCACCTGGCCTCGCGGGCCTTCCCGGGCGTGGACGTGGTCTTCCTGGACACCGGCTACCACTTCCCCGAGACGATCGGGACCCGTGACGCGGTCGCCGAGGTGATGGACGTCAACCTCATCACCCTGACGCCCCGTCAGACGGTGGCCGAGCAGGACGCCGAGTACGGGCCGAAGCTGCACGACCGCGACCCGGACCTGTGCTGCGCCCTGCGCAAGGTCAAGCCGCTCGAAGAGGGCCTGACCGGGTACGACGCCTGGGCGACCGGGCTGCGCCGGGACGAGTCGCCGACCCGGGCGAACACCCCCGTTGTCGGCTGGGACGCCAAGCGGCAGAAGGTGAAGGTCTCGCCGATCGCCCGCTGGACGCAGGCCGACGTGGACGCGTATGTGGCCGAGCACGGTGTGCTCACCAACCCGCTGCTGATGGACGGCTACGCCTCCGTCGGCTGCGCGCCCTGCACCCGGCGGGTGCGTCAGGGCGAGGACGCCAGGGCCGGCCGCTGGGCCGGGAGCAACAAGACCGAGTGCGGGCTGCACGGATGACGACGCATCAGGAGATATCCATGACGGGCGCCACGATCTGGCTGACCGGTCTGCCGAGCGCGGGCAAGACGACCATCGCGCGCGAGCTGGCCGGCAAGCTGCGCGGCGAGGGCCACCGCGTCGAGGTGCTCGACGGCGACGAGATCCGCGAGTTCCTCTCCGCGGGCCTCGGCTTCACCCGCGAGGACCGGCACACCAACGTCCAGCGGATCGGCTTCGTCGCCGAACTGCTGGCCAGCAACGGCGTCAAGGCGCTGGTGCCGGTGATCGCGCCGTACGCGGACAGCCGCGAGGCGGTGCGCAAGCGCCACCAGACCGAGGGCACCGCGTATCTGGAGGTGCACGTGGCGACCCCGGTCGAGGTGTGCTCCGAACGCGATGTGAAGGGCCTGTACGCCAAGCAGGCGGCCGGCGAGATCTCCGGGCTGACCGGCGTGGACGACCCGTACGAGGCTCCCGGATCGCCCGATCTGCGCATCGAGTCGCACACCCAGACCGTGCAGGAGTCCGCCGCGGCGCTGTACGAGCTGCTCACCGAAAGGGGACTGGCGTGACCACGGCTGCTTCCATCACCGAGACCGGCCCGGGGCACGAGGGCGACTCCCCGTACGCGCTGTCGCACCTGGACGCGCTGGAGTCCGAGGCGGTGCACATCTTCCGCGAGGTGGCGGGCGAGTTCGAGCGGCCGGTGATCCTGTTCTCCGGCGGCAAGGACTCCATCGTCATGCTGCACCTGGCGCTGAAGGCATTCGCGCCGGCCGCGGTGCCGTTCTCGCTGCTGCACGTCGACACCGGGCACAACTTCCCCGAGGTCCTCGACTACCGCGACCGCACGGTCGAGCAGCACGGTCTGCGGCTGCACGTGGCCTCGGTGCAGGACTTCATCGACCGCGGTGAGCTGCGCGAACGCCCGGACGGCACCCGTAACCCGCTGCAGACCGTGCCGCTGCTGGACGCCATCGAGAAGAACCGCTTCGACGCGGTCTTCGGCGGCGGCCGCCGGGACGAGGAGAAGGCGCGCGCCAAGGAGCGGGTGTTCTCGCTGCGCGACGAGTTCGGCGGATGGGACCCGCGCCGGCAGCGCCCGGAGCTGTGGCAGCTGTACAACGGCCGGCACTCGCCCGGTGAGCACGTCCGGGTCTTCCCGCTGTCCAACTGGACCGAGCTGGACGTCTGGCAGTACATCGCCCGCGAGAAGATCGAGCTGCCCGCCATCTACTACGCCCACGAGCGCGAGGTCTTCGCCCGCAGCGGCATGTGGCTGGCGCCGGGCGAGTGGGGCGGCCCGAAGGAGAGCGAGACGGTCGAGACCCGTCTGGTGCGCTACCGCACCGTCGGCGACATGTCCTGCACCGGCGCGGTCGATTCCGACGCCGACACCATCGAGAAGGTGATCGCCGAGATCGCCGCTTCCCGGCTGACCGAGCGGGGCGCGACGAGGGCCGACGACAAGATGTCCGAGGCCGCCATGGAGGACCGCAAGCGCGAGGGGTACTTCTAACCATGAGCACCACCCATGCCGTTGAGGGCGTCGTGGACGCCGGCGCCACCTCGCTGCTGCGCTTCGCCACCGCCGGTTCCGTCGACGACGGCAAGTCCACGCTGGTGGGCCGGCTGCTGCACGACTCCAAGTCGGTGCTGGCCGACCAGCTGGAGGCCGTCGAGCGGGCGTCGCTGGGCCGCGGGCAGGAGACGCCGGACCTGGCGCTGCTGACCGACGGGCTGCGCGCCGAGCGCGAGCAGGGCATCACCATCGACGTCGCCTACCGCTACTTCGCCACGCCGCGCCGCCGGTTCATCCTGGCGGACACCCCGGGGCACGTGCAGTACACCCGCAACATGGTCACCGGCGCCTCCACCGCCGAGCTGGCCGTGGTGCTGGTCGACGCCCGCAACGGCGTGGTCGAGCAGACCCGCCGGCACGCCGCGGTCGCCGCCCTGCTGCGCGTCCCGCACGTCGTGCTGGCCGTCAACAAGATGGACCTGGTCGGCTACGAGGAGTCGGTCTTCGCCGCGATCGCCGAGGAGTTCACGACCTACGCGGGCTCGCTGGGCGTCCCGGAGATCACCGCGATCCCGATCTCCGCGCTGGCCGGTGACAACGTCGTGTCCCCGTCGGCCAACATGGACTGGTACGGCGGCCCGACGGTGCTGGAGCACCTGGAGACCGTGCCGGTGGTCGCCGATCCGTCGGACGACCCGGCCCGCTTCCCGGTGCAGTACGTGATCCGGCCGCAGACCGCCGAGCACCCCGACTACCGCGGTTACGCGGGCCAGATCGCCGCCGGCGTGCTGCGCGTCGGCGATGCGGTGACGGTGCTGCCCTCGGGCCGTACGAGCACCATCGAGGGGATCGACGCGCTCGGCGAGGCCGTGGACGTCGCCTGGGCGCCGCAGTCGGTGACCGTCCGGCTCGCCGACGACATCGACGTCTCGCGCGGCGATCTGATCGCCCCTACGGCGACCGCGCCGGCCGTCACGCAGGACATCGAGGCGACCGTGTGCCATGTGGCGGACCGTCCGCTGACCGTCGGACAGCGGGTGCTGCTCAAGCACACCACCCGCACCGTCAAGGCGATCGTCAAGGACATCCCGTCCCGGCTGACGCTGGACGACCTCTCGCAGCACCCGGCGCCCGGTGAGCTGGCCGCCAACGACATCGGCCGGGTGGTGGTCCGGACGGCCGAGCCGCTGGCCCTGGACGCGTACGCGGACTCCCGGCGCACCGGCTCGTTCCTGCTGATCGACCCGGCGGACGGCACGACGCTGACCGCGGGGATGGCGGGCACCGCGTTCGCGGAGGCGGGCGCCGAGGCGGCGCCGGCCGAGGGCACGGACGACGACGGATGGGACTTCTGAGCATGCTGAACGACGTGTTCTCGACCTTCGCCAAGGAGGGCGGCCGCATCGGCAGCGGCGCCATGGGGAGCGGACAGGGCGGAGTCGGCCGATGTGTGTGCTGACGATGCCCGACTCCGTACCCCCCACGCCTCCTTTCCGAAGATCCATAGCTCCGCCGGGCGCGCCTTAGAGGGCGTGGTCTCCCGGCCCTCCGAGAGGAAACCACCTCCGTGTCTGCCGTTCGACACCGCCTGCTGGCGGCCGCCGTCTCCGTCCCCGTGCTGATCGGCGCGCTGGGCGCCTGCGGCTACGGCTCCGAGGCCAAGAAGGACACCTCCGCCCAGGTCGCCCCCAAGGGGCCCAAGACCGACGGGCTCGACCAGATCAAGCTCGGCTTCTTCGGCAACACCACCCACGCCACTCCGCTGATCGGCCTCCAGAGCGGCCGGTTCCAGAAGGAGCTGGGCGGCACCGAGGTGAAGACCTCCCTCTTCAATGCGGGCCCCGCCGAGATCGAGGCGCTCAACTCGGGCGCGATCGACATCGGCTGGATCGGCCCCTCCCCCGCCATCAACGGCTACGCCAAGTCGCACGGCAAGAGCCTGAAGATCATCTCTGGTTCGGCGTCCGGCGGTGTCTCGCTCGTCGTCAACCCCAAGAAGGTCAAGGGGCTGGACGACCTCAAGGGCAAGAAGATCGCCACCCCGCAGCTGGGCAACACCCAGGACGTGGCGCTGCTCAACTTCCTTTCGGACAAGGGCTACAAGGTCGACGCCACCACGGGCAAGGGCGATGTCACCGTCCAGCGCACCGACAACAAGGTGACGCCGACCGTCTTCGAGCAGGGTTCCATCGACGGTGCCTGGGTGCCCGAGCCCACCGCCTCCAAGCTCGTCGCGGCGGGCGGCAAGACCATCCTGGACGAGAAGAAGCTGTGGAAGGACGGCAAGTTCGTCATCACGAACATGATCGTCTCGCAGAAGTTCCTCAAGGAGCACCCGAAGGCCGTCGAGGCGGTGCTGCGCGCCTCGGTCAAGACCAACGCCTGGATCCGGTCGCACCCGGACGAGGCGAAGAAGGACCTCAACGCCAAGCTCGCCGCGCCGGACGTGGCCGGTAAGGCGCTGCCGGCCGACGTCCTCGACCCGGCCTTCAAGAACATCGACATCACCGACGACCCGCTGGCCGCCACCCTCCAGGAGGAGGCCGACCACGCCGTCAAGGCGGGCCTGCTGAAGAAGCCGGACCTCAAGGGCATCTACGACCTCACGCTGCTGAACAAGGTCCTCAAGTCCGAGGGCAAGCAGCCGGTCGACGACGCCGGCCTCGGCACCAAGTAAGCCCGTAGCTCCGCACTCCCCCAGGAGGTGACACCGATGACGACCACCACGCTCACCAAGCAGCAGCCCGCCACGGCGGACACGGGCACCACCGTGCCGTACGCGGCTCGCATCGATCACGTTTCGAAGTCGTTCGGCCGCCCGGGCGCCCAGCAGCACGTGCTGGACGACATCGACATCGAGGTGGCACCCGGCGAGTTCGTCTGCCTCCTGGGGGCGTCCGGCTGCGGCAAGTCCACCCTGCTCAACCTCGTGGCCGGTCTGGACGCGCCGTCCGCCGGCAGCATCGAGACGCCGGGCGGCCGGCCGGCCCTGATGTTCCAGGAACACGCGCTGTTCCCGTGGCTGACCGCGGGCCGCAACATCGAACTGGCGCTGCGGCTGCGCGGGGTGCCGCGGGCCGAGCGCCGCGACGAGGCCGAGCGGCTGCTCGAACTCGTCCGCCTCAAGGGCGCCTACGGCAAGCGCGTACACGAGCTGTCCGGCGGCATGCGCCAGCGGGTGGCGATGGCCCGGGCGCTCGCCCAGGACAGTCAACTGCTGCTGATGGACGAGCCGTTCGCCGCGCTGGACGCGATCACCCGGGACGTGCTGCACGACGAACTGACCCGCATCTGGCAGGAGACGCAGCTGTCGGTCCTGTTCGTCACGCACAACGTCCGCGAGGCGGTGCGGCTGGCCGAGCGCGTGGTCCTGTTGTCCTCCCGTCCGGGCCGGGTGGCCCGCGAGTGGCAGGTGGACATCCCGCAGCCGCGCCGCATCGAGGACGCCGCGGTCGCCGACCTGTCCATCGAGATCACCGAACAGCTGCGTGGGGAGATCCGCCGCCATGGCCAGCACTGAGACCCGGGCCGGGGCCACGACCACCCGGACCGACGACGACCCGGCCGCCTCCGGCACCGCGGCGAAGGGCGGTGACGCCGCGGACCTCGCCGGTCTGGAGGCCGGGCTCGACGCCCTGGAATCCCACGTCGTGCACCGGCAGCCCTGGCTGCGGACCGCCGTGTCGAAGGCGGTCCCGCCGATCGTCGCGATCTTCGTCGTGCTGGCGCTGTGGCAGCTCGCCTACCACTTCCAGCTCAAGCCGCACTACCTGCTGCCCAGTCCCGTCGACGTCGCCCACTCGCTCCAGCAGAAGTGGCTGGAGGGCACGCTGCTGAACTTCGTGTGGACCAGCGTCTCGCGCGGTGCGCTGGGCTTCGTGGCCTCGGTCGCCATCGGTACGGTGCTCGGGCTGATCGTCGCCCAGGTCAAGGCCGTACGGGCCGCGATCGGGCCGATCCTGAGCGGTCTGCAGTCGCTGCCGTCGGTGGCCTGGGTGCCGGCCGCGATCATCTGGTTCGGGCTGAGCGACGCCACGATCTACGCGGTGGTGCTGCTCGGCGCCGTCCCATCCATCGCCAACGGCCTGGTGTCCGGCGTCGACCAGATCTCGCCGCTCTACCTGCGCGCGGGCCGCACCATCGGCGCGACGGGTCTGGCCGGAGTGCGGCACGTGCTGCTGCCGGCCGCGCTGCCGGGCTACCTGGCGGGCCTCAAGCAGGGCTGGGCGTTCTCCTGGCGTTCCCTGATGGCCGCCGAGCTGATCGTCAACGCGCCCGATCTGGGCACCGGTCTGGGCCAGTTGCTGGAGCAGGGCCGGGAGCTGCAGGACATGTCCTGGGTGCTCGCGGCGATCTTCCTGATCCTCGTCGTCGGCATCGGCATCGAGCTGCTGATCTTCGCGCCGATCGAGCGGCGGGTGCTGCGCAGCCGCGGTCTCCTGGTCAAGAACTGATCCCATGAGCGCACGTCCCCCTCTCCTCGTCATCGCCCACGGCAGCCGCGACCCCCGGCACGCGGCGACCGTGGCCGCGCTCTGCGCGCGCGTCCGGTCGCTGCGGCCCGGGCTGCGCGTCGAGGTCGGCCATCTGGACTTCAACGCACCCCGGGTCCCCCGGGTGCTGGAGCGGCTGGCGGCCGAGGGAGAGCGGGAGGTGTTGGCGCTGCCGTTGCTGCTGACCCGGGCGTTCCACGCGAAGTCCGACATCCCGGCGGTGCTGCGCGAGGCGGCCGCCCGGCTGCCGCGGCTGACCGTCCGGCAGGCCGAGGTGCTCGGCCCGTCCACCCTCCTGACGGGCGCGCTGGAACGCCGGCTGGCGGAGGCCGGGCTGCGGCCCGGGGACCGTCGCTCGACCGGGGTCGTGCTGGCCTCGGCGGGCTCCTCAGACCCGGAGGCGATCGCAGTGATCGCTGAAATCGCGCGGGAGTGGCGGCGCACCGCTGGTTGGTGTGCCGTGCGACCTGCGTTCGCCTCCGCATCTCTGCCCCGTACGGCCGATGCCGTACGGGCCCTGCGGGCCGAGGGCGTGGCGCGGGTGGCCGTCGCCCCCTACGTCATCGCCCCCGGCTTCCTCCCGGACCGGATCGCGGCCGGCGCCCGGGAGGCCCGGGCGGACGTCCTCGCGCCGGTCCTCGGCGACGCCCCCGAGCTGGCCCGGCTGCTGCTGCGTCGCTACGACCAGTCGCTGGCGGCCCGGGCCCGCGGCGACCTGTCGTCCCTGATCGCCTGAGGGCCGCGGGCCGCCGGTCCGGCACCGGGTCAGCCGGCCGTCCGTACCCAGGCCGTCGTCCACGGCGGCAGCCGGTCGCCGCTCAGCGGCGCGGAGGACAGCAGCAGTTCGCCTTCAGGCAGCGGGCGGGCGGTGTCCGAGAGGTTGGTCAGGCACTCCCAGCCGCCGGAGCGGCGGAAGTGCAGCAGTCCGCCGGCCACCGCTTCCGGGCCGCCGATCCACTCCAGTGCCTCGTCGGCGAGCAGTCCCCGGCGGAGGCGCAGGGCGGTGCGGTAGAGCTCCAGGGGCGCGGCCGGATCGCCCTGCTGGGCCTCGACGGACAACTCGCCCCAGCCCGGCGGCTGCGGCAGCCAGGACCCGCCGCTGCCGAAGCCGTACGAGCTTCCCCCGCGCCGCCAGGGCAGCGGCACCCGGCAGCCGTCCCTGCCCTTCGACCGGCCGCGGCTGCGGGTCCACACCGGGTCCTTCAGGGCCTCGTGGGGCAGGTCGGCGACCTCGGGCAGGCCCAGTTCCTCGCCCTGGTAGACGTAGCCGGCGCCGGGCAGCGCCAGCATCAACAGGGTCGCGGCGAGCGCCCGGCGCAGGCCGAACTCCCGGTCCACGACCGGCTGTTGGCCGTTGGAGAGCAGCCAGGCCTCCTCGTCGCAGCCGTCCGGCAGGCCGTGCCGGGAGGCGTGCCGGATCACGTCGTGGTTGGAGAGCACCCAGGTCGCGGTCGCGCCGGCCGCCCGGGCGTCGGCGAGCGCGGTGTCGATGGAGGACCGGAGCTCCCCGGCGTGCAGCGACGCCTTGAGGAAGTCGAAGTTGAACGCCTGGCCCAGCTCCTGCGGAGTGGCGTAGGCGGTGCGCCGGGAGTTGCGCACCCAGGCCTCGGCGACCGCGATCCGCGGCGGGTCGTACTCGTTGAAGACCGTGCGCCAGTCGCGGAAGATCTCGTGTACCTCGTCGCGGTCCCAGAAGGGGTGGCTGCCGTCCTCGGGCAGGTCGTCCGGTTGGTAGCTCTCGACGGTGCCGATGTCGCGCAGCGGCGCCGCCAGGTCCTTGGCGAGGCCGTGCGCCACGTCGACCCGGAAGCCGTCCACGCCGCGGTCCGACCAGAAGCGCAGGGTCTTCCGGAACTCCGCGCGGACCTCGGGGTTGTCCCAGTTGAAGTCGGGCTGCTGCGGGGCGAAGAGGTGGAGGTACCACCAGCCGTCGGGCAGCCGGGCCCAGGCGGGACCGCCGAAGCAGGAGACCCAGTCGGTGGGCGGCTCCTCGCCGTGTGCGCCCCGGCCCTCGCGGAAGACGTAGCGCTCCCGCGCGGCGGACCCCGGGCCGGCCCGCAGCGCCTCCTGGAACCAGACGTGCTGGTCGGAGGAGTGGTTGGGCACGATGTCGACCATCACCTTGAGGCCGAGGCGGTGCGCCTCGGTGACCATCGCGTCGAAGTCGTCGAGGGTGCCCAGCCGGGGGTCGACGTCACGGTAGTCGGCGACGTCATAGCCGCCGTCGGCCAGTTCGGAGGGGTAGAAGGGGCTCAGCCAGACGGCGTCCACTCCGAGGTCGGCGAGGTGGCCGAGCCGGGAGGTCACACCGGGGAGGTCGCCGATGCCGTCGCCGTCGGAGTCGGCGAAGCTGCGCGGGTACACCTGGTAGACGACGGCCTGCCGCCACCAGTCGCGGCTGCTGCGGCCGGCCGTTGTGGGGTCCGGGCCGAGGTGCTGTGCGGTCACGTGGCTGCCTTTCGGTAGCGGGTGTGTCACCGGAGGGGTCGACGGGCGGGCAGGGGCGGCGCCCCTGGTGGGGAGGTCATCCCTTGACCGCCCCTGAGGACAGGCCCGAGACGATCGGGCGGCGGAAGATCATGTCCAGGACGCCGAGGGGCAGGGCGGCCGCCACGGCCCCGCGAACAGCGTCCCGTAGGGGACGGTGTACCGGTTGGTGAAGGCGCGATTCCGACCGGAACCGTGCGGTGTCCGTCCCCGCTGTGAAACCTCAGCGCCGGCAGGAACTCCGGCCAGGTCGCGGTGAAGGCGAAGATCAGATGGTTGCGCAAGGGGAGGTACGGGCCGGCGCGTGTCCGGCGAAGAACGACAGCCCGGCGCGGATCCGGCGAAGAACGACAGCCCCGGTACGGCGACCGTGGAGACCGAGGCCACCAGCACGCTGTGGAGGAGATAGCGGCAGGGTCGTCAGGACGACGATGGCCGGCCCGCCGAGGCTGACGGGGTGGAGGTGGCGGCGAAGGCCCGACGCCGGTGTCCGGCGGTTCATGCCCGCCCCCTTCGTCGGTCTGCGTGGTGAGGACGGGCAGGAAAAGCCGACAGCAGCCGATCACGATGACGGCGGTGTGGGTCGCCACCGCGGCGCCGCGGCCGATGGCGAGGTTCGGGAAGAGCGTCTTGTACCCGGGCGTCGCCGGCGACAGCCGCTGCTGAGCCCAGCTCCCGCGGCGAGGCCGTCGGCGAGCAGGGTTCTGCGGCGCAAGGCCATAAGTGCTCCTCACGTCGTGGCTGCCCACCTGCTTCATGACAGCGCTTGCAGGCTAGAAGTGGGCTCGTGGTCAGGTCAATGGGCGGTGGACCGGAGATGCCTCAAGTGATCTCCCTGCCAACGCTGTCATCGCCCGTCTGTGCTAGCGTCCCGCCATGTCCTCAGCTCGCAGCGAGGCCACGATGGCCGATGTGGCCCATCGGGCGGGGGTTTCGGTGTCGACCGTCTCGCGCACCCTGCGCGGCCTGCCGACCGTGTCGGAGACCACCCGGGCCCGGGTGGAGGCGGCCGCCCGCGAGCTCTCCTTCGCCATCACCCGCAGCGCCTCCAGCCTCGTCACCGGCCGCACCGGCCGGGTGGCCGTCCTGATGCCCCACCTGGAGTCGTGGTTCCTGAGCGCCACGCTGTCCGGCATGGCCCCCGCCCTGCGCGATGCCGGTCTCGACCTGCTGGTCTACAGCGTGACCGACGTCCAGGAACGCGCCGATTTCTTCGACCGGTTGCCCGCCCGCCGCAACGCCGACGCCCTCCTCGTGGTGAGCTTCGCACTCTCCCCCGCCGAACGCGCCCGCCTCGACGACCTGGGCATGCCGCTGGTCTTCGTCAGCCAGCACGCCCCCGGTCGGCCCAGCGTCTACGTGGACGACGAGGAGGCCGCCCTGCGCGGCACCCGCCATCTGCTCAACCTCGGGCACCGGCGGATCGCCTTCCTCCAGACCGCCGACGAGACGGGCTTCGCCTGGAGCAGCAAGAACCGGCTCGCCGGCCATCTGCGCGCCCTCACCGAGGCGGGCATCGAGCACGACGACGACCTCGTCATGAGCGTGGCCGACTGGAAGGGCAGCGGTATGGCCGCCGCGGTGGGCCGGCTGCTGAGCCTGCAGGCCCCGCCGACCGCACTCTTCGCCGAAACCGACGACCTGGCCTTCCGCCTCCTGGCGGCCCTCCGCGAGGCCAACATCCCCGTCCCCGGCCGGGTTTCCGTCATGGGCTTCGACGACCACGTCATGTCCGCCCTCATGGGCCTGACCACCCTCGCCCAATCCGCCGCCGAACTCGGCCGCACCGCCGTCCGCCTCACCCGCTCGGTCATCGACGACACCGACGGCGACGCCCAACGCCACATCGTCCTCCCCACCGAACTCGTCCCCCGCCGCACCACGGCGCCGCCGCCGGCGGGAGCGTAGAAGGCAACGAGCGTGAAGCGGGCCGAGGCGCCTCCGTCCGGTGCAGGTGCCCGGCGCCTCCGTCCGGTGCAGGCGCCCGGCGCCTCCGTCCGGTGCAGGCGCCCGGCGCCTCCGTTCGGTGCAGGTGCCTGGCGCCTGGCGCCTTCCTCCTCTACGCCGCCCCGGCGGGGGATGTTCGCACCGTCCGCCCCGTCGGGGTGTCGGCTCGGCCCTTTTCGTACACCGTGAGGCTGCGGGCCAGGTGGAGGGGGACCAGGACGAGCTCGACGAGGAGCGCCTTCCAGGCGTAGACGAGGTTGACGGTCTTGGTGGCGTAGACGCAGGGGAGGTTCAACAGGACGCCCGTGAGCGGGAGTTTGCGGCGGTGGGCGGCGTAGATCAGGGGTGGCGCGGTCAGGAGCAGCTCGGCTCCGACCCACCAGGCGAAGGTGACGGCGAGCGGCCGGCCGGTGGTCGCGGCGGCTACGAAGGGGGTCGCCCACCAGAGGGGTGCGGTGACGATCTCCAGGAGCGCGAGGAGCACCCAGAGGGCCAGCAGGGGTTTGTGGCGGATCAGACTCCCCAGGTGGAGACGGACGTTCTGACAGAAGCCCGCCATCCAGCGCCACACCTGTTTACGGAGGTAGGTGAGGTCCTCCGGGTCTGCGGCGAGGGCGACGGCGTCGGAGACATAGACCGCGCGTCTGCCGGCGATCTGCTGGGACCAGGTGTAATCCATGTCCTCGACGATGGTGCGTTCGGGGAAGCCGCCGAAGGACATCAGGTCGTCGCGGCGGAAGACCGAGCAGCAACCCGAGCAGACCATGGGGCTGTTGGCGCGGGCCTGGATGGGGCGGTGCCAGTGGAAGCCGAAGAGGTATTCCGTGGACCGTCCGCGTTCCCAGAGTGTGCGGGTGTGGCGGGTGCGGACCGTACCGGCCGCGACCGAGACGGTGGGGTCGTCGAAGGCGGGCAGGACGGATTCGAGGTAGTCGGGGGCGAGGACGGTGTCCGCGTCGACGGCCAGGACGAGGTCGGTGGTGCAGTGCGGTAGGGCGTAGTTCTGGGCTTTGGCCTTGCTGCCGAGGTTGCGGGGCGGGCGTAAGACCGTGACGCCGTGTGATGCCGCTACCTCGCCCGTGCGGTCCGTGGAGGCGTCGTCCACGACCAGGACGCGGTCGGGCGGGACCGTTTGCCGGGCGAGTGACTCCAGTGTGGCCGGCAGGCCCTCCTCCTCGTTATGAGCAGGAACGATGGCGGTGATGGTGCGCATGACGGGCTCCCCCCTTGGTGCGGATCGCAGTGATGACGACGCCGGTCAGACCGATGACGCCGTAAACGATGGTGCTGATGCCGATGAACGGCAGTCCTCCGTGCATGTCACCGACGGTAGTCGGAGGGAGTGAGTTTTTGTTCCGGAGGGTTCCTCCTGTGGATAACTTGCTTTCAGCTCGGGCGGGTTGGGGATGCCGCTTCCTGCTCGGCTTCCTTCGTCCCGTTGCGGAGGGGTAGTCCGCAGGACGCCAGGGCGCCGGTGGCGGCGACGGCGGCCAGGGTGAGGAGCGTGGTGCTCATCGCGGCGGTGAGGGTGGTCAGCATGGTCGCGAGGGCGACCCCCAGCGTCGGGCCGATGTTCATCGCGGTCTGCTGGAGTCCGCCGGCCACTCCCGCGTGAGCCACGGGGACATGGCGCACGATGACCGCCGTCGCGGTGACCATCACCGTGCCGAATCCCGCGCCGAGCAGGGCGAAACCGCCGCCGATCGTCAACACACCGGAAGAAGAGGTGAGTTGGGAGAGCAGCAGGATGCCGGCGGAGAGGAGGATCATGGCCGTGAGGGTGGTGCGGCGGGGGCCGTAGTGGCGCTGGAGTACGGCCGAGGCGGGCGCGCTCAGCACCATCATGACGGCCAGGGGCAGTACGCGCAGACCGCACTGGAGCGGGTCGAGTCCGAGGATGTTCTGCAGGAAGTACGAGCCGACGAAGAGCGCGCCGAACAGGGCGGCGGAAGCGCACAGCAGGACGGAGAGGGCCAAGGCCACCGCGCGTGAGGTGAGGACCACGGGCGGGACGAGAGGACTCGCGGTGCGGCGTTCGTGGCGGACGAAGGCGCCGCAGGCGGCCGTTCCCGCCCCGGTGGTGAACACGGTGGCCACGGTCCAGCCGGACTCCGGGAGCACCACGAGGGTGTGGACCAGGCACAGGAGGGCGAGGGCGAGGAGGGCGGCTCCGGCGAGGTCGAGGGGGGAGCGGGCCGGCGGGGGCGATGCGGGTGGTGGCGGGGTCGTGGTGCCGGGGGTGTCGTGGGGGTGCGGTCGCGTCGGCACGCGGGCGGCGAGGGCCAGTGCGCCGACGACCAGCGCGGGTGGCACGTTGAGGAAGAAGACGGCGCGCCAGCCGAACTGGGCGGAGAGCGCCCCGCCGAGGACCGGGCCGGCGGCGGCCGCGAGGCCGATGGCGCTGGTACGGAGGGCCAGGGGCATGGCGAGCCGGTCCGGTGGATACGTGGCGCGCAGCATGCCCAGGGTGGCCGGTTGCAGCAGCGCGCCGAAGACGCCTTGCGCGATGCGCAGGGCGATCACCCAGCCGATGCCGGGCGCCAGTCCGATCCCCGCGGACGCGGTGCCGAAGCCCAGCATGCCGAGGGCGAAGATGCGCTGGTGACCGTAGCGGTCGCCGAGCCGGCCGGCGAGGACGAGCAGGCCGGCCACGGCGATGAGGTAGCCGGTGCTGGTCCACTGGACCTGTACGAACGAGGCGTGCAGGTCCCGTTGGAGGGCCGGCTGGGCGATGGTCAATACGGTGCCGTCCAGGGCGACGATCACCGCTCCGGTGATGCTCCCGGTGAGGACGAGACGGCGGTGACGACCGGAGAGGGAGGAGGCGCGAGGTGGGCGGTGGCGAGGTGAGGCGGCGGGCGGACGACTTCCGGCGTCAGCGTCACCGCGGCCCCTTGAGGAGCGCGGAGGGGCGGTCATCGGACCTCCGGTCCGAGGTGCGCGTCGAGGGTGGCGCGCAGCAGCGGTTCGATGTCGTCGGAGCCGGTGGCGAGCGGGAGGCTGCCCCATCCCCACAACTGGGCGACGCCGTGCAGGTTTCCCCACAGGGCGCCCGCGACCACCGAGGGCGGGGTGTCCGCGGACGGCCGTATCCGGGCGATCAGGTCCACGAGTACCTGGAAGAGCGGGAGGCTGGTGTCCCGCAGGCCGAGCCGGTTGCTCTCCAGCAGGTCGTGACGGAACATCAGCTCGTACATGCCGCGCTCGGACAGGGCGAAGTCGAGGTAGGTCCGCGCGAGCGAGGTGAGCCGGGCGCGGGGGGACGCGTCGTTGCCGTCGAGCACCTCGGCGGTCCGGGCGGCCAGGTCGGCGAAGCCCCGGCGGGCGATCGCGGAGAGCAGGTCGAGGTGCGTCGGGAAGTAGCGGCGCGGGGCGCCGTGCGAAACCCCTGCCCGGCGGGCGATTTCCCGCAGTGACAGCGCTTGTACGCCCTCTCTGGCCACCAGCTCGACACCGACCTCGACCAGACGGGCGCGCAGGCCCTCGTCCGGGGCGGGTTCCTCTTTCGCGGAGTGCGCAGGGGGAGACGTAGACATAGACACTGTCTACCAGGTATGAGTAGACAGTGTCTACGCGCGCCCGGGGTGCGGCAGACCACACGCGCCGGAAGAACGGCGAACACGACGACGCCGGCCGCCGCGCCCCGTGGGGGCGAGCGCGACGGCCGGCGTGGAGAACGGGGAGTCGAGGTCCTACTCGACGACCTTCAGCAGCTTGTTGGGCGTTCCCTGACCCGGGTTGGTGATCTTGTCGGCGGTGGCACCGTCGGTCAGCGCCTTCTCGACGTCGGCGGGCTTGGCGTCCTTGTGGCCCGCCAGGTAGACCGCGGCGGCACCGACCACGTGCGGGGTCGCCATCGACGTACCCGAGATGGTCTTGGTGGCGTCATCGCCGCCGTTCCAGTCCGACGTGATGTCGGAACCGGGAGCGTAGATGTCCACCACACTGCCGAAGTTGGAGAAGTCGGACTGCTCGTCCTTGTTGGTGCTGGAGGCCACCGTGATGGCCTCCTTGACGCGCGCCGGGGAGCTCTGGCCCGCGTCGCTGGACTCGTTGCCCGCCGCGACACCGAAGGTGACACCGGAGTCGATGGCCTTCTTCACGGCCGCGTCGAGCGCCTCGTCCACGCCGCCACCCAGGGACATGTTGGCGACCGACGGGCCCTTGTGGTTCTTGGTGACCCAGTCGATGCCGGCGACGACCTGCTCGGTGGTGCCGGAGCCCTGGCCGTCCAGGACCTTGACGGCCACGATCTTGGCCTTCTTGGCGACGCCGTGCGCCTCACCGGCGATGGTGCCGGAGACGTGGGTGCCGTGGCCGTTGTCGTCCTCGGCCTTGTTGCTGCCGTCGATGGCGTTGAAGCCGTACGACGCGCGGCCGCCGAAGTCCTTGTGGCTGATGTGGACGCCGGTGTCGATGACGTACGCGGTGACGCCGTCACCGGCGCTGTCGGGGTAGTTGTACTTCTTGTCGCCCTGGGTGTCCGCCTGGTCGATGCGGTCCAGGCCCCACGACGGCGGGTTGTCCTGGGTGGCGTCGATGTGGAACTTCTTGTTCTGGACGACCTTGTCGACGGCCGGGTCGGCGGCGAGGCGCTTGGCCTCCTCGGCGCTCAGGCCGTTGGCCGAGAAGCCGTCGATGGCGGAGGAGAAGGTGCGCTTCACCTTGCCGCCGTATTTGGAAGCGAGATCGCCGCTCTCGGCCGTACGGACCGACTTCTTCAGCATGACGATGTAGCTGCCGTTGACAGCACCCTTGGCCTGGGCGCCGTAGATCTTGCCTTCGGCGGGGGCGGGCGATGCGCCCGCGGTCACCGCGGTAACGGTGGCGATACCAGTCGCGGCCACTGCGGCGGCTATCGCCGTGACGAGCCGCTTCTTGCTGGAACGCTTGTGAGCCATTGCGAGGGTTCTCCTCGTTCGTGGTGTGGGGGGAAAGCGTTGCGCCAACAGCCCCTGGACGCAGGAAAATCTGCGTCGGGCTGACTCAAAACCCTGTCTGATTGATGGGTCCAATTCAAGGGAGACCCCGTCGTGTGAGATAGGCAACAACCTTGAAAAAATGCAAAAGGGCCCAGAACTGCTCAAAGCATGCGGCCGACTTGAAGCAAGGCGACTCAACTCCGTTTACGTTCGTGTAATGGAGGGAAACAAGCCGCGATTGCTGTACGCCGCCCGCCTCGGCAACTCCGTTGCCCATACGACGACTTCGGGGCCATTCCTCAGCGCTGGTACCGCGCCAGGACCAGATTGCCGTCCCTGATCAGCCGTGTGCGGAGGGTGTCGAGGTCGATCGCGCCGCTGTAGTACTCCTGCAGGCCCGGAGTGGCGATCTTGTCCTTCCACTCCGGGTAGCCGCGGACGGACTGGGCCGGGGCCGGGCGCAGGGTTCCGGCGAGCGCGGTGCCGGTCGCCCAGTCGTACCGCCGCACCCGGAGCGCCGGGTTCCGTAGCGCCTCCTGCCCCGTCGGCAACAGCCAGTCCCCCAGGGCAAGTCGGACCATGTTCGGCGGCCGGAGGAAGAAGTCGATGAACGCCATCGCCTCCTCCTTGTACGGGCAGTCCGCGGCGATCGACAGGGTCTGCGGACTCACGCCCTGCTCCCGTGTCGCTCCCCTGGGGGCCGGCAGCACCGTCCAGTCGAAGCCCTTGGGTGCCTGCTGGGCGATCTGCTGGCGGTACGAGAAGCCGAGCGGCACCATCGCGTAACGCCCGGCGAAGAAGCCGGGGAGGGTGTCGGACCCGCCCATGCCCAGCGTCGTACGGGCGGCGGTGCGGTCTACGTTCACCTGGTCGTGGATGATCCGCGGCACCACCTGGTCGACGGCGTCGAAGCGGACCTGGACCCTGCCGTCCGGGCGGCGGTGGAAGACCCGGCCGCCGGTGGACAGCGAGAGGTTGAGGGTGGCCGAGACCGGTTCCTTCAGCGGCCAGGCCACCCCGTGGTCGGTGCCACGGGTCAGCCGCTGGGCCACCTCCGCGAACTCCTCCCAGGTCCACGGGTCCTCCGGGGTGGGGACGCGGACGCCGGAGCCGCGCAGTTTCGCGCGGTTGGCCACCAGTACCCGCGGTTCCTGGAGGAACGGGACGCCGTGGATACGGCCGTCGAAGGTGGCGGTCTCCCAGCTGTGGCCGGGGATGTCCGCCTTGAGGCGGTCCGGCAGGAGGGAGGTGAGGTCGGCCAGGTCGCCACCGTAGGCGAAGTCCGCGAGGTCGTCGGAGGCGTCATGGATGATGTCCGGTGCCTCGCCGCCTTCGAAGGAGGTCAGCAGCTGGTCGTGGACGGTCGGCCAGGCGCCCTGGACGTACCTCACCTGGACGGCGGGGTGACGGCTGTTCCACTCGGCGACCAGCTGCTGGTTGGCCTTGACGGAGTCCTGCTGCCAGGCCAGCGACTGGAAGCGCAGGGTGATCCGGCCTCCGGAGCCGCGCCGCGGGCGGTCGGCGGAGCAGCCCGGGAGCAGGGCCGCGGCGGGCAGTGTGGCGGCGGCCGTCAGCAGGCCCCGGCGGCTCCATCGGGCCGGCCCCGCCGGCGTACGGGCGGCGGGCATCAGCTCTTCACCGCCCCGGCGAGCATGCCACCGGTGATCCGGCGCTGGATGGCGGCGAAGAGCAGCAGGCCGGGGAGGGTGGCGAGCAGTGCGGCGGCGGCCAGCGGCCCGAGGTCGGCGACGCCCTCCGCCCCGAGGAAGTGGGTCAGCACCACCGGAAGGGTCTGTTTTTCCGGCGACTTGAGCAGGACCAGGGCGAAGAAGAACTCGTTCCAGGCAGTGAGGAAGGCGAACAGTGCGGTGGCGACGATGCCCGGGGCCAGCAGGGGCCCGGTGACGGACAGCAGCGTACGGAGCCGGCCGGCGCCGTCGACGGCCGCCGCCTCCTCCAGTTCGCGGGGGACGGCCCGGACGTAACCGGTGAGCATCCACAGCGCGAACGGCAGCGCCCAGACCACGTAGACCAGGATCAGCCCGGTCCGGGAGTCGACCAGCTGGAGTCCCTTGAGGATCAGGAACAGCGGGATGATCACCAGCACCAGGGGGAACGCCTGGCTGACGACGATCCAGCCGGTGGCCGCCCGGGCGAGGCGGGTGCGGTGACGGGCGAGGACGTACGCCATCGGGGTCGCCAGCACGACGGCGAGCAGCGCGGAGACCGCCGCGGCCAGCAGGCTGTTGCCCGCGGCGGCCAGCAGCGGCTGCTGGTCGAAGGCGTGCCGGAAGTTCTCCAGCGTGGGTGCCGCGGGGACCCAGGTGGGGTGGGCGGCGGCCAGCTCGCGGGGCGGCTTGAAGGCGGTGGAAATCAACCAGAGGAACGGGAACGCCAGGAAGGCGAGGTAGCCGAGGAGCGCGGCGTACTGGCCGGTGCGGGTGGCGGTGCGGCCACGTGCGGTCATCGGTCCTCGTCCCCCTTCAGCCGGCCGGCCAGATAGAGGGCCAGCAGGACGGAGATCACCGCGACCATCGCCAGGCCCATCGCGGCGGCGTACCCGAACTGCCCGTAACGGAAGGCCTCTTCGTACGCGAAGAGCATCGGCAGTCGGGTGCGGCCGCCGGGGCCGCCGTCGGTCAGCACGAAGACCAGGGCGAAGGAGTTGAAGTTCCAGATGAAGTTGAGGGCGGTGACGGCGAGGGCGACCGGTTTGAGGGCGGGCCAGGTGACGGTGCGGAACCGACGCCAGGCGCCCGCGCCGTCGAGGGCCGCGGCCTCGTGCAGTTCGGGCGGCACGTTCTGCAGACCGGCCAGCAGCGTGACGGTGGTCTGGGGCATGCCGGCCCAGACCCCGACGACCAGGACCGCGGGAAGCGCGGTGGCCAGGCCGCTGAGCCAGTCCCGTCCCTCGGCCCCGGACAGGCCGAGGCCGCGCAGGGTCTCGTTCAGCACCCCGGCGTCGGCGTGGTAGACCAGCCGCCACATGATGCCGACGACGACCTCGGGCATCGCCCACGGAATGATCGCCAGCGCCCGGGCCAGCCAGCGAAGCCGGAGGTCGAGGTGGAGCAGCAGGGCCAGGCCGAGGGCGAGCAGGAACTGCGGAACGGTGACGCCGAACGCCCAGATCAGGCCGATCCGGAAGGAGTCCCAGAACAGGGAGTCGTGCAGGAGGTCGGAGAAGTTCAGCAGTCCGACGAACCCGGTGGCCTGGGTCCGGCCGGACTGGGCGTCGGTGAACGACAGCCCGATGCCGTACAGCAGCGGTACGACGCTCAAACCCAGGATCGGGAGCAGCGCGGGCAGTACGAGGAACCAGACGCCGTGGTCGCGCTGGGGCCGGCCGGTGCGGCCGGGGCCCGCCGTGGTGGACCGCCGCGCCACCGTGGTCGGCGCTGCTGCCATCGTTCGGCCCCCTCCCCGTCCCGTCCCCCGGTGGCCGCTCCCCACCGGCCGCCGTCATCGTCGTGAGGCCGGCTGCCGCCGTCAAGGTCCCGGCCGGATTCCGTGCAGGCTCTCCCCGCCCTGGGGGCCCAAGGGCACCTGCGACACTGAGGGCCGGTACGCATCGCAGGAGGCAGCACCATGACCGAACCGAGCCCGGCCGCCTTTACGGAGGCGCGCGCCCGGGACGTACTCGCCGCGGCCGGACGACCGGAGGCGGCGGCCGACGCCCGGCTGCTCGCGCTCGGCGAGAACGCCGTCTTCGCCCTCGGCGAGCGCGGTCCGGTCGTACGGGTGGGCCGCAGCGCCGACCTCCTGGCGCGCGCCGAGCGGGAACTGGCCGTGGCGCAGTGGCTGGCCGCCGAGGGCGTGCCGGCCGTGCGGGCCGCGGAGCCGGCGGCCACGCTCGTCGACGGGCATCCCGTGACGTACTGGCAGCGGCTGCCGGAGGCCGTCCGGCCGGCCGGTCCCGAGGACCTCGCCGCGCTGCTCAAGCTCGTCCACGCGCTGCCGGAGCCGCCCTTCGCGCTCCCCCGCCGCGAGTTGCTCGGCGGTGTCGAGCGCTGGCTGCGGCTGGCGGGTGACGCCGTATCGGCGCCGGACGCGGAGTATCTGCGCGGGCGCCGGGACGCGTTCGCGGCGGCCGCCACGGCGCTGGAGCCGCATCTGCCGCGCGGGCCGATCCACGGCGACGCGCTGACCCGCAACGTGCATGTCGGGCCCGACGGGCCGGTGCTCGTCGACCTGGAGACCTTCTCCTTCGACCTGCGGGAGCACGACCTGGTCGTGATGGCGCTCAGCCGGGACCGCTACGGCCTGGCCGCGGACGCCTACGACACCTTCGTGTCCGTCTACGGCTGGGACGTACGGGACTGGGAGGGATGCGCCGTGCTGCGCGGGTCGCGGGAGACCGCGAGCTGCGCCTGGGTGTCCCAGCATGCGCCCGGAAACCCGGCGGCGCTGAAGGAATTCCGGCGCCGGATCGCCTCCTTGCGCGAGAAGGACGCGACGGTGCGGTGGTACCCCTTCTGACCCGGCGTCGCGGCGACCGGCCGCGCCCTGTGCCTGCCCGGCGTCACGGCGACCGGCCGGCCCCCGCGGCTGCCGCTGCCCCGGCCCGGCGGCCGGCGGATCAGACCCTCGTCGCCTGATACGGGATCAGCGGCCAGGCCGGCTCGACCGTCGCCTCCGGGTCGGTGCGGCGCAAGTACGCCTGGAAGGAGGCGGCCTGCTCGGCGGCCGCCTGTTCCTGGAGGGCGTGCAGCGCACGCGGTGACGGCAGGGCGACGGCCGGATAGCGCTCGCCGATGCGCCGGGCGACCCCGGCCGCGGCGGCGGCATCGGCGCCCGCCTCGTGTGCCCCCTCCAGCCGGACGCCGTAGTGACCGCAGAGCGCCTGCAACGCGCGGCGCCCCTTGCGGAAGCGGTCCACGTGCTTGTCGAGCACCAGCGGGTCGATGACCGGTGCGGGTGCCCGCCCGAGCCGCTCGGTCAGGGTCCGTATGCCGTGGCGCCGGCACTCGCGGTCCAGGAGGGAGAGGTCGTAGCGGGCGTTCATCACCACGAGGGGGATGTCCGCGCGCAGGGACTCGGCCAGCGCCTCGGTGATCTCCTCTATCGCGGTCGCGGGCGGGCGGCCGTGCACCCGGACATATGCGGTCGAAATGCCGTGAATGGCGGTCGCTTCCTCGGGTATCGGCACTCCCGGGTCGAGCAGCCAGGTCCGCTTCCCGACCGCCCGGCCGTCCCCCTCCAGCCGGATCAGGGCGGCGGTGACGATGCGGTCCTGCTCGACGTCCGTGCCCGTGGTCTCCAGGTCGAAGCCGACCAGCAGCTCCTGATGCCAGCTCATGCCGGTACCTCACTTCGCCCGGCCCGGCACGCGCCCGGCGCGCTCCTTGCCGTGCCGAGCTCGCCACGCTCGCTCATGCGGCCTCCTTCGGTGGTACTTCCCCCGTTGCTCCGCCACTCTCCCACGCACCACTGACAATCGACCGGCCGCCCGTCGCGCCCCGGCGGACCGGGCCCGCGGGGAGAACCGTGAGCCGGGCACGATCGGGGCGGCGTCCCCCTAGGCTGGCGGCATGGACCTACGACTGGCAGGGCGCGCGGCGCTGGTGACGGGCAGCAGTTCGGGGATCGGGGCGACGATCGCCGAGACACTGGCGGACGAGGGGTGCGAGGTCCTCGTCCACGGCCGCAACGCGGGGGCCGCCGCGGCCGTCGCCGAACGGGTCGCGGCGCGCGGCGTGCGGACGGAGGTGGTGCTCGGGGATCTGACGGAACCGGGCGTGGCGGAGCAGATCGCCCTGACCGCCCGGGACTTCGGCGTGCAGATCCTCGTCAACAACGCCGGGCCGTTCGCCGAGCACGACTGGGAGAGCTCCCGGGCGTCCGACTGGCGGGCCGCCTTCGAGGGGAACGTGCTGCCCACGGTGCGGGTCAGCCAGACGCTGCTGCCGTCCTTGCGCGCGCACGGCTGGGGCCGGGTCATCACCATCGGCAGCCGGGCCGTGCGGACGCCGCTGCCCAACATGGTGACGTACTCCGCCGCCAAGGCCGCCGTGGTGAACATGACCACGAGCCTGGCCCGGCACCTCGCCGGGACGGGGATCACCGCGAACTGTGTGAGTCCCGGGGTGATCGTCAGCCCGTCGATGTACCGGATGTTCGAGGAACGGGCGGCGGACACGACGGATGAGGGGAACGGCGCCACGGCGGCCGTGGAGTCGGCGGGTGCCGTCGACGAGGCGGACGTCGTCGCCGCGTACGCCGCGAACCCGACCGGGCGGCTGGGGCGCCCGGAGGACATCGCCGCCGCGGTCGCCTATCTGGCGAGCCCGCGCGCCGATTACGTCAACGGGATCGAGCTGCGGGTGGACGGCGGGATCACCGGGACTCCGTAGCGGTCCTCCGCCACCAGTTCCTCCGGGGTCAGCTCCGCCCCGCGCGCGTACGCCGAGTCGAAGGCCGCAGCGCCCAGCCCGCGGCGCGCGATCGTCGTGCTGCGGGTCACGTCCGCGCGTTCCGCGGCCGGCCGGGGTGCGCCGGCGGCGGTGCGCAGGGCGTCCGCCGCGCCGAGCAGTCGGGCCGCGGAGGCGAGGTGGCCGGTCAGCGTCCGGGCGCCGGCCAGGCCCTCCAGGGCCAGCGCGACCGCGCGCGGGTCGCCGGTGGCGCGGGCCGCGGCGAAGCCGTCGAGGTGGCGCTCACGGGCGGTGGCGGCGTCCCCGCGGAGTTCGGCGATGAAGCCCAGTTCGGCCAGGACGAACGCGGTTCCCGGGTCGCCGTCCCGGCCGCGGCACCACTCCAGCCAGGGCAGCAGACGCGCCTCGGCCTCGTCGAGCCGGCCCTCCCTCCTGGCACCGAGGGCGAGCCCGCACTCGGCGAACATCTCGCCGCGCCGGTGGGACTGTTCGGCGGCCAGCCGCAGCGCCCGTTCGTGGTGGTCCCGGGCGGCCGCCAGGTCGCCGGTCAGCAGCGCGATCCGGCCGAGCCCGGAGAGCTTGTACGAGACCTGGATCCGCAGGCCCAGCTCCTCGGCGCTGCGCAGTCCCTCCTGGTGGAGCCGGGCCGCGCGGCCGTAGTCGCCGGTGATCTCGGCGATCGCGGCCAGGGCGTCGGTGGCCTGCAACTGGCCCCAGCGGTCGCCCAGTTCGGCGAAGAGCGCGGCGCTCTCCTCGGCGGCGCGGCGGCGGGCGGGCAGGTCCTCGCGGCCGGTGCCCTGGGCGCGGCTGCTCAGCGCCGCCGCGGTGCCCCAGCGGTCGCCGAGCGCCCGGAACGCGGTCAGCGCCCGCACCATCCGGTCCGCCGCCACGCCGGGGTCACCGAGGCCCACTTGGGCGTAGCCGAGGAACCACTGGGCCCAGGCCCGTTCGGCCGGGTCGTCGTGGGCTTCGTAGCGGCGCAGGACGGCGGCCGCCCGGGTCACCGGGTCGGCGTCCCCGCCGGCCAGTGAGGCCATGCCGACCTGCCAGGCGGCCGCCCGCAGCCGCCGGCCCTCCGGGACGTCCGGGTGCGCCCCTTCGGACGCGGTCAGCGCCGCGTCCAGCGAGCGGCCCGCCTCCGCGAGCCGACCGCGCAGGAACCAGTACCAGGCCAGGGCGTTCACCAGCCGGAGCGCCCGGTCCGCGGCGCCGTCCACGACCGCGCCGTCCAGGGCGGCGCGCAGGTTCGCGGTCTCCTGATCGAGCCGTTCCAGCCACTCCCGCTGGGTGACCCCGTACAGCAACGGGGCGGCGTGCTCGGCCAGTTCGGTGTAGTGGAGCTGGTGCCGGCGGCGTAGCGCGGACAGCTCGCCGGCCTCCCGGAGCCGTTCCAGACAGTACGCGGCGACGGTCTCCAGGAGCCGGTAGCGGGTCCCGTACGGCGTCCGGGCGACCGTCACCAGCGAGCGGTCCACGAGCCGGGCCAGCAGCTCCAGCACGTCCTCGCGGGCGAGGCCGTCGCCCGCGCAGACCGTTTCGGCCGCCTGAAGGGTGCAGCCGTCGGCGTGCACGGCCAGCCGGCGCAGCACGGTGCGTTCGGGGCCGGGCAGTAGCTCCCAGCTCCAGTCGATCACGGCGCGCAGGGTCTGCTGGCGGCGTGGGGCGCCGCGCCGGGCGGCCACCGGCAGCCGGAACCGGTCGTCGAGCCGGGCGCTCAACTCCCGTACGCCCAGGGCACGGACGCGGGTGGCAGCAAGCTCCAGGGCGAGCGGGATACCGTCCAGCCGGCGGCAGATCTCGGCGACCGTGGGGGCGCTGTCGGCGTCCAGGACGAAGCCGGGGTCGGCGGCGGCCGCACGGGCCGCGAACAGGGCGATCGCGCCGTCCGGGGCCAGCGGCGGTACGGGGTGGATCCGTTCGCCCGCCAGGCCCAGCGGTTCCCGGCCGGTGACCAGGATGCGCAACGACGGGGCGGCGGCCAGCAGTTCGGCGGTGACCTCGGCGGCCGCGTCGACGAGGTGCTCGCAGTTGTCCAGGACCAGCAGCAGGCGTTTGCCGCGGACGGCCGCGACCAGGCGTTCGGCCACCGGCCCGGCCGCCGCGCCCTCCTGGACGCCGAGCACGGCCAGTACCGCCTCGGCGACCTCGGCGGCGGTGCACTTGGCGCGGTGGTCGCGGTCCGGGTCGTCCGGGCGGCCGAAGGCGGCCAGCTCCACCAGCCAGCTGCCGTCGGGGAAGTCGTCGGTCAGCCGTCCGGCGGTCTCCAGCGCGAGGCGGGTCTTGCCCACCCCGCCGGGGCCGGTGAGCGTCACCAGGCGGTGGGCCCCCAGGGCGTGCCCGACCTGGCGTACCGCGTCCTCACGGCCGAGGAGTTCGGTGAGCGGGGTGGGGAGGTTGGTGCGGGGGCGGTGGTGTCGGGGCGGCCGCGCGCCCGGGGTGTGCGCCGGCGCTGTGGTGGCCACGGGCCGGGGCTGCCAGGGTTCCTGGCGCAGGATCGCCTGGTGGACCGCGGTCAGTTCGGTGCCGGGATCGACGCCCAGTTCCTCGGCAAGCCGGGTGCGGATCTCGTCGTACGCGGCCAGCGCCTCGCTCTGCCGGCCGGACCGGTACAGGGCGGTCAGCTGCAGCGCGCGCAGCCGTTCCCGCAGCGGGTGCCGGGCCACTAGAGGGGCCAGCTCGCCGGTCAGTGCGGTGTGCTCGCCCAGGTGCAGGCGGGCCGCGGCGTGCTCCTCCAGGGCGGTCAGCCGCTGCTCCTCCAGGCCCTCGGCCACCGGGCGGATCAGGTCGTCGTCCGCGAAGCCGGCGAACGCCGGGCCCTGCCAGAGGTCCAGCGCCTCGGCGAGCAGTCCGGCCCGTTCCGCCGCGGAGCGGGCGGTGCGGGCGCGGGTGGTGAGCGCGGTGAAGCGGCCGGCGTCGAGGGCGTCGGCGGTGATGTCCAGCCGGTAGCCGGGCGGGGCGGTGGCCACGAGTGTGCGGGCGCCGGGTTCGGCGGTGTCCAGGGCGCGGCGGAGCTGGGAGACCTTGCTCTGCAGGGACGCTGTGGGGTGGGCGGGCGGCCGCGGGCCCCAGAGGTGCTCGATGAGCCGGCCGGCTGCGACCGGGCGGCCGTGGTGCGCCAGGAGGGCGGCGAGCAGGGCCCGTACCTTCTTCTCCGGGACGGGGGCGGGGCGGCCGTCGGCGGACCGCACGTCCAGCGGGGCCAGTACGCGGAACTGCATGCGCACAACCGTACGAGGTGCGTCAGGAAACCGGCCGCGAGTCCGCCCAGATGCCCTCGAACTCCTCCCGGTACGTCTCGAACAGCCCGTGGTCGCCGTCGCGTCCGTCCCGGGCGTCCTGGCGGACGATGTCCCGGGAGCCACCGCGCAGGACGAAGACCGGGGATTCCATGCCGCGGCTCTTGCGGAGGTACGGCTGGACGACGGCCACGCCGTCCGCCCCGTCGCCGTCGACGAGGTAGGCGGTGAACCGCGGGGTCTCGTCGAAGACCTGGATCTCGAAGGCGCCGGGGTCGCGCAGCCGGGCGCGCACCCGCCGCATGTGCAGGATGTTCATCTCGATGGAGCGGCTCATCTCGCCCTTCTTCAGGCCGATTTCCCGCTCCCGGCGGCGGACCGCGCTGCTCGCCGGGTTGAGGAAGAGCAGCCGGACCCGGCAGCCGGATTCGGCGAGCCGGACCAGGCGGCGGCCGGAGTAGTTCTGGACGAGGAGGTTGAGCCCGATGCCGACGGCGTCGAGCCGGCGGGCGCCGCCGAAGAGGTCCTCGGCCGGCAGCTGGCGCTGGAGGCGGACCCGGTCGGGGTGGACGCCGATGACGTCGGCGTAGCGGTCCCCGACGAGGTCCTCGACGGCGTCGATGGGCAGTCGCCCGGAAATACGGGTGCCGGCACCGGAGCCGAGTATGTCCAGCAGCCGGGCGGAGGCGCGCTCGGCCTGGGCGAGGACGGTCTCGGACAGCGCGCGGTTGCGGGAGACGATGTTGCGGGCGACCTCCAGCTCGTCGAGGGCCAGTTCGACCTCCCGGCGGTCGTCGAAGTACGGCTCGAAGCAGGGCCAGTGCTGGACCATCAGTTCGCGGAGTTGCGGCAGCGTCAGGAAGCTGACGATGTTGTCGTCCGCGGGGTCGAGGAGGTAGCCCTTGCGGCGGCTGACCTCGCGGACCGCGACCGCCCGCTGCACCCATTCCTGACCGGCGGGTCCGGCCGCGGCGATCACCCATTCGTCGCCGTGCACCGGCTCGTAGATGGGCCGCAGCACGGCCGCCACCACGGCCCGCAGCCGCTGCTCGACGAGATTCAGCCAGATGTAGGCACGCCCGGCCCGGCGGGCACGGGTGCGCACCTCGCTCCATGCCTCGGCGCCCCAGTCCAGTTCCGCCCCGATCTCCAGCGGTCGTGCCAGGGACACCGCGCCGGGCGGTGCGTCGACGGAGCCGCCGTCATGCCCCTCATGACTCTCGTCACCAGGGGGCAACTCCAGCCCGCCGCTCACCTGCCACCGCCTTCCGAACCCCCGTGCCAACGATCAAGGCAGACTACTGCGGTGCGGGAGGCGGTGCAGCAGGATGGGTCGAGTCGTCTACCAACTCCCCTTATCCATACTGCCCGTTGTGACCGGCGAGGGCGGGCGGAGTGAGCGGATTCATAGCCGTGACGTCGCGTGGGACCAGCTGGAAGCCCTGCCAGTGGACGGGCATCGGCTCCTGGTCCTCGTCCCTGGCGATGTGGTGGAACCCGATGTTGACCCACGCGATGGGGTGTTTCAGCGGCTGTCCGTTGACCCAGGCGTCCACGCTCCGCCCGGTGTGCGGACCGCAGTTGGCCAGGTTGTTGCTGGCGAACCGCTCGCAGGTGTTGTAGTCCGTGAAATAGACGTCGTGCCGGGTGTAACCGCGGCCGGTGTACTTGCTGGTGTGGCCCGGCACGATCTCGTACGAGCGCGGATGGCCGTCCTTGTTGCGGCCGTTGGGGCTGACCACCCGCCACCAGCGCAGCGGTCCGGCGTCGCCGGCGAGTTCCCGGGTGACGGGGGTACGGGTGGTGCGGATGGTGGGCGTGTTGCCGCCGCGGCGGGTGGTGGTGGCCGAATCGAACTGCTCGACCTTGTTGGCGGAGGATCCGTCCAGGCCGAAGTCGAGGCGCCAGAAGACGTTGTGGCTGTGGCTGGTGGCGTAGTCCTTGGCGCCCTTGCCGAGCGGCATGCCGCGGCCGTCGCCGGCGTCGTAGTCACCGGGTGAGACGGTGCCGGTGGCGCCGACCTGGAACGTCATGGTGCCGTCGCCGGCGAACCGCCATTCGGTGAGGTACTCGTACCAGCCGACCTTGTTGACGGTGTAGACCAGCAGGTCCTGGCCCTGGAGCTGATAGGTCGGGGCGTGCTCGCCGGGGTAGGGGCCCATGCGGTAGGCGTGGCCGCGGGCGCGGGTGGTGGTGCACAGGCCGCTGACGTCGGGATGGGCGGGGTCGTAGGCGCCGGGCACCTTGACGGTCTTGATGGTGCCGCCGGGGCACTCGGCCGGGGTGAGCTTCTGCAGTCCCTGGGCGAAGCCCTGGCCGGTGAGGTCGTCGTACTCGTTCCTGCCGTCGTCGTAGGGGACGTGGATCTGGCCGAGCCGGGCGCTGGTGAGCACCTTGACCGGGCGGGGTTCGCCCTTGGGTTGGTACGAGACGTCGTCCAGCACCAGGCCGGCGTTGCCCTCGTAGTGCCAGCACATCCGCCAGGTGGTGCCGCCGTCCAGCGTCCGGGAGATACGGAACACGGCGGAGCAGGGCGGGGCGGTCGCGGCGGCGCGGGCGCCGGGGGCTCCGGGGGCTTCGCGGGCTTCGGGGGCGGCCTGGACGGCCGGGGCGGTCAGCAGGGCGGTCGCGGCGAGCAGTAGAGGGGCGGCGGCGAGCGCGGTGGTGCGCCGGCGGATGCGGGCACCGGCGTGGTGTCGTCCGGGCATGGTGGCGGCTCCGGGGAGGGGGAGGGAGTGGCGGTGGCGGTCAGCCGAGGCGGGCGACGGTGCGGGCACTGAGGTCGATCACGAGGCGGCGGGTGTCGATCCACGGGCCGTTCTTGACCTTGGTGAAGAGGCGGACGCAGCGGTGCGGTCCGCAGGCGGCCAGGGCGCCCGGGGCGTCGCCCTCGGCGCGGCCGCGGTAGACGAAGCCGGTGACCGCGAGCGGGTCGGGTCCGGTGAGGTCGTGGCCGGTGGCGTGGCGGTAGTCCTGTCGCAGTCCGGCGCCGAGCGGGTCGGCGATCAGCAGCCGGGCGGCCTCGACCGCCTCAACGGGGCTGGGTGGCGGCTGGACGCCGTGCTGGGTGTCGGTGGCCTCCACCGTGGAGGTGGTGAGATTGACCGTCGTGGTGACGTAGCCGTCGGTCGCGTAGTCGTAGAACGAGACCAGGGCCCGGCGCGGCGGGTCGGCCAGGCCGGCTTCCGAGGGACGGCGTTCGGCCAGATCGGTGAGGAGCGGCTCGGGCCCCGGGCGGCCGGTGACGTTCCTGGCGGCGTTGCGCAGGGCGCGCGGCTGCGCCAGGTCCCGGGCGCGCCGGAGCTCGTCGTCGGTGAGCGGATCGCGTCCCTGGCCGCGTTCGCCCTGGGTGCCGGCCGGCTCGACGACGCCCGGCGGCGGCGCCCCGGGACCGCGTCCCTGGGCCGAGGCGCCGGCCCCGGCCGGCCGGGTGTCCGTCGTGCCGGTGGCGCCGGCGCCGGCCGGCAGGGTGACGGCGGCCATGACGGCGGTACCGGTCAGCGCCAGGGCGGCGCCGGCGACGGCCTTCCCGAGGTGGCGGTGCAACAGTCGGTGCACGGTTCCCCCCTGCTGTCACATCTGTGACATGCGGTCGCGGTCCCCCGTGGGTCCTCCAGTAGGACGACCATTAGGACGATCCGACATCCCGACAGGTTGCCACCATTCAGCGGGAATCTCGCGAAAATCCCTCTGTGAGGGACAAGTTGCGACAAGTTGGGGAAGGAATTCCCCTCGGTCCGCGGACGTGTGTCGTGGAGTCGCCGCAGCGCCCGACGAGAAAGTGGAAGAGTCTACGCATGCAGGTCTGGCCGGGACAGATGTATCCGCTGGGTGCCACCTATGACGGGGCGGGCACCAACTTCGCGGTGTTCTCCGAAGCCGCGAACCGCATCGAACTGTGTCTGCTGCACGACGACGGCTCGGAGACCGCCGTCGAGCTGCGCGAGAGTGACGCCTTTGTGCGGCACGCCTATCTTCCGGGGGTGATGCCGGGACAGCGCTACGGATTCCGGGTGCACGGTCCCTACGAACCGCAGCGGGGGAACCGCTGCAACTCCGCGAAACTGCTGCTCGACCCGTACGCCCGGGCCATGAGCGGGGTGATCGACTGGGACGAGGCGGTCTACGGCTACCACTTCGGGCGGCCCGAGGTCCGCAACGACCTGGACTCGGCGCCGCACACCATGGCCTCCGTGGTGGTCAATCCGTACTTCGACTGGGGCGACGACCGTCCGCCGCGCACCGCGTACCACGAGACCGTGCTCTACGAGGCCCATGTGAAGGGCCTGACGATGTGCCACCCGGAGCTTCCCCAGGAGCTGCGCGGCACCTATGCCGCGCTGGCTCATCCGGCGATCATCGAGCACCTGACGAAGCTCGGGGTGACCGCTCTGGAGCTGATGCCGGTGCACCAGTTCGTCGAGGACCACCGGCTGGTGGACGCCGGGCTCACGAACTACTGGGGCTACAACACCATCGGTTTCTTCGCGCCGCACAACGCCTACGCCTCCTGGGGCGACCGGGGGCAGCAGGTGCTGGAGTTCAAGACGGCGGTGCGGGCGCTGCACCAGGCCGGTATCGAGGTGATCCTCGACGTGGTCTACAACCACACGGCCGAGGGCAGCCACCTGGGGCCGACGCTGTCGTTCCGGGGGCTGGACAACGCCTCGTACTACCGGCTCTGCGACGACCGGCAGTACTACATGGACACCACCGGCACCGGGAATTCCCTGCTGATGCGCAGTCCGCACGTGCTCCAGCTGGTGATGGACTCGCTGCGCTACTGGGTGCAGGAGATGCGGGTGGACGGCTTCCGCTTCGATCTGGCGGCGACGCTGGCGCGCCAGTTCCACGAGGTGGACCGGCTGTCGTCGTTCTTCGACCTGGTGCACCAGGACCCGGTCGTCAGCCAGGTGAAGCTGATCGCCGAGCCCTGGGACGTCGGCGAGGGCGGCTATCAGGTGGGGAACTTCCCGCCGCTGTGGACCGAGTGGAACGGGAAGTACCGCGACACCGTGCGGGACATGTGGCGGGGTGAGCCCCGTACCCTCGCGGAGTTCGGGTCCCGGCTGACGGGCTCGTCGGACCTCTATCAGGAGGACGGGCGCCGCCCGCTGGCCTCGGTCAACTTCGTGACCTGCCATGACGGCTTCACCCTGCGCGATCTGGTCTCGTACAACGACAAGCACAACGAGGCCAACGGCGAGGACAACCGCGACGGTGAGCGCTACAACCGGTCGTGGAACTGCGGCGCCGAGGGGCCGTCCGACGACCCCGGGGTGCGACGGCTGCGGGCCCGGCAGATGCGGAACTTCCTCGCCACGCTGATGGTGTCGCAAGGCGTTCCGATGCTCAGCCACGGGGACGAGTTCGGCCGCAGTCAGGGCGGCAACAACAACGCGTACTGCCAGGACAACGAGCTGTCGTGGGTGCACTGGCCGGAGCCCGCGGGCCCGGAGGAGGACACCTACGCGACGGACGGGGCGGACGAGGAAGACGAGGAAGACCAGAACGAGACGGCGGAGCCGGAAGAGGCGGAGGCGGCGGCCGCGGAGTGGGGTGACGAGGAACAGCTGGAGCTGCTGGAGTTCGTCCGGCAGATGGTGTGGCTGCGGCGCGACCACCCGGTGTTCCGGCGCCGGCGGTTCTTCCAGGGTCACCCGATCGAGGGCACCCACGACGAGCTGTCGGACATCGCCTGGTTCACCGCGGGCGGCCGGGAGATGGGCCCGCGGGACTGGCAGTCGGCGCACGCCAAGTCCCTGACGGTCTTCCTCAACGGCAGCTCGATCTCGGAGCCGGGGCCCCGCGGCGAGCCGGTCACCGACGACTCGTTCCTGCTGATGTTCAACGCCCACGACCAGGAGAAGGAGTTCACGGTTCCGGAGCACCTCGGCCGGCAGTGGCAGGTCGTGGTGGACACCGACCGGCCGCGGACGGTGGCGGACGGCGGGGGTGCGAAGGTCAAGGCGGGCGACCGGCTGACGCTCACCGACCGGAGCATGCTGGTGCTGCAGCGGCCCGCGTAGCGGCCGAGACCAGCCCGGCCTGGCCGGGCTGGTGCAGACGGTCGGTGAGGGCGGTGATGCCGGCCTGGCAGGCGCCGAAGAGGACACCCTGCAACGCCATCGAAACGCGCATCCGTGGACCGCCCGGGGCGTTCGCACGCGGGCCGGTGCGGCGGCGGCCGGTTGCCGTCCGGCGGGCCGGACCGCGGCCGCCGTCGGGTGCAGCGCGAACGCCGAACCGCAGGCGGCCGGCACCACCGGACGCTGGCCGTGCCGGTCGGCCAGCCTGCCGAGCAGCGGTCCGCCGGCCGTCCGACCCGCCGCCAGGGCCCCGCCCACGAGGCCCGCGGTGGCCAGTGAGCCGCTGGTGTCGGCCACCAGCAGGAGGCTGCCGAGCCGGCACATGGCGGTCGGGAGCCGGCCGAGGAAGGACACGAGGGGCAGCAGCGGCCCGCTCAGGGCGATCACCCGGCGGTAGGCGGTGACGGCGGTCATCGCCCGACGTTATCCATCCGGGGCTGCGCGCCGTACGCACCGGACGTACGAAGCGGCCTGCCGCCCCGGCGCGGCACGTTGGAGGAAAGGACGACGCCAATGCCGCGCAGCGATGACAGAACGGGCCGTCGGCGGGGTACGGGTGTTCCCATGACGCAGCCCTCGAGTTTGTCGCCGACCGCCACCTACCGGCTGCAGCTCCAGCCGGACTTCCCGTTCTCGGCCGCCGAGCGGGTGGTCCCCCATCTGGCCGCACTGGGCGTGTCCCATCTGCACCTGTCGCCGGTGCTGGAAGCGGTGCCGGGATCCACGCACGGGTACGACGTCGTCGACCACACGGAGGTACGGGCCGAACTGGGCGGCGAGCCGGGCCTGCGGTCACTGGCGGCGACCGCCCGGGCGCACGGCCTCGGACTGGTCGTCGACATCGTGCCGAACCACATGGCGGTGCCGGGGTCGACGTTTCTCAACACGCCGCTGTGGGAGGTGCTGCGGGACGGCCCGGCGTCCCCGTACGCCCGCTGGTTCGACGTCGACTGGGACGGCGGGCACGACGGCCGGCTGCTGCTGCCGGTGCTGGGCGGGCGGATCGGCGACGAGGCACGGCACCTCCGCGTCGATCCGGAGGACGGGGTGCTGCGCTACCACGACAAGGTCTTCCCGCTGCGCCCCGGTACCGAGGAACTGCCGCTGCCGCACCTGCTGGAGGCGCAGTGGTACCGCCTCGCCTGGTGGCGGCTGGCCCGCAGCGAGCTCAACTACCGCCGCTTCTTCACCATTTCGGACCTCATCGCGGTGCGCGTCGAGGAGCCGGAGGTCTTCGAGGCGACGCACGCGACGGTGTTGCGGCTGATCCGCGAGGGCGTCATCGACGGGCTGCGCATCGACCACCCGGACGGGTTGGCCGACCCCCTGGGCTATCTGGCGCGGCTGCGTGAGGCCACCGGCGGGCGCTGGACGGTCGTCGAGAAGATCCTCACGGGCGAGGAGCGGCTGTCCGGCAGCTGGGCGTGCGCGGGCACCACCGGCTATGACGCGCTGCGCCACATCGACGGGCTCTTCGTCTGCCCGCAGGGCGCCGGGCGGCTCTTCTCCCATTACCGGGACTTCGTCACGCCGCTGGCCGACGAGGGTGGCGACTGGGAGGAGACGGTGCGCCGGGCCGCCTACGAGGTGGTCAGCCATGACCTGGCGGCCGAGGTGGAGCGGCTGGTGCGCACCGCGGCCCGGATCAGTGCGCGCGATCCGCGGCCGGGCGACCATGCGCCGTGGGCGTTGCGGCAGGCCCTTCGGGAACTGCTCGTCCGGCTGCCGGTCTACCGCCCGTACGCCGGCGACGCCTCGCGGGCGGTGCAGGACGCGGCGATGCTGGGCCGGGCGGCGGCCGGGGCGCGCACCGCGTTCCGGGTGCCCGAGGAGGCCCGGGCGGTGGACCTGATCCACGATCTCGCGCTCGGCGTCGGCCCGGACGGTGAAGCGGCGCTCGGCGAGGCGCCGGTCGCTGCCGACGGTCCCCACCCGGCCGACCGGACCGACCGTCCCGACCGGACCGACGGTCCCCACCGGGCCGACCGGCTCGACCGGGCCGACTTCGCCGCCCGTTTCGCCCAGACGGCGTCCGCGCTGCACGCCAAGTCCGTGGAGGACACCGCCTTCTACCGCTATCCGGTGCTGCTGTCGGCCTGTGAGGTGGGCGGCGACCCCGGTGAGCCCGCGCTCGGCCCGGAGGCGTTCCATGCGTACGGCGCCCGCATCCAGCGGGACTGGCCGGCGACCGGCACGGTGCTCTCCACGCACGACACCAAGCGCAGCGCCGACGTCCGGGCGCGGATCGCGGTGCTGTCGGAGTGCCCGGACCGGTGGCGGGACGTGCTGGCCGGGATGGGAGAGGACGCGGTGTGCGGCGCCGGGGCGGCGTTGCTGCCCGCTGCCGGGCCGGCCGATCCGATGGTCTCCTGGCTGGCCTGGCAGACCGCGTTCGGCCTGGGCGCCACCGCCGACGGGCCCGCGGCCACGGGGGCACCACCCAGCGAGAGCTGGGGACGGGTGGCGCCCGCGGTCCTCAAGGCCGTGCGGGAGGCCGGACTGCGCACCTCGTGGACGGAGCCGAACGCGGCGTACGAGGAGGCGGTGACGGAGTTCGTACGGACCGGGCCGTGCGGCGTGACGGCCGCGCCGCTGGCCGCGCTGACGGCGCAACTCGCGCCGTACATCCGCGCCAACGTCCTGGGTGCGGCGCTGCTGCACCTGACGATGCCGGGCGTCCCGGACCTCTATCAGGGGACCGAACTCACCTACTCCGCACTGGTCGACCCGGACAACCGGCGGCCCGCCGCCTTCCGCCCTGAGCTGCTCGCCGAGCTGGACGGCGGGACGGAGGGAAGAGCGGACGGTGCGGGCGCGCCGCTCGATCTGGCCGGGGAGAAGCTGCGGTTGACCGCCGCGGCGCTGCGGCTGCGGCGGGCGCATCCGGAGTGGTTCGGCGCGGCCGGTTCGTACACCCCGGTGTACGCGGAGGGGCCGGCGGCCGAGCACTGTGTCGCCTTCTGCCGTACCGGGCGGGTGCTGACGGTGGTGACCCGGCTGTCGCTGCGCCTGGTGGAGACCGGCGGCTGGTGGGACACCGGGCTGCGGATGCCGCCGGGCGGCCCCTGGCGCGATGCGCTGTCGGGGGGAACCGGGCGGGAACTGCCGGGCGGAGAGGTGGTGGGGCTGAGCGAGCTGCTGTCCCGGTCGCCGGTGGCGTTGTTCGAACGGGAGTGACGGGCCGGGGCGCCCTCCTTCCGGGGCGGGCCGTGGTTTTGGTTCAGGGGGTGTCCGCCGGGGAGGTGGCCGTGGCGCCGGTCGTGCGCAGGAGGTCGGTGAACTCCGCGGCGGCTCCGGTCAGTTGGACCCGCGAGAAGACCGTGATGTCGCGCCGCCACGGGGGGTCCGTGGGCACCGACGCGCAGTCCAGGCCGGTCAGTTCGTGGGCCGCGGTGAGCAGCACCCCGACGCCCGCCGAGGCCATCCGGACGGCGGTCGAGGTGTGCTGGGTGCGGACCGCGGTGCGCGGGGTGAAGCCGACCCGTTCGCACTCCAGGTCCAGCCAGCGCCGGCCGTCGACCACCGGCTCCAGGCTGCAGCGCACCCAGGGCCGGTCCGCGAGGTCCGCCAGCCGCACCGAGGCCCGGTCCGCGAGCGGATCGCCGCGCGGGACCACGAGCACCATGCGCTCGCTTCCGACGACGCTGACCGGCCCGGGCCAGTCCTTGGGGTGGGGCCCCAGCGCCATGTCGGCCACCCCGCGCGCCATCTGTTCCTCCAGCTCACCGGTGGTGGCGTATTCGTGCAGCACCAGGCGTACGCCGGGGTGGGACCGGGCCCAGCGGGCGCAGACCTCCGGCAGCACGCCGAGGGCGTGCGCGTGCACCGTGGCGATGTGGAGTTCTCCGGTCCGGGCGCCGCCCGCGGCCAGGGCGGCGCGCCGGGCCTGCCGGGCGCTGCGCACGGCGAGTTCGGCGTGCGGGAAGTAGGCCCGGCCCATCGCGGTCAGACGTACGCCGCGCGGCATCCGCTCCAGCAGCGGGCCGCCGACCTCCCGTTCCAGTGCCTTGATCTGGTGGGAGAGGGCGGACTGGGTGACGTGCAGGGCCTCGGCGGCGCGGGTGAAGGACTCCTCTTCCACCACGGCTACGAGGTATTCCATCTGCCGCAGGCTCATGGCTGCGCCTCCCCGTGGGTGTCTGCGGCGCCGCGGTCGTTGCTCACCGTTGCTCCCGCCGCGCCGGCATGACGATTCCTCATCAGCTCCATAAAAACATTGCCTTGGACTCATGGGTGCAGGTGGGCGGAGGCTGGGCCCATGAGTGAGAGGGATCGATTCACCGCACCCGACGTCATCGTGATCGGCGGGGGCACCGGCGGGTACAGCACGGCGCTGCGGGCCGCTGCTCTGGGGCTGCGGGTGGTGCTGGCCGAGCGGGATCTGATCGGCGGCACCTGTCTGCACCGCGGCTGCATCCCCAGCAAGGCGATGCTGCACGCCGCCGAGCTGGTGGACGGCATCGCGGAGGCCCGGGAGCGATGGGGCGTCAAGGCCAGTGTCGACGCGCTGGACTGGCCGGCGCTGGTGGCCACCAGGGACGGCATCGTGTCGCGCAACCACCAGGGCGTGGAGGGGCATCTGCGGACCGCGGGGGTGCGGGTGCTGCGGGGTACGGCGCGGCTGACCGGGCCGCGTACGGTGCATGTGGAGGGCGCCGGGGAGTTCACGGCCGGGCGTGGCATCGTGCTGGCCACCGGGTCCCGGCCGCGGCTGCTGCCGGGGCTGGCGGCGGACGGGCGGACCGTCGTGACCAGCGATGATGCGCTGTTCGCGGCGGAGCTTCCGGGGTCGGTGCTGGTGCTGGGCGGGGGCGCGATCGGGGTCGAGTACGCCTCGTTCCACCGGTCCATGGGGGCCGAGGTCACGCTCGTCGAGGCGGCCGAGCGGCTACTGCCGTTGGAGGACGCCGATGTGGGCCGCCATCTGGCGCGCGGGCTGAAGAAGCGCGGTATCGCGGTCCGGACGAGTTCCGTGCTCGTCGGTACCGATCTCCTTCCGGACGGGGTCCGGGCGACCGTACGGACCTCCAAGGGGGAGGAGGTGGTGGTCGAGGCGGAGCGCCTGCTGGTGGCGGTGGGACGGGCGCCGGTGACCGACGGGCTGGGACTGGCGGCGGCCGGGCTGGCCACCGACGAGCGGGGGTTCGTGGTGCCGGCGGACTGGTCGCGGCTGGAGACCGAGGTCCCGGGCATCCATGTGGTGGGGGACCTGCTGCCGCCGCCGTCCCTGGGGCTGGCCCATGCCTCGTTCGCCGAGGGGTTGTTGGTGGCCGAGACGCTGGCGGGGGTGCCGTCCCGCCCGGTGGACTACGCGACGGTGCCACGGGTGACGTACTCCTCACCGCAGACCGCCTCGGTCGGTCTGACGGAGGAGGAGGCGCGGGCCCGGGGGCTGGCGGTCCAGGTCAACACCCTGCCGCTGACCGCGACCGCGAAGGGCATGGTGCACGGCAAGGGTGGCCTGGTGAAGGTGATCGCGGCGGCCGAGGGGGCGGCGGGTGCGGCCACCGGGGCGGTGCTGGGCGTGCATCTGGTGGGACCGCAGGTCTCGGAGATGATCGCGGAGAGCCAGCTGATCGTGGCCTGGGACGCCGAACCGTCCGATGTGGCGCAGCTCGTGCACGCCCATCCGACGCTGTCGGAGGCGGTCGGCGAGACCTTCCTGACGCTGGCCGGTCGGGGGCTGCACCAGCACTGACCGCCGGCAGCGAGCACCGGCACCGTGCGCCGGGCCGCCCGTTCAATTCGGTTGCGGTCCGGCGCACGGCTGACACCATGGCCCGGTACACAGGAAATGACCGAACTGGAGCACGGAATGCGCGGATTCCTCGGAACGACCCCTCGCCCCATCCGGACGACCGTCTTCGAGGACACCCCCTTCCATGCACCTTTCGCACACCCTGAACATCGGGATTCTCGCCCACGTCGACGCGGGTAAGACCAGCCTCACCGAGCGGCTGCTGTTCGACACCGGCGTCATCGACCGGCTCGGCAGTGTGGACGCCGGTGACACCCGGACCGACACCGGCGAGCTGGAGCGGCAGCGCGGCATCACGATCCGCTCGGCGGTCGCCTCCTTCACCGTCGGCGACGTCCAGGTCAATCTGATCGACACCCCCGGCCACTCGGACTTCATCGCCGAGGTCGAACGGGCCCTCGGCGTGCTCGACGGCGCCGTGCTGCTGCTGTCCGCGGTGGAGGGCGTCCAGGCCAGGACCCGGGTGCTGATGCGGACGCTGCGGCGGCTGCGCATGCCCACCCTGCTCTTCGTCAACAAGATCGACCGGCCCGGCGCCCGCGGGGAGGAACTGGTGGCCGACATCCGCCGGCTGCTGACCCCGGCCGTCGTGCCCCTGACGTCCGTGACCGGTCTCGGCACCCCGCAGGCCCGCGCGGTGCCGTACGCACCGGCGGATCCGCAGGCGCGCGAGCGGATCGCGGAGTCCGTGGCGGAGGTGGACGAGTCGGTGCTGGCCCGGCTCGTCGAGGGCACGCCGCCGGACGCGGAGCAGCTGCGGGCGGCGCTGTCCGCCCGGACGGCCGACGGTTCGCTGCATCCGCTGTTCTTCGGCTCGGCGCTCGGCGGTCAGGGTGTGCGGGCGCTGGTCGACGGCATGGTCCGGCTGATCCCGCCGGCGCCGGTGACGCCGGGCGGTCCGCCGCGCGGCACCGTCTTCGCCGTGCACCAGCCGCCGCAGGGCGAGCGGACCGCGTACCTCCGGTTGTTCGCGGGCGAGCTGCGGGCCCGGCAGCGGGTCGAGCTGCACCGCGCCGGCGGCGGGCCGCTCACCGGGCGGATCACCGCGCTCGACGTCGTCGGGCGGCCGCCCGGGGACGACGGGCCGCTGACCGCCGGCAACATCGCGGTGGTCCGCGGGCTGCCCGGCGTCCGGACCGGCGACCGGCTGGGTCCCCCCGGCGACACCCCCGACGGCCCCGCCCACTTCCCCTCCCCCACCCTCGAATCCGTGGTGCACGCCCGCGCCCCGGAGCGCGCCGCCGCCCTGCGCGCCGCGCTGCTGACGCTGGCCGACCAGGACCCGCTGCTGGCGGTCCGCCCGGCGCCGGACGGTGCGACGTCGGTGCTGCTGCACGGCGAGGTGCAGAAGGAGGTCCTGGCGGCGACGCTGCGTCAGGAGTACGGCATCGAGGCCGGCTTCGCGCCGAGCCGGGTGGTGTGCGTGGAACGGCCCTGCGGGGTCGGAGAGGCGTTGGCGGAGATCGCCCGGCGCGGGCACACCGGGCCGTGGGCCACGGTCGGGCTGCGGGTCGAGCCGGGCGCCCGCGGCTCCGGCCCGGTCTTCACCTACGAGACGGAACTGGGCGCCCTGCCGCACGGCTTCCACCAGGCCGTCGAGGAGACCGTGCTGGCCACCCTGCGCAGCGGTCCGCGCGGCCTGGCGGTGACGGACTGCCGGGTCGTGCTGACCCGGTCCGGGTTCATCGGGCCGGTGAGCACGGCCGGGGACTTCCGGGCGGTCACTCCGGGCGTCCTGCTGCGGGCGCTCGACCGGGCCGGCACCCGGGTCTACGAGCCGTACCACGCCTTCGAGGCGGAGGTTCCGGTGGACGCGCTGGCGCCGGTGACCGCCCGGCTCGCGGCGCTCGGCGCGGAGCTCGACCACACCACCGGCGGCCGACGGTCCTGGTTGATCAGCGGGGCCCTCGCGGCGCGTCATGTGCCGCAGGTCCAGCGGGACTTGCCCGGTCTGACGCACGGCGAAGGGGTGTGGACGTCCAGCCCGTCGGGGGACCGTCGGGTGCGCTCCGACGTCCCGGAGGCGGGGGTTCAGCGCTCCGTGAGGACGTAGTCCACGTGGCCGAAGGTGATGTGGTCGCCGGGGCCGACCGGGACCTCGCCGACCACCCGGCGGCCGTTGACGCAGGTGCCGTTGGTGGAGCCGAGGTCGCGCAGCAGCCAGCCCTTTCCGGCGCTGCGCAGCTCGGCGTGTGCGCGGGAGACCGTCTCGTGGTTGAGTCGCAGGCCGACGCCCGGGGCCCGCCCTATGACCAGCGGGAGGGGGCTCGGCTCGGGCAGCAGCAGCTTGGGCAGCCGCTCCATCCGCCAGGCCCGGCGCACCCGGAGGTGGAACGCCGAGACCCGGCCGACCATGCGCAGCATGGTGCCCTGGACCTTGCCGCGGCTCGCCAAGTCGGCGGTGAGCACGTCGAGTTCGGCGTTCTCCTGGGCGGTGAGCACGAGTTCCAGCCGCCGCAGGAAGGTGTCCTGGGACAGCCGCCCCTGCGCCGCGCCGTCCCGCAGCAGGTCAAGGGCGCGTTCCCGGTCGGCGTCCGACGGCCGCGCCGGACGCGCGGGGAACTCCAGCGAAGTCATGCCGTGATTGTCGGGCTCCCGCGAGCCGCTGTCCAGGCGAGGCCGGTGCGCGGCACCGGGCGGCCCCGGGCGGTGCCGGACGGCTCGTCGAACGGCCCGTCACCTCCCCGGAACGGACGCGCGCATTGGCGCGATGTCGGCCCGTGCCGCCACGTCGGGCTGTCGGGCGGCGCGCCGGCGTGCTTGGGTCGTCCGGACCGGGTGCGAACGAAGGAGGACGGCCGTGCTGTTCGAGGTGTGGGCGCCGCGCGCCGGGCGGGTGGCTCTCCGGTGGGCGGGCGAGCGGGCTACAGAACCGGAGATTCCGATGGCGCCGGACGACGCCCGCGCGGGCTGGTGGCGTACCGAGGCGCCGGCCCGCGACGGCGACCGCTACGCGTTCCGGCTCGACGACGGGCCGGCGCTGCCCGATCCCCGGGCCGCCCGGCTGCCGGAGGGGCCCGGCGGCCCGGCCGCGGTCGTCGAGCACGACCGGTTCGCCTGGCACCATCCGTGGTCCGGCCGCCCGCTGCCCGGCGCGGTCCTGTACGAGCTGCACATCGGGACGTACACCCCCCAGGGCACGTTCGACGCCGCCGCCGCGCGCCTGCGGCACCTGGCCGACCTGGGCATCACCCACATCGAACTGATGCCGGTCTGTCCGTTCCCGGGCACCCACGGGTGGGGTTACGACGGGGTCGCGCCCTGGGCGGTGCACGAGCCGTACGGCGGCCCCGAGGGGCTGAAGCGGTTCGTGGACGCGGCGCACGGCCTGGGCCTGGGCGTGGTCCTCGACGTGGTGCACAACCACCTCGGCCCGTCCGGCAACCATCTCCCGGAATTCGGCCCGTACTTCACCGACACCCACCACACGCCGTGGGGCGCGGCGGTCAACCTCGACGCGCCCGGTTCCGACGAGGTCCGCGCCTACTTCCTCGGGAGCGCGCTGTCCTGGCTGCGCGACTACCGGCTCGACGGGCTGCGACTGGACGCCGTGCACGCGCTGCACGACGACCGGAGCCCGCACTTCCTGGCCCAGCTGTCCGCCGCCGTGGACGCGCTGGCCGGCCGGCTGCACCGCCCGCTGTTCCTGATCGCCGAGTCCGACCAGAACGATCCGCGCACGACCGCGCCGCGCGGCAGCGGCGGCCAGGGCCTGCACGCCCAGTGGAACGACGACTTCCACCACGCCCTGCACACCGCCCTCACCGGTGAGTCCCAGGGCTATTACGCGGACTTCGCACGGGCCCCGCTCGCCGCCCTCGCCAAGACCCTGACCGGCGGCTTCTTCCACGACGGTACGTACTCCAGCTTCCGCGGCCGGCCGCACGGCGCGCCGCTGGACCTGCGACGGACCCCGGCGTACCGGCTGCTGGCCTACGCCCAGACGCACGACCAGATCGGCAACCGGGCGCTCGGCGACCGGCTCGCCGCCGGCCTCTCCCCCGGCCTGCTGGCCTGCGCCGGTGCGCTGGTGCTGTGCGCGCCGTTCACCCCGATGCTGTTCATGGGCGAGGAGTGGGGGGCGCGCACGCCCTGGCAGTACTTCACCGACCACACCGACCCCGAGCTGGCGGAGGCGGTACGGGCCGGCCGGCGGCGGGAGTTCGCCGAGCACGCCTGGGCGGGCGACAGGGCCGAGTGGCCCGACCCGCAGGATCCGGCCACCCGTGACCGCTGCGTACTGGACTGGTCCGAGCCGGCCGTGGCCCCGCACGCCGGGCTGCTGGCCTGGTACCGCACGCTGCTGGCGCTCCGTCGTGAACTGCCCGCGCTGACCGATCCGGATCCCCGGCACACCTCGGTCCGCTTCGACGAGGAGGCGCGCTGGCTGCTGCTGTGCCGCGGCCCGCTGCGGGTGGCGGTCAACCTCTCGTCGGAAGCGACCGCCGCGGTGCCGCTCCCGGCCGGGGCCGGCGGCCCACGGCCGGCCCTCACGGCCCTGGCGGGCTGGCCGGCGGCCCGCCTGCCGGGGGCGGACGGCGTCCTCCGCCTGCCTCCGGAGTCGGTGGCGGTCCTGGGCCCGTGATCCGGCGCGGGCGGGGCTGCCGGGGGCGGCGGGGCGGCCGGGGGCGGCCGGTTCGTGGGAGGCAGGGGCGCCCGCCGACCAGCAGGCCGGGGGCGACGCCGGGTCGGCGCCGCGGAGGGCCTGAGTGATCGGGGGACTTGGGGACCGGAGACTCGGTGACCAGGGGACTCGGCGACCGGGACTCGCTCTCGCCCGATCGTCCACCCAACAGATATGTGGTGGACACTATGTCTGTGCCGCTGCATCTCTCGGACCTGCTGGCCCGGCCCGACCTCCGCCTCTCGGTCACCTACGACGTGCCGCCGCACCTGCTGGCCCGCCCGATCGAGGCCGCGACCGTCTCGGACCTGCTGTCGCCCGGCAAGTGGCTCCAAGGCGGCGAACTGCTGATGACCATCGGCCTGCTGCTGCCCATGGAACCGGCCGCCTGCCGGGCGTACGTCCGGGATGTCGCCGAGGGCGGGGCGGCCTGCCTGGCGCTCGGGCTGGGGCAGGGACTGCCGTACCAGGAGGCGCCGGAGCCGCTGGTGACCGCGGCCGAGGAGGCCGGGCTGCCGCTGCTGACGGTGCCGGACGAGGTGCCGTTCATCGCGGTCACCAAGGCGGTCTTCGACGCCCGGGCCACCGAGCAGCGCGCGGCGCTGCACCGGGCGTTCGCCACCCAGCGGCGGCTGACTGCGGCGGCGGCCGGCGACGGGCTGCGGCCGATGCTTGCGGAGTGGACGGCCGCCACCGGTGTCGGCGCGGCGGTGCTCGATCCGCTCGGGCGGCTGCTGGCGGCGGGCGAGCGGGAGCCGCGCACCCCACTGGCCCAGGCCCGCGATCTGCTCGACCGGGTCGCCGCGCGCGGGCTGCGCGGCAGCGCGTCCAGTACGGCCGGCGGGCAGCAGCTGGAGGTGCAGCCGCTGGGCGCGCGGCGGCTGCGCGGCCTGCTGCTGCTCACCGGCCGTCCGGACGACGCCGCCCGGTCGGTGGTCCCCGGTCTGGTCTCGCTGCTCTCACTGGAGCTGGAGCGCCGCCACCTGCGCGACGAGCCGGAGCGCCGACGCCGGTCGGCGCTGCTGTCGGAGCTGCTGGCCGAGGAACATCCGGCACCCGGCCGGGCCCGGGACATGCTGCACTCGGTGGGGCTGACGACCGAGCGGGTGCGCGGCGTGGTGGTGGAGGCGGTGAGCGGGGACGACGCGCGCACGCGGGCCTCGCGAGCCGGTTCCGGTCCGGCGGCCCCCGAACCCGCCGACGGGTCCACCGCCGAGTCCGCCGCGCAGGAGATGGCCGCCGATCTCGCCCTGGCGATGCCGGGCGGACTGGTCCGCGTCGTGGGTGGTACCCCGGGCCGCACCACCGACGGCACCCCGGCCGGCACCACCCAGGGCACCCCGGCCGGTGCACCGGACCGCACACCGGGCGGGCCGTCCGGCCTGATGGTCGAGGCGGTGGTCGGCGAGGACCTGGACATCCGCGACGTACTGGCCCGCTTCGCGCCGCGCCGACCGGCCGGCATCGGGCCGGTCACCGCACCGGAGGCAGTACGGGTGTCGCTGCGGCAGGCGGCCGGTCTGTTGGCCGTCAGCCGGGCGTCGGGTGAGCCGGCCGAGGCCCGGCAGAGCCAGGCCAGCCGGCTGCTGCTCGACCTCGGCGACCGCCGCACACTGCAGGGCTACGCCGACACCGTGCTCGGCCCGCTCGACCTCGCCGACCACGGCGAGGAACTGATCGCCACCCTGGCGGCCTGGCTGGAGACCGGCGGCGCCTGGGACGCCACCAGCCGCCGGCTCGGCGTACACCGGCACACCGTCCGCAACCGCCTCGACAAGGCCATGGATCTGACGGGCCGCCGACTGGACGACCCGGACGACCGCTTCGACCTGTGGCTCGCCACCCGCATCCGCCGCGGCGGCACGCCGTCCCCCGGGACCACCGGCCGGTCCACCGCCGTACCGCCCCCTCCGCACCCGGACCGGTGATACACCGCCCGTCCCCCGGCCCGCCCTTCACTCTCCTCGGTGCACCGTCTTTACTGCGAGGGTGACCTACGAGATCCGCACCCTCACCCCCGGCGCTCCCGGCGCTCCCGGCGCCGACGGCCCCGCCGCGCCGCCCCCGGCCCCCGCCCCGTCCCCGCACCCCGCACCGGCCCACAGGCCCGGCACCCTGGTCGCGGTCAGCGATCTGCACGTCCGCTATACCGAGAACCGCGAGATCGTCGAGGGGTTAAGACCGGAGTCCGCCGACGACTGGCTGCTGGTCGCCGGTGACGTGGGCGAGTACGTCGCCGACATCCGCTGGGCGCTCGGCCTGCTCAGCGAACGCTTCGCCAAGGTGGTGTGGGTGCCGGGCAACCACGAGCTGTGGACCCCCGCCGACGATCCGGTGCAGCTGCGCGGGGTGGCACGGTACGAGCATCTGGTGGAGATCTGCCGGGAGTTGGGCGTCCTGACGCCCGAGGACCCGTACCCGGTCTGGGAGGGGGCCGGCGGCCCGGTCGTCCTCGCCCCGCTGTTCCTGCTCTACGACTACACGTTCCGGCGTCCGGGCGTGACCTCCAAGGAGGAGGCGCTCGCCCAGGCCGAGCGGGCCGGAGTGGTGTGCACGGACGAGTTCCATCTGCATCCGGACCCGTACCCCACCCGCGAGGCCTGGTGCCGGGCCCGGGTGGCGGCCACCGAGGCACGGCTCGCGGCCCTGCCGGAGGACCTGCCGACCATCCTGATCAACCACTGGCCGGTGGTCCGGGAGCCCACCGACCCGCTGTGGTACCCGGACTTCGCACTGTGGTGCGGCACGGAGGCGACCGCCGACTGGCCGCGCCGGTTCCGTGCCGCCACCGTGGTCTACGGCCATCTGCACATCCCCCGCCTGCTGGTCTGCGACGGCGTACCGCACCAGGAGGTCTCGCTCGGCTATCCCCGCGAGTGGCGGCGCCGCTCCGGCACACCCGGCCGTCCGGTGCAGATCCTGCCGGCCCCGGCCACCGTCGGCTCCGGCACCACGGGAGCCCGGGCATGATCGACAAGCTGCTCCCGGCGCCGATCGTGACCGCCGAGTCCTTCGAGGACGCCCCGCTGTCCGAGATGTTCCCCGAGGAATGGGCACTGGTGGCAGGCGCCGTGCCCAAGCGCCAGCGGGAGTTCGGCACGGTACGCGGCTGTGCCCGCGCCGCACTGTCGCGGCTGGGCATCGCCCCGGCACCGCTGCTCCCCGGCCGCGACCGGGCACCGGAGTGGCCGGATGGCATCGTCGGCGCGATGACGCACTGCGCCGGTTACCGCGCCGCGGCGGTGGCCCGCCAACGGGACATCCGAACCGTCGGCCTGGACGCCGAACCGAACCTCCCGGTCTCCGACCCGGGCGTCATGGACCTCGTCACACTTCCCGAGGAACGCGCCCAGCTACACCATCTGGCCGACCTCGAACCGGAGATCGCCTGGGACCGCCTGATCTTCAGCGCGAAGGAGAGCGTCTACAAGGCGTGGTACCCCCTCGCCCACCGCTGGCTCGGCTTCGAGGACGCCCTGCTCACTCTCGACCCCACCGACGCCACCTTCACCGCCCGACTCCTCGTCCCCGGCCCGCTCGTCGACGGCACCGAACTCACCGAGTTCACCGGCCGCTGGCTGGTCGAGGAGGGCCTGGTGGTGACGGCCATCACCATGCCGGCCTGACCCGGAACCCTTCCACACGCGAAACGCGCTGCCCACGAGAGCCGAACCTCTCGTGGGCACCGCACACCGCCCGTCCCGCCTGGCCCCGCCCCCACCGTCACCTCTCGTGGACGTCAGCCGAACCGCGAGGCGGGCACGCGCCCTGAAGTGCGAGGCGCTACCCGCCGGGCCCCTTGCCGCAACCGTCTCCATCGAGCCCTACGCCCCACGGCTCTTGGCCTACAACGCGCTCTTCAGCGCCGCCCACAAACGCGGCCTACGCCCGCAAGTGCTCGTACGCAAGGCCTCCCTCACTGCCCCGTCGAATGTCCGCCGCTCGCCCTGTTCACCTTCCCCACCCTGGCTCCCTTCACCGCCCTGGCTCCCTCACCGCCGGCTGGTCCGGCCAGGTGACCACGTACGTCGGGTCGGCCCCCCGGCTTATCCGTACGTAGCGCAGTAGCTCGCGGACGATGCCGGCATTACCCGACGCCCAGCCGGTGCGCGGTTCGAGGATGCTTGGGGTGGCCCGGTGTTCGAGGTTGGACCATCGCACTCCGTCGGTGTCTCGGGTCGCGCGGGCGACGATGTCCGCGACGAGGAGTCGGGCGAAGTCTGGGCGGTCGTCCTGCTCGGCCATGCGGTCGCAGGCCAGTGCCAAGACGCCGGCTGTGCCGCAGCACCGTCCGTTGTTGTCCCAGAAGCCGGGCCGCAGACGGCGTGGCAGGCCGGAGTGAGTCACGGTGTGCCAGCATCGGTCGGCGAGGGTCTGCCACGCCGGATCGTCGAGGGCGTCCCGGAGCAGCCGGAAGACTTGGGCATCGCCGGCTGGACCGTGGCACCAGCCATAGCTGTGGCGTGCGGTGAGCTCGGGATGGTCCTGCGGGTCGGAGTGCGGGACGAGGAAGCCGGCGGGCCTGGCCTCATTTCGTGCCGCGACGTCCGCAGCCCCCGCTCGCGCCAGCTCGGTCAGATCAGCCCGGCCGGTGGCCCGGCCGACGCAGGCCAGCCCGTACACAATGCCGAGCGTGCCGTGCGAGATGTGATGGAACCGCGAAACCCTGCCCGTTTGCACCTCCCAGTGGACACCTGTCGGGGTCTCCTCGGCCGTGCGCAGGTACGGCTCCAGCGCGAGTACGGCCAACTCGGGATCACCCGCTGCCAGCGCACCGAGGCCGATACCGGCGTTGCCACCCATCAGATCGAACCAGTCGCCGAAGCGCGTGCCGTCGAAACGTGCGCGCACCAGGTCCAGGGCCCGGTCCGCGGTGGCAGCGGCATCCGGATCACCGAGTTCGTCGTGGACCGCCCGCAATGCGAGCGCCAAGCCGGTCAGGCCGAAGTACAAGGAGTTGTTTTCCCAGTGGTCGACGGCGGCGGCCACGCTGCGGGCGGCGCGCAGGGCGGCGTCGCCGTACCGGTCGTCACCGAAGTGCCGCCGCGCTTCCAGAAGAACAGGGATGACACCGGCCGTTCCGCTGTAGAGCGTGGGGTCGGTCTCTTCATTCGATGGCACGTCAGCCCAGGCGAGGCCGTTGTCTCTGGTCCCCCGCGCGCTCCCGAGCAACCAGCGCAGAGCATCCGCTGCTAACCCTTCGACCTCGCCCACTGCTGCGTTCATCGCTGCCGCCGCCGTCATAGCGCCCTACCGTGGCATGCGGCACGGACCTCGCCCAGATGGCTTGCGTCATGACGGAACCCTCCCCGCGGGCGCCGGGAGCACCTTTGCCGGTATCGGTGAAAGTGACGCCGACCGGCTCACCCCTCGTGCCACGCCGCGGGTCGCGAAGTCTGCTCCCCGCGTCTGCTCTCCGCACGCGCGGAAACGGTCCCTGATCATGGCCGACCTGCACCGCGACGAGTACCTGCTCCACGCGCCAGCGGAGATGCTTCCTCTCCGACTGCCCGGTCTTCCGGTCGTAACTGCGGCTCCTCGCGCGTCAGCAGGTGGTCCCGCGGTGCTGCTGGACGCGCTGCCCTATGGCCTCTGCTCCCCGGGCGAGCGGGGAGCGTCCTCGTCCGGCATCAGCCGCAGCGAGATCGAGTTGATGCAGCCGACACGGGCCCGGCAGATGGCTGCGATCCGCCCTCCTGGGAAGGAGGGGGCCGGACGAAAGATGAGCGCCTTACTGATTCGCCGCGGAATACCACTCAACCCACCACATTGCCGATTGCGGTCCACACCGCACAGATCACTGCGGCGACCAGCCAGATATCCGAAAGCCAGGAAATTGCCAGCCCTCTACGGACCGCGGAGTCTCGCGAGGTAGCCGTTTTCATTTTCACATGTTGACGGATCGTTTTGGCTGCCCTGTCCGAGCTGCCCACAAAATGATCTATGAGTGAGCCACTGTAGGCAGCCACGTAAACCTCCTCGCCACCTGTCGTTTCTAGCGTCAGATTCCCTCCGAGGTCGACGAAAACTTGAGCAACGGCACTGCGCGCCACACTGTATTTAAACACCGCATTGACGACACATACCTCATCTTGAAAGATGAGCACGCGAGATCGGCAAACCCTCTGCACCAAGAATATGGTGGCAAAGGAGGCCGTTAGACCAACTTCAGCCTTGTTTGGTCCACGAAAGCCCATTCTATCGACAACGAGGGCTGCCATAAAGAGAAGGATTACAGAGAAGGACCATTGCAGAACGCGCTGCGACTTTCTTCGGAGTTTCACTACCTTCCGTTGCCCCTTCATGCCCTGCCCCCCTTTCCTGCCGGATCCGAGATTCAATAAATGGGGGTGGGACCCGGCTCACTGCCGTGGGGCCGGTCCGTACATCGCGCGTGCAGCGACCTGCACCCCTTCGTCGGCCACCAGGCCACATGCAGGTAGCAGTGGACAACTCCTCGCATACTTCCTGTGAATGACAAAGTCCGACGCAACCGGTTTGCCGGCGATGTAATTACGGACTATTTTTGCCGCCCTGCCCGCACTCCCCACAAAGTAATCAATAAGAGAACCACTGTAGGCTCCGACAAAAATCTCACCACCGTCTCGTGTTTCGATCTTCATGGTTCCACCGGTATCGACGTAGGCTGTCTTTATCGCCCCGGGTTCAACGCGGTATTCAAAGATGGCGTTCACCACCCGCACGCAACTGGGGGAGAGAATGACCCGGGAGCGGAGGATTCGCTGCTCGACGAAGATTGTTCCGAAGATCGCCGTCAGGCCGACCGGGGCACCGTTCGGGCCATCCATGCCCATTTTCGGGATCGCCAGAGCCCCGAGCGCAAGAAAGAATACAGTGAGGAACCATTGCAGGATGCGATATCCGCTTCTGCGCAGCTTCCGCACTCCCTCGTGACGCTTCATGGCTCGTCTCCCTGTTTCAATTCCGAAGCGGGATGGCCCGGTAAGCCGACCGTCTTGCAGGCCATCCGATCAGCAGCATCGGAACTGCTCAGCGGTGTCCGCCCGGCTGGCCGACGGTCCTCGGGCCGGGCTACGGGGCCGGAAGCGGGGCCGGGCCCCCGCCCGCCTGGCGGCCGGCTCCCGGCGCGCCATCGCGAACCGCGCCCACTGCTTGCCGGGGCAGCCCCAGAGCTCGGCGAGTTTCTCGGCAGTGGACGGCTTGCGAAGCCGGCGGGCACCGATGACGTCGTGGACCGCGTTCTTGTGAGGTGGCGGCACTCCGTCGACTGGACGGCCGGCGCAGAGAAAGGCGTTGGGGGTCTTGCGTCGGCCGCCCGCAAGGCCGGACCGAACCGCTCTGACCAGTTCCCGGAGTCCGCGTTTCACCTCGCCGCCGGTCATGACGAGCCTTCCGCCTCCCATGCCCTTCTCCTCGTCCGGTGACCCGCCTCCCCGAGTTTTTCCACGCTAGAGGAAAAACTCAAGCCACCGCACAGAGTTGGCGGCACCGGCTCAACTGCCGGTAAGGACTCGATAACTTGACGACAGAAGGAGAAACGGTCGCGATGGTCGGTGCGGTGAAGGCGGCTGCGGGCTCGGCAACCAGTCCCCTTGAGGGGAAGCAGGAGCATGAGGCGTAGTCGCCTTCCGGGGTAACTGGCCGGCGATGCTGCGTCCCGGGTCGGCCAGGCTCGTGCTGCCCCTGCCCCCGTCGCCATCCTGCGAGCTCAAGCGCCTCCAGGGGCCGCCGAAGACCCACTGGGCGAGGAGGCGGCTGTCGCTGAAGCGCAGCGGGTGGTCACGGTGCGGTTTTGCCCGTGGTGCGGTAGATCAAGTCCGCCATGATCCGGGGTTCAGCCGGCCCGTGATCTCCAGCCTCATGAGTGGCCGGTTCAGTGGTCGAACGGCGCTGCACGCGCTGTCTGCTTGCCGCACGTGCGGGGAGGCCCCCACCTCGGACGTCTTCGTGACGATGAAGTGGGCTGCTCCCCGCGTCGGCAAGTGGTCGACAAGGTGCTGCTGGACGCGTCGGCCTATGGCCTCTGCTCCCCGGGCGAGCGGGGAGCGTCCTCGTCCGGCATCAGCCGCAGCGAGATCGAGTTGATGCAGTACCGCTGGTCCGTGGGCGTCGGGTAGCCCTCGCCCTCGAAGACGTGGCCGAGGTGGGAGCCGCAGCGGGCGCAGCGGACTTCGGTGCGGAGCATGCCGTGCGAACGGTCCTCCAGGAGCTCGACGGCGTCGGAGTCCTTGGGGTCGTAGAAGGACGGCCAGCCGCAGTGGCTCTCGAACTTGGTGTCGGAGCGGAAGAGTTCGGCGCCGCAGGCGCGGCAGGAGTAGATGCCCGACGTCTTGGTGTCGGTGTACTCACCGACGAAGGCGGGCTCGGTGCCGGCCTGGCGGAGTACCTGGTACTCGGCGGGGGTCAGCTCGGCGCGCCACTGCTCTTCGGGCTTGTCGATCTCGTACGGCATCTGGGGGCCTCCTCCGGCTCAGCTGCCCAGGCGGGTCAGGATGGCGGGGCCGAGGTCGGTCACATCGCCCGCGCCCATGGTGAGAACAAGGTCACCGGGTCGGGCCATTCCGGCGATGACGTCCGGGACGGCGGACTTGTCGCTCTCGGCGGTGACCTCGGCGCCGGCGGCGCGCGCGGCGTCGATGATCAGGGTGCTGGTGACGCCCGGGATCGGGTCCTCGCGGGCCGGGTAGATGTCCAGCACGACGGAGGCGTCGGCGAGGGCGAGCGCCTGGCCCATTTCCGTGCCGAGCTCCTGGGTGCGGGAGAAGAGGTGGGGCTGGAAGACGACCAGGAGGCGGGCGGAGTCCGCGACGGCGGCGCGGATGGCTTCGAGGTCGGCGGTCATCTCCGTCGGGTGGTGGGCGTAGGAGTCGATGACCTGGACGCCGGCCGCCTCGCCCTTGAGCTGGAGGCGGCGCTTGACGCCGGTGTACTTGCCGAGGGCGGTGGAGAGGTTGTGCGGCGGCAGATCGAGGGCGACGCCGGCGGCGAGGGCGGCGACGGCATTGTGGGCGTAGTGCCGGCCGGGGACGGAGACGGTGAAGGTGAGGATCTTGCCGCTGGTGAGGCTGACGGTGACGTCGCTGGTCAGGCCGTGCGGGGTGATCTGGAGGATGCGGACGTCGGCGTCCTTGGACTCGCCGTAGGTGACGATCTCGATGTCCTCGCGGCCGGCGACCCGGGCGGTCAGCTCGCGGGAGCCGGGGTGGTCGGCGGCGATGACCAGGGTGCCGCCGGGGCGGATGCGGCCCACGAAGGTCTCGAAGGACTCGTAGATCTCGTCCATCGAGGCGTAGTTGGCGTGGTGGTCCAGCTCGACGTTGAGGACGATGGCGACCTCGGGGGCGTACTTGTGGAAGCTGCGGTCGCTTTCGTCGGCCTCGGCGACGAAGATCTCGCCGGTGCCGTGCTCCGCGTTGGACCCGGGGGCGTCGAGGTCGCCGCCGATGGCGTAGGACGGCTTGAGGCCGAGGGCGCCGAGGGAGACGGCGAGCATGGAGGTGGTCGTGGTCTTGCCGTGCGTGCCGGCCACCGCAATCGGGCGCAGGCCGTCCATGAGGGCGGCGAGGGCGTCGGAGCGGTGCACGACGGGGATGCCGCGCTCATGGGCGGCGGCCAGCTCGGGGTTGTCGGGGCGGATCGCGGAGGAGACCACGACGCTGGTGGCGTCGGCGGCGAGGTGCTCGGCGGCGTGGCCGAGGTGGACGGTGACGCCGAGGGCGCGCAGGGCCTCGGCGGTCGGGGAGTCCTTGGCGTCGCTGCCGGCCACCCGGGCGCCGCGCTGGGCGAGGATCTTGGCGATGCCCGACATGCCGGCTCCGCCGATACCGATGAAGTGCGGTCGGTCCATCGAGGCTGGGATGGCGGGTGCCATGGGCGGGTCTCCCTGATCGTCGATCATCGCGAGCGGTCGTGCGGTGGTGCGGTCGTGCGGTTCTGCTGCCGGGCTGCCGGTTCCGGTCCTCGTGCTGCCGGTACGGCTGTCCTGCTGCCGAAGATTGTCGCACCCGGCACCGACAACGCCGGTCCTTGGGCCCCGGACGCCCCCCCGGACGACCCCCACGCCCCCTGGACGACCGCGGACCGGACCGCACCGGGGCTTCGAGACAGTGGTCAGCGGGTGAGCGGTCAGTGGTCAGTGGTCAGCGGCGGATCAGGCCCTTCGCGGTGGCCGCGGCGACCGCGGACGTGCGGGAGTCCACCCCCAGCTTGGAGTAGATGTGGACAAGGTGGGATTTGACGGTCGCCTGGCTGAGGAAGAGCCGTTTGCTGATCGCGGCGTTCGACAGGCCGTCCGCAACGAGCTGGAGCACCTCGGTCTCGCGGCGGGAGAGCGCGGTGGCGGGCGTCCGCATCCGGTCCATCAGGCGCAGCGCGATGGTGGGCGCGAGCGCGGACTTCCCGGCCGCCGCGGTGCGCACCGCGGCGGCCAGTTCCTCGGGCGGCGCGTCCTTGAGGAGGTAGCCGGTGGCGCCGGCCTCGATGGCGGCGAGGATGTCGGCGTCGGTGTCGTACGTGGTCAGGACCAGGACGCGCGGGGCGCCGGCCCGGGCGGTGATCGCGGCGGTGGCCTGCGAGCCCAGCATCCGCCCGCCGAACTGGAGGTCCATGAGGACCACGTCCACCTCGCACCGCCCGGCGAGCTCGACGGCCTCCTCGGCGGTGGGCACGTCCGCGACGACCTCGAAGCCCGGTTCGGTCTCCAGGACGGCGCGCAGTCCGGCCCGTACGACCGGGTGGTCGTCGGCGAGCAGCAGCCGGATGGGGGTCGCGGGGCTGGTCACGGGGCTGGTCACAGGGCGGCCTCCGGGCCGGCGGGCGCTGCGGGGCAGGGCAGGGTGACGGCGATGGCGGTGCCCTCTCCCGGGGCGGACTCGACGGCGAGGGTGCCCTGGAGGGCGCGGGCCCGGGCCCGCATCGCGGCGAGCCCGAAGCCGGTACCGGAGGCCGCCGCGGAGCCCGGCGCGGGCACCTGCGCCGGGACGAATCCGGTGCCGTCGTCGACGACGTCCAGGGCGACCTCGGTGTCCATGTAGCTGAGGGTCAGCTCGACCCGGCGGGCCGCGGCGTGCTGGACGGTGTTGGCCAGCGCGGACTGGGCGATGCGCAGCAGGGCGACCTCGTGCGGGGTGGGGAGCGCGGTGGGCGCGCCGGAGACCTGGCACTGCACGGTCAGGCCGGAGGCGCGCTCCGTGGTGGCGCACAGCCGCTCCAGGGCGGCGGGCAGCGAGCCGGTCTCCAGGTCGGGCGGACTGAGCGCGCGGACGAACCGGCGGGCCTCGGCGAGGTTGTCGACCGCGGCCGTACGGGCCTGCCGGACGTGCCCGAGCGCCGCCCCGGGCCGCTCGGGGAGGGCGCGCTCGGCGGCCCGCAGCAGCAGCTGGATGCTGGAGAGACCCTGGGCGAGGGTGTCGTGGATCTCGCGGGCCAGCCGTTCCCGTTCGGCGAGCACGCCGGCCGCGTGCTCCGCGGCGGCCAGCTCGCTGCGGGCCGCGGTCAGCTCCTCGATGAGGCGGCGGCGCTGCTCGCTCTCGCGGTAGAGGGCCTGGTAGCCGAGGACGACGGCGACCGCGACCGCCGCCCCGAGGGCCGGGCCGAGGACCGTGCCGACGCCGAGGGTGTGGGTGTGCCATCCGAAGCCGGCGACGGCGGCGAGGGTGGTGGCCGCGACGGCGGGCAGCGCCCAGCGCAGCGGGAGCAGGTGCAGCTGGACGAAGAACAGCGGGAAGGCCAGCCAGACGCCGTCCGGGGTGAGGGCCAGCAGCACCAGCCAGACCAGCCCGACGGCGGTGAGCCAGAGGGCGGCCGCGCCGGTGGAGCCGCGCAGCCGGGGCAGCCTGGGGCCGGCGACGTAGAGCGCGAACAGCACGACGGCGGTGGCCAGGACCGCGGGCGCGTGCGGGCGGTGATCGGCGACCGCGCGGGCGGCGGCGAGCCCGAGCAGCGCGGCCACCATCAGATGGAGGCAGCTGCGCAGGACCCGCAGAACGGGGGTGAGGGAGGGGGCGGTCACGGCTTCTTCGGTCACGGCTCCTTCAGGCTACGGGCGGGTACGGCCTCGGGCATCAACCGAAGGGTTGATGCCGGGGCGCACCTTTCGATCTCCGCGGACCACTCCGCCGCGCGATGCCGCGGCCCTCTCCGGCGGGCGACGGTGGGGGCCAGCCGCCGGGCAGTGGGTCCGGCGCCGGTACCCGGAGGATGGCCGAGCCCGTGTTCGTCGCCTGGAGAGACCTGAGATTCGCCAAGGGGCGGTTCGCCCTGATGGGCACCGTCGTGGTGCTGATCACCGTGCTGGTGGGGCTGCTGTCGGGCCTGACCGCGGGCCTGGGCCGGGAGAACACCTCGGCGATCACCGGGCTGCCCGCCGACCACCTGGTGTTCTCGGCGCCCCTGGAGGGCCGTACGGTCGCCTTCACCGACTCCCGGCTGACCGAACGGACCGTACGGGAGTGGGCGCGGGTGCCCGGCGTACGGCGGGCGGAGCCGCTGGGGATCGCCACGACGAAGGCGGAGGCGGGCGACCGGGCGGCCGCGGTGTCGGCGTTCGGGGTGCGCCCCGGATCGCCGCTGGCCCCGGCGCAGGGGCGGGCCGGGGACGGCGCGGTGGTGCTCTCGGAGAAGGCCGCGGCCTCGCTCGGGGTGCGGGCCGGGGGCTCGGTGTCGCTGGGCGGGCGCACGTTCCGGGTGGCGGCGGTGGCGGGTGCGGCCATGTACAGCCACACCCCGGTGGTCTGGACGTCGCTCGCCGACTGGCGGTCCCTGACGGGCGGCACCGGCGGCCCTCCGGGCGCGACGGTGCTGGCGCTCTCCACCACAGGGACGCAGAGCCTCGCCGACGCCGACGGGCGGCTGGGCACGAAGACGATGCCCCTGGACGACGCCCTGCAGGCCATCGGCTCGTACACCGCCGAGAACGGCTCGCTCCAGCTGATGCGCGGCTTCCTGTTCGCCATCTCCGCGCTGGTGATCGGCGCGTTCTTCACGGTGTGGACGATCCAGCGCAGCGGCGACGTCGCCGTGCTGAAGGCGCTGGGCGCCTCGACCCGCTATCTGCTGCGGGACGCGCTCGGGCAGGCCGTCGTCCTGCTGGTGATCGGGACGGGCCTGGGCACCGCCGTGGCGGCGGGTGTGGGTGCGGGCATCGGCGGCGCGGTGCCGTTCGTGCTCGACCCGCCGACGGTGCTGGTCCCGGCCCTGGTCATGATCGCGCTCGGCGCCGCCGGGGCCGCGCTGTCCATCCGCCGCATCACCTCCGTCGATCCGCTGACCGCCCTGGGGAGTGCCCGATGAGCCTCGAACTGACCGATGTGACCCTGACCTACCCCGACGGCGAGGACCGGCTGACCGCGCTGGACACGGTCTCGCTGACCGTGCCCGCCGGCTGTCTGACCGCGGTGATCGGGCCGTCCGGGTCGGGGAAGTCCAGCCTGCTGGCGGTCGCCGCGACGCTGATCCGCCCGGACCGCGGGCGGGTGGTGATCGACGGCACGGACACCACGGGCCTCGGCCGCACCGAGCTGACCGCGCTGCGCCGGACGGCCCTCGGCATGGTCTTCCAGCAGCCGAACCTGCTGCCGTCCCTGACCGCCGCCGAGCAGCTGGAGGTGATGGCCCACCTGGACGGCCGCTCGCCGCGCAGGGCCCGGGCCAGGGCGCGGGAGCTGCTGGCGGCCGTCGGCATGGAGGGGCTGGCCGGCCGGCGGCCGCACCAGCTGTCCGGCGGTCAGCGGCAGCGGATCAACATCGCCCGGGCGCTGATGAACGACCCCGCGGTGCTGCTGGTGGACGAGCCGACCAGCGCGCTGGACCACGAGCGGGGCGCCGCGGTGCTGGAGCTGCTGCTGAACCTGACCCACCAGCGGGCGACGGCGACGGTGCTGGTCACCCACGACCACAGCCATCTGGACGCGGCGGACGAGATCGCGGAGGTGCACGACGGACGGCTGCGCCCCTGCCCGGCCGCTCGGGTGTGACGGTGCCGGTGGCCGGCCCCCGGGGGCGCGGTCAGCCCCCGGGCGTCCCCTGGGGCTGGTCGTCGGCGGCGTGCGAGAAGAGCTTGAGGACCGGGACGCCGACCTTGTGGCGGGCGCGGGAGGCCCAGTCGCGGTGGAAGAACTCCTCGACGAAGTGCGGGGCGGTCAGCACGATCACCTCGTCCGCCCCGGTCTCGTCCACGACGGAGCGCAGCAGGTCCAGCGGATGGTCCTCGACGACCTGTCCGACGGCCTGCGCACCGGCCTCGCGCAGTGCCTGGAGGGTGTGCGTCAGCCCGACCTCGGCGGGGGCCTCGGCCTGTGCTCCGCCCGGTTCGGCACCCTCGCGCACGGCGTCGTCGAACTCCCCGAGGGCGACGTCGTCGATGGCCCGCAACAGGACGTCCTGCTTGCCGCGGGGCTGCATGAGCACGACGAACGAGACCGGGTCGTCGCCGTGCAGGGTGGTCACGAACTCCACGTCGGCGGGCGTCAGAGGTTTCTCGATCATCAATACGCTCGTGAACACGACGGACGCCCTTCTTCTCCTCAGGCCGCATTGTGCGGAGCCCGACAGACACCATCCTGCCCCGTCGCCACGCGGGACCTGTTGGCTTTTAGTGTGCCCAAAGGAAGCTAAGCGGAACAGATAATTCCGCTGTTTATCAGGACCGACGGTAGCGAGTGAACAGGAACCCGGCCTCCTCCAATACGGAGGCCAGGACGAACCGCTCGGGAACCTCGACGGCCGGCCCCTTCATGATCCTCGGCGCATCTCCGACGGTTACCACCGGAGCGAGCGAAAGACACATCTCGTCCAGCGCACCGGCCGCGGCGAACTGCCCCAGCAGCATCGGCCCGCCCTCGGTGAGCAGCCGGGTGTGACCGCGTTCGGCCAGGACACCGGCCACCCGGGACGGGTCGACGCCCAGGCCCTCGCCGGCGAACAGCACCTCCACACCGGCCGCCCGGGCCTTGGCCACCCGATCGGCGGGGGCACCCGCGCCGGTCAGGACGACGGTCGGCGCCAGCGCCTCGGTGAACAGGGGCAGCCCGAAGTCCAGCCCGAGCCCGGCGGTGACCACCGCGATGGCGGGCGCCGGGGACTGCCCCGCGGCGGCCCGGCGGGCGGCGAACGCCTCCCGGGCGCGGGCCGGCCGGTACCCCTCCTGGCGCACCGTCTCCGCACCCACCACCACGACGTCCGCGACCGCCCGCAGCACCCCGAAGATCCGCATGTCGGCGTCGCTGGAGAGCGGCTGCGAGTGGCCCTCGTGATGGGCCGCGCCGTCCATGGAGGACACCATGTTGGCGCGCAGCCAGCCGGGGCGTCCCGCGCGCGCCGGGTCGTCCGCCGCCGGGTAGGCGTAGGCGTCGGCCAGTTCGTCCAGCGTCCACTCGCGGTCGTCGGCACCGGTCACCGCGGGCGCGGCGGCCGTCCCGTCGGCGGCGGGCACGGGCGGGGCGGGGAGGGGGAACAGGCGTCGCATGGCGGCAGTGTGACATGCCTCGCCGCACGGTCCGGCACCTCGGACGAAGGAGATAGGCTGGACGGCTGTGTCACCTTCCCAGCCCTCCGCGCCGCAGCCCGACCCGATAGCCGGACCGCCGGCCGACGGGGCCGACCCGGCCGACGCAGCCCCCGCCGCGCTCACCGCCCGCGCCCCGCACGTCCCGGCCGACCGCCTGGTCGCCGAGATGGTGCCGCCGCCGCGCTTCCAGGACGCCCGGTTCGACACGTACATCCCGGACCCGAAGCAGCCCAGCCAGGCCGAGGCGGTCCAGGTCCTGAGCGACTTCGCGGACTCCATCGCCGCCGGGGCGGACACCGGCGGCGGCAAGCGCCGCTGGTTCGCCCGGAGCCCCAAGAAGGCCGCCGCCCCCAAGGGCCCGCGCGGCGTCTATCTGGACGGCGGCTACGGCGTCGGCAAGACCCATCTGCTCGCCTCCCTGTGGCACGCGTCCCCGGCGCCCGCCGAACAGAAGGCGTTCGGCACCTTCGTCGAGCTGACGAACCTGGTGGGCGCGCTCGGTTTCCAGCAGACCGTCCGCACGCTCGGCGAGCACAAGCTGCTGTGCATCGACGAGTTCGAGCTGGACGACCCCGGCGACACGGTGCTGGTCTCCACGCTGCTCGGCAAGCTGGTGGAGGCCGGTGTGGCGCTGGCCGCCACCTCCAACACGCTGCCCGGCAAGCTCGGCGAGGGCCGGTTCGCCGCCGTCGACTTCCTGCGCGAGATCCAGGGCCTGAGCGCCCACTTCCGCCCGCTGCGGATCGACGGCGAGGACTACCGCCACCGCGGTCTGCCCGAGGCGCCCGCCCCGTTCGACGACGAGACGGTCACTCGTACGGCGTACCGCACGCCCGGGGCCTCGCTCGACGACTTCCCCTCCCTCCTGGACCACCTGTCGAAGGTGCACCCCAGCCGGTACGGCGCGATGTGCGACGGCATCGAGGCGGTCTGCCTGACCGATGTCCAGGCGGTGCCCGACCAGTCCACCGCGCTGCGCCTGGTCGTCCTCGCGGACCGGCTCTACGACCGCGAGGTGCCGGTGCTGGCCTCCGGCAAGCCCTTCGACGAGCTGTTCAGCGAGGAGATGCTGCGCGGCGGCTACCGCAAGAAGTACTTCCGGGCGATCTCCCGGCTGACGGCCCTGGCGCGCGACGCGAAGTCGCTGGTGACCGGCGAGGTCCGCTAGGCGAGGTCCGTCGGGCGACGTCCGACGGGTGTCAGGGAGTTGACGGTGCGCAGCCCGTCTTCCGGCTCACCCGGGTCAGCCGGAGCACGCGGTCCGCTGGGCCTCCTGCCATTCGCACACCGGGCAGAGCACGATCCCCGGCCGGTCTACCGGGTACTCGGTGGGCCGGCCGCAGTACAGGCAGTCGGCGACCGAGGGTTCGGGGGCGGAGGCGCCGGGGGCTGGGGCTGGGCCAGCGGGATCGGGGGTGGCGGGCGTGTGCGGCATGGGGCCGAGGGTACGCCCGCCGGTCCCGGGGGCGCCCGTCCCATCGCGCCCGTCCCGGGAGTTCGCCGTTCCGGAGGCTCACACCTTCCCCTGGCCCCCGGGCCCTCCCTCCGTGCTTCAGCCGCGACGGGACGCCAGGGCGCAGGCGGTGGCGGTGGCTGCGGCCGCGAGCAGGATGGCCGCGGCCGCCGGGAGCCAGGGGACGGTGATCGTGCCGTGCAGGGAGCCGGTGACCAGGCCCGTCATGGCGGCGTTGGCAGGCGAGCCGCCCAGGACGAGCAGCAGCAGCGAGCCGAGCAGTCCGGCCGGGATGCCCCAGCCGGGGACGCGCAGCACGGGCCAGGTGCACAGCGCACCGAGGGCCAGGCCCGTCAGCAGGCAGGTCAGCACGGCGAGCAGGCCGGCGCCGGTCGCGGGCAGGACGGGTACCGCCACCTGGTGGGCGGAGTGCGGATCGGACAGCAGCACCACCAGGGCCGTACCGAGCAGCCCGAGCAGCAGCCCGGCACCGGCCGCGGTCAGCACGGAGGCGAGGTGCACCCGGCCGGGCCCGGCGGCGGTCGCCGTACAACTACGGGCGGCCGGCGGCTCGTTGGTGAGGCAGATCCGGGTCAGCCAGACGGTGACCGGCAGCACACCGACCGCGGCGTAGCCGAACGCGTCGAGGATCGGGCCGCCGCTCTGGATGCCGATGGCCAGGAACGCCGCGTAGAGGATGACCGGCGGCAGCCAGCGGTGCGAGCCGACGAGCAGCGCCGCCTGATAGCGGAGGAGAGCGATCACGGGTGGGGGGCCTCGTCGGGGTCGGGGACGGCATCGGGAGCGGAGTCGGGGGCGTACGGGGTTGCCGGATCTGGCGGTACGGCCGGGCCGGGGGCTGTGGTGACGGCGCGGATGTGCCACGGCGGCCGGGCGGTGAGCAGGGCGCGCAGCAGCGCGTCGGAGTGGACGGCGGGGACCGTGAACCGGAACGCGCCGTCAGGGCCGGGAGTGATCTCCGCGCCGCCCGGCAGTCGCGGGGCGCCGGCGGTCGTCCCCGGTGGGCCGGTCGGCGGGGCGGCGCCCGGTGGGCCCTCGGCCTCGATGGTCACCCGGGGGCCGGTCGCGGCGCCCGGATACGCGGACGCGCCGGGCCGCTCCTCCTGGGCCAGCAGCCGCCCGTCCACCACCCGGTAGCGGGCGTCGGCCGCGCCGGCCAGACGCTGTGGGTCGTGGTCGACGAACACCACGGTGCCGCCGTCCGCGACCCGTTCGGCGACCGCGCGGTCGAGCACCTCACGGGCGCCGCGGTCCAGGCCGGTCCACGCCTCGTCCAGGACGAGGAGTTCGGGCTCGGCGAGCAGCGCCTGGGCGACCGCGACCTTCTGGCTGGTCCCCTTGGACAGCTCGGCGAGCCGGGTACGGGCGTGCCCGGCCGCGCCGAAGCGTTCCAGCCACTCGGCGGCGCGCCGGGCCGCTTCCGCGCTGGTCAGGCCGTGGACGCGGCCCAGGTGGGTGAGATAGCCGGCGGACGTGAAGGGCATGGCGGCGGGGAAACGTTCGGGGACGTAGGCGCGGCGCGGCCGGCCGGTGATGCGCCCGGTACTGGGCCGGTCGATCCCGGCGAGCAGCCGCAGGAGGGTGGACTTGCCGGTGCCGTTGGTCCCCTCGATGCGCAGCAACGCGCCTTCGGGCACCGTGAGGTGGACCTCGCGCAGCACCCAGGGGCCGCGGACCCCGTAGCGCCGCCCCACCCCGTCCAACCGCATCCGCTCCGGCACCCGCTGCCTCCCCGTTTCCCCGCGCTGCCCGGCCCGCGCCCCGATCGCCCGTGCCGGCACGCCCGTTGGCGTACGGCGTCGCTCCTCTGCCGGCGGCCCAACTGCCGTACGGCGTCGCGCCGTCCGCCGCCCTCGACGGTAGCGGGGCAGGTCGCCGGGTGCCCGCTCAGGGACGCGGACGACGACACGGCGCGGGCGGACGGGTACGCGCGGACGGGTCCAGGCGGGCGGTACGCGCGGACGGGTCCAGGCGGGCGGTACGCGCGGACAGGCCCGGGCGGACGGGGCCGGACAGGCGGGTCCGGGCAGCGGGCCTGCGCCGGGAGAACGGGGCCGCGCGGGCGGGCCCGCGCCGGCGGGGCAGGGGTGCGCGGGTGGGCCTGCGCGGGGAGCGCCAGGGGCGTTGTCAGTGGCGGCTGGCAGACTGATCGGGTGACCAGGACCGAGACCGCCGGGCAGTCCGGCAGCGATTCCACCAGCCCGTTCCGGCCCGACGAGAGCGACCGGGACGCGGCTTTGCAGTTCGTGCTGCCGCTCGTCGTGCGGCTGGAGCGGGCCGACCCTCCGGCGCGTACGGACGCGCTGGAGACGGCCGCCCGGGCGGTGCTGGTGCTGCTGTCGGACGAGCGGTCGGCCGGGGACGGCGAGTGGGCGGCGGCGGTGCGGGACTGGCAGGACGCCCGGATCCGGAAGGTGGTGCGGCGGGCGCGCGGCGCGGAGTGGCGGCGCGCCGAGGCACTGCCCGGGATCACGGTCACCGGGCGCCACGCCGAGGTCCGGGTCTATCCCCCGGTGCCGCTGGACGGCTGGCCCAAGGAGCTGGTGAAGCTGCAGGTCTCCGGCACGGAGCTGGACGACCCCGAGCCGCCCGGGCCGCCCGCCGACGGCGTGCCCGTGCTGTGGCTGAACCCGGCGCTGGAAATGTCGGCGGGCAAGGAGATGGCGCAGGCCGGCCACGGCGCCCAGCTGGCGTGGTGGGAGCTGTCCGAGGAGGAGCGGGCGGCCTGGCGCGCGGCCGGCTTCCCGCTGGCCGTCCGGTCCGCGGATCCCGCGCGCTGGGAGGCGCTGACCCGCAGCGGGCTGCCCGTGGTCCGCGATGCCGGGTTCACGGAGATCGCGCCGGGCTCCTGCACAGTCGTCGCGGACCACCCCGCGCTGCGCGGCGCGCTGCCGCAGGGGCGGTGAGGCGGCCGTGCTGACGTCCCTGCTCGGTTTCACCCTCGTGGCCGCGCTGCTGACCATTTCGCCCGGCCCCGACTTCGCGGTGGTCCTGCGGACCGCGCTCGGCTCGGGGCGGCGCGCCGCGCTGTGCAGCGCGCTGGGCATCGCCGCCGGATGCTTCGTGTGGGGGCTGGCCGGTGCGGTCGGGCTGACCGCGATGCTCGCCGCGTCGAGGACGGCGTACGACGTGCTGCGGGTGGCCGGGGCGCTGTATCTGATGTGGCTCGGGATACAGGCGCTGCGCAGCGCCCGGCGCATACGGACCGCCGGGGCTTCGGAGGCCGAGGCGCCCGCCGCGGTGCGGGAGCGGTCCGGTGACGGCGCGGGCGCGCGGCCGGTGACCCCGTTGCGGGCGTTGCGGACGGGCCTGCTGACCAATGTCCTCAACCCCAAGGTCGGGGTGGTCTACATGTCGCTGCTGCCGCAGTTCATCCCGCACAGCGCGCCGGTGATCGCGACGACCCTGCTGCTGGTCGCCGTCCATGCCGCGCTGGGCGTGCTGTGGCTCGGTGGTATCGCCCTGGCGGTGCACCGCGCGCGGGCCGTCTTCCAGCGGCCGCGAATACGGCGGCGGCTGGATCAGGCCACCGGTGGGGTGCTGCTGGCGCTCGGTGCGGCGGTGGGGTTCGAGACCGCGCGCTGACCGGCGGGGGCGGCCGGCGGATCGCCGCGGGGAGGCGGGGTCCCTGGCGGGAAGCTCAAATGAAGCTCTGAACTCGGCAGGTGCAGGATTCGGCCGGTCCTGACGTGGCCATGAGTACCCCGACCACGGAGTGGGAGGGGGAACCATGGAGCGTCCGGGAACGGACATCGAGCGCCTGGGGACGGGCATCGGCTGGCGGCCGGAAATCGCCACGGAGATCGCCGGGCTGCCCGGTGTGGACTGGGTGGAGGTGGTGGCGGAGAACATCTGCCCCGGCCATCTCCCGGACGCCCTGCGCGAGTTGCGGGAGCGCGGGACGACCGTCGTCCCGCACGGCGTCTCGCTCGGGCTCGGCGGTGCCGACCGTCCGGACATCGGCCGGCTGGCCGCCCTCGCCGAGCGTGCCGAGGTGCTGGGCGCCCCGCTGGTCACCGAGCACATCGCGTTCGTCCGGGCCGGCGGGCCGCTGACCGCCTCACCGCTGATGGAGGCCGGACATCTGCTGCCGGTCCCGCGCACCCGCGACGCGCTGGACGTGCTCTGCGAGAACGTCCGTATCGCCCAGGACGCGCTGCCGGTGCCGCTGGCTCTGGAGAACATCGCGGCCCTGGTCAACTGGCCGGACGAGGAGCTGACCGAGGGGCAGTTCCTGGCCGAGCTCGTCGAGCGGACGGGGGTGCGGTTGCTGATCGACGTCGCCAACCTCCACACCAACCACGTCAACCGCGGTGAGGACCCGGCCGTGGCGCTGGACGAGCTGCCGGTCGAGGCGATCGCCTACGTCCATGTGGCGGGCGGCGTGGAGCGGGACGGGGTCTGGCACGACAGCCACGCCCATCCGGTGACCCAGCCGGTGCTGGACGTGCTCGCCGAGCTGTGTGCCCGGATCAACCCGCCCGGTGTGCTGCTGGAGCGCGATGACGACTTCCCCGAGGCCGGCGAGCTGGCCGGGGAACTCGACGCGATCCGCACCGTCCTGAAGGAGGCCCGCCATGTCCAGGCGGCTTGAGCCCGTACGGGAGCCGGACGCCGGCCCCACCGTCACCGCGGCCTCCACCGGCCGCACCGGCCCCACCGCCGCGGCACCGGCCGCCCCCGGCACCGACGCGGCGCGGCAGCGGCTGGCGCTGGCGCAGACCGCGCTGCTCTCCGCGCTGGTCGCCGGCACCCCGGCGCCCGAGGGTTTCGACCGCACCCGGCTGGGCGTGCAGAGCCGGGCGCTGACCGCCAAGCGGTCCGGGGTGGTCGCCAAGGTCGCGCCCGAGCTGCCCGAGATCCTCGGCGACGACTACCGCCCGGCGTTCGCCGGCTATGCCCGCAACCGTCCGATGCGCGGCGGCTACCGCCAGGACGCGCTGGACTTCGCGGCGCACCTGCTGGCCCAGGGCCGTCCCGCGGACCCCGCCGCCCGGCAGCGGCTGACCCGCTGGTGGCGGGACCGCGCGGGCCCCACCCCACCGTCCGCCGGTTCCGCGGCCCGGCTCGCCCGCGCCGTCCACGCCGTCCGCCAGGCAATGAAGGGAACGTGGCGATGATGTCGTTCACACAAGCGGTGTACATGGGCCTCGGTGCCTCCTCGCTGGTGCTGCTGCTCGGCACGCTCCTGGTGCGGCGCGGCACCCCGTCCGTCCCCAGGGGCGAGGCGCAGGCCCGCACCGTATGGGAGATCGCGTTCCTGGCCGGCGGTCCCGGGCGGGTGGTGGACGCGGCGCTCGCCGGGATGTGCGAGGACGGCCGGCTGGCGGTGGGTGGCCCGGGCGTGGTGACCGTCCGCCAGGCCACCGCAGAGCACGCGGTCGAGACCGCCGTCCTGGACGCGGTCGCCCGGACGCCCGGCGGGGCGCTGGCCGCGGTGCGCGCCGAGGCCATGCGCAGTCCCGCGGTCCAGGAGGTCGGCAACCGGCTGGCGGCTCGCGGACTGATGCGTCATCCGCGGCGGGGACGCGGCTGGCGCCGGCTGGCGGGCGCTCAAATGGCGGCGATCCCGGTGCTGTTCGCCCTCGGGGTGCTGCTCTCGGTCGCGGACGCCGGCAACGACGACGGCTTCGGCGAGGCGTTCGGCCCGCCGGTGGTGATCACGGTCATGCCGGCGCTGATCGGGGGTCTGATCGTGGCCGCGCTGTGCCGGACGGTCTTCCGGAACCGCGTCACCAAGGCGGGTACCCGCGCGCTGCGCTCCGCGCAGTCGGCCCACTCCCGGGGCGGCGTGGGCGGCGCATGGCAGGCCGCCGGGCTGGTGGTGGCGCTCGGCGGTACGGCGCTGATAGCGGACGAGCTGCTGCGGCAGCAGTTCGAGGAGGCCCAGCGGACCGCCGCAATGGCCACCGCGGGCGGCTCGTCGTCGTCCGGCAGCGCGGCGTCCGGTGGCGACGTGGGCGGCGACAGCTCCTTCTGGTGCGGCTCGTCCGACGGCGGCTCCGGTGCGGGCTGCGGTGGCGGTTCGTCCTGCGGCTCCGGTTCCTCGTGCGGCGGCGGTTCGAGTTGCGGAGGCGGCTCCTCGTGCGGCGGGGGCTCGTCGTGCGGCGGGGGCTCCGGCTGCGGCAGCAGCTGAGCGGCGATTCTCCGGCCGAAGGTGTCCGGTTTGCGAGCCACACCGGCCCTGATCAGGGAAGGAAGGGACGTGACGTGCTCCACATACGGGGAAAATTAATGGCCATTGTCATGGACCTTCCCGTAGAAAATGGACCATGTGGCTTCTCTTCCTCCTCGTCGCCGCGGTCGCGGCGGTGTTCTCCTGTGCGCGGGTGTGCCGGGCCGCGGTCGCCGCGGCCCGGACCGGACGGCCGGCCCGCCCACCGGTCTCCGCTCCGGTCCCGGACCCGGCCGGTGACGACGGGCACGCGCCCGGCCTGACCCTCTACGAGATGGCCTACCTCTCCGGCGGGCCGCAGCGGCTCGCCGATGTGGTCCTGGTGCTGATGGCCCAGAAGCGTCGGCTGCTGCTCGCCCACACCGGCTGGGCCACCGTCGTCGAGCCGGTCGCACAGGATCCGGTCGAGCAGGCGACGCTCAGCGCGATAGGCCCGGACGGACAGCGCCCGATACCCGCGGTGCGGGAAGCCCTGGTGGCCGACGAGGCGGTACGGGCGGTGGCCGACAAGCTGGTGGCCGACGGGCTGGCACTGCCGGCCGCGGCCCGCCCCGGCATCCGCAGCGGGGTCCGCCAGGTGTGGGCCGCCGCCCTCCTGGTCGTAGTGGCCGCCGCCGCGGCCCACTGGATGGCACCGCCCGGCGCGGACACCGCGCTGCTCCTGGGGTGGTTCTCGCTGCCGCTGGTGCTCTGCCTCGGGACCCTGGCCGTGGCCCGCTTCGAGCTCCACCCGTACCGGGACTGGGCCACCGACGCGGGCGAACAGCGCCTTCCCGGGAAGGCCGATCCGCCCGGCTCACGGCTCCCCTCCGCCCCTCTGGCACCCCTCACCTCCCTCATCTCCCTCGCCCTGAACGGCCCCAGCGCCCTCACCGATCCCGCCCTTCGCGCCGCGCTCCACTCTTCCGGGGCATAGCGCCCGACACCGGTGCCCGGTGCTTTACATCGCCAATCACCGCCCCAACTATCCCTTTTGTATGCACACACGAAGGGACGGCCAGTGAGAGCACTTGCGTTGTACGGCACCATCGGGTCGCTGATCGTGACCGCCCTCGCCACTGCCCCGGCGGGCGGCACCACGCAGGTGGCCGGGGCGCCGCCCGCACCCGTCGCGCACCGCCTCGATTTCGGCCGGTGCGCGCCGGTGGAGCATCTGCCGTCGTCCGTCGAGTGCGGCCAGCTCACCGTCCCCCTCGACTACGCGCGCCCCGACGGCAAGAAGATCCAGCTCACGGTCAGCCGGGCGCGCGCCACCGCGCACCGCGAGCGGCAGGGCTCGCTGGTGTTCAACCCGGGCGGCCCCGGCGCCTCCAGCCTGGAGTTCCCGCTCTACGGCACGCTGCCCAAATGGAGCAGGCTGGCCCGGGCCTACGACTTCGTCGGCTACGCGCCGCGCGGGGTGGGCCGTTCGGCGCCGCTGTCGTGCCAGGACCCCAAGACGTTCGCCACGGCGCCCACCGACAGCCGGATGTACCCCGACGCGGCGTTCAAGCGGAAGAAGAGGGAACAGGCCAGGGCGTATGCCCGGGGCTGCGCCCGGCGGGCCGGCGCGGACCTGCCGTTCTACAACTCGGTCAACAACGCCCGGGACCTGGACATGCTGCGGGCCGCCCTCGGTGAGAAGAAGCTGACCTTCATCGGTGCCTCGTACGGGACGTACTTCGGGGCGGTGTACGCGACGCTCTACCCCGGCCATGTGCGGCGGATGATCTTCGACAGCGTGGTCAACCCCGACCCCCGGCAGATCTGGTACCGCAACAACCTCGATCAGGACATCGCCTTCGAGCGCCGCTGGGGCGACTGGCTGCGCTGGGTCGCCAAGCACGACGACCACTACCACCTCGGCAAGACCAAGAAGGCCGTGCAGCAGGCGTACGACACGGCCTCCGGGAAGCTGCGCCGCCATCCCCTCAACGGCAAGCTCGGCGCCGGCGAGCTGCAGTCCGCCTTCCTCAAGACCGGCTACAACGACGGTTTCTGGCCGCTGCGCGCCGAGGCGCTCGCGAGCTATCTGCACGGCGACCCCAAACCGCTGATCGCCCAGGCCCTGCCCCACGAGACCGGCGCCAAGGACGCGGAGAACGCCAACGCGGTCTACACGGCCGTGGAGTGCAACGACGCGCCCTGGCCGCGGTCCTGGCGGACCTGGGACCGGGACAACACCGACGTCGCCGAGATCGCGCCGTTCGAGACCTGGGACAACGCCTGGATGAACCTGCCGTGCGCGTTCTGGCCGGAGCGGACGCAGTCCGCGGCGGCCGGGGTCGCGGCGGCGGCCCGCCGGGTGGAGCAGGGGTCGGGCCAGGAGCTGGCGGACGCCGCCGGCCATGCGGCCGCCACCGAGCTGGACGGGGCGCTGCACGGCCGGCGCCTCCCGCTCGACGTCCACACGGAGCCCGGTGCGCTGCCGCCGGTGCTGCTGCTGGCGGCCGAGCGGGACGCGGCGACGCCGTACCGGGGCGCGCTGGAGCTGCAGCGCCGGCTGCCCGGCTCGTCGCTGGTCACCGAGAACGGCGCGGGCACGCACGGCATCGGCTTCGGCGAGAACGACTGCGTGAACCGCTACGCCGAGGCGTATCTGCTGCACGGGAAGATCCCGGCGCACAAGGTGTACTGCGCGCCGCGCGCGGAGCCGGTGCCGGGGCAGCAGACGGCCCGGGCCCAGCACGCGCGCCCGGGGAAGTAGCGGAAAACGACCGACGAGTGGGCCGCCCCGGGGCAGGGGCGGCCCACTCGTCCGTGCCGGGAGGTCAGGCCAGCCCGGCGACCAGTTCGGCGACCGCCTTGCGACGGCCGGTGTAGAACGGGACCTCCTCGCGGACGTGCATCCGCGCCTCGGAGCCGCGCAGGTGACGCATCAGGTCGACGATGCGGTAGAGCTCGTCGGCCTCGAAGGCGAGCACCCACTCGTAGTCACCGAGCGAGAACGACGGCACGGTGTTGGCGCGGACGTCCGGGAAGCCGCGGGCCATCTTGCCGTGGTCGGCGAGCATCCGGCGGCGGTCCTCGTCGGGGAGGAGGTACCACTCGTAGGAGCGCACGAAGGGGTAGACGCTCACGTAGGCGCGGGGCCGCTCGTCGGCCAGGAAGGCCGGGATGTGCGCCTTGTTGAACTCGGCGGGGCGGTGCAGCGCCATGTTGGACCACACCGGGTCGAGCGCGCGGCCGAGCCGGGTGCGGCGGAAGAGGTTGTAGGCGTCCTGGAGGGCGTCCGAGCTCTCCGAGTGCCACCAGATCATGACGTCGGCGTCGGCGCGCAGGCCGGAGACGTCGTAGGTGCCGCGGACCACCACGTCCTTGGCGGCGAGCTGCGCGAACAGCTCCTCGACCTCGTCGGCGTAGCCGGTGCGGTCCTCGGGGAGGACGTCGCGCAGCTTGAACACCGACCAGAGGGTGTAGCGGATGACCTCGTTGAGGTCCTTGGCCTTCTTGCCGGCGTTCGGTGCCTTCTCGGGCGCCGCAGGGGTCTGCGGTGCGGAAGCGGGGGTGGAAGCGTCTGTCATGTCGTCCATTCTCACTCGCCGGGGAGGCCGGCCGGCCGCAGGGTGCCGAGGATGTCCTCCGCGGCCTTGCGGGCCGAGGCGATACAGGCCGGGATACCGACGCCGTCGTAGAGCGCCCCGCACACCCGCAGGCCCGGCAGCTGCCCGACGGCCTCCCGGATGCGAGCCACCCGCTCCAGATGGCCGACCGGGTACTGGGGCAGGCCGTCCTCCCAGCGGGTGATCCGGGCGGCGACCGGCGCGGCGGTCAGCCCGATCGCCTCGCGGAGGTCGGCGCGGGCCAGGTCGGCCAGCTCGGCGTCCTCGCGCGCCAGGTCCGCCTCGTCGCCGTACCGGCCGAGGGAGGTGCGCAGCACGAAGAGCTCCGGGGCGGCGCGGTCGATCCAGCCCCACTTGTTGCCGGCGAAGGTGGCGGCCTTGATCTTGCGGCCGTCGACCGGCGGTACGAGGAAGCCGCTGCCGGCCGGCTGCCGCTCCAGCTCGGAGCGGCGGAAGGCCATGGTGACCAGGGCCATCGAGGCGTATTCGACGGTGGTCAGTTCGCGGGCGGCCGGCGCGCAGTCCCGGGCGAGCAGCCGGGCGGCGTCCGGCGCGGGGGTGGCGAGGACGACCGCGTCGGCGGTGAGGGCCGCACCGTCGAGCTCGATCCGCCAGCCGTCGGCGGACCGCCGGACCTCGACGACCGGTGTGCCCGTCCGGATCTCGCCGCCCTTGGCCCGGACGGCCTCGGCGACCGCGCCGGGCAGTGTGCCGATCCCGCCCTCGATCCCCATGAACACCGGGGCCCCGGGGCCGCCTCCGGCGGCGGCCGGGCCGATCTGGTGCATGGTGGTGGCGGCCCGGGCCTGGATGCCGCGGACGCCCGCCAGCAGCGAACGGCTGGTCCGCGCGGCCTCGAACAGCTGCGGTACGGCGGCCCGCATGGAGATCTTGTACGCATCGCCGGCGTACACCCCGCCCAGCAGGGGCTCCACCAGGCGGTCGACCACCTCACGGCCCAGGCGCCGGGCGACGTACTCACCCACCGCGACGTCCGTGCCGACCTCCGTCCGGGGCAGCTCGGCGTCCTCCTCGATGCGGGCGAGGCCCTCCGGGGAGATGACACCGGAGGCGGCGAGCGGGGCGAGGTCCCCGGGGACTCCCATGACATGGCCCTTGGGCATCGGGCGCAGCGCACCGCGGGTCCAGAGCGAGGCGGTGGCCGTCGTGGGCGGCCGGAGCCGGTCGCCGATCCCGACGGCGCGCGCGAGCTCCACCGCCTCCGGCCGCCTGGCCAGCATCGATTCGGCCCCGAGGTCGACCGGCACGCCCGCGATCTCGCCCACCCGCAGCTTGCCGCCGAGCCGGTCCGACGCCTCCAGGACGGTCACCCGGGCGCCGCCTTCGAGCAGCCGGTGGGCCGCGGCCAGTCCGGAGATACCGCCGCCGATGACGACGACCTGCCCGCCGCCGGTCCCGGGGGGCGTGCTCGTGTGCGCTGCGCTCATGGCTCCACTCTCTCAAAGGGCACTGACAGCGCCGTGACCGGATCGCGACCCGGCACAGCACAACCCCTCTCCGGACGCCCCCGTCGAAGAAGCGCCGGTCGAAGAAGCGCCACCGGCACGTCACTTCGCGGGGAGCGCACATGCGGGGAACAGCACGAGCGGGGCGAACGGCGACGGCGGGGCTGCTGCTCGCCGTCGCCCTGCCAGCTGCCGGGTGCAGCGCGTCGGCCGGCCCGGACACGACCGGGGCGGCGCTGCCCGGCAAGGCGGCGCCGAGCCGGGCGGCGGACGACGGCCGGACCGGTGCGGCCGACGGCCGGGCCGCTGCCCGGGGCGCCGCGGAGGGCGCCGCCGCCCGCCCCGGCGGCAGGTTCGCCAAGGTGCCGACGGCGGCCTCGTCGCAGCTGGTCCGCACCGCGACGCTCACCGTGCAGGCCGAGGACGTCTCCGGGGCGGTGGCCCGGGCGCGGGCGGTCGTCGACGGCGCGGGCGGCTACCCGGCCGCGGAGACCACCGATCGGGACCCGGAGGGGCAGGAGCGGTCGCGGCTGGTGCTGCGGGTGCCGACGACGGAGTACGACGCCGTACTGGGGCGGCTGGCCCGCCTGGGCACCGTGGTGTCCCGCAAGGTCTCGGCGAAGGACGTCACCGGTCAGGTGGTGGACGTCGACAGCCGGGTCCGGACGCAGCGGGCGAGCGTGGCGCGGGTCCGGGCGCTGATGGAGAAGGCGACGTCGATCGGCGACATCGTCTCGCTGGAGTCCGAACTGAGCAGCCGGCAGGCGGATCTGGAGTCCTTGGAGGCGCAGCTGAAGTCGCTCAAGGACCGGACCGCGATGGCCACCGTCACGCTGCTGCTGCGGCAGCCGGACGCCGCCCCCGACGGAGCCTCCGACGACGACGCGAGGTCCTTCGGGGACGCGCTGTCGGGTGGCTGGCACGCCTTCCTGGCGGCCGTGAAGTGGCTGCTGGTGGCGCTCGGTGCGGTGCTGCCGTTCGCGGTGGCCGTGGGGCTGCTGTACGGCCTGTGGCGGCAGGTCCGCGGCCGGCTGCCGTCGGCGTTCCGGCGCCGGGCCCGGGCCGCGGACACGCGGGACGGGCCGGGACCGGCCGCCGGGGAGCATGCCGCGGACGACGGGCCGGCGAACGCGCCAGGAGACCCCGACCGGACCGTGCCGGCCGGGGAGGGTGACCGAGGACCCCATTGACAGCGGGCGGCGGCGGGCAAAGACTCGGTTCGGCGGCGGCGATCTTCGTACCGTCCGCCGACCGTTCGAGAGCCGGGACAGCGAGGACAGCGCCTGATGACCGAGCCACGCCTGCGGGACGTCTACATCGTCGACGCCGTACGGACCCCCGTCGGCAAATACGGCGGCGCGCTGGCCGGCGTCCGGCCCGACGACCTCGCCGCCCATGTGGTGCGGTCCCTGGTCGACCGCACCCCCGACCTCGACCCGGCACGGATCGACGACGTCTGCTTCGGTGACGCGAACGGCGCCGGCGAGGACAACCGCAATGTCGCGCGGATGGCCGTGCTGCTCGCCGGGCTGCCGGTGACCGTGCCCGGCGTCACCGTCAACCGCCTGTGCGGCTCCGGTCTGGAGGCGGTCATCCAGGGGGCGCGGGCGATCGCGCACGGCGATGCGCAGGTCGTGGTGGCGGGCGGGGTGGAGTCGATGAGCCGCGCGCCGTACGTCCTGCGCAAGCCCGAGCGGGCCTTCCCCGCCGGCCATCAGGAGATGTTCTCCTCGACGCTGGGCTGGCGGATGGTCAATCCGCGGATGCGCCCGGAGTGGACGGTGGCGCTGGGCGAGGGCGCCGAGCTGATCGCCGACGCGCACGGCATCACCCGGGAACAGCAGGACGTGTTCGCGCTGGCCAGCCACCAGAAGGCGGTACGGGCCTGGCGGGAGGGCGGTTACGACGCCGAGGTGGTACCGCTTCCCGGCGTCGATCTGCTCCGTGACGAGACGATCCGTGAGGGCTCCTCCCTGGAGGCGCTGTCCAAGCTGAAGCCGGTGTTCCGGACGGCCGGGGGCACGGTCACCGCCGGCAACTCCTCACCGCTCAACGACGGTGCGGCCGCCCTCCTGTTGGTCGACGAGGAGGGGCTGCGCGCCACCGGGCGGGAGCCGCTGGCCAGGATCCGGGCGAGCGCGGTGACCGGTATCGAGCCCCAGCTGTTCGGGCTGGGCCCGGTGGAGGCGGTCCGGCGCGCGCTGGACCGGTCCGGGCGCGGCTTCGCCGATCTGGCCACGTTCGAGCTGAACGAGGCGTTCGCGGCCCAGGCGCTGGGCTGCCTGGGCCAGTGGCCGGACCTCGATCCGTCGGTGGTGAACCCGCGCGGCGGCGCGATCGCCATCGGCCACCCTCTCGGAGCCTCCGGCGCCCGTCTGGCCGGCGCGGTCGCCCACCAGCTCGCCGCCGCGGGCTCCGGCACCGGCCTGGCCGCCCTGTGCATCGGAGTGGGCCAGGGCCTGGCGCTCGTACTGGAGCGGTAACGGGACGTCCGTGCGGCGGCGGGCCCGGGTCGGCTCAGGTGCCCGCCCGGCGCCGGTGGTAGGCGTACGCCAGCACACCCACCAGTGGTCCCCAGGCCAGCAGCGGCAGGTAACAGACCGTCAGGACCAGTTCCTCGGTGGGCGTGTGGCCGGGCGGGAAGCCCGTCAGCAGTACGGAGGCGAAGAAGGAGCAGACGACTCCGGTGGCCGCGAGGGCGCCGAGCGCGGCCGGGACCACCGCGGCCGGCGGCGGCACGGTGCGCCCGCCCAGCAGCGGCACCCGGCGCGGCACCACCTCCCCCCACGGCCGGACCAGTCCCAGCGTCAGCAGCCCGAGCCCCTCGGAGACGATCACGAGGACCAGCAGGTACAGATGCGTCCCGGTGCTCTGAGCGCGGGCCGCGGCGCTGCCGAAGCCCGGGACGGCGAGCACGACCCCGATCCGCCAGAGCCCCGACGGCAGAATGACGAGCGGTACGGCGTGGGCGGCGAGCCGCGCCCACCGCGGCACGTCCGGCGGGGGCCGGCGGGCGGGCGCGGTCGCGGAATTGCGGTGTCCAGTCACCGTTCCAGGGTGGCCACCGCGCCCCGGCCGCACATCGCCCCACGGGCGCGTCACCGCTCCCCCGCGCGGCGGAACACCGCCCGCCCCGGGGACGATCCGGCACCGCCTCACGGGCAGGCGGTAGACGCGCGGGACGACCGGGTACCCAGCAAGCAACGGACCGGCACAACAGGCACCTCAGGCACTTCCGACGAAGGGACATGGCATGGCGACGGCCGAGCGGCTGGTGATCGTCGGGGGCGATGCGGCGGGGATGGCGGCCGCGTCGCAGGCGCGCCGGCTGAAGAAGCCCGAGGAGCTCGCGATCACCGCGTTCGAGCGCAGCCACTTCACGTCCTACTCCGCCTGCGGCATCCCCTACTGGGTGGGCGGCCAGGTCGACGGGCCGGACGCGCTGGTGGCCCGTACGGCGAAGGAGCACCGCGCCCGGGACATCGACCTGCGGATGCGCACCGAGGTCACCGAACTCGACCTGGACCGCGGGCGGGTGCGCAGCCGCGAGCTGGACGACGGCGGGCGGGAGACCTGGACCGGCTTCGACAAACTGGTGCTGGCCACCGGCGCGACGCCCAAACGGCCCCCGCTGCCGGGGATCGACGCCCCCGGCGTGCACGGCGTGCAGACCCTGGACGACGGCCAGGCGCTGCTGGACACCCTGGAGAAGTCCGCGGGCCGGCGGGCCGTGGTCGTCGGGGCGGGCTACATCGGCGTGGAGATGGCCGAGGCGCTGATTCAGCGTGGTTACGAGGTCACCGTCCTGGAGCAGGCCGACCAGCCGATGTCTACCCTCGACCCGGACATGGGGGCGCTGGTCCATGAGGCGATGTGCCGGATGGGCATCGAGACGGTGCTCGGCGCCACCGTCACCGGCGTACTGACCGACGAGGGGGGTAGGGCCCGGGCGGTGACCACCGAGGACGCCGAGTACCCGGCGGACGTGGTGGTCCTGGGGCTGGGCGTACGGCCGGAGACCACACTGGCCGAGGCGGCGGGGCTGGCGCTGGGCGAGTCCGGCGGGCTGCTCACCGATCTGGCGATGCGGGTGCGCGGCCACGACACCGTGTGGGCCGGCGGCGACTGCGTCGAGGTCCTGGACCTGGTCTCGGGCCGCACCCGCCACATCGCGCTGGGCACCCACGCCAACAAGCACGGCCAGGTCATCGGCGCCAATGTGGCCGGTGGCTATGCGACCTTCCCGGGCGTGGTCGGCACGGCCGTCAGCAAGGTCTGCGACCTGGAGATCGCCCGGACCGGGCTGCTGGAGAGCCAGGCGCACACCGCCGGACTGCGGTTCGTCGCGGTCACCGTCGAGGCCACCAGCCGCGCCGGGTACTACCCCGGCACCCGGCCGATGACCGTCAAGATGCTCGCCGAGCGCCGGACCGGCCGGCTGCTCGGCGTGCAGATCGTCGGCCGGGAGGGCGCCGGGAAGCGCGTGGACATCGCCGCGGTCGCGCTCACCGCCGGGATGACGGTGGAGCGGATGACCGCCCTCGACCTGGGCTACGCCCCGCCGTTCTCCCCGGTCTGGGACCCGATCCTGGTGGCCGCCCGCAAGGCCGCGGGGGCGGTGCGGGCTGCGGGCGGCTGACCGCGGACCGGCGTACCGCTCAGGTACCGGTCAGCGCGCGGTCTGCGTGTGCACGTACTCCACGAGCCGGGTCAGCGCATCCGGGTCGGTGGTCGGCGGGACGCCGTGGCCGAGGTTGAAGACATGGCCTTCGAGTCCGGCCGCCGCGTCGAGCACCTCGCGGGCCTTGACCTCGATCGCCTCGGGCGTGGAGAAGAGGATCGCCGGGTCGAAGTTGCCCTGCAGCGCCTTGCCGGGGCCGACGCGGCGCGCGGCCTCGTCGAGCGGCACCCGCCAGTCGACGCCGACCACGTCCGCGCCGGCCTCGCCCATCAGACCGAGCAGCTCACCGGTGCCGACACCGAAGTGGATGCGCGGCACGCCGTACGACTCGACGGCCCGGAAGACCTTCGCCGAGGCGGGCATCACGGACCGGCGGTAGTCGGCCGGGGCGAGCGCGCCCACCCACGAGTCGAAGAGCTGCACGGCGCTCGCACCGGCCTCGATCTGCACCTTCAGGAACGCCGAGGTGATCTCCGCGAGCCGGTCGAGGAGATCGGCCCACAGCTGCGGGTCCCCGTACATGAGCGCCTTGGTGTGCTCGTGGTTGCGGGACGGGCCGCCCTCCACGAGATAGCTGGCGAGCGTGAACGGCGCGCCCGCGAAGCCGATCAGCGGCGTCGGGCCGAGCTCGGCGGTGAGCAGCCCGATGGCCTCGGTGACGTACCAGACGTCCTCCGGAGTCAGATCACGCAGCTGCGCCAGGTCGGCACGCGAACGGATCGGGTCGGCGATGACGGGGCCGACGCCGGGCTTGATGTCGAGGTCGATGCCGATGGCCTTGAGCGGGACGACGATGTCGCTGTAGTAGATGGCCGCGTCCACGTTGTGGCGGCGCACCGGCTGCAGCGTGATCTCGGTGACCAGCTCGGGCCGCATGCACGAGTCCAGCATCGGAATGCCCTCGCGGACCTTGCGGTACTCGGGCAGCGAGCGGCCGGCCTGACGCATGAACCACACCGGCGTGTGCGGTACCGGCTCACGCCGGCAGGCCCGGAGGAAGGCCGAGTCGTGGGTACCGGTCTGCTGCTGGCCCGCGGGGCTCTGGTTGGCGCTCACGCCCCAAATCTTCGCATGCGCTCCGGGGCGCCTCCGAATGGGCGACGCGTGTACCGGGTGTCCTCCCCGTATGCGGGCCCGGTTCCGCCTAATCTTCCGGGCATGGCTGCGGCTCACGAACACCTCGCGGACAGCGCGGACGAGGCCCCGATCCCCTTCCGTCAGGCGGTCGAGGCGCTCCGCGCGGCACGACTGCGGCCGGAGGTCGAGATCGACCCGGCACCCGCGCCGAAACGGCTCGCCCCGTACGCGTACGCGCTGGAGGCGGCGGTCGTCGAGCGGGCGACGGCGCCGGGCGAGGAGGACCGCGATCTCGCGGACGGCCGGCTGGTGCTGCTGCACAATCCGGCCGGCGAGGACGCGTGGCACGGCACGTTCCGTCTGGTGACGCTGGTGCGGGCGGAGCTGGAGCCGGAGATGGGCGCCGATCCGCTGCTGCCGGAGGTGTCCTGGTCCTGGCTCACGGGTGCGCTGGAGGCCCGGGGGGTGCGGTACGGCGCTCCGAGCGGCACGGTGACCCGGGCCGGGTCGTACTACTTCGGCGGGCTCGCGGCGCGCGAGCCGGCGACGCAGATCGAGATCCGGGCGTCCTGGACGCCGGCCGAGGGGCCCGGCGGGGCGCTGGATCTGGGCGTGCACCTGGCGGCCTGGTGCGATCTGCTGGCGCAGGTGGCGGGGCTGCCGCCGGCCGCGCCGGACGCGGCACCGCGCGGCGGGGTGGTCCCGTTGCCGCAGCGCCGCGGTGCCCATCCCCGCTGACCGCCGTCGCGGCGGGCCGCGCTCCGGCCGCATTGATCACGTTCGCGCCGGCTCTGATCACCTCGGTATGCACTGGGTGCCCACCTGATCGATCACGCATCCGATTTGCCCGAATTGCCCCTAACTAAATCGTGATCAAAGTCTAAAGTCCCGCCGGATTGCTGCCGAAGAGGTCAGTGACCCTTCAAACACGGATCATTCCGGCTCCCCCCAGTCGGCTTCCGTCCCCCCGCCACTCCCCCAGGAGGCCCGGTGTCTGTTCTCCTTGAGCAACCTTCGAGCCTGGTCGCCTACCGCCCGAACAAGCCGACGGCCATGGTCGTCGTGGCCGACCCCCGCGTCCGCTCCACCGTCACCCGCCACCTGTGGGCCCTCGGTGTGCGTGACGTGATCGAGGCGTCGTCCATCGCGGAGGCGCGCCCCCGCGTCGGCAACCCGCGTGACATCTGTGTTGCCGACGTCCACCTTCCCGACGGCTCCGGTCTCACCCTGCTGTCCGAGACCCGGGCGGCCGGCTGGCCCAACGGTCTCGCCCTCTCCGCCGCCGACGACATCGGCGCCGTCCGCAACGCCCTGGCCGGCGGCGTCAAAGGCTATGTCGTCACCGGAACCCGCACCAACCTGGGCATCCCGGGCCGTCCGGGTACCTCTCCCATCGGGGCCAACGCGGCCCGTATGCAGCGCCGTCCTCCGGGCGCCCCCGGGCACCCCGGCGGCTACCGGGAGTTGTCGGGCCGTGAGGTCGAGGTGTTGCGGCTGGTGGCGGAGGGCCAGTCCAACAAGGCCATCGGCGTGTCGATGGGGCTGTCCGCCCTCACCGTCAAAAGCCACCTCGCCCGGATCGCCCGCAAGCTGGGCACCGGCGACCGGGCCGGAATGGTCGCGGTCGCGCTGCGCACCGGCATCATCCACTGACCCCTTTACACGACCGGCTCGCCCGTCGAGGGAACGTTCCCTCGACGGGCGACGTGCATACACAGATACCCTTGACTGGTGACCGACGCCCAAAAGACCGCAGCAGACACGACACTGCGAGCCCCCGGAGACTCCCCTCCGGATCCCCGACCGGCGCCGGTCCCTCTCCTGGAGCCCCGTGAGGGCATTCCCCCGGTGGTCGCGACGGACGAGGCGCTCGCCGAGGTGGTGGCGGCCTTCGCGGCCGGCACCGGCCCGGTGGCCGTCGACGCCGAGCGCGCCTCGGGCTACCGCTACGGCCAGCGCGCCTACCTCGTGCAGCTGCGCCGCGAGGGCGCCGGCAGCGCGCTGATCGACCCGGTCGGCTGTCCCGACCTGACGGCCCTGGGCGAGGCGATCGGCGACGCCGAATGGGTGCTGCACGCCGCCACCCAGGACCTGCCGTGCCTGCGTGACATAGGGATGGTCCCCACCCGGCTGTTCGACACCGAGCTGGCCGGGCGGCTGGCCGGCTTCGCCCGGGTCGGTCTCGGCGCGATGGTCGAGAACGTCCTCGGCTTCGCGCTGGAGAAGGGCCACTCCGCGGTCGACTGGTCCACCCGCCCGCTGCCCGAGCCCTGGCTGCGCTACGCCGCGCTCGACGTCGAGCTACTGGTGGACCTGCGTGACGCGCTGGAGGAGGAGCTGACCCGGCAGGGGAAGCTGGAGTGGGCCCACCAGGAGTTCGCGGCGATCGCCGCCGCTCCCCCGGCGCCGCCCCGCAAGGACCCCTGGCGCCGTACCTCCGGCATGCACAAGGTCCGCCGGCGCCGCCAGATGGCGGTCGTACGGGAGTTGTGGACGGCCCGCGACCAGGTCGCCCAGCGGCGCGACGTCTCGCCGGGCAAGGTGCTGGGCGACGCCGCGATCGTGGAGGCGGCGCTGAACCTCCCGCCCAACAGCCACGCACTGGCCGCGCTGCCCGGCTTCGGCCACCGCATGGGCCGTCGCCAGCTGGAGCAGTGGCAGGCCGCCGTCGACCGTGCCCGCGCGCTCCCCGAGAGCGAGCTGCCGCAGCCCGGCCAGCCGCTCAACGGCCCCCCGCCGCCCCGCTCCTGGGCCGACAAGGACCCGGCCGCCGCGGCCCGGCTGGCGGCCGCCCGCGCCGCGGTCACCGCGCTGGCCGAGGAGCTCAACCTGCCGCAGGAGAACCTCATCACGCCGGACACCGTCCGCCGGCTGTGCTGGGAGCCGCCCGCCGCGCCCAGCCACGAGTCGGTCGCCGAGATCCTCACCGGCTACGGCGCCCGCCCCTGGCAGATCGAGCAGGTCGCCCCGATCCTCACCGAGGCCCTGCTGACGGACGCCGAGGACGGCTGAGCCGCCCGGCCCACCACCGCGCCGACCAGGACCGATCCGTCAGATCAGTCCTGGTCGACGTGCATCCGGAGGACCTTGCGGTTGGTCGCGTCGATGTCGTAAGTGGTCTTGTTCCAGTCGTCGGTGGTGACCACGTCGACGGACCAGGCCGCCTTCTTGCTGCCGTTGTCGGCCTCGCCCAGCTCCAGGGAGCTGACCGTGCCCTTCGTCTTCGCGGTGGCCGTTTCGGCGGCCTGCTGCGCGGTGACGGTGGCCTCGTCGAGCCGGGCGGCCAGTTCCTTCTTGTCGTCGGCGTCGTCCGACTCGATGTGCGGCGGGTCGGCCTTGCCGGAGACCGCGTCGACGCGGACGGCGTGCGCGGTTCCGTCGGACGTCGCGACCACCGTCCGCCAGTAGGGGCTCTTCGGCGGGCCCTTGAGTTCGGCCGCGACCGGCTCGGAGGCCGGCACCGCGGCGACCGCCGCCTTCAGGGCCCGCGCGTAGTCCACCTTGGCGGCCGGGATGAGCGCCTTCCGTTCGGTCTGGTCCGCGGTGAGCGTGGTGCCCGGTGAGCCGGGGGCCGAGGCGGCCACCGCCCGGGAAGGGGCCGCGCTGTCCCGGCCGGGCGTCCCGGTGCCCTTGGTGTTCCCGTTTCCGCAGCCCACCAGCAGGGCGCCGCCCACGGCGACGGCGGCACAGAACGCCGCACTCCTCTTTGTGTCCATACCGTCACTTTAAGTGTGACTTGGTGTGGTTTGCGCCAGGACCCGACGACATCCGGACGTTTTCGATCACGGGTTCCCCGCCGCCCCGTTCCCCGCCGGCGGCGCGCCGGCCCGGCCGCCCCACACCTCCATCCGGTGTGACCTTCACCGCTCCGGGCGGTGGGGGTGGGCAGGCTGGTTACCCGTAAGTAGCATGTCGGTGGGAAGCGTCCCTGGGGGCGCCCCGCAGCAGTGCCATCCCGCACCTGGAGGAGAGCCAACGTGCCTCGTACCGCTAGGGACGTCGTCTTCGTCGACGGCGTCCGCACCCCGTTCGGCAAGGCGGGCCCGAAGGGCATCTACCACGAGACCCGCGCCGACGACCTGGTCGTGAAGTCGATCCGGGAGCTGCTGCGCCGCAACCCCGGTCTCGACCCGGCGAAGATCGACGAGGTCGCCATCGCCGCCACCACCCAGATCGGCGACCAGGGCCTGACCCTCGGCCGCACCGCCGGCATCCTCGCGGGCCTCCCGCAGTCGGTGCCCGGCTACTCCATCGACCGCATGTGTGCCGGTGCGCTGACGGCCGTCACGACCACCGCGGGCTCCATCGCCTTCGGCGCCTACGACGCCGTCATCGCCGGCGGTGTCGAGCACATGGGCCGTCACCCCATGGGCGAGGGCGTCGACCCCAACCCGCGGTTCGTCTCCGAGAAGCTCGTCGACGAGTCGGCCCTGTTCATGGGCATGACCGCGGAGAACCTCCACGACCGCTACCCGCACATCACCAAGCTGCGCGCCGACGAGTACGCGGTGCGCTCGCAGGAGAAGGCCGCGAAGGCGTACGCCAACGGCAAGATCCAGCAGGACCTGGTCCCGATCTCGGTGCGCAACACCAACGCCGAGGTGGGCGAGACCGGTTGGGGTCTGGTCACCGCCGACGAGCCGATGCGCCCGGGCACCACCCTGGAGAACCTCGCGGGCCTCAAGACCCCGTTCCGTACGCACGGCCGGGTCACCGCCGGTAACGCCGCCGGTCTCAACGACGGTGCCACCGCCTCGATCATCGCGTCCGAGGACTTCGCCCGGGAGCACGACCTCCCGGTGAAGATGCGCCTGGTCTCCTACGCCTTCGCGGGCGTCGAGCCCGAGGTCATGGGCTACGGCCCGATCCCGGCGACGGAGAAGGCGCTCGCCAAGGCGGGCCTCGGCATCGGCGACATCGGCCTGTTCGAGATCAACGAGGCGTTCGCCGTCCAGGTCCTCGCCTTCCTCGACCACTACGGCATCGCGGACGACGACGAGCGGGTCAACCAGTACGGCGGCGCCATCGCCTTCGGCCACCCGCTGGCCTCCTCCGGCGTCCGGCTGATGACCCAGCTGGCCCGCCAGTTCGAGGCGCAGCCCGAGGTCCGCTACGGCCTGACCACCATGTGCGTCGGCTTCGGCATGGGCGCGACGGTCATCTGGGAGAACCCGAACCACAAGGACGCCGGAGGCAGCAAGTGAGCACCACCACCACCGCCGAGCTGCTCAAGGGCGCGGCCGAGCTGTTCCCGGACGAGGTCGTGACGTCGGCGCACGTCCGCCACCTCGACCTGCCCTTCGGTGCGGGCCGGTTCGCCCTCATCACGCTGGACAACGGCTTCGACCACACCAAGCCGACCACCTTCGGCCCGGGCTCGCTGGCGAACCTCAACGCCGCGCTCGACCAGGTCGAGAAGGAGGCCGCGGACGGCGAGATCGTCGGCGCCGGCATCACCGGCAAGCCGTTCATCTTCGCGGTCGGCGCCGACCTCAAGGGCGTCGAGCTGCTGAAGAAGCACGAGGACGCGCTGGCCATCGGCAAGGGCGGCCACGAGGTCTTCAAGCGGCTCTCCGGGCTCGCCGTGCCGACCTTCGCGTACTACAACGGTGCCGCGATGGGCGGCGGCGTCGAGGTCGGTCTGCACTGCTCGTACCGCACGGTCTCCAAGGCCCTGCCGGCCTTCTCGCTGCCCGAGGTCTTCCTCGGTCTGGTCCCCGGCTGGGGCGGCTGCGCCCTGCTGCCGAACCTCATCGGTGCGGACAAGGCCGTCTCGGTCATCATCGAGAACTCGCTCAACCAGAACAAGCAGCTCAAGGGCCAGCAGGTCTTCGACCTCGGCATCGCCGACGCGATCTTCGAGGGCGCGGACTTCCTGGAGCAGTCGCTGATCTGGACCGCGCAGGTGCTCAAGGGTGACGTCACCGTCGAGCGTCCCGAGGTCGACCGCGGCGAGGCCTGGGACCAGGCCGTCGCCAAGGGCCGCTTCATCGCCGACGGCAAGGTGCACGGCGCCGCCCCGGCCGCCTACCGCGCGCTGGACATCATCGCGGCCGCCAAGAGCGGTGACCTGCAGGCCGGTTTCGACGCCGAGGACCAGGCGCTCGCCGACCTGATCATGGGCGGCGAACTCCGCGCCGGCATCTACTCGTTCAACCTGGTGCAGAAGCGCGCCAAGCGGCCCGCCGGCGCCCCGGACAAGAACCTGGCCCGCCCGGTCAGCAAGGTCGGCGTCGTCGGCGCCGGTCTGATGGCCTCTCAGCTGGCGCTGCTGTTCCTGCGCCGCCTGGAGGTGCCGGTGGTCCTCACCGACATCGACCAGGAGCGCGTCGACAAGGGCGTCGGCTACGTCCACGGCGAGATCGACAAGCTGCTGGGCAAGGGCCGGATCAACCAGGACAAGGCCAACCGCCTCAAGGCCCTGGTGACCGGTGTCCTCGACAAGGCCGAGGGCTTCGCGGACGCGGACTTCATCATCGAGGCCGTCTTCGAGGAGATCGGCGTCAAGCAGCAGGTGTTCGCGGAGGTCGAGGCGGTCGCCCCGGCGCACGCGATCCTCGCCACCAACACCTCCTCGCTGTCGGTGACCGAGATGGCGTCGAAGCTCAAGCACCCCGAGCGGGTCGTCGGCTTCCACTTCTTCAACCCGGTCGCGATCCTGCCGCTGCTGGAGATCGTGCGCGGCGAGAAGACCGATGACGCCGCGCTGGCCACGGCCTTCGGCGTCGCCAAGAAGCTGAAGAAGACCGCGGTCCTCACCAAGGACGCCCCGGCGTTCGTCGTGAACCGCATCCTGACCCGCTTCATGGGCGAGATCCAGAACGTCATCGACGAGGGCACCCCGGTCGAGGTCGCCGAGAAGGCCATCGAGCCGCTGGGCCTGCCGATGTCCCCGCTGGTGCTGCTGGAGCTGGTCGGCCCCGCGATCGGCCTGCACGTCTCGGAGACCCTCAACCGGGCCTTCCCGGACCGCTTCAAGGTGTCGCCGAACCTCAAGGCGGTCGTCGAGGCCGGCAAGCGCGGCTTCTACGTCTACGACAGCGGCAAGCCGGAGCTGGACCCCGAGGTCGCCGCGCTGCTCAAGCAGGGCGACTCGGTGCTGACCGAGACCCAGGTCCGCGACCGGGTGCTCGACGCGGTCGCCGAGGAGATCGGCCTCATGCTCGACGAGGGCGTGGTGGCCGAGGCGCAGGACATCGACCTGTGCCTGATCACCGGTGCCGGCTGGCCCTTCCACCTGGGCGGCATCACGCCGTACCTGGACCGTGAGGGCGTCTCCGAGCGGGTGACCGGCAAGAAGTTCCTGGCCCCGGGCGTGGCCAGCGTGCCCGCGTAACGCGGCTCGGTACGAAGGCGCGGGCCGGCTCGGCGGAGCCGGCCCGCGCTGCCGTATGTCCGGGCAGGGGCCACCGGCGCCCCGGCATGGCAGGGTGGCGCCATGGATACCTTGGTCATCGTCGATGCCGCGAACGTCGTGGGCTCGGTCCCCGACGGGTGGTGGCGGGACCGGCACGGCGCGGCGGAACGGCTGCGCGACACCCTGCCGGCCTACGCCGCGGGCGGGCTGCCGGGCCTCGCCGAACCGCCCCTGGAGCTGGTCCTCGTGGTGGAGGGCGCGGCGCGCGGGGTGACGTCCGTGGAGGGCGTACGGGTGGTTCCGGCGCCCGGCAGCGGCGACGACCGGATCGTGGAACTGGTCGCGGACGAGGGCGCCGGGCGGGACTGTCTGGTGGTCACCGCGGACCGTGGACTGCGCGACCGCGTCCAGGCGCTGGGCGCCCGGGTGACCGGGCCGCGGGCGGTCCGGGGACGCGGACGCGCGTGACGCGCGCGGCGGCCGCGCCCGGCAGCGGCGACGGCGGCCCGGGTCAGGGCGCCGACGGGGCGGCCGGCGCGTCCGCGAGGCTCAGCAGGAGCATCGCGTCGTGGTCCGGGGTGCCGGGCTCGGCCTGGTAGACGACGAGGCGGTGGCCGTCGGTACGGGCCACCGTGTACGCCTCGTAGCTCAGGTCCGTCCGCCCGACCGCCGAATCGGTGAAGCGCTTGCGGCCGTTGGTCCGCGAGCGCACGTCGTAACGCTGCCAGAGGGTCGCGAACTCCATACTCTTGACGGCGAGTTCACCGATCAGGGTGGTGAGGTCGGGCGCGTCCGGGTGGGCGCCGGAGACGGCCCGCAGATGGGCCACCGTCGCCGCGGCGACCTCGTCCCAGTTGCCGTAGAGGGTGCGGGCGCGCGGGTGCAGGAAGGTGTAGCGCGCGGTGTTGCTCTGCCGGACCGGCCACTCCTCGATGCCGGGCAGCAGCCGCATCCCGGCGGTGTTGGCGGCCAGCAGGTCGTTGGACCGGCCCAGTACGTACGCCGGGCAGGGCGCGACGATGTCGAGCATCCGCAGGACGTCCCGGCGCAGGGTCCGCGACGGGGGCTGCGGTTCCGGGGACGGGCCGGGGGCGGCGGCCGGGGACGCCGCGCGGGCGAGCGCGAAGAGATGCGCCCGCTCGTCGTCGTCGAGGCGCAGCACGCCCGCGATGGCCTCCAGGACCGCCGCGCTCGGACGGTTCTGCTTGCCCTGCTCCAGGCGCCGGTAGTACTCGATGCTCACCCCGGCGAGCATCGCCACCTCCTCCCGGAGCAGGCCCGCGGTGCGGCGCCGGCCGGTGGTGCCCGGCAGACCCGCGTCCTGCGGGGCCACCCGGGCGCGGCGGGCACGCAGGCCGGGAGCCCGGCGGCCGCGGTCGCCCGCGCGGAGGTGGTCTTCGAGGTCACGGCCGACGACACCTCCTCCCGCGAGGTGTGGCTGGGGGCCGACGGCATCCTGGCGGGGGCCCCGGCGCCGGCGGTGCTGATCACCTCGGCGACGGTGTCCGTGGGGTGGGTGGAGGAGCTCGCCGCGGCGTGCGCCGGCCGCGGGTCCGTCTTCTTCGACATGCCGCTCACTGGTGGCGCGGCCGGCGCACGGACCGGGAATCTGGTGCTGCTCGCCGGCGGTGACCAGGAGGCGCTGCCGCCGCTCGCGCCGGTGCTCGACGCGGTCTCCAAGGAGGTCAAGCACTTCGGGCCGGCCGGCGCGGGCACCCGTTTCAAGCTGGTGCTGAACGCCCTGCAGGCGATCCACCTGGCGGGCTTCGGGGAGGCGCTGCGGCTGGCGGAGGCGGCCGGGCTGGACCACCGGGCAGGTCGGTGCGGCCCTGCTGGACCGGCCCGGCGGTGTGGTCACCGAACTGGCCTGGAGCAGCTATCTGACCCCGCCGGAGCCGGTCAACTTCTCGGCGGAGTGGGCCCACAAGGACCTGGAGTACGCGGCCCGCATGGCCGGCGGGCTCCCGCATCCGGTCCTGGACGGCGTGCTGTCCCTGTTCGGGACGGCACTGGCCGAGGGCCGCGGCAAGGAGGACTGGAGCACGGTCAACCCGACGGCGGCCGGTTCGTAAGGGGCGTTGCGTAAGGAGTTCTCACGGATCACCCGGGTCGGGCAGGTCCGGTCGGGGTCCCGGCCGGCCCGGGTGATCCGTGGGACGGGCCGCGCTAGGCGTTGTTCTGCCGGTTGCGGAGGCCGAGGCGGCTGTGCGATCTGCCGTAGAGGAAGTAGATGACGAAGCCGATCACCATCCAGATCGCGAACCGGATCCAGGTCTCGGCGGGCAGGTTGAGCATCAGCCAGAGCGAGGCGAGGACCGACAGCAGCGGCACCACCGGCACCCACGGGGTGCGGAAGGAGCGCGGCAGGTCGGGGCGGGAGCGGCGGAGCAGGATGACGCCGACGGCGACGACCACGAACGCGAAGAGCGTGCCGATGTTGACCAGTTCGGCGAGCACGTCGATCGAGGTGAAGCCGGAGACGACGGCGACGGTGACGCCCAGGGCGATGGTCGAGCGGTAGGGCGTGCCGAACCGCGGGTGGGCGCGGGAGAACACCCGCGGCAGCAGCCCGTCCCGGCTCATCGCGAAGAACACCCGGCTCTGGCCGAGCAGCAGGATCATGCAGACCGAGGTCAGGCCGACCGCGGCGCCGAAGCTGATGACGTCGGCGAAGAACGGCTTGCCGAGGTCCTTGAACGCGTCCGCGAGCGGGGCGTCGACCGAGAGCTTGTGGTAATTCTGCATGCCGGTGACCACGACCGAGACCGCGACGTACAGCAGGGTGCAGATGGCCAGGGAGCCCAGGATGCCGCGCGGCACGTCGCGCTGCGGATGGCGGGTCTCCTCGGCGGCGGTGGCGACGACGTCGAAGCCGATGAACGCGAAGAAGACCACGGCCGCCCCGGCGAAGATGCCCATGGTTCCGAAGTGGGACGGGGTGAACCCGAAGATGAGCTCGATCAGGGGTGCGGACGCCCCGGCGCCGGCCGCGGTCGGCTGGCTGGGCGGGACGAACGGGTGGTAGTTGGCGCCGCTGATCAGGAAGGCCCCGGCGATGATGACCAGCAGGACCACGGTCACCTTGATCGCCACGACCACGCCGGTCACCCGGGAGGACAGCTTCATCCCGAGGACGAGGATGCCGGTCAGGACGAGCACGAGGACACAGGCGAGCAGATCGAACCCGAAGCGGCCCTCGTGCGTGCCGGCGAGACCGGTGGGCAGATGCCATCCGGCGGTGTCCAGCAGGGAGCGGATGTAGCCGGACCAGCCGACCGCGACCACCGCGCAGCCCAGGGCGAGCTCCAGGATGAGGTCCCAGCCGATGATCCAGGCGGGCAGCTCGCCCAGCGAGGCGTAGGAGAAGGTGTAGGCCGATCCGGCGACCGGCACGGTGGAGGCGAACTCCGCGTAACACAGTGCCGCCAGCGCGCAGACCACGCCGGCGGCGATGAAGGACAGCGCGACGGCCGGTCCGGCCTGTTCCTTGGCGATCTTTCCGGTGAGGACAAAGATGCCGGTGCCGATGATGACACCGACGCCGAATACGGTCAGGTCGAGCGCCGAGAGGGACTTCTTGAGGCTGTGTTCCGGCTCTTCGGTGTCCTGGATCGACTGCTCGACGGATTTGGTGCGGAACAGGCCGCTGTCCCGCCGCGCCGTGTGTCGTGGTCCGATGTGTGGTCCGTGCTGTGTGCTCATGGGCGAACCTCCGCCTGGACGACCCTGGCAACTCTCCTGAACTGACCGAGTCTCCGCAATGGCGTGAAACAGTCAGCTTCGGCGGGCCCCCTGGCGGTGGGGATTCACCCGATGGGGTGCGGTTGCCGTGATGCCGATGGGCCGGGCGGAACATCCGTACGGATGACCGGCCGGCCCATCGGCGGCAGTGCGCGGGAGTCAGTCGCGGGCGACCTCGGCGGGCTCCGCCGTGCCCTGGGCACCGGCGGCGTCCTGGGCCGACGCGGCGCCGGCGGCGTCCTCGTCGCGGTTGTCGATCTTGGCGACCAGGCCGGTCACCTGGCGGGCGATGTCGGGGGCGGTGAGCCCGATCTCCGCCATGACCTCCTTGCGGGAGGCGTGGTCGAGGAACCGCTCGGGGATGCCGAAGTCCCGCAGCGGCAGGTCCACACCGGCGTCCCGCAGTGCCTGCGCGATCGCCGAACCGACGCCGCCACTACGGGAGTTGTCCTCGACGGTGATGACGACCCGGTGCCGGGCCGCCAGACCGGGCAGCGCCTCGTCGACCGGCTTGACCCACCGCGGGTCCACGACGGTCGTGGAGATGCCCTGCTTGTCGAGGAGGTCGGCGATCTCCAGGCACATCGGGGCGAGCGCACCCACGGACACCAGCAGCACGTCCGGCCGCTCGACGGCGCTGGCGGGCTCGCGCAGCACGTCCATGCCGCCGACCCGGCGCACCGCCTCGACGGCGGGGCCGACCTTGCCCTTGGAGTAGCGCACGACGGTCGGTGCGTCCTTGACCTCGACGGCCTCGCGCAGCTGCGCGCGCACCTGGTCGGCATCGCGCGGGGCGGCGATCCGCAGGCCCGGGACGACCTGGAGCAGGGACATGTCCCACATGCCGTTGTGCGAGGCGCCGTCGTCGCCGGTGACGCCGGCCCGGTCCAGGACGAAGGTGACACCGCACCTGTGCAGTGCGACGTCCATCAGGATCTGGTCGAAGGCGCGGTTGAGGAAGGTGGCGTAGACCGCGAAGACCGGGTGGAGGCCGCCGGTGGCCAGGCCCGCACGGTCCGCCTCGTCCTGCTCGGCCGGCTTGTAGCCGCGGCCCTTCTCGGTGAGGCAGTGCACGATGACCGGGCCGCCGAACCGCTTGGCGCGCTGCAGCGCGGACTCCAGGGCCTCCATGTCATGGCCGTCGATGGGGCCGACGTACTTCAGGCCCAGGTCCTCGAACATGCCCTGAGGGGCGATGAAGTCCTTCAGGCCCTTCTTGGCGCCGTGCAGGGTCTCGTAGAGCGGTTTGCCGACGACCGGGGTGCGCTCCAGCAGGTCCTTGCCGCGGGCCAGGAAGCGCTCGTAGCCGTCGGTGGTGCGCAGGGTGGCGAGGTGGTTGGCCAGCCCGCCGATGGTCGGCGCGTAGGAGCGCTCGTTGTCGTTGACGACGATGACCAGCGGGCGGTCCTTGGCGACCGCGATGTTGTTCAGCGCCTCCCAGGCCATCCCGCCGGTCAGCGCGCCGTCGCCGATGACCGCGACGACATGGTCCTTCTTCCCGCGCACCTGGTTGGCCTTGGCCAGACCGTCCGCCCAGCCCAGGACCGTCGAGGCGTGGCTGTTCTCGATGACGTCGTGTGCCGACTCCGCCCGCGAGGGGTAGCC
>NZ_JOIX01000023.1 GCF_000720175.1 Streptomyces sp. NRRL S-337
CAGAAGACGGCATACGAGATAGGAGTCCGTCTCGTGGGCTCGGAGATGTGTATAAGAGACAGGCCCCACACCAACTGCGTACCGGCGTTGATGCAAGAGCGATGACGGGGCGGACGGTGGGGCGGGGCGCTGTTAGCCTCACGGTCCCTGACCCACAACGGAGGAGACGTACGTGCGCAAGGCAGCACAGATCGCCGGGGCGGCAGCCATCGCCGCGATGCTGCTCAGCGGTTGCGGAAGCAGCGGCGGCAACGGCAGCGACAGCAAGCCGAGCAAGACGCCGGAGGCTCCGACGTCGACTCCGGGAGGTGCGGACAAGCCCGCGAGCCCGAAGGCGGTCGAGGGGGCCTGGAAGGCCGGTACGGACAGCAGCCCGCTCGTCCTGGTGATCACCAAGGGCACGGTCGCGTTCAGCAACGGACACAAGTCCGCGTGTCTGGGCAAGGTCCAGGAGATGGCCGGGATGACCATGGCCGCCCTCAAGTGCACCGACGGGGACACCACCCGCACCATGGGCACGCTCAAGGCCGGGTCGGACGGCAAGACCCTGACCGTCGACTGGAAGAACGGCCCCACCGAGAAGTACACCAAGACCGGCGACGGCAGCATGAAGATCCCCGACATGCCCGAGCTGCCGAGCGGGATGCCCAAGAGCTGACCGCCCACCCCGCCGGACCGACCGCTGGTGGGTCGGCCGCCGTGCACGGCGAACGGCCGCCGTCCGGAACCCCCCGAGGGCTCCGGACGGCGGCCGTTGCCGCATGGGGTGATGCGAGCACCGCGAACGCATCCGCGGTTCCGGTCCGGCGGTCGGCCGGGCCGAGGCCGGCCGACCGCCGTTCAGCGCACGAAGACTCCCGCATGCCCTGCCAGGTCGAGGAAGTACTGCGGCGCCAGGCCCAGGACCAGGGTGGCGGTGACGCCGACGGCGATGGCTGTGGAGGTCAACGGGCTGGGCACCGCCACGGTCGGGCCTTCGGCCTTGGGCTCGTTGAAGAACATCACGACGATGACGCGGATGTAGAAGAACGCGGCGATGGCGGAGGAGATCACACCGACCACCACCAGCCAGCCCGCGCCGCTCTGCGCGGCCGCCTTGAAGACCGCGAACTTCCCGGCGAAACCGGAGGTCAGCGGGATGCCGGCGAAGGCCAGCAGGAACACCGCGAAGACCGCGGCGACCAGCGGCGAACGCCGGCCGAGGCCGGCCCACTTGGACAGCTGGGTGGCCTCGCCGCCCGCGTCCCGCACCAGGGTGACGACGGCGAACGCGCCGAGCGTCACGAAGGAGTAGGCGCCCAGGTAGAACAGCACCGAGGAGACGCCGTCCTTACTCGTGGCGATGACACCGGCGAGGATGAACCCGGCGTGCGCGATGGAGGAGTACGCCAGCAGCCGCTTGATGTCGGTCTGGGTGATGGCGACGATCGCGCCGCCCAGCATCGTGATGATCGCGACGCCCCACATCACCGGCCGCCAGTCCCAGCGCATGCCGGGCAGGACGACATACAGCACCCGCAGCAGCGCACCGAACGCGGCGACCTTGGTGGCGGCCGCCATGAAGCCGGTGACCGGCGTCGGGGCGCCCTGGTAGACGTCCGGGGTCCACATGTGGAACGGGACCGCGCCGACCTTGAACAGCAGGCCCATCAGCACCAGCGCCCCGCCGATCAGCAGCAGTGCGTCGTTGCTCATCGTGCCGGCCAGGGCCGGGTCGATCTGCTTGGCGCCGTCCGAGACGACCTCGGCGATCCCGGCGTACGTCACCGTGCCCGCGTATCCGTAGAGCAGGGCGACGCCGAACAGGAGGAAGGCGGAGGAAAACGCGCCGAGGAGGAAGTACTTGAGCGCGGACTCCTGCGACAGCAGCCGCTGGCGGCGGGCGAGAGCGCACAGGATGTACAGCGGGAGGGAGAAGACCTCCAGCGCGACGAAGAGCGTCAGCAGGTCGTTGGCCGCCGGGAAGATCAGCATGCCGCCGACCGCGAAGAGCAGGATCGGGAAGACCTCGGTGGTGGTGAACCCGGCCTTGACGGCGGCCTGTTCGGCGGCGCCGCCGGGGACGGCCGCGGGCTGGGCGGCGAAGGAGTCCACGTGTCTGCCGTGTGCCGCCGGGTCGAGCCGACGCTCGGCGAAGGTGAAGACGGCGATCAGGGAGACCAGCAGGATCGTGCCCTGGAGGAACAGCGCGGGGCCGTCCACGGCGACGGCACCCATCGCGGCGACATGGGCCTTGGACGAGCCGAAGCCGGCGGCTGCCAGGCCGATCACCGCGGCGAACGCGGCGGCCAGCGCCACCAGGGACAGCAGCAGCTGGGAGTAGTAGCGGCTGCGGCGCGGGACGAAGGCTTCGATCATGATGCCGAGCACCGCGGCCCCGAGGACGATCAGGGTGGGCGAGAGCTGGGCGTACTCGATGTGCGGCCCCGGGATCTTGCCCGGTGCTCCGGCCGCCGCTGTCCACAGGCTGTGGACACTTGCCACGGAACTCACTTCGCGGCCTCCACATCTTGATCACTCGCGGCGTGACCGGTCCGGCCGCTGCCGGGCACGGCGTTCACCTGCGCAGTGGGCTTGGGGTCCTTCTTGTCCACGACGGACAGGGTGTGCTCGACCGCCGGGTTGACGAGGTCGGTGAGCGGTTTGGGGTACACGCCGAGGAAGAGCAGCAGCGCGATCAGCGGCGCGACCACCACCAGTTCCCGGGCCCGCAGGTCGGGCATGGCGCTGACCTCGCTCTTCACCGGCCCGGTCATCGTCCGCTGGTAGAGGACGAGGACGTAGAGCGCGGCGAGGACGATGCCGAGGGTGGCGATGACGCCGATGACCGGGTGGCGGCTGAACGTGCCGACCAGGACGAGGAATTCGCTGACGAACGGGGCCAGGCCGGGCAGGGAGAGGGTGGCCAGGCCGCCGATCAGGAACGTGCCGGCGAGCATGGGGGCGACCTTCTGGACGCCGCCGAAGTCCGCGATGAGCCGGGAGCCGCGGCGGCTGATGAGGAAGCCGGCGACCAGCATCAGGGCGGCGGTCGAGATGCCGTGGTTGACCATGTAGAGCGTGGCGCCGCCCTGGCCCTGGGACGTCATGGCGAAGATGCCCAGGATGATGAAGCCGAAGTGGGAGATCGAGGCGTAGGCGATCAGCCGCTTGATGTCGCGCTGGGCGACCGCGAGCAGGGCGCCGTAGACGATGCTGATCAGGGCGAGGATCAGGATGACGGGGGTGGCCCAGCTGCTGGCCTGCGGGAAGAGCTGGAGGCAGAAGCGGAGCATGGCGAAGGTGCCGACCTTGTCGACCACGGCGGTGATCAGGACGGCGACGGGGGCGGTCGATTCGCTCATGGCGCCGGGCAGCCAGGTGTGCAGCGGCCAGAGCGGGGCCTTGACGGCGAAGGCGAAGAAGAAGCCGAGGAACAGCAGGCGTTCGGTGGTGGTGCCGAGGTCCAGCTGCCCGGCCGCGCGGGCGTCGACGATCTGCGTCAGGGAGAAGGTGCCGGTGCCGAGCTGGTCGGCGGTGACGGCGTACAGCCCGATGACCGCGGCCAGCATGATCAGTCCGCCGGCGAGGTTGTAGAGCAGGAACTTCACCGCCGCCTGCGACCTGCGGCCCGCGGAGCGTTCCTCGCCGTCGGCGCCGGCGCGGTCCCCGAAGCCTCCGATGAGGAAGTACATCGGGATCAGCATGGCTTCGAAGAAGATGTAGAAGAGGAAGACGTCGGTGGCCTCGAAGGAGATCACCACCATCGCCTCGACGGCGAGGATCAGGGCGAAGAAGCCCTGGGTGGGCCGCCAGCGCCGGTTGGGCGTTGCCTCCTCCAGCGTGTCGGCGTCGTGCCAGCCGGCCAGGATGACGAACGGGACGAGCAGGGCGGTCAGCGCGATCAGGGCGACCGCGATGCCGTCGACGCCGAGTTCGTAGCGGACCCCGAAGTCGCGGATCCAGGCGTGCGATTCGGTGAGCTGGAAGGGGCCCTTGGCGCCGGGGTCGAAGCGGAACGCGACGACCAGGGCGAGCGCGAAGGTGAGGAGGGAGAAGAGCAGCGCGAGCCATTTGGCCGCGGTGCGCTTGGCGGCGGGCAGCGCGGCGGTGGCGATCGCGCCGATCGCCGGTACCACGGCCGTCGCCGTCAGCAGGGGAAACGACATGGCTCAGACACCCCTCATCAGCAGGGTCGCGGCGACGAGTACGGCGGCCCCGCCCAGCATCTGGACCGCGTAGGAGCGGACGAAGCCGCTCTGCAACTGGCGGAGCAGGCCGGAGAGTCCGCCCATGGAGGCGGCCGTGCCGTTGACCGCGCCGTCCACCAGGGTGTGGTCGAGCTGGACGAGGGTGGTGGTCAGGTGGCCGCCGCCGCGGACGAAGACGATGTCGTTGAAGTCGTCCTGGAGGAGGTCGCGGCGGGCGGCGCGGGTGAGCAGCGAGCCGCGGGGGGCGAGCGACGGGACCGGCCGGCGGCCGTACATCAGCCAGGCGACGCCGACGCCGAGGAGGAGGACGGCGATGGTGGCGGCGGTAACGGTCGTGGCGCTGACCGGGGGGTGACCGTGCGCGAAGGAGGTGACGGGCTCCAGCCACTTCACGAAGGCCTCGTTGAGGCTGAACAGGCCGCCGGCGAAGACCGATCCGATGGCCAGCACGATCATGGGGAGGGTCATGACCTTCGGCGACTCGTGCGGGTGCGGCGGAGCGTACTCGCCCCTGGTCTCGGCCGCGGGCTCGACGGAGGGCTGGTCGGGCGACGGGGTGGGTGCCTTGCGCCAGCGCTCCTCGCCGAAGAAGGTCATCAGCATCACCCGGGTCATGTAGAACGCGGTGATCGCGGCGCCCAGGAGGGCCGCGCCGCCGAGGATCCAGCCCTCTGTGCCGCCCTTGGCGAACGCCGCCTCGATGATCTTGTCCTTGGAGAAGAAGCCGGACAGGCCGGGGAAGCCGATGATCGCGAGATAGCCGAGGCCGAAGGTGACGAAGGTGACCGGCATGTACTTGCGCAGGCCGCCGTAACGGCGCATGTCCACCTCGTCGTTCATGCCGTGCATCACCGAGCCGGCGCCGAGGAAGAGGCCCGCCTTGAAGAAGCCGTGGGTGACCAGGTGCATGATCGCGAAGGCGTAGCCGATCGGGCCCAGGCCGGCGGCCAGGATCATGTAGCCGATCTGCGACATCGTCGAGCCGGCGAGGGCCTTCTTGATGTCGTCCTTGGCGCAACCGACGATCGCACCGAAGAGGAGGGTGACCGCGCCGACCGCGACGACGGCGGTCTGGGCGTCCGGTGCGGCGTTGAAGATCGCCCCGGAGCGGGTGATCAGATACACGCCGGCGGTGACCATCGTGGCGGCGTGGATCAGGGCGGAGACCGGGGTGGGGCCCTCCATGGCGTCCCCGAGCCAGGACTGCAGCGGTACCTGGGCGGACTTGCCGCAGGCGGCCAGCAGCAGCATCAGCCCGATGGCGGTGAGCTTGCCCTCGGAGGTGGCGCCGGTGGAGGCGAGCACCGGGCCGAACGCGAACGTCCCGAACGTCGTGAACATCAGCATGATCGCAATGGACAGGCCCATGTCGCCGACGCGGTTGACGAGGAACGCCTTCTTGGCGGCGGTGGCCGCGCTCGGCTTGTGCTGCCAGAAGCCGATGAGGAGGTACGAGGCGAGGCCGACGCCCTCCCAACCGACGTACAGCAGGAGGTAGTTGTCGGCGAGGACGAGCAGCAGCATCGCCGCGAGGAAGAGGTTGAGGTAGCCGAAGAAGCGGCGGCGCCGTTCGTCGTGCTCCATGTAGCCGATCGAGTAGACGTGGATCAGTGAGCCGACGCCGGTGATCAACAGGACGAAGGTCATGGACAGCTGGTCGAGCTGGAAGGCGACGTCGGCACGGAAGCCGCCGACCGGGATCCAGGTGAACAGGTGCTGGTGCAGCGCCCGGTGGTCGGCGCTCCTGCCGAGCATGTCGGCGAAGAGCGCCACCCCGACGGCGAACGACGCCGCCGCGAAGAGGGTGCCGAGCCAGTGGCCGGTGCGGTCGAGCCGTTTTCCGCCGCACAGCAGCAGGGCCGCACCGACCAGCGGTGCCGCGACGAGCAGCGCGATCAAGTTCTCCACTTTGGGCGACCCCTTACAGCTTCATCAGGCTGGCGTCGTCGACCGAGGCCGTATGACGGGTGCGGAAGATCGTCACGATGATCGCCAGGCCGACCACGACCTCGGCCGCGGCGACGACCATCGTGAAGAAGGCGATGATCTGGCCGTCCAGATTCCCGTGCAGGCGGGAGAAGGTGACGAAGGCGAGGTTGCAGGCGTTGAGCATCAGCTCGATGCACATGAACACCACGATGGCGTTCCGCCTGATCAGCACCCCGGCCGCGCCGATGGTGAACAGCAGGGCGGCGAGATAGAGGTAGTAGACCGGGTTCATTTCTTGGCCCCCTCCTTGTGCTCCTTCGGCGACGCGCCACCGGACGGCGGGGCTTCGGGCTGCTCGCCGGAGCCGCGGCCGAGCCAGTCCTCGGAGCGCCGCTCCAGCGCCTTCAGCTCGGCGAGCGACTCGCGGGAGACGTCCCGGATCTGGCCGCGGGCGCGCAGTGTCGGATTGACGGTCAGCTCGGACGGGGTGCCGTCGGGCAGCAGGCCGGGGATGTCCACGGCGTTGTGCCGGGCGTAGACGCCGGGGGCGGGCAGCGGCGGCACCTGCTTGCCTTCGCGGACGCGGGCCTCGGACTGCTCGCGCTGGGTCCTGGCGCGCTCGGTGCGCTCCCGGTGGGTGAGCACCATCGCGCCGACGGCCGCGGTGATCAGCAGGGCGCCGGTGACTTCGAAGGCGAAGACGTACTTGGTGAAGATGAGCGCGGCCAGGCCCTGGACGTTGCCTCCGGCGTTGGCCTCGCCCAGGCCGTTGAACTCCTTGAGGGAGGCGTTGCCGATGCCGGCGATCAGCAGGATGCCGAAGCCGAGGCCCAGTCCGGCGGCGAGCCAGCGCTGGCCCTTGAGCGTCTCCTTGAGGGAGTCCGCGGCGGTGACGCCGACGAGCATGACGACGAACAGGAACAGCATCATGATCGCGCCGGTGTAGACGACGATCTGCACGACGCCGAGGAAGTACGCGCCGTTGGCGAGGTAGAAGACCGCCAGGACGATCATGGTGCCGGCGAGCGACAGGGCGCTGTGCACGGCCCGCTTCATCAGGATCGTGCCGAGGGCGCCGACGACGGCGACGATGCCCAGGAGCCAGAACTGGACGGCCTCGCCGGTGGAGGCCGCGGCGGCGAGGGAGATCATCGCTCGGTCACCTCCCCCGCGGCGGGCTCCTGCGGACCGGTCGTGGCCGCGGCCTCCTGGGGCTTCTCGCCCTTGGAGCGGGCCACTTGGCGGACCGTCCCCGGGGCGGCCTCGGTCACCAGGCCGCTGTAGTAGTCCTTCTCCGTCATGCCGGGGTGGATGGCGTGCGGCGTGTCGACCATCGTGTCCTCCAGGCCGGCGAGCAGCTCCTCCTTGGTGTAGATGAGCGAGGCGCGGGACCGGTCGGCGAGTTCGTACTCATTGGTCATGGTCAGTGCGCGGGTGGGGCAGGCCTCCACGCACAGGCCGCACAGGATGCAGCGCAGGTAGTTGATCTGGTAGACGCGGCCGTAGCGCTCGCCGGGGGAGTAGCGCTCCTCGTCGGTGTTGTCCGCGCCCTCGACGTAGATCGCGTCGGCCGGGCAGGCCCAGGCGCACAGCTCGCAGCCGACGCACTTCTCCAGCCCGTCGGGGTGGCGGTTGAGCTGATGGCGGCCGTGGAAGCGCGGCGCCGTCGGCTTCTTCTCCTCCGGGTACTGCTCGGTCAGCCGCTTCTTGAACATGGCCTTGAAGGTCACGCCGAAGCCGGCCACGGGGTTCTGGAACTCAGGCACCGTCGCCCCCCTTTCCGTCGATTGCGTTTCCGTCACTGACAGTGTCCACCTGGCCACTGACAATCAACTCGCGGTCTCCCCCGCGCGGGCGCCGGCGCGGCACCGGCGGCAGGCTCTGTCCGGGCAGCGGTGGCACCGGGAACCCGCCGGCCATCGGGTCGAACGCCCCCTCGCCGTCCGGCTCCTCCTCCTTCTCGCCGCGCCGGAAGAAGTCCACCAGCAGGGAGATCAGCAGCAGCGCGACCGCGCCGCCGGCGACGTAGAGCACGATCTGGGAGAAGTCGTAGCCCTCGTTCTTCAGCGCCCGGACGGTGGCGACGAGCATCAGCCAGACCAGCGAGATCGGGATGAGGACCTTCCAGCCCAGCTTCATCAGCTGGTCGTAGCGCACGCGGGGGAGCGTGCCGCGCAGCCAGATGAAGAAGAACAGCAGCAGCTGCACCTTGATCGTGAACCACAGCATCGGCCACCAGCCGTGGTTCGCGCCCTCCCAGAACGCCGAGATCGGGTACGGGGCCCGCCAGCCGCCGAGGAAGAGGGTGGTCGCGACCGCCGAGACCGTCACCATGTTCACGTACTCGGCGAGCATGAACATCGCGAACTTGATGGACGAGTACTCGGTGTTGAAGCCGCCGACGAGGTCGCCCTCGGACTCCGGCATGTCGAACGGCGCCCGGTTGGTCTCCCCCACCATCGTCGCGATGTAGATGAGGAACGACACCGGCAGCAGCAGGATGTACCACCTGTTCGCCTGCGACTCCACGATGGTGGAGGTCGACATCGACCCGGAGTACAGGAAGACCGAGGCGAAGGCGGCGCCCATCGCGATCTCGTACGAGATCATCTGCGCGCACGAGCGGAGACCGCCGAGCAGCGGGTACGTCGAGCCGGAGGACCAGCCCGCCAGCACGATGCCGTAGATGCCGATCGACGCGGTGGCCAGGATGTACAGGATGCCGATGGGCAGGTCGGTCAGCTGCATCGTGGTGCGCTGCCCGAAGATCGAGACCTCGTTGCCGGCCGGGCCGAACGGGATCACCGCGATCGCCATGAACGCCGGGATGGCCGCCACGATCGGCGCGAGGACGTAGACGACCTTGTCGGCCCGCCGGACGACCAGGTCCTCCTTCAGCATCAGCTTGATGCCGTCGGCGAGCGACTGGAGCATGCCCCAGGGCCCGTGCCGGTTGGGGCCGATGCGCAGCTGCATCCAGGCGACGACCTTGCGCTCCCACACGATGGAGAACAGCACCGTCAGCATCAGGAACGCGAAGCAGAAGACCGCCTTGACGACGACCAGCCACCACGGGTCGCGGCCGAACATCGACAGGTCCTCCTGGGCCAGCGCGGTCTGCGCGGCGGCCAGTTGACCGAGCTGCATCATGCGTCCACCTCCTTGGCCGGCTCCGGCGTGCCCGGGGCGGCGGAGATCCTCACCAGTTCGCCGGGGCGCGCACCGGTGTCGGCGGCGACGCCCCCGCCCGTGGAGTTCAGCGGCAGCCACACCACCCGGTCGGGCATCGGCGTGACCGCGAGCGGCAGCCGCACCGAGCCGGCCGGCCCGCTGACCGCCAGCAGGTCGCCGTCCTTGACGCCGGTCTCGGCGGCGGTGGCCTCCGACAGCCGGGCGACGGCGGCGTGCCGGGTGCCGGCCAACGCCTCGTCGCCTTCCTGGAGGACGCCCTGGTCCAGCAGCAGCCGGTGCCCGGCGAGCACCGCCTCGCCGGTGCCGGGCCGGGGCAGCGGCCGCCCGCTCTCCAGCGGGTCGCCCGCGTACGGGCCGTCCCAGCTGCCGAGCCGGGTCAGCTCGCGGCGTACGGAGGCGACGTCCGGCAGTGCCAGGTGGACGTCGAGGGCGTCGGCGAGCATGTGCAGCACCCGGGAGTCCGGCAGCAGATGGCGGCGGGTCATCTGGTCGGGCTTGAGCGCGGCGTCGAACAGCCGGGCCCGGCCCTCCCAGTTCAGAAACGTTCCGGCCTTCTCCACCACGGCCGCCACCGGGAGGACCACATCGGCCCGCTCGGTGACCGCGGAGGGCCGCAGCTCCAGGCTGACCAGGAAACCGACCTCGTCCAGGGCGGTCAGCGCCCGGGCCGGGTCCGGCAGGTCGGCGACCTCGACACCGGCCACCAGCAGCGCGCTCAGCTCACCGGTCGCCGCGGCCTCGATGATCTGGCCGGTGTCCCGGCCGTGCCGGTGCGGCAGCGCGGCGACGCCCCAGGCGGCGGCGACCTCGTCGCGGGCCCGCGGGTCGGTGGCCGGCCGGCCGCCGGGCAGCAGGCCCGGCAGCGCGCCCGCCTCCACGGCGCCGCGTTCGCCCGCCCGCCGCGGGATCCACACCAGCTGCGCGCCGGTCGCGTCGGCGGCGCGCGCCGCGGCGGTCAGCGCGCCCGGCACCGCCGCCAGCCGCTCACCGACGACGATCACCGCGCCGGCCGCGCGCAGCGCCTCGGCCGCGGCGTGCCCCGCACCCGAGAGGTCGGCGCCGCCGGCCAGCGCGTCCAGCCATTCCGTTTCGGTGCCGGGCGCGGCCGGCAGCAGCGTCCCGCCGGCCTTGATCAGCCCGCGGGAGGCGTAGGCGGCGAGCCCGAAGGTGCGCTGCCCGTACTTGCGGTGGGCCTTGCGCAGCCGCAGGAAGACGCCGGGTGCCTCCTCCTCCGCCTCGATGCCCGCCAGCAGCACGGCCGGCGCCTTCTCCAGGGCGGTGTACGTGACCCCGTCGCCCCCGAGGTCACGGCCGCGGCCGGCGACCCGGGCGGCCAGGAAGTCCGCCTCCTCGGCGCTGTGCACCCGCGCCCGGAAGTCGATGTCGTTGGTGTGCAGCGCGATCCGGGCGAACTTGGCGTACGCGTAGGCGTCCTCGACGGTGAGCCGGCCGCCGGTCAGCACACCCGTACGGCCCTTGGCCGCGGCCAGTCCGCGGGCCGCGGCGTCCAGGGCCACCGGCCAGCTCGCCGGCTCCAGTTCCCCGGACTCGGCATTGCGCACCAACGGGTGCTCCAGCCGGTCACGCTGCTGCGCGTACCGGAAGGCGAAGCGCCCCTTGTCGCAGACCCACTCCTCGTTGACCTCCGGGTCGTGGGCGGCCAGCCGCCGCATGACCTTGCCGCGCCGGTGGTCGGTACGCGTCGCGCAGCCGCCCGCGCAGTGCTCGCACACCGACGGCGACGACACCAGGTCGAAGGGGCGGGAGCGGAAGCGGTAGGCGGCCGAGGTGAGCGCGCCGACCGGGCAGATCTGGATGGTGTTGCCGGAGAAGTACGACTGGAAGGGGTCGCCTTCCCCCGTGCCGACCTGCTGGAGCGCACCGCGCTCGACCAGCTCGATCATCGGGTCGCCGGCGATCTGGTTGCTGAAGCGGGTGCACCGCGCACACAGCACGCAGCGCTCGCGGTCCAGCAGCACCTGGGTGGAGATCGGCACCGGCTTGGCGAACGTGCGCTTCTTTCCCTCGAAGCGCGAGTCCGGGTCGCCGACCTGCATCGCCTGGTTCTGCAGCGGGCACTCGCCGCCCTTGTCGCAGACCGGGCAGTCCAGCGGGTGGTTGATCAGCAGCAGCTCCATCACGCCGCGCTGCGCCTTCTCGGCCACCGGGGACGTCAGCTGCGACTTGACGACCATGCCGTCGGTGCAGGTGATCGTGCAGGACGCCATCGGCTTGCGCTGGCCCTCGACCTCGACGATGCACTGCCGGCAGGCGCCCGCGGGGTCCAGCAGCGGGTGGTCGCAGAAGCGCGGGATCTCGATGCCGAGGAGTTCGGCGGCGCGGATGACCAGCGTCCCCTTGGGGACGGAGATCTCGATGCCGTCGATCGTCAGGGTGACGAGGTCCTCCGGGGGGATGGCGGCGGAGCCGCCGCTCGACCCCGTAGTGGTGACGGTCATGCATTCACCCCCAGGTGAGCGTCGTTGTCGGCCCACAGGGTCGACTTGGCGGGGTCGAACGGGCAGCCCTTGCCGGTGATGTGCTGCTCGTACTCCTCGCGGAAGTACGTGAGCGAGGAGAAGATCGGCGAGGCGGCGCCGTCGCCGAGCGCGCAGAACGACTTGCCGTTGATGTTGTCGGCGATGTCGGCGATCTTGTCGAGGTCGGTCATGCGGGCCCTGCCCGCCTCGATGTCGCGCAGCAACTGCACCAGCCAGTACGTCCCTTCACGGCACGGTGTGCACTTGCCGCAGGACTCGTGCGCGTAGAACTCGGTCCAGCGGGTGACCGCCCGCACGACACAGGTGGTCTCGTCGAAGCACTGCAGCGCCTTGGTGCCGAGCATCGAGCCGGCCGCGCCGACGCCCTCGTAGTCGAGGGGCACGTCGAGGTGCTCGCCGGTGAACATCGGCGTGGAGGAGCCGCCGGGCGTCCAGAACTTCAGCCGGTGGCCGCGGCGCATCCCGCCGCTCATGTCGAGCAGCTGGCGCAGGGTGATGCCCAACGGGGCTTCGTACTGGCCCGGGTTGGCGACGTGGCCGCTGAGCGAGTAGAGCGTGAAGCCCGGGGACTTCTCACTGCCCATCGACCTGAACCAGTCCTTGCCCTTGTTCAGGATCGCGGGAACCGACGCGATGGATTCGACGTTGTTGACGACAGTGGGGCAGGCGTAGAGGCCGGCCACCGCCGGGAAGGGAGGACGCAGCCGGGGCTGTCCGCGACGGCCCTCCAGGGAATCGAGCAGCGCGGTTTCCTCACCGCAGATGTACGCGCCGGCGCCCGCGTGCACGATCACGTCCAGGTCGAGTCCCGACCCCAGGATGTTCTTTCCGAGCAAGCCCGCCGCGTAGGCCTCGCGCACGGCTTCGTGCAGCCGGCGCAGCACGGGTACGACCTCACCGCGCAGATAGATGAAGGCGTGGTGCGCACGGATCGCGTGACAGGCGATCACGATCCCTTCGATGAGGGCATGCGGGTTCGCGAAGAGGAGGGGGATGTCCTTGCAGGTCCCCGGCTCCGATTCGTCGGCGTTGACAACGAGATAGTGCGGTTTGCCGTCGCCCTGCGGAATGAACTGCCATTTCATTCCGGTGGGGAAGCCCGCGCCGCCGCGGCCGCGCAGACCGGAGTCCTTGACGTAGGCGATGACGTCGTCGGGGGACATCGCGAGCGCCTTGCGCAGGCCCTCGTAGCCCTCGTGCCGGCGGTAGGTTTCCAGCGTCCAGGCCTCGGGCTGGTCCCAGAAGGCGGACAGGACGGGCACGAGGAGCTTCTCGGGGCTGGTCTCTCCCCCGGCCGGTGGCCGGGAGGAGCCCCCGTATTCGGCTGCCACGGTCATCACTCCCCCTCCTCTGCGGTGGGCCCGGCCGTATCGTCGCCGCGGGGCGGAGCCCCTCCGTCCGGGGCGGTGGTGGGAGACGGGTGGGCCGTGTCGGAGGCCGAGGTTTCCTGCGGGGCGTCGTGGGAGCTGGGGTGTCCCGCGGGTGCCTGCTCGCCGGGGTGGCCGCCGGGGGGTTCGCCGGCGGTGCCCTCCTCGGGACGGCCGCCCTCGCCGGCACGGGGCGAGACGACGTGATCGGCGCCGGCGCCGGGGCCGGGCGCGGCCTCGCCCTTGGCCAGGCGGAGCCCGATCAGCGAGGCGGGGCCGGCGCTCCCGGTGGCGGCGGTGGCGCCCGGCCGCTCGTCGGGGAATCCGGCGAGGATGCGGGCGGTCTCCTTGAAGGTGCACAGCGGCGCGCCGCGGGTGGGCTCGACGGGCCGGCCGGCCCGCAGGTCGTCGACGAGCTGCCGGGCGGACTCCGGCGTCTGGTTGTCGAAGAACTCCCAGTTGACCATCACGACGGGCGCGAAGTCGCAGGCGGCGTTGCACTCGATGTGTTCGAGGGTGACGGCGCCGTCCTCGGTGGTCTCGCCGTTGCCGACGCCGAGGTGCTCCTGGAGCTCCTCGAAGATGGCGTCGCCGCCCATCACCGCGCACAGCGTGTTGGTGCAGACCCCGACCTGGTAGTCGCCGCCGGCCTTGCGCCGGTACATGGAGTAGAAGGTCGAGACGGCGGTGACCTCGGCGGTGGTCAGGTCCAGCAGTTCGGCGCAGAAGCGGATGCCGGTGCGGGTGACGTGCCCGTCCTCGGCCTGGACGAGGTGCAGCAGCGGCAGCAGCGCCGAGCGCGGGCCGGGGTAGCGGGCGATCACCTCCTTGGCGTCCGCCTCCAGCCGGGCCCGGACGTCGGCCGGGTAGTCGGGGGCGGGGAGCGCGGGCATCCCCAGACTGGTGGGGCTTGCGGGGGCTCCCTGCGGAGAAGACGCAGTGGTCACCGGTCGACGCCTCCCATCACGGGGTCGATGGACGCGACGGCGACGATGACGTCGGCGACCTGGCCGCCTTCGCACATCGCCGCCATGGCCTGCAGGTTGGTGAAGGACGGGTCGCGGAAGTGCACCCGGTAGGGGCGGGTGCCGCCGTCGCTGACCGCGTGCACGCCCAGCTCACCCTTGGGGGACTCGACGGCCGCGTAGGCCTGTCCGGGCGGGACCCGGAAGCCCTCGGTCACGAGCTTGAAGTGGTGGATCAGGGCCTCCATCGAGGTGCCCATGATCTTCTTGATGTGGTCGAGGGAGTTGCCCAGGCCGTCCGGCCCGAGGGCCAGCTGGGCGGGCCAGGCGATCTTCTTGTCGGCGACCATCACCGGCCCGGGTTCGAGCCGGTCCAGGCACTGCTCGATGATCCGCAGCGACTGCCGCATCTCCTCCAGCCGGACCAGGAAGCGCCCGTAGGCGTCGCAGGTGTCGGCGGTCGGGATGTCGAACTCGTAGTCCTCATAACCGCAGTACGGCTGGGTCTTGCGCAGGTCGTGCGGCAGGCCGGCGGAGCGCACGATCGGCCCGGTGGCGCCGGTGGCCATGCAGCCGGCCAGGTCGAGGTAGCCGATGCCTTCCATGCGGCCCTTGAAGACCGGATTGCCGGTGGCGAGCTTGTCGTACTCGGGGAGGTTCTTGCGCATCTTCTTGACGAAGGCGCGCACCTGGTCGACCGCGCCCGGGGGCAGGTCCTGGGCCAGGCCGCCGGGCCGGATGTAGGCGTGGTTCATCCGCAGGCCGGTGATCAGCTCGTAGATGTCGAGGATCAGCTCGCGGTCCCGGAAGCCGTAGATCATGATCGTGGTGGCGCCCAGCTCCATGCCGCCGGTGGCGATGCACACCAGGTGGGAGGAGAGCCGGTTGAGTTCCATCAGCATCACGCGGACGACCGAGGCCCGGTCGGGGATGTCGTCGGTGATGCCGAGCAGCTTCTCCACGGCCAGGCAGTAGGCCGTCTCGTTGAAGAAGGGGGTGAGGTAATCCATCCTCGTGACGAAGGTGGTGCCCTGCGTCCAGGTCCGGTATTCGAGGTTCTTCTCGATGCCGGTGTGCAGATAGCCGATGCCGCAGCGGGCCTCGGTGACGGTCTCCCCGTCGATCTCCAGGATCAGCCGGAGCACGCCGTGCGTGGACGGGTGCTGCGGCCCCATGTTGACGATGATCCGCTCGTCGTCGGACTTCGCCGCGGACGCCGCGACCTCGTCCCAGTCGCCGCCGGTGACGTTGTAGACGGTGCCCTCGGTGGTCTCCCGGGCGAGCGACTCGGTGGTGTCGAAGTCGCTGGACGTGCGGTGGTCGTTCGGGGAGTGGGAGTGCGGTGCAGTAGTCATCAGCTGTACGACCTCCGCTGGTCGGGAGCCGGGATCTGGGCGCCCTTGTACTCGACGGGAATGCCGCCGAGCGGGTAGTCCTTGCGCTGCGGGAAGCCCTGCCAGTCGTCCGGCATCATGATCCGGGTCAGCGCGGGATGGCCGTCGAAGACCAGGCCGAAGAAGTCGTAGGTCTCGCGCTCGTGCCAGTCGTTGGTCGGGTAGACCTCGACGAGCGAGGGGATGTGCGGGTCCGCGTCCGGGGCGGAGACCTCCAGCCGGATCAGCCGGTTGTGGGTGATCGAGCGCAGGTGGTAGACGGCGTGCAGCTCGCGGCCCTTGTCGCCGGGGAAGTGGACGCCGCTGACGCCGGTACACAGCTCGAAGCGGAGCGCCGGGTCGTCGCGCAGGATCCGGGCGACCGCCGGCAGGTACTCCCGCTCGATGTGGAAGGTCAGCTCGCCGCGGTCGACGACGGTCTTGTCGATGACGTTCTCGGGGACCAGGCCCTGTTCGTCGAGGGCGCCTTCGAGTTCGTCGGCGATCTCGTCGAAGTCGCCGTACGCCCCCGGGGCGCCGGGCCCGCCGTACGGCCGGGAGGTCGCGCCGGGCAGCCGGACGGTGCGGACCAGGCCGCCGTAGCCGCTGGTGTCACCGCCGTTGTTGGCACCGAACATCCCGCGGCGGGTGGCAATCACCTCGCCGGTGTCGTCGCGCTGCGCCGGTACGGCGTCGTCGTTGGCGTTGCCGCCGTGCGGCTCGTCGTCCGGACGCTCGGGGTTCTTCTGCTCACTCACCGCAGCAGCCCTTTCTTTTCGGACGAAAGAGGCATCTCGATCAGCGGGAGCGCCTTGAGCGCCGCTTCCTCGGCCTCGCGGGCGGCCTGCTGCTGGTTCACCCCGAGCTTGGTGTGCTGGATCTTGTCGTGCAGCTTGAGGATGGCGTCCATCAGCATTTCGGGGCGCGGCGGGCAGCCCGGGAGATAGATGTCGACGGGCACGATGTGGTCGACGCCCTGCACGATCGCGTAGTTGTTGAACATGCCGCCCGAGGAGGCGCAAACCCCCATGGAGATCACCCACTTCGGGTTCGGCATCTGGTCGTAGACCTGCCGCAGCACGGGGGCCATCTTCTGGCTGACCCGGCCGGCCACGATCATCAGGTCCGCCTGCCGCGGGGAGCCGCGGAAGACCTCCATGCCGAAGCGGGCCAGGTCGTAGCGGCCGGCGCCGGTCGTCATCATCTCGATGGCGCAGCAGGCCAGCCCGAAGGTCGCCGGGAAGACCGATGACTTGCGCACCCAGCCGGCGGCCTGTTCGACGGTGGTCAGCAGGAAGCCGCTGGGCAGTTTCTCTTCAAGTCCCATGGGTGGCCCCTAGTCCCATTCCAGGCCGCCGCGACGCCATACGTAGGCGTAGGCGACGAAGACGGTGAGCGCGAAGAGGAGCATCTCGACGAGCCCGAACAGTCCCAGGGCGTCGAAGGTGACGGCCCAGGGATAGAGGAAGACGATCTCGATGTCGAAGACGATGAAGAGCATCGCCGTCAGGTAGTACTTGATCGGGAAGCGACCGCCACCGGACGGTTGTGGCGTCGGCTCGATCCCGCATTCGTACGCCTCGAGCTTGGCCCGGTTGTAGCGCCTGGGCCCGACGAGCGTGGCCATGACGACGGAGAAGATCGCAAAGCCTGCCCCGAGGGCCCCTAGTACGAGGATGGGCGCGTAAGCGTTCACCGTCCTCGCTCCCTTCAGTCGACGATGACTGGATGGCGGTCCGCCCGGGCCCGCTCGCCGCCCCTCGGAGATCGTGCACATGTGAGGCAGTTCACAAGCCCGAACCGCCTGCATCTTATGCCTGCTGGTCTGTGATCTGCGACACGGGGGTGAACAACGCCTTTGTGATCTTCACCACCCGGCGAAGGATCATGAAGCCGGATGAGCGGTGATCTTCATACGTGAAGCACGCGAGTGATCACCAGAGGTGACATTCACACGGGTTACCGCTGGTCAGCGCGGATTGGCCAATATCAAGTGGTGTCCGCCCAGGGCAAATTGGCGCGGGGTCGCCTCAACTGATATAGGCGGGCCGCCTCGTGGCCGTGACTCGCTCGTGACCCCGTCGTGATCGCCGGCACGTGCCCGCGTTCACGAACTCCGGCCACCGTCGGGTCACGGGGACATAACGGACCGGATCACGGGAACATAACGGACACTCAAGAGTGACCTATCCCACGCTATTTCGCGCACTAAGTCCTTGACGCCTGGGAAGCCTTGGCGTGGCGCGTAGGGAAGTGGTAAGCCCCCTCGGAGCCCCTACGGACCCTCAAATGCCGTGCGTAGGAACATGATCGCGAAATTCGGACATCACGCCGGCGGGGCCGCCGTCGGCAAAAAGCCCCTTTTATTCATCGCGTACGCGTCAAGTGTGGCGCACTGCACTCTTGTTGGCAGCAACCAGCGCCTCCTGATAGCCGTTGGGCCATGTCCCCGAACGCACTCATACCCAGCCACCGGAAGCCCCGCCGTCCTTCCGCGTCCTCCCGGGCGCTGCGCGCGGGTGTGACCGGTGGCTTCCTCACCCTCGCGGTGACCGGCGCGACCGTGCCGGCCAACGCCGCGGAAAAGCCCGTCTCCGAGACCCAGGAGATGCCGACGATCACGACGGCGCTGGCCACCAGCGCCGCCCAGAGCGCCGACACCGCCGAGCAGGTCGCGTTCAACTACGAGCGCCAGGCGCTCCAGGACAGTGCCCTCTCCCACGCCGCCAAGGCAGCGGAGAAGCACAAGGCCGAGGCCGTGAAGAAGGCCAAGGCCGAGGCGAAGAAGAAGGCCGAGGAGGCCCGCAAGGCCAAGGAGGCCGCCCAGGCCCGGGCCTCGCGCTCCGCCGAGCGGACCGCCCTGTCGGCGACGTCCCACGCCACCGGCTCCACCGCCACCCTCGTCTCCTTCCTCAAGGCCCAGCTGGGCAAGGCGTACGTCCTGGGAGCCAGCGGCCCCTCCTCGTACGACTGCTCCGGCCTCACCCAGGCCGCCTTCAGCCAGATCGGCATCGACCTGCCGCGCGTGTCGCAGGACCAGTCGACCCAGGGCACCCAGGTCGGCCTCGACAACCTCCAGGTCGGCGACATCCTCTACTGGGGCAGCTCCGGCAGCGCCTACCACGTCGCCGTCTACGTCGGGAACGGCAACTTCATCGGCGCCCAGAACCCGAGCACCGGCATCGTCGAGCGCCCGCTCAGCTACGACATGCCGACCGGCGCGGTGCGCGTTCTGTAGGACCCCGTCGAGCCATCGGCTCCGGCAGCACCAGCACGTACGAGGACCGTACGAGGACCGCCTCTCCTTCGGGAGGGGCGGTCCTTTGCGTGGCAGGGGGGCTTTTGCGCGGCAAGAGGCGGCCCTTTGCGTGGCAAGAGGCGGCCTTTCACGCGGCACCGGAGGACGGTTGTCCGGAATTCGGGTTGGTCGTCCGTATCGCGCGTCACCGAGGGGCGGTGCGCGCCGTTGCATCTCTCGCCATGTCCGTACCCCGCACCGGGGCACGAGAGAGGGATCCCGCGCACCGATGACCACGCGCCCGACCATCCGTACGACCATCCACCCGCCCCTCCGGACGACCCACCCGCGTACCGCCCGCCACCCGGGCCACCCCAGCCACCGCCTCGTCGGCCGGGCCGCCACCGCCGCCATCCTCGCCGGCGCCCTCGGCCTCGGCGCCGTCCCCGCCGCGACCGCCGCCGGTACCGACCACGACGGCGGCTGGCACCAGGACGGCCTGTCGCTGAACGCCGCCGACAACAAGAAGGTGGACGCCTTCGTGGCCCGCGCCCGCCGCGCCGAGCGCTCCATCAGCCCCCAGGTCCGCGCCGCCGCCAAGATCAGCCACGCCGAACTCGTCGGGTTCGACCACCGGCTGAAGTCACCGGACTCGCTGAAGCGGAAGGTCGCCACCGCGATGCGGCAGACCCCGGGACGGACCGTCGACGCGTCGCTCGGCACGATCAACGACGCGGTCCGGTTCACACTCCAGTGGCCGGACGCGAAATACAGCCAGGGCGTCACCACCGCCTCCGCGCTGCTGTCCGCCTGGGGCAACGACTCCACCCGCTGGTCCAACACCTGGGGCCGCACCGACGGCTACAAGGCGATCAACTCCGCCTGGCGCGCCCCCCGCTCCCACCAGCTCTTCGAGGTCCAGTTCCACACCCCGCAGAGCAAGGCCGCCCAGCTGGAGACGCACAAGCTCTACGAGGAGCAGCGGCTGCCCGGCACCCCGCCCGAGAAGGTCCGCGAGCTCCAGGAGAAGCAGAACGCGATCTTCGCGGCGGTGCCGCTCCCACCCGGCGCGGAACGGCTGACCGCCCCGTCCCGCCGGCTCTCCCCCGACCCGGCCCGCCGCCTGCCGGACCCGAACCGGGACCCCGGACCGAGGCGCGACCCGGAGCCGAGCCCGAGCCTGGATCCGGTGAACTCGCACTAAATACTGCCCCATTGGGATCAATCCGGGCACAGTGCGCTGACGGGCCGAGCCGGCCGGGCCCATGCCCCGGCCGGCTCGCGTACGCGTACCCCGCGCCGCCCCCTCGTCGCCCCTGCGTCGCCCCTGCGGGTACCTCACCCCGCGGGTACCTCACCCCTGCGCGTGCCTCACCCCTTCACGAAGGCCAGCACGTCCGCGTTGAGCTGCTCGTGGTGGCTGGCGTAGATGCCGTGCCCGGCCGTCGGGTACTCCTCGTAGACCGCGCCGGGGATCAGCCGGGCGGTCCGCCGGCCGGTGAGCTCCACCGGGGCGGAGGCGTCGGCCGCACCGTGGATGACGAGAACCGGCACATCGATCTCCGGCAGCGTGGCCCGCTGATCGTTGAACAGCGACTCCCGCTGCGCCTGGAGCGTCGCCCACGGCGAGGCCGACAGACACTGCGCCAGGGTGTGCTCCACCAGGGCCGGGGAAACCTCGTTGCCCAGGTGGGTGGCGAAGAACGCCTGCGCCTGACGGGTCAGCCACTTGGGCCGGTCCGCCCGCAGCTGCGCCATCGTCGCCGCCACCGCCGCCTCCGGCACCCCGTCCGGGTTGTCGTCGGTACCGGCCAGGAACGGCAGCATCGCCGCGATCAGCACCGCCCGGCTGACCCGCTCCGAGCCGTGCCGCGCCAGATAGCGCGCGATCTCCGCGCCGCCGAGCGAGTGCCCGATGAGGGTGACGTTCCGCAGGTCGAGGTGGTCGAGCAGCGCGGCCAGGTCGTCAGCGGTGGAGTCGATGTCGTACCCGCCGGAGGGCCGGTCCGAACGGCCGTGACCACGCCGGTCGAACGCCACACAGCGGAAGCCGTTCTCCGCGAAGAACGGGAGCTGGTACTCCCACATCTCGGTGTTCAGCATCGAGCTCGCCACGAACACCAGCGTCTCGCCCGTGCCGTACTCCTCGTACCACAGCTGCGTACCGTCGTGCGTCTCGAAGAACATGCCGCTTCCTCCCCGCTGTGAGCGGCCCCTGCCGCCCGGTGTCCTTGACGCACACAAGCTTCGCGGCGGACTGCGGGCGGCTCAATTACCCATGAGGTCATGGTGCGCACCTGCGCACCCCAGGGGCACGGGCGCGACGCCGGAATCGAGGGGCACTCGCGTCAAGGGGCACTCGCGTCAAGGAATGCTCGCGTGAAGGGACGCTCGGAAGACCTTCGTCGGCGCGCTGACGGATCCGGCCGGAGAATGGGACGGGCGGCCGGAAACAATTCCGGCCGCCCCGAGGCAGTCGCGCACGCGGTACGCGTCCCCCCGCTACGACTTCGGCGCCACCTTGCTCAGCCCGTTGATGATCCGGTCCATCGCGTCGCCGCCCGTGGGGTCGGTGAGGTTGGCCAGCATCTTCAGCGTGAAGCGCATCAGCAGCGGATGGGTCAGCCCGCGCTGGGCCGCGATCTGCATGACCTTCGGGTTGCCGATCAGCTTCACGAAGGCGCGCCCGAGCGAGTAGTAGCCGCCGTAGGTGTCCTTGAGGACCTTCGGGTACCGCTGCAGGGCCAGCTCCCGCTGCGCGTACGTGGCGCGCGCCTGCGCCTGCACGATCACCTCCGCCGCGATCGCCCCCGACTCCATGGCGTACGCGATGCCCTCACCGTTGAACGGATTGACCAGGCCGCCCGCGTCACCGACCAGCAGCAGCCCCTTGGTGTAGTGCGGCTGGCGGTTGAAGGCCATCGGCAGCGCCGCGCCGCGGATCGGGCCGGTCATGTTCTCCGGCGTGTACCCCCACTCCTCCGGCATCGACGCGCACCACGCCTTGAGGATCTCCCGCCAGTCCAGCTCCCGGAACGACGCGGAGGTGTTCAGCACGCCCAGCCCGACGTTGCTCGTCCCGTCGCCCATGCCGAAGATCCAGCCGTAACCCGGCAGCAGCCGGTCCTGCGCCCCGCGCCGGTCCCACAGCTCCAGCCAGGACTCCAGGTAGTCGTCGTCGTGCCGCGGCGACGTGAAGTACGTACGGACCGCGACGCCCATCGGACGGTCCTCGCGGCGGTGCAGGCCCATCGCCAGCGAGAGCCGGGTGGAATTGCCGTCGGCCGCGACCACGAGCGGGGCATGGAAGGTGACCGGGGTCTTCTCCTCACCCAGCTTGGCGTGCACACCGGTGATGTGGCCGGTCAGCTCGTTCACGATCGGCGCGCCCACGTTGCAGCGCTCGTACAGCCGCGCGCCCGCCTTCTGCGCCTGCCGCGCCAGCTGCTCGTCGAAATCGTCCCGCTTGCGGACGAGCCCGTAGTCCGGGAAGGAGGCGAGTTCCGGCCAGTCCAGCTGGAGCCGGGAGCCGCCACCGATGATCCGCAGCCCCTTGTTGCGCAGCCAGCCCGCTTCCTCCGAGATGTCGATGCCCATCGCCACCAGCTGCTTGGTCGCGCGGGGCGTCAGCCCGTCACCGCAGACCTTCTCCCGCGGGAACGCGGTCTTCTCCAGCAGCAGCACGTCCAGACCGGACTTGGCGAGGTGATACGCGGTGGCCGAACCGGCCGGGCCGGCACCGACGACGATCACATCCGCGGTGTTCTCCGAAAGGACGGTGTTCTCCGAGGCGGCAGTGGTCACGGAATCGGTCGCGGGCCCGGACGCGGACTCGGACTCGGGCGCGGGCTCGGACGCGGACTCGGTCACGGCGGTGTCTCCCGGAAGTCGATATCTGGATATCTGGGTGCCGACCGGCACCGGGCACGTGCAGTCTATGGGGGCCTTGGTGATCAACTCCTGAAGGGTTGTCCCATGAAGCCGAAGGGTTGTGCCGTGAAGCCGAAGGGTTGTGCCATGACGTCCCAGATCCCGCCGACCGCGCCCCGTACCCCCCGACCACCTCCCGGAACCCGTCGGCCGTGCCTGGCGGGCCGCGCCCGGACCGGCCGCTGCCCGCCGTCGAACTCCGCGTGCCCACCGACGAGGACGCGCTGCACTGGCACCGGGTCTTCAACGATCCGGAGGTCATGGAATTCCACGGCGGCGCCCCCGCCGAACTCTCCGTCTACGAAGAACTCACCGCCCGCCAGCGCCGCCACCACGCCGAACTCGGCTTCTGCCTCTACACGTTGCTCGACCCGGCCGACGGCGCCGTCATGGGCTTCACCGGCGCCCAGCCCTGGCCCCGGGACTGGGGCCCGGTGGGCGAGATCGAGATCGGCTGGCGCCTCGGCCGCGCGTACTGGGGCAAGGGCTACGCCACCACCGCGGCCACCACGGCCCTGGAAACCGTACGCACGGCGGGCCTGGAAACGGTACGCACGGCGGGCGTGGAAACCGTACGCACAGCGGGCGTGGAAACCGTACGCACGGCGGGCGTGGAAACCGTACGCACGGCGGGCGTGGAAACCGTACGCACAGCGGGCGTACGCCACGTCGTCGCCGTGATCGACGCCCGCAACACCCGCTCGATCGCGGTCGCCCGCCGCCTGGGCATGCACCACGCCGAAACCCTGCTCAGGCCGGGGAGCGGGCGCACGACGCACTGCTACCGACTGGAGGTATGAGGGGCGGGGGGACGCGCGCGAGGGGGCGATGGGGCGGAAGGGGCGTGAGGGGGCCGGGGGAACGGGCCCGAGGGGGCCGGGGGCCGAAGAGGACGAGGGGGCGGGGGCGGGGGCAGGGTTGGCGTGCCGGGCCCTGCCCCCGTCCTTCACCGCTGGTCGACTAGTCGACGTCCACGTCGCTGACGGACCACGTGCTGAGCGCCGTGCTGAAGACCTTGTCGTTCTCGGGGTCGTACAGCGCTTCCAGGCACTCGTAGTAGACGCTGTACTCGGTCCCGTCCTCGGCCACGTACGCCTGGTCGATGGCGTGCACGGTGTTCCCGGTGTCGTTGACGTACGTGAACTCCCAGCGGGCGCCCGGGCGATGGGCAAAGGTGTTCTTCTTGAGCTCCACCCGCTGGTAGTTCGTCCGCTTCTTGGCGCCCTTCTCCAGATTCACGAAGTTCCCGTACGACGAGGACGGGGCGTGCGCGATGACGCCGATGCGCAGGTACTGCTTGCCGACCGGGGCCGTGTAGTCGACCTGGGTGCCCTTCACCGAACGCGTCCAGTCGCTCCTCACGGCGAGCGAGAACCCGTACGGGTCGTACTTCTGGACGAACCCGTCGGGAAGGCCGGCGGTCGGGCCCGGGGTGGGGCCTCCCGTGGGGTCACCGGTGGCCGTGGGGGCGGGGGACGGCGACGGGGACGTCGAGTCCGACCCCCCACCGGCCTCGCCGGCAGTGTCCGACTGGGGGCCGCCGGCATCCTTCTGGTTGCTGCCGCCCTTCTGGTCGCTGCCGTCCTTCGGCTTCCCGGCGTCCTGATGGTTGCCGGCGTCCCGATGAGCCAGGAAATACAGCGCTCCCGCCGTCGCACCCCCACCGACCAGGAACGCGGCCAACGCCAGCGCCACCCACTTCACGCCCCGTGACCGCGTCCGCGCCTGGGCTGGGGCGTCGGTAGGCGGGACATCGGATGACGGGGCGCTGGTTGGTGGGGCGTGGGTGGGCGGGACGTCGGTGGGCGGGACGTCGGTGGGCGGGGCAGCGGAGGGGGCAGCGGTCGGCGGGGCAGGGGACGAGGCGGGAGCACCGCCCGGTGCCGGGGCCGGGGCGGGGGCAGGAGTATGACTCGCTGCCGCGGCCGGGGCGGGGGTATCACCCGCCGCCGGAGACGGAACGAACGCCGCAGCCCCGGGAGCCGCACCCGGCCCAGGGGACGTCGGGGGCATCAGGGACGTCGGGGGCATCAGGGGCGGCGCCCCCACAGCCCCGACTCCGGCCCCGACTCCGGTCCCAGCCGCAGCCCCGGCCCCGGCCCCCGTCATCCTCCGCAGGTACGGAACGACCAACACCGCCCCGAACACCCACAGCAGCGCGAACAGCAGCGTCTCCGCACCGCCCACACCGATCTCGCCATGAGCGCCCAGGGCATCGCCGCCGCCGTACCCACCGCCGTAACCGCCGTAGCCCTCGCCATAGCCACTGCCGTAGCCACCGCCCGCCTGGAACGCCGCGCTCGCGCTCGCCCCCGCGACCAGCACCAGCGCCATCAGAGAAGCCACGAAGAGGCCCGCGGACAGCAGCTGTTCACGACGGTCGGCGCTGCGCCGTACGACCAGGAAACCGACCAGCAGCGCACAGACCAGCCCGCCGACGATGACCCCGAACAGCACCCAGCCGCCGCCCTGGTCCGCCAACTCGCCGTAGCCGATCGACTGCCGGCCGGAGGGATCGAGGAACGGGATGTCGGGAAGGGTCCACTCCGCGTTCAGCGGCGCGCCCCAGGCCACCGCGAGGGCCAGCGCACCGATGTTGGGCAGCAGCACCAGCATCGCCACTACAGCACCACCGCTGATGTCCTGCTCCGCCGTGGCGAGCAGCGTCACGACGGTGACGATCCCGGCCAGGGTGGCCACGATCAGCAGCGCGAGCAGCGCGGTACGCAGGGCGCCGACGGCGAGTTGCCACGCGGGCCGGGCAGCGAGCCACGCCCCCGCCCCGGCCCGGGCCGTCGCCACCCCGGCAACCACGGCCGCCAGCAGGAACGACCACAGCAGCGAGAGGAACGGCGCCGACGACAACTCCACACCGTCGTACGAAGGCTGCGCCAGCAACCCCAGCACAAAACTCCCCGCACCACACAGCACCGCAACCCGCAGCACCGCTTCCACCACACCGGCCACACCAACCGCACCGGGCGTACCAGCCATGCCGACCCCCGGGCCCCCTGCAGAACTACCCAGGGCCGTGGAACCACTGGTGGAAACACCGGTGGCACCACCGACCGACCGCAACAGAACCCGCCGAGCGGCGAACACCAGCACTCCGGCCCAGGCGGCCGTCACCACCAGCGGCACCAGCGACAGCGTCGCCTCACCCCCGATCCGACCACCGAACGGCCCGAACGATTCAGACATGTTGCCCGATATCGTGACGCCACCGCCGACGCTCTGCAGCAGCAACGCCAGCGCGATCCGCATCCGTACGCCCCACCCGGGCTCACCCGAGTGCGCATCGTGCCCGTCGTCAGTGAAGAACATCGCCGCCACACCGGCGAGCACCAGCAACAACAGCGTCGGCCACACGGCAACCTTCGCCGCCGCCAGCCAGTCCCCCTTGGCCACCCGAACCAGCAGCCCCCCAAGGCCCGAGGCGGCAGGGGCTCCCCCCGGCACGGGCGGCGCCCCCGGGACGGGCGGCGCAGAAGGAACGGGTGGCACAGCAGAAGACACAGACGGGGCCGCAGAAGGCACAGGTGGCGCACCAGGCACAGCCGGCACGGAAGCACCATCCGCCCCACCCGCACCAGCCACCGCAGCTGACACACCACCACCATCAGCCCCCGCCCCAGGCGACGGAGACGATGACAATGACGATGATGGGGATGACGATGCGGCGGCACCCTGCCGCTCCCGCCCACAGCCCATACAAAAACGGGCCTCCGGCGGCGAGGCGGAACCACAATCCGGACAGAACGACGACAAGACGGACTCCGGGAAGGTCAAGGAAACATCGCCCGCGCCTACCGCGAGCGACCGTAACCTACAGACACCACCCCGCCACCCCTGGTTCCCCATCCCCCATGAGGCACAGCACCAGCCAGGGCCCCCGCGCCGCTCCGAGGTGCGGCACCGGCCCGAGGGCCCCCTGAGGACTCCCCCTCAGGGAGAGCCCTCATGCCAACACGCCCATGCCGACAGGCCAATGCGTCCGGGCCGCAGGCCAATGCGTCCAGGCCGACTCGACGCGTACCGCGGCTCGAATCCCAGGCCGCTCGCCACCTACGCCGGCTTGGTGCCCCGGTGCATCGCCACGATCCCGCCGGTCAGGTTCCGCCACGCCACCTTGGTCCACCCCGCACCCTGCAGCCGCGCGGCGAGCTCGGGCTGGTTGGGCCAGGTACGGATGGACTCGGCCAGGTAGACGTAGGCGTCCGGGTTGCTGCTGACCGCCCGCGCAACGGGCGGCAGCGCCCGCATCAGGTACTCGGTGTACACGGTCCGGAACGGCGCCCAGGTCGGCTCGCTGAACTCACAAATGACGACCCGCCCACCGGGCTTGGTGACCCGGTACAGCTCCGCCAACGCCGTGTCGGTGTCCCGGATGTTGCGCAGCCCGAAGGAGATGGTGACCGCGTCGAACACCCCATCCGCGAACGGCAGCCGAGTGCCGTCCCCCGCGGTGAACGGCAACCACGGGTGCCGCTTCTTACCCTCGGTCAGCATGCCCACGGAGAAGTCGCACGGCACGACGAACGCACCGGTCCGGGCGAACGGCAGCGAGGAAGTGCCGGTCCCGGCCGCGAGGTCGAGCACCCGCTCGGCCGGCCGCGCGGCCACCGCGCGTTCCACTTCCTTGCGCCACAGCCGCGCCTGCCCCAGGGAGAGCACGTCGTTGGTGAGGTCGTACCGCGCCGCCACGTCGTCGAACATCGCGGCGACTTCGTGCGGCTGCTTGTCCAGGGATGCTCGGGTCACCCGGCCATTCTCCACCGTCCCCCACCCGCACCCCGCCCGGGGCACGCCCCTGGTACCGGAAGGCCCACCCACCGGCCGCCCGCTCCCAGCCCTCCTAGCCGCGAGGAGGGGTTATCCGGCGCGGGGGGTTGAGTTCCCCGGCTGGCCCTCGGTGCCCCCTCCAGCCGCTAAAGCTCGCGGGGCCCGCGGCACCTCGTCCAGCCGCGGGGGCTTGTTGGAGCCAGCGCGGGAGCCCGCGGGGCTTGTCGGAGCCAGCCGTGGGGGCTTGTTGGGGTCGCGGTGGGCTGCGCGGTTGGTTGGTGGGCCGGGATGCTCGGGGACCCGGGGACCTGGGGACCTGGGCCTGGGTGCCTTGCCGCTTGCCTCCTTCCTTGTTCAGGCAACGATTACGGAGAGTTATTAGTTCCCCGTATCGTTACACAGAGTAAGGAGAGTTGGCTAGTGGCGGCGGTGGAGTAGGCGGCCGGCGAGGACGGTGGCCACGGTGGTGCCGTCGGGGGCGAAGATGGCGAAGGTGGCGGGGCCGCCTACGTGCAGGGTCCGGGGGCGGGGGGCGGGGAGTTCTTCGAGGCCGGAGCGTTGGACGGCGGTGCGGACCGCGGGGCGGGTGAAGGGGCCGGTCAGGGCCGTTGTGCCGGTGGCCAGGAGGCGTTGCAGGCCGCGGCGGGCGCTGGCGCCCCAGCGGGCCTCGGTCATGTGGAGAGCTTCGAGGGCCTCGCCCGTGAGGGGTTCAGTGCCGAGTTCGTCGGCCTCGCGCGGGTCCGGGTGGTAGGCCGCCTCGAGCAGGGCGGCGCCGTGGGGTTCGTAGCGGCCGGGGGTGAGAGTGCCGTTCCATTCGCGGAGGCGGGCGCGGTCGCCGTAGGTCGCGGAGAGTTCGTCGTACGGGCCGATGGCGGCGATGCGGGATCCGTCGACGACCACGCCGCTGTCACCGATGAGCACGCTGACTTCGCCGGCGACATCAACTACCCCACCACTGCCGACACCCACCGCGCCGCTGACGTCGACTACCGCACCACTGCCCCCACCCGCCGCGCCACTGACATCGACTACCGCGCCACTCTCGCCGACGGGCGCGCTGCTGTCGCCAGTGGGCACGCTGACTTCGTCGACCGCCGCGTCGCTGGCATCAACTGCCGCACCGCTGTCGGCGAACGCCGTGTCGCTGGTGTTGGTGAGGTGGACACCTCGCCGGGCTCGGTGAAGTGTCAGCATGGGGGCCTACTTGGCTTCGATGAGCTTCAGTTCGGGGTGGGCGGTGCCGCCCTCGATGGCCGTCGAGGAGAGGTGGGAGACGACGCGCTCGTCGATCGGGTCGTTGGCGGGGTCCTCGTGGACGACCAGGTGCTCGTAAGTCGTCGCGCGCTGCGCCGGGACCCGGCCCGCCTTGCGGATCAGGTCGATGATCTCCATGCGGTTGGAGCGGTGCTTCGCACCGGCCGAGGAGACGACGTTCTCCTCCAGCATGATGGAGCCCAGATCGTCCGCGCCGTAGTGGAGCGACAGCTGGCCGATCTCCTTGCCGGTGGTCAGCCAGGAGCCCTGGATGTGGGCGACGTTGTCGAAGAAGATCCGGGCGAGCGCGATCATCCGCAGGTACTCGAAGATCGTGGCCTGCGTCTGGCCCTTCAGGTGGTTGTTCTCGGGCTGGTAGGTGTACGGGATGAAGGCGCGGAAGCCGCCCGTACGGTCCTGGACGTCGCGGATCATCCGGAGGTGCTCGATCCGCTCGGCGTTGGTCTCGCCGGTGCCCATGAGCATCGTGGAGGTCGATTCGACGCCCAGGTTGTGGGCCGCCTCCATGATTTCCAGCCAGCGCTCGCCGGACTCCTTCAGGGGAGCGATGGCCTTACGGGGGCGGGCGGGGAGCAGTTCGGCACCGGCGCCGGCGAAGGAGTCGAGGCCGGCGGCGTGGATCCGCTGGATCGCCTCCTCGATCGACACCCCGGAGATGCGGGCCATGTGCTCGACCTCGGAGGCGCCGAGGGAGTGGATGACCAGCTGCGGGAATTCCTTCTTGATGGCCGAGAAGTGCTTCTCGTAGTACTCGACGCCGTAGTCGGGGTGGTGGCCGCCCTGGAACATGATCTGGGTGCCGCCCAGCTCCACCGTCTCCGCGCAGCGCCGCAGGATGTCGTCCAGGTCCCGCGTCCACCCCTTGGCGGTGTCCTTGGGCGCGGCGTAGAAGGCGCAGAACTTGCAGGCCGTCACGCACACGTTGGTGTAGTTGATGTTGCGTTCGATGATGTACGTCGCGATGTGCTCGGTGCCGGCGTAGCGGCGGCGGCGTACGGCGTCGGCGGCCCGGCCCAGCGCGTGCAGCGGCGCGGAGCGGTACAGGTCGAGCGCTTCCTCCGGCGTGATGCGGCCGCCCTGCGCGGCGCGGTCGAGTACGGACTGGAGGTCGGCGTTCTCGGTCACCGGGGCTTCCCTTTCGCAGGCGGGCATCACGACGGACCCAGCGTACGTCAGCCCACCGACAGCCCCTTGGCAGCCCCTGACGACTGACCTGACGACTGCCCTGGTCACCGAGCTGGCCACCGAGGCCACTGAGCTGGCCGCTGGTCTGGTCGTTGGCCTGGCCGCTGGCCTGACCGCTGGTCTGGTCGCTGGTCCGACCACGCGGCGGCCCGGTGGCCTCGCCCTTCACTTCTTCGGGCCGGGGCGCTCAATGCTTCAGGCCGGGGCGCTCACTCCTTCGGACCGGGTCGCTCACTTCTTCGTCAGTGTGGCCTTCGGTGTGCCGCCCCCCGGGTCGTCCGAGGTGAACGCGATCGTGGTGCCGTCCTTGGCGAGCGTGTACGTCACCCGGGACTTGTTGCCGGTGCAGCCCGGTCCCTGTTTGCCGTCGGGGCGCTCCAGGAGGATCAGGCGCTGGTCGGTCGCGGATTCCAGTTTCGCCTTGACCTCGCAGACCACCAGGACCGCGTCGTAGGTGGTGTGGATGACGTAGTCGCCCTTGCCACCGGCGGTGATGGTGCTGGTCATGGTGCCGTTGGGGATGCCGTGCGACGTGGTGATGCTGCCCGTCCAGGTGCCGAGGAACGGCTTGGCGACGGCGAGCGGGCCGTCGTAGCCACCGGGGTCGGTGGGGCGGCCGGACGGTGTGTGGGTGGTTGCCGGCGGCTTGGCGCCGGCCTGGTTGCCGCCGGCGGCGTCACCGCCCGTCTTGGGCAGCAGGGTGAAGACGAAGGCCGCGGTCGTCGCGGCGGCCACCGCACCGGCCACCGAGAGGACGAGCGTGCAGCTCACGCGGCGCGGACGGTCCGGGTCCTTGCCGCCGACCGCCCCGGTGAGCGCGACCCGCCGCTCCTTCGGAACGGGCTGGGCAAAGGGCGGCGCCAGGGGCTGCGGACCGGCCTGTGCACCGGCCTGTGCACCAGGCTGCCCCGGGAGGAGACCACCCGCGCCACCGCCCACGCCATTACCCGTGCCACTGCCCGCACCGCCGCCCCCGCTGCGGCCCGCGCCGCCGCCCGTACCGCCGCCCGTGTCGGTCGGTAGGCCGGCGAGGTCGGGGGCGGTCGGGAGGTGGGTCCCGCCGGAGTAGCCGGCCCCCGGCCCCTGCGCCGGCAGGTCCTCGAACGGCACCAGCCCGGACCCGGCCTCCCGCGCCCCGGCCCCTCCTGACACAGCCGCCCCCGCTCCTCCGGACACAGCCGCCCCGGCCCCTCCGGACACAGCCGCCCCCGCCCCGGCCGTCCCCGCCCCACCGTCCCCCGCATCAAAGTTCAGGTCGAGGTTCAGCAGTTCCACGGCCCGGCGGCTGACCCGTTCGACCAGGGGGCCGGGCAGCCAGCCGGCTCGTACGAGGTCCACCGCGCCGCCGCTGCCCTCGCCCGTGAGGCGGGCCGCGAGGTCGGCCGGGGCGGGGCGGTCCGCCGGGTTCTTGGCGAGGCAGCGGGTGACCAACTCCCGCAGTTCACCGTCCAGTTGGGGTCCGAGTTCGGGTTCCTCGTGGACGACCTTGTAGAGCAGGGCGGCGGAGGAGTCGCCCGGGAAGGGGCTGGTGCCGGTCGCCGCGTACGCGAGGACCGCGCCCAGCGAGAAGACGTCGGCGGCGCCCGCCGCGTCCTTCCCGAGGATCTGTTCCGGCGCCATGTAGCCGGGGGATCCCACCGAGACCCCGGTGGTGGTGAGGGATGCGGTGCCCTCCGTGGCCCGCGCGATGCCGAAGTCGATCAGTACCGGGCCGTCCAGCGTCAGCAGCACGTTGGACGGTTTGACGTCCCGGTGGACGAGGCCGAGCGCGTGGACGGCGGCCAGGGCCTCGGCCAGTCCGGCGCCCAGCACCCGTACGGAGCGTTCGGCCAGCGGCCCGTACTCGGTGACGGCCTGGGTGAGCGACGGCCCGGCGACGTAGCCGGTGGCGACCCAGGGGACGGCGGCGTCCGGGTCGGCGTCCAGTACGGGCGCGGTCCAGGCGCCGCCGACCCGCCGCGCCGACTCGATCTCCCGCCGGAAGCGGGCGCGGAACTGGTCGTCGACGGCGAAGTGGGCGTGCACGACCTTCACGGCGACCGTGCGGCCGCCGGCGCTGCGGCCCAGATAGACCCGCCCCATACCGCCCGCGCCGAGCCGGCCGAGCAGCCGGTACCCGCCCAGTACCCGCGGATCGTCCCCTGACAGCGGCTCCATGGCCCCGCCTCCCCCTCGATACGGCGGCCCCAGCTTAGGACCCCGGGGCGGCGGGGCGGTGGGCACGGAGCACGGGGCACCAGGGCGGAGGGCGCAGGCACCCGGGAGGAGGGCACAGGCACCCGGGAGGAGGGCACGGGCACCGGGACACGGGGCACCGGGGCAAGGGCCTCGGTTCAGCGGTTAACCCGCCGCACCCAGCAGTTCCACCTTCACGTCCGCCGGGAATCCGGTCGTCGGGCCGACCCGCCGGGCGAATTCGGTGACGCCGCGCAGCTGGTCGGGGCCGAAGCGGAAGTCCAGGGTGGTGAAGTAGCGCTCCAGTACGGGCTCGGTGAAGGTCTCCCAGCGGGCGGCCTGCTCGGCGACCTTGCCGACCTCCTCCAGGGAGAGGTCGCGGGAGGCGAGGAACGCCTCGTGCACCTTCTGCACCACGAGCGGTTCGCGCTCCAGGTAGTCGCGCCGCGTCGCCCATACGGCGAAGACGAACGGCAGGCCCGTCCAGTCCTTCCACATCTGGCCGAGGTCGTGGACCTCCAGGCCGAGCCGCGGGCCGTCGTGGAGGTTGGCGCGCAGTGCGGCGTCGCCGATCAGTACGGCGGCGTCGGCCTCCTGCATCATCAGGCCGAGGTCCGGCGGGCAGGTGTAGTAGTCGGGCCGTACGCCGATCTTCTCGGCCAGCAGGAGCTGCGCGAGGCGTACGGACGTCCGCGAGGTGGAGCCGAGGGCGATGCGGGCGCCGTCCAGCTGCTCCAGCGGCTTCTGCGTGACGATCACGCAGGACATCACCGGGCCGTCGCAGCCGACCGCGAGGTCGGGGAAGGCGACGAGGTCGTCGGCGGCGCGGAGGAATTCGACGAGGGTGACGGGGGCGATGTCGAGTTCGCCGCGGATCAGCTGCTCGCTGAGCTTCTCCGGCGTGTCCTTGCTGAGGTCCAGATCGAGGAGGGTGCCGGTGCGGGCGAGGCCCCAGTAGAGGGGCAGGCAGTTCAGGAACTGGATGTGGCCCACCCGCGGCCGGCTGCGACGGTGGTCGGCGTCGGCTCCTGCGGGTGCGTCTTCGAAGGTTGAATTGTCCACATGCGGAGGCTAGACCCGGCGGTGGTGGACCGGGGCGCCGGGGGCGGCGTATGGACGTTAGTGCTGACGGTTAAACGTGATCTTTGGCTCTTCCGCCTCACGAGTCCACCATGCTACGCTCAGCGCAAGTTGCAGTTTGGTTTCCCTTGCAGTACAGAGCCTGCGGAGCATGTGACCCGCGGGCTCTTGTAGTTTCAGACTTCTTTGCAGGTTCTGGAGCAGGGCAACCCTTTGGCCCAAGGAGGGCTTATGGCTACCGGAACCGTCAAGTGGTTCAACGCTGAAAAGGGCTTCGGCTTCATCGCCCAGGACGGCGGCGGCCCGGATGTCTTCGTCCACTACTCGGCGATCAACGCCTCTGGTTTCCGCTCCCTGGAGGAGAACCAGCAGGTGAACTTCGACGTCACGCAGGGCCCGAAGGGTCCGCAGGCGGAGAACGTCACGCCGGTCTAAGTTGCCCGGCCCGGAATTCTTCCAGGTCGCTTCAACGTAGTACCCAAGGAGCCCTGCTCCGCCACTTCGGTGGCGAGCGGGGCTCCTGCCTTATGCACCACCTATGCACCACCTTCTCCCTGACATTGTGCGCCGAGGGTTCATGGCGCATACATGTCACCTCTGAATGCCGCCGCACCCCGAATCTCGGCGCGCACCCGAATGCGGCCGCATGCCCGAATGCCGCCGCCCCTCCGCCGCACCTCTGAATACGGCCGGCCGCGTGCCCGAATGCGGCCGCCTGCGGCGCCTTTCCGGCAGTCACTCATGGCATGTTGATGAACTTTTCCCGGCGCGGGCATTACGCCCGATGGCCTTGGAGCGCCAGGCGAGGCGGGTACCGGCGCGCCCATCCGAGGGCAGCCGACACGCGGCAAACAAATGTGCGATAAATGCACGCCAAAGTGATCACGGAAAGTGGTCACATGACAACATGACGCGCCCTACCGTGGGCAGAATGAGCGAGCAGTTGCCTCCGCAGAAGCCCTGCCCCGACTGCTGCGGCAGAGGAACCGTGGACTGGGAAACACCGGCCGGCGACAAGGTCACCACGCAGTGCTCCGGGTGCGGCGGCACCGGCACCGTCCTTGCGTAGAGGAGACGAAGGCGACGTCATGCCAGCAGGATCATCAGCGGCCTTCGGCAGGAACGGGAAGCCGGTCGGGCTGGACGCGCAGTACGTCGGCAGGCTGCCGTGCTGCCACTGCGGCATACGGTCGATGAAGCTGCCCGGGCGTCAGGGCGGGGTGTGCATCCCGTGTTACGCCGACGAGTGCGCCGCGGTCGGCCGGCGGGCGGCGACGGCCGGCGGCTGGGTCGCCGCGAGTTTCGTGGGTGATCCGTGTCTGGCGTGCGGTTCGCGGGCCGTGGACGCGAACGGCTGGGCGTTCTGGTGCAACTCCTGCGAGATGCAGACGGCGGTGGCACTGCCGCCGCAGTAACGGGGCGACCTTCAGGTCGCCACGGGGTCGCGGCTGCCCCGTTGGTTGCCCTGTCTACCACCCGCTCCGCGGGTAGCGTGGGCCGTAAGGCATGACCTGAGCCTGACACGATCCGCACGAGCCGTTACGCCTCCGCCATGTTCAACAGCCGAGCAGATTCCGAGCACAGCCTGTCGGCGCCGCTGCCGGCGCCCCGGTACGTGGGCTGGTGGTGGTGGAGCGGCCTCGGCTTCGCGGGGCTGACGGCCGCCCTGTGGCAGGCGGGTGAGGGCCGGCCGGCATGGGCGGGCGGCGGCCTCGTCGGCTTCGTGGGCCAGGTCTTCGGTGGCGTCGGCGCGGTCTTCAAGCCGACGAAGCCCGGTGGCGCCTCGATCGGCTCGCGACTGGCGTTCCTTCTGATCCTGCTGGTGCTGCTGTATTTCCTGTGGCGGGCGACGCGCGCATGGCTGGCGTACAAGCCCGGCGCCGTGGACGTCCAGCAGTTGGAGGACGCCACCCCGGAGGGCACGCCGAAGCCGAGCGATGTGGACCTCACCGCCAGGCTCCGCCGCCGCCTCTCCGACAGCAGCATGTACCCGCCGGCCACACTCCCTGCCCAGGCCCCCGCCGAGTCCTTCCTGGAACTGCTCGGCGACGTCGAGATCGACCCCGACAAGCTGGGCACCGCGCTGCCGAAGCTGCTCAGCCGGCTGCGCCCCAAGCTGGCCTACCGCGTCAGCGGCGTCCTGCAGTACCACCAAGGCCGGCCGGACCCGTACGGCATGACGGTCACGGTCACCGCATTCCTCTTCGGCGGCTCACGGGCGAAGGACGTCTGGGGCAGCGACTGGGACGACGTCATCCGCAAGGCGGGCAGCTGGACCATCAGCACGCTGCTGCCGGTCACCCGCGCGGGCCGGCTGCCGCCCTGGCGCCGCTGGTGGGGCCAGGAGATCAAACCCGAGCTGTACGAGGCGTACCAGGAGGCGAACGCGCTGAGCCGCGCGGGCCGCCACCACGAGGCGCTGGAGCAGTACTTCACCGCCGTACGCCTGGATCCGGTCAATCCCTACCTCCGGGCCGAACTGGCCGAGACCCAGGAGAAGATGGGCCTGCACATCGATGCGCTGGACACCTGCCAGCGTGCGCTCACCCTCGACGGGCAGAGCGTGCGCGGATACCGCAAACGGCTGTGGCTGAGCCACTGGAATCCGCATCCGCGGCGGCTGCGCTACTTCCTGCACCCGCGCCTGTACCGGGAACTGATCGGCCTCCGGTACCGCAATTCGATCATTCTGGGAACGGCCGAGACGACCGCCCGGCAATGGGTCGCGGGAGCGGGCGCCCACGGCTGGCAGACCTGCGAGAACCTGATTCCGCTGTTCGTGGAGCGCTACTGGCCGGCGGCCCTCGGAGTGGCCCCGCGCATTCCGCTGCGCCGGAAACCGCGGAAGGAGCGGAAAGAGGCGGCCCAGAATTCGCTCGAAAAGACGTTGCGGAGAGAGAATCCGGCGGAAATCCGGGTCGTGATGCAGCGCATCGCGCTGCAGGAGACGGCACGCCTCGCCGCGGATGACGCCTGGGCCCGCATCTGGCTGTACTGGCCGGGCCGGTTGTGGAGTTGGATCCGGTTCTTCTGGCCGGCCTCCTACTACCAGAGCGTGCGCGGGGCGCCCTCGCCCGTCACCCGCGGCGCCTTCCACATCAACCGCAGGGTGTGGGCGCCGCTGCAGCTGACCTGGGCGACCCACGCGTACGACGCCTCCATCGAGCAGGGCCCCCGGACCACGCCCCCGTACAAGTGGCGGTGGCCCTACACCTGGCGTCTCCCGGTCAGCCGGCTCGACTGGGCGCAGCTGAACATCTGGTCCCTCCGTTGGCGGCTCAGTCTCTCGGCGCTCCTCTGGGCCCGTCGCGACTGGCACACGCACTACAACGCCGCATGCGTGTATGCCGTGGCCCTGAACGCGACCCACTGGGACGCGGCCGACCAGGGGAAGCTTGTCGGGCGGGCCATCGCCCGTCTCGACCATGCGGTCCAGGCCACCCGGGGCAAGGCCGCCACCGTCGAGCGGTCCTGGCTGGTCGAGGAGGACCCGGACCTGGCGTTGCTGCGGGACCGGGAGAGCCCTGGGAACCAGCTCTTCACCAACTTCGTGCGGACGATGTACCCGAGCGCGGAGACGTTCGAGCAGAGCGCGCCCAGCAGCCGTACCGAAGCGCAGTTGCGGGCCTACGACTACCAGCTTCTCGAAGAGATCGCCAAGCTCATGCAGGAGGTCTGGAACCGGCGCTGCGAGCAGGGGGCCGCGGATATTCAGCGTGCGACGGAATGGCTTCGGACCGAGCGCAGCATCTGGAAGTCCGTATGGGAAATCGCCGATCCGGGCAGCAGACGCAGATGGCAGGACCGGGTGAGTTTCATCCGCTACCTGCAGGCGAACTGCCAGCCCGTGGCGGCGTCCACGCTGGGTTTCCCGCCCCCGCTGGTTCGGGAGGAAACGGCCACGCAGAACGGTAACCTCGATTCGCGCACGATCGAGGAACGGCTGACCACGCTCCAGCACGACCTGGAATTGCGACGGCTGCTCGCCCGCGCGAACGGTCCTCTCGCCCGGCCTTACGCGAACTGCCAGCAGGGCCAGCGGGTGCTGCGGGAGGCCGCGGCGGACGGGGTGACCCGGCTGGACGCGAAGCTGGTCCAGCGGCTGGCCACGGGCTACGCGGCGGCCTGGCAGACCCTCGACGACTGGCTGGCGGGCGAGGCCGACCACCGGGCGTTCCACCAGGCGGTGAAGGACGTACCCCAGCTGACGCGCCGCCGCGTCACCGCGCTCCACGAGGCGAAAACGTTGCGGATTTGACCGCCGCCACGAAGCCGGTCCAGGCATCCGCCTGGATGAGCAGGGCGGGGCCGGCGGGGTTCTTGGAGTCACGGACGGGGACGAGGCCGCCGGTTGCGGTGTCGGCGACTTCGAGGCAATCCCCTCCGGATACGTTGCTGTAGCTGGCCTTACGCCAGCGGGCAGCACCGGGAAAACCATCGGCGACCTCGATGCATTCGCCGCCATCGCCGTTGCTATGGCTCGACTTACGCCACTGGGCAGCGCCCCTGAACCCCTCCGCCACTTCGATGCAGTCTCCACCGCTGCCGTTGCTGTAACTGGATTTACGCCACTGCGCGGCGCCCACGAAGCCTTCCGCCACTTCGATGCAGTTCCCCCCGGAACCGTTGCTGTAGCTGCTCTTCCTCCAGTGTGCTGTGCGCAAGTCAGGCTGGTTGATGGCCATTTCGGAGATCCTCAGCCGCATCCTCGACAAGGGCGAGGGACGCCTCAGGCGGCAGTGCGGCGGCCCTGAGCCGATCGTACGACCTGCGGTACTCCTTCACGAGAGCCGGATCGTCGATGGTGTCACCGGTGTGGAGCGACTCGGTGTAGACCAGCGGCGGGGCGTCGGAGAACGTCATGATCATGGCGGTACCGAGCATGAACGGATGCGCCCCGCAGTTCCACGGGAGCACCTGTGGAGTGATGCGACAGCGCCGGGCCAACGCGGAGATGTGGTCGAGCTGTTCGGCCATCGCGTCCGCCGGGAGGATCGGCAGCCGTAGCAGCGATTCGTGCAGGATCACCCAGTACTCGGGCCTGACCGGGTCGTCGAAGAGCCTGGCTCGCGCCAGTCGGGCATTGACCTTGGCGTCCGTCTCCTCAAGTGGCTCCACGGGATGCGTGGCCCGGATGACCGCCCGCGCGTATGCGTCGGTCTGCAACAGACCGGGGATGAGGCTGGGGCACCATTCCTCGATGAGGTCCGCGTGCTTCTCAGCCTCCAGGATCTTCTCGAAGTACTCCGCATGCCCGCTCCGCCGCGCCTTCCGCGCATCCTCGCACCGCCGCTCGAAGAACCCGTCCGTGTCCAGCACGCGATCGACATGCCGGGCGAGGTCCAACGGCATCCGCCGGGTCCCCCGCTCGATCTCGCTGAGGTAGCTCGCCCCGTAGAAGCTGCCGTCGACCGTTTCCTGGAGCGTGCGGCCCGCGGCCTCCCGCTTCCAGCGCAGCTCGGCGCCGTAGAAGGCGGGGACGCTCGCCGAGCCGTCAACGTCTTTGCGTGCGGGCATGGTTCACCGTTCCACGGTTCGCGCAGTGGGGTCCGAACCCCTTCAACGTTACGCCGGGTGACGTCACGCTGTGAGGAGTTCGTCACCATACGTACAGGCCGGCACAGGAAGGCGTATCACCATGCCCAGCCACCTCCACGACGAGGTCCACGACTGCACCGAGCTGCTGCGGAGCGCGCTGCGGGACAACGACATCACGTTGCCGTCGCTCGGCGTCGATCTGCCGGGGTTCGCGGGCAGTTACGCGCTGCCGCTCGTGGCGCTCGGCAACTGCAACACCGAGACCGCCCGCCGGCTGGCCGAGGCGCTGCGGAAGGCGGCCGCGCGGTGAGAGCGCCGGGCGAACCTCCGGGCGGGCCGCTCACCCTGGAACTGCTCGCCGTACCGAAGGAGGTGCCGGAGCTGCGCCGGGCCGTGCGGGCGCATCTGGGCGGGCCGTGTGCGGACGTGCAGCTGTGCGTGAGCGAAATAGTGGGGAACGTGATCCGGCACCTGGGGGAGGGCACGCCGGTGACGGTGCACATCAGGTCCGCGGCCGGGGGCCGGACCCGGGTGGAGGTGACCGATCCCGGTCCGGGGGCGCTGCCGGTGCTGGTCCGGGCGGCGGAGGACGCGGAGGGCGGGCGCGGGATGGCGCTGCTGGACGCGGTCGCGGTGCGGTGGGGTGTACGGCAGGGGGCGGGCCGGAAGACCGTGTGGTGTGAGGTCGGCGGGATCGGCGGGGTCACTACCGCCTAGAGCCGGGCCGGGGGCCGGTGAACGGTCCCGGGCAGCGCAAAGGCAGCACTAAGGCCCCGTGCCACCTCCCCCACAGAGGTGACACGGGGTTCCAGTTTGACGCGCGAACGGCCCTGGCTCCAGAGGGGGGTCACGTCCTTTCGTAAAGGGCTTCTATGTCTTTGGCGAAATCTCGCGCCACGGCGGCCCGCCGCAGCTTCAGGGAGGGGGTGAGATGTCCGGTCCGGTCGCTGAATTCCGCGGGGAGGACCGCGAAGCGGCGGATGGACTCGGCGCGGGAGACGAGCGCGTTGGCGTCGTCGACGGCGCGCTGGAGGTCGGCGAGGAGCCGCGGGTCCCGAACGAGGTCCTCCAGCGGGACGTCCGTCTTCTTGTGCATCTGGCGCCAGTGGGCGAGGCCGTCCGGTTCGAGGGTGAGCAGGGCGGTGATGTAGGGGCGGTTGTCGCCGATGACCATGCACTGGCCTACGAGGGGGTGGGACCGGAGGCGGTCCTCCAGGGGCGCGGGGGCGACGTTCTTGCCGCCCGTGGTCACGATCATCTCCTTCTTGCGGCCGGTGATGGTGAGGTAGCCGTCCGCGTCGAGGGCGCCCAGGTCGCCGGTGGGCAGCCAGCCGTCGGCGTCGGTGGCGGGGCGGGCGGCGCCGAGGGCGGCGTCCCAGTAGCCGGCGAAGACGTGGCCGCCGTGGAGGAGGATCTCGCCGTCGTCGGCGATCCGGACGGCGGTGCCGGGGAGCGGCCAGCCGACGGTGCCGATGCGGGGGCGCAGGGGCGGGGTGACGGTGGCGGCGGCGGTGGTCTCGGTCAGGCCGTAGCCCTCGAAGATCTCGATGCCGGCGCCGGAGTAGAAGGCGGCGAGGCGGTGGCCGAGGGGGGAGCCGCCGCAGATCACGTGGCGGACCCTGCCCCCGAGGGCGGCGCGGATGCGGCGGTAGACGAGGGGGTCGTAGAGCTTGCGGGCGGCCTTGAGGGCGACGCCGGGGCCGGGGCCCGTGCCGCTCCGCTTCGCTCCGCCTCGGCTCTTTGACCGGCCTTCGGAGGCCGAGCGTTCCTCGGCTTCGACGGCTTCGCCGTAGGCGCGGGCGATGCGGGCGGCGCGGTCGAAGGAAGCGGCGCGGCCCATCTTCTCGGCGGTGGCGCGGCCGGTGTTGAAGACCTTCTCCAGGACGTAGGGGATGGCGAGGAGGAAGGTCGGGCGGAATCCGGCGAGGTCGGCGAGGAGGTCGTCGGTCTGGATGCTGGGGGCGTGGCCGAGGCGGACCCGGGCGCGGAGGCAGCCGACGGCGACCATCCGGCCGAAGACGTGGGAGAGGGGGAGGAAGAGGAGGGTGGCAGCGGGCTCCTGGCTGACGGATCGGAAGACCGGGTGGAGGAGTTCGACGGCGTTGTCGACCTCGGCGAAGAAGTTGCCGTGGGTGAGGGCGCAGCCCTTGGGGCGGCCGGTGGTGCCGGAGGTGTAGATGAGGGTGGCGAGGGCGTGCGGGCCGGTGGCGGCGCGGCGGGCGTCGACGGCCTCGTCGGGGAGGTCGCGGCCGGCGGCGGTGAGTTGGGGGACGGCGCCGGTGTTGAACTGCCAGAGGTGGTCGAGGGCGGGCAGCCGGCCGCGGATGCCGCTGATCAGGCGGGTTTCGTCGACGTCCTCGACGACGCAGGCGCGGGCGCCGGAGTCGTTCAGGATCCATTCCGCCTGGTGGGCGGAGGAGGTCGGGTAGAGGGGGACGGTGACCAGGCCGGCGGCCCAGGCGGCGAAGTCGAGGAGGGTCCACTCGTAGGTGGTGCGGGCCATGATGGCGAGCCGGTCGCCGGGGTTCAGGCCGTGGGCGATCAGGCCCTTGGCGACGGCGCGGACCTCGGCGGCGAATTCGGCGGCGGCGATGTCGCGCCAGGCGCCGCTGGGCTGTTTGCGGGCCAGGACGACGTCGGCGGGGGCCTCGGCGGCGTTGGCGAAGGGGAGGTCGCCGAGGGAACCGTGGGTCACGGGCGGGACGAGCGGGGGGACGAAGACCTCGCGGACGGTGCCGTCGGGCAGGGTCGCCTTGCGGGGCTCGACGAGGGCGGGGGCGGGGGTGTGGGCGTGGGTGGGGACAGGGGCACTTCCCTGGTGGGACACGAGCGGCTCCTCGTTTCTCCGGTGGAGTGCTGTTTCTCCTGTGGAGTGCTGCAGCGTGGTCGGGACCGCGCCGGCCGCCTGGTCTCGCGCCCGCGTGGTCCAACTGCCGTGTGTCAGCGCGGAGTTGGGCCCCGTATTCCATCCCCTGACCCGGCAGTAACCTTACTGCGAAGTAAATTTACGCGAGGAGTTCGGGCCGGCCAATGCTCGTACAGCGGGATCTTTGGTCGCCACGCGGCGGGACCAACAGCCGCGGGAGCAGGAGGGGTAGGGGTGCGGGCGGGGGGAGGAGTAGGGGTACGGGTAGGGCCGGGGAACGCTCACCCGTAGGCGCCGGGTGGGTCGGCCGGATCGGAGGGGTCGGCAAGGTCGCCGGAGGGGTCGGCCAGGTCGGCCGGGTCGGCTGGCCCGTTCGGCGCCCAGCGCTCACCGGCCATCATCCGGCCCAGGCCGGCCCAGGCGAAGTTCATCATCGTGGCCGCGGCGTCCTTCGCCGTCGGATGCACGCATTCCCCCGAAGGCCCTTCGTCGGTACGGACGTTGGCCCATTCCGCGAGCGACTCGGCCGCGCCGACCAGGGCATGCGCGAGCCCGGCCACCTCGCGTTCGGCCAGTTCACCGGCGCAGCCCGCCTCCTTCGCGGCGACGCCGATCAGGTCCGTGACGAAGGCGACGATCTCCGCGCGCATGGCGGCCACCTCGCGCGCGAACGGCTCGCCGTGCGTGCGGGCCTGCTGGTGGAGCACGGCCCAGCCGTCCGGGTGCGCGGCGGTGTGCGCGAAGAAGCCGCGCAGACCGCTGCACAGCTGGCGGTCGGCTGCCGCCCGGGGTTCCACGGCCGCGGTCACGGCCGTCACCAGCGCCGCCGCCTCGCGCCGGATGACCGCGCTGAACAGCTCTTCCTTCGAGTTCAGATAGAGGTAGACCAGCGGTTTCGAGACCCCGGCCACCTCAGCGATCTCGTCCATCGACGCCGCTCGGTAGCCGCGCCGGGCGAAGGTCCGCACCGCGGCATCGAGCATCTGCTGCTCCCGGACGGCCCTCGGCACCCGCTTGCTCTTCACAGCTCCCACCCTGAATATCCCTCCACCCCGCCCCTTTACCGCAAAGTAAGTTTACGATCTTCGCCTTCCGGGGCCGGTTTTCCGACGGCTTCCCGCCATCCAATGGGCAGCACCGACAGCATGTTTTCCTCCTCGTTTTCTTGGCGGCTGCACGGGAGTTGACGGGCAGTCGCACGGGAGCTGACAGCCGGACACGGTTGCCGGCCGCCGAATGCCAAATGCCGACTACCAACTACCGACTGCCGGCCGGCCGGCCGGTGAGTTGACAGCCACAGGCGGGTGACGAGACGATACGTCTCGTTCCATTGGCCGGGTTCGAAGGGCTACCCCTTCACCCCGCTCTTCCTGGAGGACATCACCGTGCAGCAGTTCCTCGACGTCGCCCCCGGCATCCGCCTGTGGACCGAACAGCGCGGCGCCGCCGACGCGCCCCCGCTGCTGCTCGTCATGGGGGCCCAGGCGACCGGCGTCGGCTGGCCGGACGGGCTGGTCGACGCGCTGGCCGCACACCACCGGGTGATCCGCTACGACCACCGGGACACCGGTCGCTCCAGCTGGTGCTTTGACGACCATCCGTACCGGATCGCCGATCTCGCGGACGACGTGATCGCCGTCCTGGACGGGCTGGGCATCGAGCGTGCGCATCTCGTCGGCATGTCATTGGGCGGCATGCTGGCCCAGATGGCGCTCGCCGACCACCCCGACCGATGGATCGGCGCCACTCTCATCGGCACCATGGCCCTCAGCACCACCCCCTACACCGCACCGGACGGCTCCCTCGTCCCGGTCGGTGAACTCCCCGGCATCAGGCCCGAGGTCCTGGAGTTGTGGGCCCGCCCGGTCGAGGACCACGGCCCGGAGGCGGAGGTGGCGCGGCGGCTCGAACACTGGCGGGTACTCGCCGGTGGTCAACTGCCGTTCGACGCCGACCACTACGCGGCTCTGGAGCGGCGGGTCATCGCGCACACCGGGCACCACCGGGTGGGCACCGCGCACGGCCGGGCGGACGACAGCGGGATGCTGCGTACGGAGGAGCTGGCGAGGAACGAGGTGCCCACGCTGGTGATCGCGGCGCCCGCCGAGCCGGTGTTCCCGCCGCCGCATCCGCAGCACCTCGCGCAGTGCATCGGCGGTGCGTACGTCGTCGAGATCCCGGGGATGGGGCATGCGCTGCCGCCGGCCGTACAGGGTCCGCTGGCGGAGGCGATCCTGGCGCACACGGGGGCGGTGACGGCGGCCTGACGGGGGCCCGCTCGCCACTCCCCCGCGGCAGATCCCCCGTCCCTAGGAGCCGTCCCTAGGAACCCTCGGTGACGTCCAGTGCCGTGCCGTAGAGGCGGGTCACCTTGAGGCGGAGGACGACGCGCCGTTCGGTGACGGCCTCCGCCAGGAAGGCGTCCTCGTCCAGCGGGGCTCCGCCCGCGGCCGCCATGGCGAGCAGTTCGCGGCCGACCGCGTCGCCGGGGACGGTGGTGGGGGACGAGACCTCGACCTCGCCCTCGGCGACCGCGTAGGCCCACACATCGCGGCTGACGTGCAGGGCGGCGTGCGGGTCGGCGCGCAGGTGGCGGGGCTTGAGGCGGTCCTGCGTGCTGGAGATCCGCACGATCCGCTCCGCCGGGTCCCAGCGGTACAGGACCGTGGCGAGGTGTGGGTGGCCGGTCTTGCGGACGCTGGCGAGCACGCCGAACTGCTGCTCCTGAAGGATGCCGTCGAGTTCGGTCTCGGTGAGGACGCGCGGGGCGGGGCCGGGCATGAGGGGCTCTCTTTCGGTGGGTGGGTCCGGGTACGGGGGGCGGGTGGAAGTCGTTCGGGGGCGGGTGGAGGTCGTTCGGGTGTGGGGGGCGGTAGTTCAGGGGCGTCTGGTGTGTGTGGGGCGGGCGGGGGGCGGGGGTCGGGTCAGGCGGACGGAACCGCGGTCGGCGCGGTGTGCTGCGCGGGCCCCCGCCCTTCTGCCGGCCCCTCCACCACGGTCAGCACGGCCACCTCCGCCACCCGGGGCCGCCGTAGCAGCACCGTGGCGGCCAGCAGTGCCAGGGCGAGCAGTCCCGCGCCGGCGGCGAAGGCCACGTGGTAGCCGGCGGTGAGGGCTTCGGGGCGCGGGCTGCCCTGCCCCGTGAGGGTGTCGGTGCGGCCGGCCGCCAGCGTGGACAGCACCGCGACGCCGAGCGCCGAGCCGAGCTGCTGGGTGGTGTTGAACAGGCCCGAGGCCAGTCCGGCGTCCTGGCTGTCGACGCCGGACATGCCGAGTGCGGTGAGCGCGGGCAGGGCCAGGCCGAAGCCGGCCACCAGCAGCATCACGGGCAGCAGATCGGTGACGTAGGCGGCGTGCACGGGCAGCCGGGTGAGCAGGGCGAGGGCAGCGATCAGCGGGACGAGGGCGGTCCGCAGTACGGCGCGCTCCCCATAGCGGGCGATCAGCCGGGCGGAGACGACCAGCGAGGTGGCGCCGATGGCCAGGGCGGCGGGGAGCATCGCCAGTCCGGTACGGGCGGCGTCGTAGCGGAGTACGCCCTGCAGGTAGAGCGCCACCAGCACCTGGAAGGCGAACAGGGCGGCAATCATGAGGATTTGGACGAGGTTGGCGGTGACCACGGCGCGCGAGCGCAGCATGCGCAGCGGCAGCAGCGGGGTGCGGGCCCGGGCCTGGCGCAGGTGGAAGGCGACGACCAGCGCCGTACCGACGGATGCCGGAACCAGCGCGCGCGGTGAAGTCCAGCCGTACGTCGCGGTGTTGACGATGCCGTAGAGCGTCGCCATGAGACCTGCGGTGATCAGGAGCGCGCCCCAGGCGTCGGCCCCGGCCCGCAGGCCGAGCCCCCGGCCGGCGGGCAGTGCGGGTCGGGCCAGGGCGAGGACGGCGGCCCCGATGGGCAGGTTGATCAGGAAGATCCCGTGCCAGTCCAGTGCGTCGGTCAGCAGGCCGCCGAGCACCTGGCCGATCGAGGCGCCGGCGGCACCGGTGAAGCTGAACACCGCCAGGGCGCGGGCCCGTTCGCGTCCCTCGGGGTAGAGGGCGGCGAGGATGCCGAGACCCACGGCCGCCGTCATGGCGCTGCCGACGCCCTGCAGGAAACGGGCGGCCAGCAGCACCGCGGGCCCGGAGGCGAGACCCGCCAGGAGCGAGGAGGCGGTGAAGACGGCGGTGCCGGCGACGAACATCCGCTTGCGCCCGAGGAGGTCGCCGAGCCGCCCGGCGAGGAGCAGCAGGCTGCCGAAGGCGACGAGATAGGCGTTGACGACCCAGCTCAGGCCCTCGGGGCTGAACCCGAGGTCGTGCTGGATGGCCGGCATGGCCACGGTGACGATGGAGCCGTCCAGCACGATCATCAGCGTGCTGGCGGCGATGACGACGAGGGCGAGGCCGCGGCGCGGTGAACGCGGGGGCACGGAACGGGACTTGGGCACGGTGGCCCTCCTGTCGCAGTACGTACGGGAGGCGCGCCGGACGGCGTGAGCAGATGGATGCCGGCCGGCGACGAGATAGAGGGACCGTAACAGATAGTTCCGTTGCAGACTATATTTTTCGGATCGATCGTGGCTTACGCTGGAGCCATGACCGCCATGTCGCCGCCCCCGACCCGCACCCAGCCGGACCTCTCCTACCTGCTGGACCACACCGGACATGTGCTGCGCACCCAGATGGCGGCGGCGCTCGCCGAGATCGGGCTCACCGCGCGCATGCACTGCGTCCTGGTGCACGCGCTGGAGGAGGAACGCACCCAGATCCAGCTCGCCGAGATCGGCGACATGGACAAGACCACGATGGTGGTCACCGTCGACGCCCTGGAGAAGGCCGGACTCGCCGAGCGCCGCCCCTCCAGCACCGACCGGCGGGCCCGGATCATCGCCGTCACGGAAGAGGGCGCACGCACCGCCGAGCGCAGCCAGCAGATCGTGGACGCGGTGCACGAACGGGCTCTCGCGTCACTACCGGACGCGGACCGGCAGACGTTCCTCCGCCTGCTGACCCACCTCGCCACCGGCCCCCTCGGCACCCCCGCCCCCGGCCCGGGCCCCACGGCCCGCCGGGTCCGCCAGCGCAGCTAGGCGTCTTCCGGCTCCCTCCTGCGACGGCACGGGCTCCCCCGTTCGGCCCGGCAGCGATGGTGGGATCCCTGCGGGGCGTCCAGAGTGGGCCGGAGGGACCACCCGTGGGCGGCGTGGGGCCTTGGCAGTCCTGGTGGCCAGGTGGCCCTGGTGGCCGGTGATGGCTCTGTGGCCCTGGTGACCAGTGGTTGCCCTGGGGCCCGGGTGGCCGGTGGTGACCCTGGTGATCCTGCGTCAGGAGGATGGCCATGGAGGAGGATCACGGAGGAGCATCGCGGAGGATGATCGTGGCGGTCAGCGAGGCGGATCTGCTCAAGGCCGGGGATGCCCGGTTGTTGGAGCTCTTCCGCGAAAGCCCGCCCGGCGACATTCCCGCGGGGCCACTGGAGGGCACGGCCATCGTCCGGTGGGGAGGCGCCAAGGTGGCCCGGTCGCTCGCCCGGCTGGTGCGCCTGGCCGTGTGGCGGGGCAAGGTCTTCGAGCAGGGCTACGTGAGCAATCGACTGACCACGTTCGACATTCTCGCCATCGTCGCCCAGGTCTACCGAGGGCCGAGCCTGCTGGACGACCGGGAGTGCATCGTCGTCGACTACTCGAAGATCTCCCTGGCGGCCCGCGGTATTCGCGACGAAATCCGCGAAGTCGGCCCGGGGCTGTACCTGGGCGTGGTGTGGCTGTTCGGGTACCGGGCCGGCTGGTTCTCGCTGCGCGTACCGGAAGTCGGCGAACCACGACCGGCCGGCACCGAGAAGAGAGCCGGATAACCCAGCCGGACAACCCGCCGGCCAGTTCCGTGACCGGTTCATTCGGTGACCGGTTCGCTCTGCGACCGGTTCGTTCCGTGACCGGCAGGAACGCCTGCGCCCCGACCTCAAGGAGATCGGGGCGCAGCCGGAAGACAAGCTCAGGCTATGCCGCAGCCGGCACGGAGAGCTGCTCCTCCGCGCCCTCAGCAGTGGCCGAGCCCAGGCTGATGCTCTTCGCGCTGTTGTACGCCTCGCGGTCCAGGATCTTTTCCTTGGCGGAGACCAGGATCGGGATGACCGACTGACCGGCGACGTTGGTGGCCGTCCGCATCATGTCCAGGATCGGGTCGATGGCCATCAGCAGGCCGACGCCCTCCAGGGGCAGGCCCAGGGTGGAGAGGGTCAGGGTCAGCATGACCGTCGCGCCGGTGAGGCCGGCGGTGGCGGCCGAGCCGATGACGGAGACGAACGCGATCAGGATGTAGTCGCCGACGGCGAGGTGGACGTCGAAGATCTGGGCGATGAAGATCGCGGCGATCGCCGGGTAGATCGAGGCGCAGCCGTCCATCTTGGTCGTCGAGCCGAACGGCACCGCGAAGGAGGCGTACTCGCGCGGCACGCCGAGGCGCTCGGTGACCTGCTGGGTGACCGGCATGGTGCCGACCGAGGAGCGGGAGACGAAGGCCAGCTGGATGGCGGGCCAGGCGCCGCGGAAGAACTGCAGCGGGTTGGCCTTGGCGACGGTCGCCAGCAGCAGCGGGTAGACGCCGAAGAGGACGATCGCGCAGCCGACGTAGATGTCGACGGTGAAGGTCGCGTACTTGCCGATCAGGTTCCAGCCGTACGTGGCGATGGCGTTGCCGATGAGGCCGACGGTGCCGATCGGGGCGAGGCGGATGACCCACCACAGGGCCTTCTGCAGCAGTTCGAGGACCGAGCGGCTGAGCCGCAGGACCGGCTCGGCCTTCTCGCCGAGCTGGAGCGCGGCGATACCGGCGACGGCCGCCATGAAGACGATCTGCAGGACGTTCAGCTCGGTGAAGGGGGTGATGACGTCCGTCGGGACGATGCCGGTCAGGAAGTCGATCCAGGAGCCGGCGTGCTCGGGGAGCTTGCCGTCCTTGGGGGTGAGGCCGGTGCCCGCGCCGGGGTGGGTGAGCAGGCCGATGGCCAGGCCGATCGCCACCGCGATCAGCGACGTGGCCATGAACCACAGCAGGGTGCGGGTGGCGAGCCGCGCGGCGTTGTTGACCTGCCGCAGGTTGGTGATCGACACCAGGATCGCGAAGAACACCAGCGGGGCGACGGCCAGCTTCAGCAGCTGGACGAAGAGGTCGCCGATGTGCTGGAGCGTCGAGGTGAGCCAGCCGAGGTCATTGCTCTTGGCTATCCAGCCGAGCAGCACACCCAGGGCGAGACCCGCCAGGATCTGGGCCCAGAACGGGACCTTGGGTATGCGGGAGGACCTCGGCGTCTTCGTGGACGACTCGGACGGCGCGGACGACGTGGACAACGGACACACTCCGGGAACAGGTAAGACATCGGGAAAAGGCGTGAAAAAGCGCCAGGAGGTCCGTACGGAAGAGGCAGGATCTCCGGCCGCTGGATGAGGTCGTTCAGCGGCGACGACAGGCCGCGGACATACAGCGGCAAAGATCGACGTGCAGGCGCACCACGAGCGGAACGCTCATGGGGGACGAGGGCGCAGCTGCTGTCTTCATGGCAAGTACGTTAACACTCGAACTTTGAGGAACCCAAAGAAAATCTTTGGGTTCCATGGAGGTTCCCCGGGGAGCCGGCAACGGAACGGGCGTCAACAACGCGGCAGGCGCCGGTCCGTGGCGGGAAGCTCCACGGACCGGCGCCTGCCGGACGGATGAGGGGGCGTGAGGTGTCTCACTGCCGCGGGGTGTCTTACGGCCGCGGGCGCCGGTGAGGTCGGCGCCGGGCGGCGGGGTCAGACGAGGTCGTCCTCCTGGCCCGCGTTGGCCGCGATGCGCTCGCGCTGGCGGTCGACCTTGGCGACGATCTGCTCGGACATCGCGTCCCGCTGCTTGCGCAGCAGAACGAAGCTGAGCGGCGCGGAGATCACGATGGCGAGCAGCAGCATCCAGACGGTGTTCGACGCGCCGACCGCGAGCGGGATGATCCCGAAGTAGGCCAGCGCCCACACCACCGCGAAGCAGGCGACGAACAGGCCGAGGCGAAGGGCGGTGTAGCGGAGCGTGGCGAACTTGTGGCTACTCACGGACGGGACCTTCTTCTCAACGGCAACCGAAAGGGTCGCCTCCAGTCAAGCACAGCGGCAGGGGCGATCTTCCGGGCCCCTGCCGCATGCCATCGGGCGCTTGCCCTGCGCCTGTCGTGCTCAGACGCGCATCGGCTGGGGCGACTCGCGGCGGTCCGGGTCCGGGCCCGGGTACTCGCGGATCGCCTCGTAGCGGGTGTTGCGCTCGACGGGACGGAAACCGGCGTCGCGGATCAGCTCCAGCAGGTCCTCGCGGGTCAGCTTGTTCGGCGTGCCGTAGTTGTCCGCGTCGTGCGTGATCTTGTACTCGACGACCGAGCCGTCCATGTCGTCCGCGCCGTGCTGCAGGGCGAGCTGGGTGGTCTGCAGGCCGTGCATCACCCAGAAGCACTTGACGTGCGGGACGTTGTCGAAGAGGAGGCGGGAGACCGCGAAGACCTTCAGCGCCTCGGCACCGGTGGCCATGGTCGTGCGCGCCTGGAGGCGGTTGCGGACCTTGCCGTCCTGCATGTCGACGAAGTCGTGCTGGTAGCGCAGCGGAATGAAGACCTGGAAACCGCCGGTCTCGTCCTGGAGTTCACGCAGCCGCAGCACGTGGTCGACGCGGTGCCGGGGCTCCTCGATGTGGCCGTAGAGCATCGTCGAGGGGGTCTTGAGGCCCTTCTCGTGCGCCAGGCGGTGGATCCGCGACCAGTCCTCCCAGTGGGTGCGGTGGTCGACGATGTGCTGCCGGACCTCCCAGTCGAAGATCTCGGCGCCGCCGCCGGTGAGCGACTCCAGCCCGGCGTCGATCAGCTCGTCGAGGATTTCCGAGGCGGACAGGCCCGAGATGGTCTCGAAGTGGTGGATCTCGGTCGCCGTGAACGCCTTGAGGGAGACGTTCGGCAGCGCCTTCTTCAACTCGCGCAGTGAGCGCGGGTAGTAGCGCCACGGAAGGGTCGGGTGCAGGCCGTTGACGATGTGCAGCTCGGTGAGGTTCTCGTTCTCCATCGCCTTGGCGAGGCGGACGGCCTCCTCGATGCGCATCGTGTACGCGTCCTTCTCGCCCGGCTTGCGCTGGAAGGAGCAGTACGCGCAGGAGGCGGTGCACACGTTCGTCATGTTGAGGTGACGGTTGACGTTGAAGTGGACGACGTCACCGTTCTTGCGGGTGCGCACCTCGTGGGCGAGACCGCCCAGCCAGGCCAGGTCGTCGGACTCGTAGAGGGCGATGCCGTCCTCGCGGGTCAGCCGCTCCCCGGCGTGGACCTTCGCCTCCAGCTCACGCTTGAGGCCCACATCCATCGACGCAGCCATCCGGTCGCCTCCCAGTCTCTGCCGTATCTGTGCCGACCCGCGGCACGGTCTCGGTGCCGGAAACGGGCTTCGTCGAGCGTACTCCCCCGTAATCGGCGCGGACGGGGCGCCCTTGGCGAGTCCGGGGCCGGGGCGGCCCCCGGTGGCTCGCTCGGCCCCGCCCCACTCGCCCCGTCCTACTCGGCCTCTTCGGGCAGTTCCCCGACGCGGTTCTCCCACTTGGTGGACAGCACGATCGTGGTGCGCGTACGGGAGACGCCCTTGGTGCCGGACAGCCGCCGGATGGTGCGCTCCAGCCCGTCGACGTCACCGACCCGCACCTTGAGCATGTACGAGTCGTCGCCCGCGATGAACCAGCAGTCCTCGATCTCTTCGAGGTCGCGCAGCCGGCGGGCGACGTCCTCGTGGTCGGCCGCGTCCGACAGCGAGATGCCGACCAGGGCGGTGACGCCGAGGCCGAGCGAGGCGGCGTTGACCGTCGCGCGGTAACCGGTGATCACTCCGGCCGCTTCGAGGCGGTTGATCCGGTCGGTGACGCTGGGCCCGGAGAGGCCGACGAGCCGGCCGAGCTCCGCGTACGAGGCCCGGCCGTTCTCGCGCAGTGCCTGGATGAGCTGCCTATCCACCGCGTCCATGCCCTCAAGCCTTCCAATCTTTACGCAATTTCGAGTTCTGCATGTAGAATCTAAGGCACACAGGGCCTAGTCCCTGCGATTTTCAAGCGATCAAAGACGATCTCACAGGAGTTGTCACCGTGTACTCGATCGAGATGGCCTACGCCCGCATGCGCGAGCTGCAGGACCAGGCCAATCGTTCACGTGCCCACAAGCCCGCCGAGCCGCGGGCCCGGCGCCGCTTCGGGCGCGCCGCCGCGGCGAAGAAGCGCTAAGGAGCGTCCGGGGCCTCCTCCTCGTCCTTGGAGCCACCCCGAAGCTCCCCCTCCCAACGCCGGTACAACCCGTGCGGCACCTCCGCCGCATCGAGCACCCGGCCCGCGACGAAATCCACCAGATCCTGGATGTGCGTCGCTCCCGCATAGAACGCCGGCGAGGCGGGCAGCACGATCGCGCCCGCCTCGTCGAGCGTCACCAGATGCTTCAGCGTCGGACCGTTCAGCGGAGTCTCCCGCACCGCCACCACCAGCCGACGCCGCTCCTTGAGCGTCACGCTCGCCACCCGCTGCAGCAGGTCCTTCGACAGCCCCAGCGCCACCCCGGCCACGCACGCCGTACTGGCGGGGACGATCAGCATCCCCTTCACCGGGTACGACCCCGACGACGGCCCCGCCGCCAGGTCTCCGGCCGCCCAGTAGCGCACCCGCGCCAGCTCCGCGTCCGTCACCGGAAACGTCCCCGGCTTCCCGTCCGCCCCGCGCGCCAGCCATTCCCGCAGGTCAGCACGCCAATGCGCGTCCCGGAAGGCGATCTTGGTCTCATCCAGCAACGTCAACCGCGACGCCCGGCTCACAACCAGGTCCACCGCCTCACCGGCAGCGAGCAGCCCCCGCAACACGGACGCCGCATACGGCGTCCCGGACGCCCCGGAGACCCCGACGACCCAGGGCCGACGGCGCTCGGCGCCCTTGCGACCCGTGTCGTGACTGGCGTTGCTGGTGTTGTTGTGCGGCGGCTCCACGCATCGAGCCTATCCGGCGGAACCAGGAACCCGGTCACGGCCGTTCTTAGCTCTGAGGTGGGGGCCGAGCGGGCGCGGAACGGGCAACCGCGACGGCTGCCGGACGACCGACGGACGGGCAGCGAGGGCGGGAAGGCGGGCAGGATGACGGGGAGGCGGGCAGGATGACGGGGAGGCGGGCAGGGATGACGGGGACGGGACGAACTGCGATGCGACAGGACCGGGCGAAGCTGACCACGTGCCTGGCGCTGATGCTGGGCTGGGTCGCGCTGCTCTGGCTGCTGGAAGGCGTCGACGTCCTCACCAGCGGCGCACTGGACACCTTCGGCATAGAGCCGCGCGAGCCCTCCGAGCTCGTCGACGTCGTACCGGCCGCCTTCCTCCACTTCGGCTTCGGCCACCTGGCCGCCAACACCCTGCCGTTGCTGCTGCTCGGCCTCCTCGCCGCCCTGCGCAGCGGCATCCGCCGCTTCCTGGCCGTCGTGCTCCTGATCACCCTGGTCAGCGGTCTGGGCGTGTGGCTCACCGCCGCCACCGGCAGCAACACCGCGGGCGCCTCCGGCGTGATCTTCGGCCTCTTCGGCTACCTCCTGGTGCGCGGCTTCATCGAGCGCTCCGCCCTTGACATCGTCATCGGCCTCGCCGTCGGCGCGGTCTACGGCTCGATCCTCTGGGGCGCCCTCCCCATGACCGCCGGCCAGGTCAGCTGGCAGGCCCACCTCTTCGGCCTCCTGGGCGGCATCACCGCAGCCTTCACCCTCCGCACCCGCCCGCACCCCGCCCTCCCGGGCCCCTCGCTCCCCACGAACATCTAGGGCGCGGCTCCGGCGTCACACGCCGGGCCTCCCGGCTGGAGGACGCCAGCCTCATCCGGCGCGAACCGGACCCCGCCGACCGGGACCCGCACCGGCATCGAGGCCGCCCTGACCGACCTGCTCTTCAACGGCGACCTCACCCTGCAGGAGGCAGCCGACCGCGACTTCGCCCCCGAGTACCGTCAGCGCACCGACGGGCAGTGGGCGGACCGCACCGAGTTCCTGGAGCACATCGCCCACCTGCGCACCCTCGTCGCCGACGGCCACGTCGAGATCCACGAGGAGCTGTACGACGGCAGCAAGTACGCCGACCGGCACACCGCCCACCTCACGAAGAAGGACGGCACGAGCGTGCGGATGGAGGTCTACGTCTTCGCCGACCTGGCAGCGGACGGCCGCTTCCGCCGCATCGAGGAGACCACCCTGCTGCTCCAGGGCTCCAGCGCCGACCGCACCATGGGCAGCGCCCGCTAACGGCTCACGCCGGGGCCGTTCAGACCGACAGCCCCCGCACCACCAGGTCCAGCAGGGCGCACACGAACAGCGCGATGCCGATGAAGCCGTTGACCTGGAAGAAGGCCCGGTTGAGGCGGGTAAGGTCGTGCGGGCGGACGATGGAGTGCTCGTAGAGGAAGGCCGCGGCCACGATCAGCAGGCCGAGCCAGAAGAACGGGCCGGCGCCGGTGGCCAGCGCGTACCAGGCAAAGAGCGCCGTGGTGACGAGGTGGCAGCCGCGGGCGCCCCAGATCGCGGCGGGGATGCCGAAGCGGGCCGGGACGGACCGGACGCCGATCTCACGGTCGGTGTCGACGTCCTGGCAGGCGTAGATCAGGTCGAAGCCGCCGATCCAGATGCCGACCGCGAGGCCGAGGATCACGGCGTCCCAGGACCAGGTGCCCGTGATGGCGATCCAGGCGCCGATCGGGCCCATGGCCTGGGCGAGGCCGAGGATGGCCTGGGGGAAGTTGGTGAAGCGCTTGCCGTACGGATAGACCACCATCGGCACGACGGCGACCGGGGCGAGCGCCAGGCAGAGGGGGTTGAGCAGGGCGGCCGCGCCGAGGAAGACGACCAGGGCGATCAGCGCACCCGTCCAGGCGGACTTCACCGACACCGCGCCGGTGACCAGTTCGCGGTGGGCGGTGCGCGGGTTACGGGCGTCGATCTCGCGGTCGATGATCCGGTTGGCGGCCATCGCGAAGGTGCGCAGGCCGACCATGCAGACGGTGACGAGGAGCAGCAGGAGCCAGTCGATGCGCTTGTCGCGCTGGTACATCGCGGTCAGGGACGCGATGTAGGCGAAGGGGAGCGCGAAGACCGAGTGCTCGATCATGACGAGGCGCAGGAAGGCCTTGGTGCGGCCGGGCTGCGGGAGGGCGGCGGAGGCGCTGGTCATCAGAGGCCGTACTCCTTCCAGCGGCGGTCCACGAGGGCCGCCGTGCGCGGGTCGGACTCGACCATGTCCGGCCAGCCCCCGTCCCTCGTGTAGCCCTCCTCGGGCCACTTCTTCGTCGCGTCGATGCCCGCCTTGCCGCCCCAGAACTGCTGGTAGGAGGCGTGGTCGAGGTGGTCGACGGGGCCTTCGACGACGGTCAGGTCGCGGGCGTAGTCGGTGTTGCCGAGGGCCCGCCAGGAGACCTCGTGGAGGTCGTGGACGTCGCAGTCGGCGTCCACGACCACGATCAGCTTGGTCAGCGACATCATGTGGGCGCCCCAGATGGCGTGCATGACCTTCTGTGCGTGCTTGGGGTACTTCTTGTCGATCGAGACGATCGCGCAGTTGTGGAAACCGCCGGACTCGGGGAGGTGGTAGTCCACGATGTCCGGGACGATGATCTTGAGCAGGGGGAGGAAGAAGCGTTCCGTCGCGCGGCCGAGTGGGCCGTCCTCGGTCGGCGGGCGGCCGACGACGATCGACTGGAGCAGCGGCCGCTTGCGCATCGTCACGCAGTCGATGGTCAGCGCCGGGAACGGCTCCTGCGGCGTGTAGAAGCCGGTGTGGTCGCCGAACGGGCCCTCCGGGAGCATCTCGCCGGGCTCCAGCCAGCCCTCGATGACGACCTCGGCGTGCGCCGGGACCTGGAGCGGGACGGTCTTGCAGTCGACCATCTCGATGCGCTTGCCCTGGAGGAAGCCGGCGAAGAGGTATTCGTCGATGTCGCCGGGGAGCGGGGCGGTGGAGGCGTAGGTGACGGCCGGCGGGCAGCCGAAGGCGATGGCGACCGGCAGCTTCTCACCGCGCTTGGCGGCCACCTGGTAGTGGTTGCGGCTGTCCTTGTGGATCTGCCAGTGCATCCCGATGGTGCGCTTGTCGTGGCGCTGGAGGCGGTAGAGGCCGAGGTTGCGGACGCCGGTTTCGGGGTGCTTGGTGTGGGTGAGGCCGAGGTTGAAGAACGAGCCGCCGTCCTTGGGCCAGGTGAAGAGGGCGGGGAGCTGGTCCAGGTCGACGTCGTCGCCGGTGAGCACGACCTCCTGGACGGGGGCGCTCTCGCCCTTGACCTTCTTCGGCGGCACGTGCGTCATGCCGGCGAGCTTGCCGAACGCCTCGCGGATCCCCACGAAGCCGTGCGGCAGTTCGGGCTTGAGCAGGCCGCCGATCTTGGCGCTGATGTCCTCGTACGCCTTGAGGCCGAGGGCCTTGAGGAGGCGGCGGTCGGTGCCGTAGACGTTCATGGCGAGGGGCATCGCCGTGCCCTTGACGTTCTCGAAGAGCAGCGCGGGGCCGCCGGCCTTCTGCACCCGGTCCACGATCTCGCCGACTTCGAGATACGGGTCGACCTCGGCCTTGATGCGCTTGAGGTCGCCTTCCCGCTCAAGAGCGCGCAGGAACGAGCGGAGATCGTCGTAAGCCATGCGTTCCAGTATCAGGTACGCACTACCCTGAGCGGGTCACCGGGCCCTGCCGAGGGCCCGCCGTCGTCCGCAGGGGGCCCGTTCCGCAATGCTCAGGTATCTGCCGTTCCTTCTGGTGCTGGCACTGTGGATCTACGCGTTCATCGACTGCCTCAACACCCCCGAATCGCAGGTCCGCGGGCTGCCGAAGGTGATCTGGGTGATCGTCATCCTGCTCTTCGGCGAGGTGCTGATCGGTCCGATCGCGTGGCTGGTGGCGGGCAAGCAGCGGTACCCGGTGGCGGGCGGGGGCGGCAGTACGCCCTCGGAGTGGCACCGCAACCACAGCACGAAGTGGGTGGCGCCGGACGACAATCCGGAGTTCCTGCGTTCCCTCAAGGAGGAGAACAAGAAGGACGAGGCGCTGCTGAAGGACTGGGAGGCGGATCTGCGGCGCCGCGAGGAGGAGCTGCGGCGCAAGAGCGGCGAGGCGTCGGAGGGCAACAACGGCACCAACGGGGACACGCCGCCGCCGGCGAAGGACCACTAGGACGCTTCCAGGGTCTCCCGGGCCGTCAATTCGGTGGCTCCGCCGCTGCGGCGTCGGCCAGGATGACCGCTCATGAGCACCGTCCCGCACCACAGCGCCGAGCCCGTCTGTCGTATCCGCGCCCGTTACACCGAACGGACCGTCACCGTCTATCAGGCGTACGCACCGGAGCTGGGGCTGCCGGCGGCGCGGGACGGGCGGTTCCCGGTGGCGTGGAAGCGGGAGCGGATGACGTGGATCAAGCCGTCGTTCCTGTGGATGATGTACCGCTGCGGCTGGGCGTCCAAGGCCGGGCAGGAGACGGTGCTGGCGGTCGAGATCGACCGGGCGGGTTTTGACTGGGCGCTCGGGCATGCGTGTCTGTCGCACTACGACCGGGACGAGCACGCGGACCGGGATGCCTGGCGGCGGCAGTTGCGGGAGTCGCCGGCGCGGGTGCAGTGGGACCCGGAGCGCGATCTGTGGTTGCGGGCGCTGCCGTACCGTTCGCTGCAGCTGGGGCTGGCGGGGGAGGCGTCGCGGGGTTACGCGGACGAGTGGACGGTGGGGATCACGGACGTGACGGAGCTGGCGCGTGAGGTGCGGGCGCGCATGGCCGCGGGGGACGTGACGGGGGCGGCCGGGTTGCTGCCCGAGGAGCGTCCGTACCCTGCACCCGAGGGAACTCCGGGGCTCGGCCGCGTGTCCTGAGGCGGCCCGGCAAACGCGTAATTCCGGCCACCGCGCGGTCCGTGGGGGACTGCTTCGTGTGGCGTATGGGACGTAGCGCGGTCTGGCCAACTCACGGCTGTTCATGGCCAATTGACGGACCGTACAGACGCCTCCCCCTGCCCGGGAAACTCCCCCGCCGCCACAGTCATGTCGGCCCACTGAGGGCTCACGCGACTCAGGGAGAGTGGCACATATGCCCGACATGACCCGACGCAGACTCCTCGGCTCCGCGGCCGGCGCGGTCGGTGGCGCCGCCGCGCTGACTCTGCTGCCGCCCAGCGTTCAAAAGGCCGTCGCCGCCGGACCCGCACGTCACGGTTCGCTGCACGACGTCGAGCACGTCGTCATGCTCATGCAGGAAAACCGGTCGTTCGACCACTACTTCGGCACACTGCGCGGGGTCCGTGGTTTCGCCGACCCGGACGCGCTGACGCTCCCGGACGGCCGTGACGTCTTCCACCAGCCGGACGCGGAGAATCCGGACGGCTATCTGCTGCCGTTCCGGCTCAACACCCACACGTCCAGCGCGCAGGCCATTCCCTCCACGAGTCATGCCTGGTCGGTGCAGCACGAGGCGTGGAACGGCGGGAAGATGGACCGCTGGCTGCCGGCGCACCGCAAGGCGGACGGGGTCAACGGCCCGTATGTGATGGGCTATCACACACGGGAGGACATCCCCTTCCAGTTCGCGCTGGCGGAGGCGTTCACGCTGTGCGACAACTACTTCTGCTCGGTCTTCGGGCCGACCTGGCCGAACCGGCTGTACTGGATGACCGGCACGCTGGACCCGGGCGGCACGATGGGCGGGCCGGTGCTGAACAACACCGCGCCGAAGCCGTACCGCTGGACGACGTACGCGGAGCGGTTGGAGGCCGCGGGGATCAGCTGGAAGGTGTACCAGGAGGAGGACGACTACGGCTGCAACCTGCTGGAGCAGTTCCAGACGTTCCGGGACTCCCAGCCGGGTGATCCGCTGTACGAGCGGGGGGTGCGGCCGCAGCCGGCCGGCACGTTCGAGGACGACGCCCGCAACGACCGGCTGCCGGCGGTGTCGTGGCTGATCCCGACGAGTCACCAGTCGGAACACCCGGACTATCTGCCGGCGGCCGGCGCGGACTATGTGGCGCAGAAGCTGGAGGCGATCGCGTCGAATCCGCGGGTGTGGGCGAAGACGGTCTTCATCCTCAACTACGACGAGAACGACGGGCTCTTCGACCATGTGCCGCCGCCGGTGCCGCCGCCGGGGACCAGGGACGAGTTCGTCGGGGGGCTGCCGATCGGCGGTGGCTTCCGGGTGCCGTGTCTGATCGTGTCGCCGTGGACGGTGGGCGGCTGGGCGGCCGGTGACCCGTTCGACCACACGTCGGTGCTGCAGTTCCTGGAGCGCTGGACGGGTGTGCAGGAGCCGAACATCAGTGACTGGCGGCGGGCGGCGTTCGGCGATCTGACGTCGGCATTCGGCTTCCGGCACGCGGCGCGCCGGCCGCCGTGGCTGCCGGACGACACGGCGGAGCAGCTGGCGGAGGCGCAGTGGGAGGTGGCGCATCTGCCGAAACCGACGCTGCCGGGGGCCGGGCAGGTGCCGCCACGGCAGGAGCGGGGGCGGCGCAGGCGGCGGTGAGGTCGTGGCCGGCGGCGCGGACGGGCCGGGGCGGAAGCCGGGCCGGGTTCCGGCCGCGAGGACGACGGTGCCGTACGGGTTCGCCCGAGGGCTTTCCGTACGGCACCGGGTGGGATGCGGGTGGTTCAGACGCCGGCGTAGGAGTGCAGGCCGGTGACGAAGATGTTCACGCCGTAGTAGTTGAAGAGGTAGCAGGCGAAGGCGATCAGGCCGAGCCAGGCGGCCTTGCGGCCCTTCCAGCCGGCGGTGGCGCGGGCGTGCAGGTAGCAGGCGTAGGCGACCCAGGTGATGAAGGACCAGACCTCCTTGGGGTCCCAGCCCCAGTAGCGGCCCCAGGCGGCCTCGGCCCAGATGGCACCCGCGATGATCGTGAACGTCCACAGGGGGAAGACGGTGGCGTTGACGCGGTAGGCGAACTTGTCGAGGGACGCGGCGGAGGGCAGCCGCTCCAGGACGGAGGCGGCGAAGGCGCCGGGCTGCTTGCCGGCGGGGTCGGCGAGCTTGGCCTCGTGGCGGTCACGGAAGAGGAACAGCAGGGTGGCGACGGCGCCGAGGTAGAGGACGGCGCCGGAGAGGATCGCGCAGCTGACGTGGATCCACAGCCAGTACGAGTGCAGCGCGGGGACGAGCTGGTCGCTGGCGGTGTAGAGCACGGAGACGGCGAGGCCGAGATCGAGCAGGACGGTGGTGACCAGGGGCAGGCCGATCCACCGGACGTTCTTCCCCAGGACGAGCAGCAGCAGGTAGATGCCGGTGGCGACGGCGGCGAAGGTGGTGGAGAACTCGTACATGTTGCCCCAGGGGGCACGCTGTACGGACAGGGCACGGGTGACGACGCCGCCGACGTGGAGCGCCCAGGCGAGGACGGTCAGCGAGATGGCGATGCGGCCGTAGAGGTCGCCCTTCTCGGTGCCGCCGGCGGCGCCGGGGCCGTCGGGGACGTCGCGGCTGCCGGCCGCGGACTTGGTGATGACCTTGGGCCGTTCCAGTACGGCGGTGCCGCCGCTCTGCCGGGCCGTGACGGTGGCGGGCGCCGAGGCGGTGGCGTTCGGGGTGAGGGCGGCGGCGGTGCGGCCGACCTTGCTGCGGCTGCCGAACACCCACTCGGCCATGTGCGCGACGAAGGCGAGGGTGTAGATCGCCATGGCCGAATAGACCAGGACATTGCTGTTGTGCGCCAGTGTCTCGTTGGCTGCGGCGGCGAGGTTCACGCGCGCGCTCCTTCGGAGGGATCAGCAGGACCGTCAGAGTCGGTGGGCTCCGCGGGGTCTTCGGAGGGGGTGGCGGGGGCAGTCCCGGGGTCCGGGGTGGCCTCGGGGTCCCGGGTGGTTTCGGCGTCCGGGTCGGGGTGCGGGGCGAGCGGGGCGTCGGGCTCCAGGGCCGCGGCGAGGTCGCCGAGTTCCTCGGGGAGGCGGGCGGACTCGCTGCGGCCGAGTCCGGCCATCTCGACGACGGTGACGCCGTTCTCCCCGCGCTCGGCGCGGACCCAGACGCGGCGCCGCTGAATGAAGAGGGAGCCGGCCAGGCCGAGCAGGGCGGCGACCGCGCCGGTGAGGGCGAGGCCGTTGCCGGGCTGGTGGCTGATCTTGAAGCTGGCCCAGGTCTTGACGCCGTGGAAGGTGATGCTGCCGTCGCCGCCGGGGAGCTTCATGGTCTCGCCGGGCTTCATCATCTGGGCGACCGCCCGGCCGTCGATCTTGTACTGCTTCAGGTTCTTCTTGTCGAGCTGGTAGACGTTCTGCGGCAGCCCGGAGGCGACGCCCAGGTCGCCGTGGTACGCGGTGAGCACCAGGCGGGGATTGTCGAGCGCCGGGAAGGTGGAGAACATCGAGCCGGAGCCCTTGCCGCCGAAGGTGGGGACGAAGAAGCCCTGGAAGCCGAGCTGGTTGGGCCTGTCGTCCTTCGTCCGGGCGCCGGGGACCTTGACGACACCGGTGGAGGTGAAGTTCTTCGGGTCCTGGGGGAGGAAGGGGACGGCGCCGTTGTAGACGGTCTTGCCGCGGCCGTCCTTGACGGTGACGTCGGGCGCGTAGCCGTGGGAGAGCAGGTAGACCTTGGAGCCGGCGATGTCGAGGGGGGTGTTCACCTCGATGGTGGTCTTGTGTTCCTTGCCGTCGGCGCCGGAGAAGTACCGGATATGGGCGCGGAAGATCCGCGGGGTGCCCTTCTGCGGGCCGGTGCGTTCGTAGGTCGCGTCGAACTTGTCGAGGGTGAAGCCGAACGGCTCCATGGTGTCGGTGTCGAAGAAGGCACCGGATTTGAAGTCGTCGTACTGGGTGAGGCTGTTGGCGAAGCCGTCGCCCTCGGTGATCAGCTTGCCGCCTTCGGACTTCCACAGGCTGCCGACGGCGAACGCGACGAGCATCACGATCAGCGCGACGTGGAAGACGAGGTTGCCGACCTCGCGCAGGTAGCCCTTCTCGGCGGCGACCGCGGTGCCGGCCCGGTGGGCGCGGAAGCGGCGCTTCTTCAGCATCCGCTCGGCGGCGGCGAGCACGTCGTCGGGTGCGGCGTCGGTGCGCCAGGTGGTGTACGCGGGCAGCCGGGTCAGCCGGCGGGGCGCGGCCGGGGGGCGGCCGCGGAGCTGGCCGACGAACTGCCAGCTGCGCGGGACGATGCAGCCGATCAGGGAGATGAACAGCAGCAGGTAGATGGCGGAGAACCACACCGAGCTGTAGACGTGGAACATCCCCAGCTTGTCGTAGACGTCGCCGAGGGTGGGGTGGTCGGCCTTGAACTGGTCGACCTTGACGGGGTCGATGCTGGTCTGCGGGATCAGCGAGCCGGGGATGGCGCCGACCGACAGCAGGAAGAGCAGCAGCAGCGCGACCCGCATGGAGGTCAGCTGCCGCCAGAACCAGCGGGCCCAGCCGACCGGGCCGAGCGAGGGCAGGGTGACGTCTTCGCGGGGCGCCGTGGAGAGCTGGGAGCCGGCCGCGCCGAGGTCGGCGCCCGCGTCGTCGGCGCCGGGCGCGCCGGGGTCGCGGGGGGTGTCGGTCTTGGTGGACATCGATCAGATCCCAACGGTGGAGCTTTGGGTCCAGCTCTGGAGCTCGGACATCAGGCTGTCCCAGATGCCGGTGACGAGGAGGACGCCGAGGGCGACCATCATGCCGCCGCCGATCCGCATCACCCACTGGTAGTGCCGTTTGACCCAGCCGAAGGCGCCGAGGACGCGACGGAAGGCCAGGGCGACGGCGATGAACGGCACGCCGAGGCCGAAGCAGTAGGCGACGGTGAGCAGGGCGCCACGGCCGGCGCTGGCGTCGTAGAAGGAGAGGGTCTGGACGGCGGCGAAGGTGGGGCCGAGGCAGGGGGTCCAGCCGACGCCGAAGAGGACGCCGAGGAGCGGCGCGCCGGCCAGGCCCATGGCGGGCTTCTTGTGGAAGCGGAATTCGCGCTGCCCGAAGCGTTGCAGGACGCCGGCGAAGGTCAGGCCGAAGAGGATCAGCAAGGCGCCGAGGACGCGGGAGATGACGTCCTTGTACTCCAGCAGGGTCTTGCCGAAGAAGCCGAAGAGGGCGCCGCCGGAGACGAAGACGGCGGTGAATCCGAGGATGAAGAGGCCGGCGCCGGCGAGCATCCGGCCGCGGCGGGCCTCGCCGAGGTCGGTGCCGGTGACCCCGGTCACGTACGACATGTAGCCGGGGACCAGCGGCAGGACGCAGGGGGAGAAGAAGGAGACGAGGCCGGCGAGGAGCGCGAGGGGGACGGCGGCGAGGAGGGTGCCGGAGACGACGGTGTGGTCGGCGGCGACGGCGAGCTGGGTGAGTTCCATCTCTGGCGGGATCACTTCTCGGCGATCAGCGGCTTGACCATGCTGCGCAGTTCGTCCTCGGTGAGCGGGCCGATCGAGCGGGCGGCGATCTTGCCGTGCCGGTCGATGGCGATCGTGGAGGGGATGGACTGCGGGTTGAGGCTGCCCTTGGGGAAGCGCAGCATGAGCCGGCCGGTGGGGTCGAACAGGCTCGGGTAGGGCACCTTGTGCTCTTCCTCGAAGCTGGTGGCCTGGGACTTCTGGGAGTCGCGGGTGTTGATGCCGAGGAACTGGACGCCCTTGCCCTTGGTCTCCTTGGCCACCTTGGCGAAGTTGGGCGCCTCGGCGATGCAGGGGCCGCACCACGAGCCCCAGACGTTGAGGATGACGACCTTGCCCTTGTAGTCGGCGACGTCGAGCTGCTTGCCGGTGGTGGTCTCGCCGGACAGGTCGGGGGCGGGCTGCCGGTCGGCCTTCTTGACGGTGTCGACGCCGTCCTTGCCCTGGACGAAACGGGTCTGGGCCGAGCCTCCGGAAGCACCGTCCCCGCAGGCGCTCAAGCACAGCGAGGCGGCCGCGGCCCCTGCGGCGAACAGCAGGATCCGGTGGCGGCGCGTGCGGCGGCGTGGGGCGTCAGCACTCATGTGAAAAGTTTCGCATGGGCCGATTCCGGATCTTCCGCGCCCCCCTCGCCCGGCCTGTCCCCGACCGAAGGGGCATGTCAGGCGGCGGGGTGGCGTGCGCGCGGGGCCGGACCGGTACGGTGCGCGGTCACGCGGTCACGCGGTCACGCGGTCACGCGGTCACGCGGTCACGCGGTCACGCGGTCACGCGGTCACGCGGTCACGCGGTCGAGAGGTACTCCTTCCAGCCCTCGGCGGGCCGCGCGCCGACCGGCACCTCCTGGAGCCTGCGCAGCACCTCGGGGTCCTGGGCGTCGAGCCAGTCGGTGAGCTGCCGGAACGACACCAGACGGACATCGCGGTTCTGCTCGTTGGCGATGTACTTGAGGGCGTCCTCGACGGCGTCCATATAAATGCCGCCGTTCCACTCCTCGAAGTGGTTGCCGATGAAGAGGGGAGCGCGGTTGGTCTCGTAGGCGCGGCGGAATCCGGAGATATATGCGTCGGTGGCCTGCTGCCGCCAGCCGGGATAGTTGGCCGGCGGGGCCTTGGTGGAGTTCTTGGACTGGTTGGCGAGGATGTTGTAGTCCATCGAGAGCACCTCGAAAGAGTGCCCCGGGAAGGGAATCTGCTGGAGCGGGAAGTCCCAGAGGCCGAACTTCTTCTTCGGCCACGTCTGGAGGCCGCCGGGCGAGCTGGCGTCGTAGCGCCAGCCGAGTGCCCGGGCGGCGGGCAGCAGATTTCTCTGGCCGAGCAGACAGGGTGTGCGGCCACCGACCAGTTCCTGCCGGTAGTCGAAAGGCAGCGGGTCGACTTCGGCGAATCCGGTATTGGTCCGCCATTTGGTGACGAAGTCCATCGCCTGGTCAATCTCGGAGTACCACTGGCGGGGGGTCCAGTATTTGACGGAGGTCGGGGCGTCGCCGCAGAAGTGGCCGTTGAAGTGGGTGCCGATCTCGTGGCCGTCCAGCCAGGCCTGGCGGACGTACGTGAGCGTCTCCCTGATGTGGTCGTCGGCGAGGTAACCGATGGCGGAGGCGCCGGGCGGGTTGTTCGGCGGCTCGTAGAGGTGCTTTTGGGTTTCCGGCAGGAGATAGAGGCCGGAGAGGAAGAAGGTCATGGCCGCGCCGTGATCCTTGGCGAGCTGGAGAAAGCGGGGGAAGAGGCCGTTTCCGACCTCTCCCGCGCCGTCCCAGGAAAAGACCACGAACTGCGGCGGGGTCTGTCCGGGCTCCAGCCGTTCGGGTGCTTTCGGCTGGTTCGGCTGCGCGCCGTAATTCGCCGTCGAGCCGTCACCGATGAGCTTGGGGCGGGCCTGGACGGAGCTTTTGACCTTCCGCTTGTCGACGCCGACCTGCGGGCCGGAGGTGGAGCAGCCGGCGACACCCAGGGCCGCGGCTGCTCCAACTCCCAGGCCCAGCAGGTTTCGCCGACTGATCGCGCGCATGCCCTCGTCCCCATCCGTGCTCGCCGAACTCAATATCCATATAAACGGACAATCGAGAAGTGGGCATGTTGAGCACCGGGACTCCGGGTTAATCGCCCGGATATTCCATTTTTACTTGGCTTTGACGTTCCGCCACCTGATGCAGAGTCAGGCCCCGTACGCCTTGCTCTTCCCCTTCGCCGGTTTGGCGCCGGCCAGGAGGTGGGAGGGAACCAGGTCGCGCGCCGGTTCGCTGTACCCCACCGAAATGATCTTGTCGCCGTGGAACGTGAACGACGTCAGCGAGGCCAGCGTGCACTGCCGCTTCCGCGGGTCGTGCCACAGCCGCCGCCGCTCCGCGAAGCTGCGGACGATCCAGATCGGCAGCTGGTGGCTGACCGCCACCGCCTCGTGCCCGCGCGCCGCGTCCCGTGCCGCGCCGAGCGCCGCCATCATCCGTACGACCTGTTCCAGATACGGCTCGCCCCACGAGGGCCGGAACGGATTCGTCAGGTACTTCCAGTTGCCGGGCTTCTTGAGCGCCCCGTCACCGACCCCGAAGGTCTTGCCCTCGAAGACGTTGGCCGCCTCGATCAGCCGCTCGTCGGTGGCCAGGTCGAGACCGTGCGCCGCGGCGATCGGCGTCGCGGTCTCCTGCGCACGCTCCAGCGGCGAGGCGACGACATGGGTGATGTCCCGGTCCGCGAGGTGCTCGGCGACCCGGTCGGCCATCTTCCGCCCCAGCTCGGAGAGGTGGTAGCCGGGCCGGCGCCCGTACAGCACGCCCTCCGGGTTGTGCACCTCGCCGTGCCGCATGAGGTGGACGACGGTGATGTCGTCACCGTTGTCGGCGGCGGAGACGTCGCTGCTGCTCTGGTTCATTTCCCCTCATTCCGTCGCTTCGGCGGCGGCCCGGGCGGCGGCCGGCAGCGCGGCCGCGATCCGCTCGACGGCCGCGGTGTCGTGCGCGGTCGAGACGAACCACGACTCGAACGCGGACGGCGGGAGGTAGACACCCTGGGACAGCATCGAGTGGAAGAACGCGGTGAAGCGGAAGGACTCCTGCGCCTTCGCCTCGTCGTAGTTGGTGACGTCCCGCTCGGTGAAGAAGACGGAGAACATGTTCCCCGCCACCTGGAGCCGGTGCGCCACGCCCTCCTTGGCCAGCGCCCCGCCGACCAGCGAGCGCAGCTCGGCGGAGACCGCGTCGACCTTCTCGTACGCGGCGTCGTCCAGCAGCCGCAGCTGCGCGACACCGGCGGCGGTGGCGATCGGGTTCCCGGACAGGGTGCCCGCCTGGTAGACCGGGCCGGCCGGGGCAAGATGCGCCATGACATCGGCGCGGCCGCCGAACGCCGCCGCCGGGAAGCCACCGCCCATGACCTTGCCGAAGGTCATCAGATCCGGACGAACCCCATCAATCCCGTACCAACCGGCCTTGCTGACGCGGAAGCCGGTCATCACCTCGTCGGAGATGTACAGCGCGCCGTTGGCCGAGCACAGGTCCGCGAGGCCCTGGTTGAAGCCCGGCAGCGGCGGCACCACGCCCATGTTGCCGGGCGACGCCTCGGTGATCACACAGGCGATCTCGCCCGGGTGCGCGGCGAACGCGGCCCGCACCGCTTCCAGATCGTTGTACGGCAGCACGATCGTGTCGCCGGCCTGCGCGCCGGTCACGCCGGGCGTGTCGGGCAGCCCGAAGGTCGCCACGCCCGAACCGGCCGCGGCCAGCAGCGCGTCCACGTGCCCGTGGTAGCAGCCGGCGAACTTGACCACCTTGGGGCGACCGGTGAACCCGCGCGCCAGACGGATCGCCGACATCGTCGCCTCGGTGCCGGACGACACCAGGCGCACCTGCTCGACCGGCTCGATCCGGGCCACGATCTCCTCGGCCAGCTCGACCTCGCCCGCGCCGGGCGTACCGAAGGACGTGCCGCGCGCGACCGCCTCCTGGACCGCCGCGATCACCTCGGGGTGCGAGTGCCCGAGGATCATCGGCCCCCACGAGCACACGAGGTCGACGTACTCACGGCCGTCGGCGTCAGTGAGGTACGGACCGGTACCGGACACCATGAAACGGGGCGTACCGCCGACGGCGCGGAACGCCCGCACCGGTGAATTGACGCCACCGGGCGTCACCACGGAGGCGCGCTCGAACAGCGACTGCGAAACAGGGGCTTCATACGGAAAAGACACTGTGATCCTGACCTGCATAAACGGGGAGGGCGGCGGCGTACGGGCACGGCCCCGGCTGACAACGGCATGGGAATCCCCGCTTGGACCACCTAAGGCGCCGCGCGGTTCCCACTCGATCCTTTTTTGATTCCTCTCGCTTTCGACCGGGCGTCAGCCCCCGCTTGTCTGCGAAACTGGGGCGACGGACGAGTAAGTCACGCAAGCAATGGTCTCAGAGGCGCACGGGGGCGTGCGGCCGGGCGTTTCGCGCGCCGGTGACGGGGGAGGTCTCTGAGACGATGATCGGGTTGCGCGGCTGGGGCTGCGAGTGGTCGGGTGGAGATATGCATCGCGGTGGCGAACTGGGCGAAGGAACCGATGACCGGGGTTCCGGGCGCGCCCAGCGCGGCCGTCACCGGCGCGAGACCGAAGGCATCAAGGGTGGGGACATCAGGGGCGGCCGCATGGGGGTGACCTACAAGTACTTCGGCGCGCCCAACGGCGCGACGGCGGCCCGGGTCCCGATCTCCATGCGCCCTGAGGAACTCGGCGGTGACGAGCTCGGCATGGGCGGGATGTTCACCAAGATCAAGCCGGAGACCATGGCCGCCATGGTCCTCACCGGTATAGAGGGCATACCCCTCCATAAGGTTCCGCCGCTCGAACTCGTCGTCCTCCACCCCGACTACGCCGTCGTCAAGCTCCCCATGACCGTGGTCGACCCGCTGCGCGGCATCGGCGAGGAATCGGTCGGCGCGGCCGCCTTCATCTGGTCCACGGTCCCCGACCGCGGCGGCCCCCGCGACGCCTTCGCCGTCTACCAGCTCCTCCACGAATGGCAGGACTTCAGCCACCGCCTCCACGAGGCGGGGCACCAGGCTTACTGCTTGGTGTGGCCGTAGCGGTTCGGTGGCTTGTTGCTCGGCGTGGGCGTAACGGTTCGGCGGGGTGCGGGTGGCGTCCGGACGGGGCGGGACGTGCCGGTGGCCGGCGGGTTGCTGAGCCGGTGGGTTGGTGAGCCGGTGGGTTGCTGAGCTGGTCGGTTGGTGAGCTGGTGGGTGGCCAGGGCTCGTAGGGCGCTGGGGCTCACCAGGTAGGACGGGCGGAGACTCCGCCGTCCACCACGAGATTCTGTCCGGTGATCCACGACGCCATCGGTGAGGCGAGGAACACACAGGCGTCGCCCACGTCCTCCGGCCGCCCCAACCGCCCGGTGGGCGCCGCCGCGTGCCAGCGCCGTACTCCGTCGGGCCAGTCCTCGGCCAGCCCGGGCCGGTCGATCAGGCCCGGCGAGACGCTGTTGACACGGATGCCGTACCGGCCGTACTCCAGCGCGGCAGCGCGGGCATGCATCACCACCGACGCCTTGGACGCGCAGTAGTGGGCGTGCTGCGGCGCCGGGCGGTCCGCCTCGATCGACGCGATATGCGTCACCGACCCGCCGCTGCCCTCCCGCATCACGGCCACCGCGGCCTGGGTGCAGGCGAACACCGAGTGCACGTTGAGGTCCGCCACCGCCCGCCAGTCGGTGAGCGACATCCCCGCCAGCTCCTGCGTCGGCTGCACCCCGGCGTTGTTCACCAGCGCGGTGAGCCGCCCGCGCCAGCCGGCCGCCTCGGCCACCAGCCGGTGGCACTCCTCCTCGACGGCCAGATCGGCCGCCAGCGCCAGCGCGCTCCCGCCGCCGTCCTCGATCCGCCCCACCAGCGCCCGCGCCGCCTCTGCGCCGGTCCGGTAATGCACCACCACCGCCGCGCCGGCCTCCGCGAACCGCACCGCAATCCCTTGCCCGACCCCACCCGCGGCCCCGGTAACGAGCACCACGTGCCCCGAAAGATCGGGGAGGTGGGGCCGGCTCCGGGAATGAGGTTGGGGCTGGCTCTGAGGATGAGGATGGGGGTGGCTCTGAGGATGAGGATGGGCCTGGCTCTTGGGATGAAGATGGGGGCCACTCTGCGGCTGGCGAGGGGACTGGGGATCGGGCTGCGGCTGGGGCTGGGGCTGACCTGTGGCCATGCCCAATCCGTGCGCCGCGCCGTTCTCGTTGACCTGGCTGCCCTGACCATCCTCGCTGGCTTGACCGTGCGAACCATCCGCGCTGGCCTGACCATACGGACCATCCGCGCTGTTGTGACCGTCCGAACCATTCAGGCCCTCCCGGCCGTCCCGACTGTCCGGGCCATCCCGTCTATTCGGGCTGTCCGGGCAGCCCGGACAGCCCTGACCGTCCCAGCCGTCCCAGCCGGCCTGGCCGGATCCGGCCGGTCCACCGCCGTCACCGGGAGTAGTCGCCACCCCACCACCGTTCAGGCTGAAAGGGGCCCGCTCCCCTGTCATGGCCGGCTCAGCGCGGCGATCCGCGCTGCCTCCCGGGGAAACCGCGCGGCCAATTCGGCGGCGTCCCCGTGCTCGTAGTCCTCGAAGGTGAAACCGGGCGCCATCGTGCAGCCGAACAGCGTCCAGGAGCCGCCGTCGGCGACCTCGGCGGCCATCCACGTCCCGGCCGGAACGGTGAACTGAACGTGCTGCCCACCCAGGACGTCCGGCCCGAGGACGACCGTACGGGCCGCGCGGCCATCCGGAGTGCTCGCCCCGCAGCCCTCGGTCCCCTGGGGCTGCCCGTCTCCCTCGGGCCCTTCGGTCAGCAGGAAGAGGGTGAGCGGATCGCCCCGGTAGAAGTGCCAGATCTCGTCGGTGGGCAGCCGGTGCAGGGCGCAGTAGTCGCCCGGCTCGGCGGTCAGCAGCATCACGATCGCCGTACCCTCGGGCCGTCCGTCGGACCGGGGCGGGCCCGCCCACGTAGGCCGGAACCGCCCGCCCTCACGCGGCAACGGCACCAGGCCGTAGAAATCGACCAGCTCCTCGGGGAGCGGATCGCGGGACGTGCGGTGCTCGGCCATCTGCAGCGTGCCCCTTCCCACCAGCCAGCAGCAATACGGGCGTTGTGCACGGCGAGTTCGTGCACGGCAGTTCGTACGCGGAGCGATTCGTCGTCGGCGTTTCACCTAAGGCGGTGCACATGCCGGGCTTCACATACGGCGGTTCATCCACACTAGGCGCGTACGCCACCGGACACGGGCACAATCGGGCCATGTCCGATACGCCTCCGCCCGTCGACACCTCGTCCGTGCCTCCGGCCGACTCCCCGTCAGCCATCTGGGAAACCGTCGACCACCTGGTGCGCTGGCTCGACAGCGAAAGCACGCTGCCACCGGAACAGGAGCGGCTGCTGCGCATCCTGAAGCTCTCCGAGGAGGCGGGCGAGGTCGCGCAGGCCGTGATCGGCGCCACCGGCCAGAACCCGCGCAAGGGTCACAGCCACACCTGGGACGACGTGCACAGCGAGCTGTGCGATGTGATCCTCACGGCGATGGTGGCGCTCCGGACGCTGACTCCGGAGGCGCGGCAGGTCTTCGAAGGAAATATGGGGCGGGTCGCCGGGCGGGTGCCGCGGCCGCTGTCCGCGGACTGAACACCCTCCCTCGGCAACCGCCCGCCCTACGGCTGCTCCGCCGTCAGATAGCGCTGGATCGTGGGCGCCAGCCAGGCGATGACCTCCTCATTGCTGAGGGCGACGGCCGGCGCGAGGTGCAGTACGTAGCGACACAGCGCCATGCCGAGTATCTGGGAGGCGATCAACGCCGCGCGCTTCGGGGCCTCCTCGGGGACCGGGCACACCGCCGTGAGCACCGGCCTGATCTGTTCGGCGAACACCCCGCGCATCCGCTCCGCGCCTGCTTCGTTCGTCGCACCGACGCGCAACATGCCGGTCAGCACCTCATCGCCCTCCCACCGCTCAAGGAAGTGGCGTACGAGCCGGGCGCCGGCTTCTTCTCGCGGTACGTGGCTCAGGTCGGGCGCGTGCACCTCGATCTCAGAGGCGGCCGCGAAGAGACCGGCCTTGTTGCCGTAGTAGCGCATGACCATCGACGGGTCGATGCCCGCTTCGCGCGCGATGGCGCGGATCGTGGCGCGCTCATAGCCGTCCGCGGCGAAGCGGTCACGGGCGGCGGCCAGGATCGCGGCCCGGGTCGCGGCGGACCGGCGGGGCGGGTCCGCGGGACCGGCGGACGGGACGCCGGCAGCGGCGTCAGCGCCGGTGTCCGAGGCCGCAGATTCGGCGGGGGCGTCGGGCTCAGCAGTAGTAAGAGGGCGATCGTGCGGCATGTCAACAACTGTAGGCCAACGCCTGTTGACATGCCAAGCCGACGCGCCTTACGGTTGCCAACAAGCGTTGACCAACATGCGTTGGCATAGGCCCAGGCGCACGCAGAGGAGGCGGAAGCCATGGACGCCATGAACCGCACACCGGACCAGTCCGGCACCCGGGACCAGGGGCTCAGCACGGCCCGGGAGGCCGAGGTCAGAGACGCCCCGGAAGGCGCCGCACACCTCGCCCCCGGCACGGACCGCACGGATGCCGGAGACATGACGGACACCGCGGATGTCCTCGTCGTCGGCGCCGGGCCCACCGGACTGCTGCTGGCCGGGGACCTCGCCGAGGCCGGCCTGTCCGTCACGCTTCTCGAACGCCGCACCGACACCACCAGCAACCTCACCCGCGCCCTCGCCGTCCATGCGCGCACACTCGAGCAGCTCGACGCCCGGGGGCTCGCCGATGAGCTGGTCGCCGGCGGCCATCCGATCCCCCGCCTCCGGCTCTTCGGGGTGGCCACTCTCGACCCCACCCAGCTCGCCAGCCGCTTCCCCTTCGTCCTGATCACTCCCCAGTTCGAGGTCGAACGGCTGCTGGAGCGGCGGGCGCGGAAGGCCGGTGTGGTGTTCCGGTACGACTCGGAGGTGCTCGGTCTCGACCAGGACGAGGAGGGGGTGACGGTGAAGCTGCGTACCGCCCACGGCATCGGCAGCGCCCGCGCCGCCTACCTCGTCGGCACCGACGGCGTGCGCAGCACGATCCGGGAGGCCGTGGGCCTGCCCTTCCCCGGGAAGTCCGTGATCCGCTCGGTGATCCTCGCCGACGTCCGGCTGGACGAGACGCCGCCGTCCCCCTTCACCGTCAACGCCACGGGGGACGCATTCGCGTTGATCGGCTCGTTCGGGGACGGCTGGTACCGCGTCATCGGCTGGAACCGCCACCGCCAGGCCGACGACAGCGCGCCCGCCGATCTCGAGGAGGCCCGCGAGGTCACCCGGCTCGCGCTCGGCACGGACTACGGCATGCGGGACGCCCGCTGGATCTCCCGCTTCCACAGCGACGAACGCCAGGCCCCGCAGTACCGCGTCGGTCGGGTCTTCCTCGCCGGGGACGCCGCGCATGTCCACTCCCCCGCGGGCGGTCAGGGCATGAACACCGGCCTTCAGGACGCCGCCAACCTCAGCTGGAAGCTGGCCGCCGTGATACGCGGCCACTCCCCCGAGTCCCTGCTGGACAGCTATCAGGCCGAGCGGCATCCCGTCGGCAAGTCGGTGCTGCGCAGCAGCGGCGCCATCCTGCGGGTGGCCCTGATGCACTCCCCTCCCGGGCGTGCGGTCCGGGGAGTCGCCGCGCGGATCATCAACCATCTGCGGCCGGTGTCCCGCCGTGCGATACGCACGCTGTCCGGTATCGGCATCAGCTACCCGGCCGGGCCGGGTGCCCATCGGCTCGCCGGCCACCGCGCCCCGGACATCCGCCTGGCCGGCGGCGGCCGGCTCTACGAACTCCTGCGGCAGGGGAAGTTCGTCCTCGTCACCCCCGCCGACGAGCCCACCAGCCTGCGTCCGGACGACGACCGCGCCATCCCGGCCGCCTGGGAAAGCGACCGCCGCACCGCCCTGCTGATACGCCCCGACGGCTATATCGCCTGGGCCACCGACTCCACGGCCCCCGCCGAACGTGCCGCGGCACTGCGCAGCGCACTCATACGGTGGACCGGCGCCGCACCGGCGAACGGCTAAGCGGGGCCGAGGGCTGCGGGGAGGCGGACGACTGCGCAGGGGCGGGTGGCTGCGCGGTGGGCATGAGAGCGCGGCGAGCGTCGGAGCTCGGTGGGTATGAGCGCGGTGGGCATCGGAGCTCGGTGAGCCTCAGAGCTCGGTTGGCACCAGAGCACGGCGAGCGCAAGGACGCGGCGAGCGCCAGAGCACGGTTCGCGGTGGAGTGCGGTTGGCGTGGGAGCTCGCCTCGGCTCAGCCCGATGCCAGCACGTGCCGCAGATACGCCCGCGGGTCGCTGAGGTATCGCCGCCAGTGATCGACGAGGCCCAGCTCCGCCCACTCCACCGACCGCATGCCGTGCTCGCCGACCTCCACGATCTCCGCGCCGGGCAGAGCCGTCAGCAGCGGTGAGTGGGTGGCGCACACGACCTGAGCGCCTCTCCGCGCCAACTCGTCCATCAGCCCGACCAGTTCCAGACAGGAGGAGAAGGACAGCGCCGCCTCCGGCTCGTCCATCACGTACAGGCCGCGCTCGGCGAACCGTTCGCGGAAGGCCAGCAGGAAACTCTCGCCGTGGCTCATCTCGTCCGGGCCCTGGGAGAGCCGCCGGGTACTCCTCTCGCCGTTCAGTGCTTCCAGCGCCGTTTCGGCCCGGAGGAAGAAGCCGCGGCGACGCGTCCGCGGCCCCCGCACCATCCGTCGCCCCTCCCGCGTCGGATCGAACCGCAGCAGACCGCCCAACAACGAAGCCTCACGAGAGGAGGCGTACTTGTAGCCCGCCGACCCGCCGTACGAATCCAGCCCGAAGCCTTCCGCCAGCGCCTCGGCGAGCGTGGACTTCCCCGAACCGTTCTCGCCCACCAGGAAGGTCACGGGCGCACGGAAGGCAAGCCCTTCGGCGGCCAGCTGCCGGACACAGGGCACCGTCCACGGCCAGCCGTCCTCGGCCGCCCCCGTCCCCGTCGGAAGGTCCAGATAAGCCCGTTCAATCAGCATGACTCGAAGCTCTCATGTACCACTGACGGTCACGGTCTGCCGGCCGCCGCGGGGGGCATGCCTTGGCAGGCGCTCGCCTACGGCACCTCCGGAGAGGCTCTCGTGCACCGGCGGGGTCGGCCGGGCTTACGCTCGCCGCATGCTTATCGCGCGTTCCGCTGCCCTGTTCGTCGTTGCCGCGCTGTTCGAGATCGGCGGGGCGTGGCTGGTGTGGCAGGGGATCCGCGAACACCGCGGCTGGGCATGGATCGGGGCCGGCGTGATCGCCCTCGGGGTGTACGGCTTCGTGGCCACGCTCCAGCCCGACGCCAACTTCGGGCGCATCCTTGCCGCGTACGGCGGGGTCTTCGTCGCCGGATCGCTGGCCTGGGGAATGGTGGCCGACGGCTATCGCCCCGACCGGTGGGACGTCATCGGCGCGCTGATCTGCCTGGCCGGAATGGCAGTGATCATGTACGGCCCCAGGACCCGCTGACCGTTCGGGCCCGTCCGAACGGTCACCTGCGCATCTTCCTCCGTCTCCGCGCGCCTCTCCCGACTTCTTACGGCTTCTTACGGCTTCACGACTTGCCCCGCTCCCCGGCTTCCCCGCTTCCCCTCGCCTCCCCGGCCCTACTTCTGGCGGGCAGCCCCACCGGTCATGCGGCAGGCAGCCCACGGTCATGACGGCCCCACCGACCGCCAGGGCTCGGCCAGTCGTTGATCAGGTGCTCACCAGTAATTGATCAACAGTTGATCAGGCGCTGCATATCCTGGCCACACCGCGACCGCGGCCAGACCGCACAACGGTCACGCCGACGCGCGCCGATCCGCCGTCCCGCAGTCCCGCCGTCCCACCGGCTCCGAGGAGAGCGTCATGACCGCCGATGCCCGTAGCGCCGATACCCGTAGCGCCCGAACGCCCAGCGCCGAGGCCCGTACCGCCGTTGTCACCGGAGCGAGCAGCGGCATCGGGGCCGCGACCGCGCGGGCGCTGGCTGCCGCCGGCTACCGCGTCGTGCTCACCGCCCGCCGGAAGGACCGCATCGAGGCGCTCGCCGCCGAGCTGCCGAACGCCCAGGCCCATGCGCTGGATGTCACCGACCGTGCCGCCGTCGACGCCTTCGTGGCCTCGCTCGACGAGCTGCCGTCCGTCGACGTCCTGGTCAACAACGCCGGTGGCGCGTTCGGTGCGGAACCGGTGGCCACCGGCGACCCCGCCGACTGGCGCGCCATGTACGAGGTCAATGTGCTCGGCGTGCTGCACATGACCCAGGCGCTGCTGCCCCGGCTCACGGCCTCCGGGGACGGCACCGTCGTCGTCCTGTCCTCCACCGCGGGTCATGGCACGTACGAGGGCGGCGGCGGATATGTCGCGGCCAAGCACGGTGCGCATGTGATCGCCGAGACGCTGCGGCTTGAGCTGTGCGGTGAGCCGGTGCGCGTCATCGAGGTCGCGCCGGGCATGGTGAAGACCGACGAGTTCGCCACCACCCGCTTCCGTGGGGACACCGAGAAGGCCGCCAAGGTCTACGAGGGCGTGGAGCAGCCGCTCAGCGCGGAGGACGTCGCCGACACCATCGCCTGGGCGATCACCCGCCCCTCCCACGTCAACATCGACCTCCTGGTGGTCCGGCCCCGCGCCCAGGCTTCCAACACGAAGGTGCACCGCACTCGCACCCCCTGAGCCGGCTCAGCCGGACCGCGTCACACCCCGCCCCGCCACGCCAGGCGGCGTAAGGCCGAACGCGAAGCGGCATAACGCAGAGCAGCCCAACACAGAGCGGCCTAACGCAAAGCGGCGCAACGAAAGAGCAGCCCAACGCAGAGCGGCGTGGCGCACCATGCGCCACGCCGCCCCTCAACCGAGCCATCGAACCAGGCAGCCAGCCCCCGCCCCTAGCCCCTCAGCCCTTCACGCACACCACCTGCTTGAGGTGCGCGACGACCTCCACCAGGTCGCGCTGCTGCTCGATGACCTTCTCGATCGGCTTGTAGGCGCCCGGGATCTCGTCGATCACCCCGGAGTCCTTGCGGCACTCCACGCCCCGCGTCTGCTCCGCCAGGTCGCGCGTGGTGAAGCGCTTCTTGGCGGCGTTCCGGCTCATCTTGCGGCCGGCGCCGTGCGAGGCGGAGTTGAAGGACGCCGGGTTCCCCAGGCCGCGGACGATGTACGAGCCGGTGCCCATCGAGCCGGGGATGATGCCGTACTCCCCGCCGCCGGCCCGGATCGCGCCCTTACGGGTCACCAGCAGGTCCATGCCGTCGTACCGCTCCTCCGCCACGTAGTTGTGGTGGCAGGAGATGACCTCGCCGAAGGTCACCCTGGCCTTCTTGAACTCCCGGCGGACGACGTCCTGGGTGAGCGCCATCATGATCTCGCGGTTGTGCTTGGCGTACTCCTGCGCCCAGAAGAGGTCGTTGCGGTACGCCGCCATCTGCGGGGTGTCCGCGATGAAGACGGCGAGGTCGCGGTCGACCAGGCCCTGGTTCTGCGGCAGTTTCTGGGCCACGCCCATGTGGTGATCGGCGAGTTCCTTGCCGATGTTGCGCGACCCGGAGTGCAGCATGATCCACACGGACTGGTCCTCGTCGATGCAGATCTCGTGGAAGTGGTTGCCGCTGCCGAGCGTTCCCATCTGCTTGACGGCCCGCTCGCGACGGAACTTGACGGCATCCGCCACCCCGTCGAACCGCGCCCAGAAGTCCTCCCACCCGGCCGTCGGGAAACCGTGCAGCCGGCCGGGGTCGACGGGGTCGTCATGCATGCCCCGGCCCACCGGAATGGCCTGCTCGATCTTCGAGCGCAGCCGGGACAGGTCGCCGGGCAGGTCGTTGGCGGTGAGCGAGGTCTTCACCGCGCTCATTCCGCAGCCGATGTCGACGCCGACCGCCGCCGGGCAGACCGCCCCGCGCATCGCGATCACCGAACCGACCGTGGCGCCCTTGCCGTAGTGCACGTCGGGCATCACGGCCAGGCCCTTGATCCACGGGAGGGTGGCGACGTTGCGCAGTTGCTGCATCGCCACGTCCTCGACCGTGGCCGGGTCGGTCCACATCCGGATGGGCACCTGGGCGCCGGGCACCTCGACGTACGACATAACTTCCTCATTCCCCCGAAAAACTGAAAAACGCAAAAGCCGGACAAAATACCTGATCTTGGACGGTGAACCGGCGTGCGCGGCAAGACGTGCGATAGACATTGTGTCCATCGGCCGCCGCCCGGCGGCAACCGCATTTCTTGAGGGAAGGAGCCGCGAACGATGCCCCGCAAACCGTTCGCACCCGGTGCCGCGCTGGTGGCCGTCGCGGCGCTGGCCGTCGGCCTCGCCGGCTGCACCGGCGGCCCCGGCACCGACGGTGACGCCGCCGACGCCAAGGGCGGCGACCCCGCCGCGACGAGCCAGTCCGCCGAACCGGGCCGCTACCAGACCCTCCCGGAGGCGTGCGGGCTGCCCTCGCGCAGCACCGTCCGCGGCATGCTGCCCGGTGACGGCCAGCACCTCTCCAGCGCCGAGGCCGACAAGCTCTACGGCGGTCAGGCCGACATCACGTACGACACGGACCGCCGGGTCGGCTGCCACTGGACCCGCGAGACCGACGCCGGCACCCGCCATCTGAGCCTCGACATCCAGCGCGTGGTCTCGTACGACGCCGCCGTCAGCGATGACGACAAGGCGCAGGGGATCTACGACAGCAAGGAACTGGCCGCACAGATCCCGTCCGGCGGCACCGGCTCCTCCCCCACCGCTCCCCCGTCGAAGGACACAAAGGGCACAGGGAGCTCGAAGGGCACGGAGGGTACGGGGGGCGCGAAGGGCGGGGCGGCCGCCGCGGGGAAGAATCCCACAAAGGCCCCCGCCGGAAAGGCCAGCGCCTCGGGCAAGCCCGGCACCGACGCGAGCGCGGACCCGAGCGCGAGCCCTGGTGGGGACGCGAGCGGGGACAAGAGCACGGCCTCGACCACGCCGCCGACCGCGGACCCGAGTACGGGCGCCGGCGCCTCCACCGCCCCGCGCGTGCTCGACGGCCTGGCGGACGCGGCGTTCCTCAACGACAAGTTGATCACCGCGGACTCCGGTGTGCACCGCGACGTCACTGTGGTCTTTCGCACGTCGAACGTGATCGTGACGATCACCTACGACCAGTGGTCCACGGACAAGTCGATGTTGCCGGAGAGCCAGGAACTGCAGGACAAGGCCCGTTCGCTGGCCGATGAGCTGGCCGACCGCCTCGCCGAATAGCCCGAGTTGAGCGAGACGGGCCGATCGTCCGGACAGAGATGTATGCCCGTTTCGCCCCTCGTACTCACCGGTACGAAACGGTCACCCACCTCGCCGCTCCGCGTACCGTGCCCTCTAGCGAACCGACGACGCACGACGACTGACCACGCCGAACGCCGCACGACGCCGACAACACGACGCCGACGCACGACGACGAACAGCGAAGGAACCATGCACCGTTCAGCCAAGCGCCTCGCCAGCCTCCTCACCTGCGCAGCAGTCCCGGTGCTGCTCGTCGCCGGCTGCTCCGGCTCGGACGGCGGCAGCTCGGACTCCGGTTCCGGTGACGCCTCCTCCGCCGCGCCCAGCCGCTCCGCCCAGCCGTCACCGACCGTGGAGCCCGCGAAGTACAAGAAGCTGCCGAACCCCTGCTCGGCGTTCTCCAAGGACACCATCAAGAAGCTGCTGCCCAAGGTGAAGGACGCCGCCGGCGACCAGGGCCAGTCCACGGACAACGCCTCGCACGGCACCTGCTCCTGGAACAGCTCCGACGAGCAGGGCGTCGACGGCACCCAGTTCCGCTGGCTGGACATCGGCTACCAGCGCTACGACTCGGACCCGGGCATCGGCTCCGGCGAGAAGCGCGCCACCGACTTCTACACCAAGCAGGTCAGCGACGCGAAGGCCGCCAAGGGCGCCAAGAAGCTCAAGGCCGCCCAGACCGGCGGCACCGGCGACGAGGCCACCGCGATCACCTACGACGTGAAGAAGGAGGGCAACGATTTCAAGAACACCACGATCGTCGCCCGCGCCTCCAACATCGTCGTGACGATCAACTACAACGGCGCGGGCCTGGCCGGCGCGGACACCCCCAAGGGCGCCGACCTGCTGAAGAAGGCCCAGGCCGCCGCGAAGGAAGCGGTCGCCGCCGCCCTCAAGGCGAACCACTGACGTCGATCTGACGCCGGCCTGACGGCGGCCTGACGTTCCCCACCGGCCCGCCCAGCCCCTCCGGGCACCTCCCGGCGGGGCCCGGCGGACGGTGTGCCAGGCTAGGCGCGCCATTTCGCCGAGCCGGGGAGGGACCGCGGGTGTCCGCGACGAAGACGGCGCAGTTGACTCGTACCCACCGCATCCTCATCGGTGTGGTCATCGCCGGTGCGGCAGTGATCGCAGGCATCGGCTTCACGGGCTCCTACTCGGCGGTCCGTGAGTTGGCCATCAAGAAGGGCTTCGGGAACTTCTCCTACGTGTTCCCGATCGGCATCGACGCCGGGATCTGTGTCCTGCTCTCCCTGGACCTCCTCCTCACCTGGATCCGCATCCCGTTCCCGCTGCTGCGGCAGACCGCCTGGCTGCTGACGGCGGCGACGATCGCCTTCAACGGCGCGGCGGCCTGGCCCGACCCGCTGGGCGTGGGCATGCACGCGGTGATCCCGGTCCTGTTCGTGGTCGCCGTCGAGGCCGCCCGGCACGCGATCGGCCGCATCGCCGACATCACGGCGGACAAGCACATGGAGGGTGTGCGCATCACGCGGTGGCTGTTGTCGCCGATCCCGACGTTCCTGTTGTGGCGGCGGATGAAGCTGTGGGAACTGCGGTCGTACGACGCGGTGATCAAGCTGGAGCAGGAACGGCTGGTGTACCAGGCGCGCCTGCGTTCGCGCTTCGGGCGTGCCTGGCGCCGCAAGGCTCCGGTGGAGTCCCTGATGCCGCTGCGGCTCGCGCGGTACGGGGTGCCGCTGGCGGAGACCGCTCCCGCGGGGCTCGCCGCGGCGGGCATCGAGCCGCAGTTGCTGCCGGCGCCGCAGCAGTCGGTGAAGCCCGCTCTGGCGCCGCGGGCCCAGGAGCCGGCCGGGCAGCTGCCCACCGAGCCGCTGCCCGACGAGCAGCTGCCCAACCAGTGGTTCGCGGCGTCGCCGCAGGCGGCGTACCAGGGGGACTACGACCCGACGTACATCCCGGACCCGGAGCCCCAGCCCCCGTACGACGAGCAGCCGCAGGTGACGACGGGCGAGCAGGTCCCGCTGCCGGCGCCGCGCGCGGCGGAGCCCGAGCCGGCGCCGCAGGTCCCGGTGCCGAACGGGGCAGGCGGAACGCGTCCGCTCGGCAAGGGCGTCGCGGAGGCCGACCCGCAGCCCGCCGAGGTTCCGGCCGCGGTTCCCCACGACGAGGACGTCTACCAGGTGTTCCGGCGCTCGATCGAAGGCGAGGGCATGCCGACGCCGGGCGCGTTCGCGGCCAACATGGAGGCGCAGTACGGGATCCGTCTGCGGTCGCGCGAACTGAACCGCTACATGGACCAGTTCACCGACCGCCTCAACGCCGAGCTCATGGACGAGCACATCGCGTAACGCGCCGGGGGGCGAGCACCTCCCGTGGACGCGTGGACCGGGGAGGCAGCCCGCCCGGCCCTACACCCGCTCCGCCTTCCGCTTCTTGTCCGTGTCGCCCCATACGGCCAGCGCCGCGCCGGCCAGGAACAGGCCGAGGTAGGCAACCGACGGCAGGTCGAACCAGTGGGCCAGCAGCCCCCAGGCACCGTCGAAGAACGTCTTGCCGATGAAGCCGAGCGCTCCTTGCAGCATGGCGATGAAGCCGATGATCCCCCTCATGGCTCCCAGCGTGACGGGTTCGGCCCCGGGGATCCTCCTCCCCGGGGCCGAACCCGTTCTCACCCTTGAGTCGCAGAGCCGGCGCGGCGTCTACGACCAGGCGGCGCCGTCAGCCGCCGAGCAGCTTGCGCACCCGGTCGGCGCCGACCGCCAGCAGCAGCGTGGGCAGCCGCGGCCCGGTGTCCCGGCCGACCAGCAGGTGGTAGAGCAGCGCGAAGAAGGCACGCTGGGCGACCTTCAGCTCGGGCGTCGGCTTGGCGTCCGGGGCCAGGCCCGCCTGGACCTTCGGCACGCCGTAGACGAGCGTGGTCAGGCCGTCCAGCGACCAGTGCTCGTCCAGGCCGTCGAGCAGCAGCCGCAGCGATTCGCGGGCCTGGCCGTCCAGCGAGGCCAGCAGCTCGGCGTCCGGCTCCTCGCGGACGATGGTGCGCTGGTCGGCCGGGACCTGGGTGTTGATCCAGTGCTCGGCCTTGTCGAGCCGGGGCCGGGTCTCGTCCAGGGACGTGACGGGGTTGGCCGGGTCCAGCTCACCGAGGATCCGCAGGGTCTGCTCGTCGTGGCCGGCGGTGATGTCCGCGACGGAGGCGAGGGTGCGGTACGGCAGCGGGCGGGGCGTGCGGGGCAGCTCGCCCGCGGCGGTGCGGACCGCGCGGGAGTGGGCGGCCGCGTCGGCGGGCAGCGCGGTGCCGTCGGCGACCTTGCCCTCCAGCTTGTCCCACTCGTCGTAGAGCCGCTGGATCTCCTGGTCGAAGGCGATCTTGAAGGACTGGTTGGGCTTGCGGCGGGCGTACAGCCAGCGCAGCAGCGGCGCCTCCATGATCTGCAGCGCGTCACCCGGGGTCGGCACGCCGCCGCGCGACGAGGACATCTTGGCCATGCCGCTGATGCCGACGAAGGCGTACATCGGGCCGATCGGCTGCGCGCCGTCGAAGATCTCCCGGACGATCTGCCCGCCGACGACGAAGGACGAACCGGGCGAGGAGTGGTCGACACCGGACGGCTCGAAGATCACGCCCTCGTACGCCCAGCGCATCGGCCAGTCGACCTTCCAGACCAGCTTGCCGCGGTGGAACTCGCTCAGCCGGACCGTTTCCCCGAAGCCGCAGGCGGTGCAGGTGTAGGTCAGCTCGGTGGTCTCGTCGCCGTACGAGGTGACGGTGGTGAGGTCCTTCTCGCACTGGCCGCAGTACGGCTTGTACGGGAAGTAGCCCGCCGAACCGCCGCTGCCGTCGTCCTCGCTGGCCGCGCCGGACCCCTCGGCCGCCTCCAGCTCCGCCTCGTCGACGGGCTTCTGGGACTTCTTCGCGGGGGCCTTCTTGGTGCGGTACTGGGCGAGGATCGCGTCGATGTCCGCGCGGTGCTTCATCGCGTGCAGGACCTGGTCGCGGTACACGCCGGAGGTGTACTGCTCGGTCTGGCTGATGCCGTCGTACTCGACGCCCAGCTCGGCCAGTGCCTCGGTCATGGCGGCCTTGAAGTGCTCCGCCCAGTTCGGGTACGCCGAGCCGGCCGGCGCCGGAACCGAGGTCAGCGGCTTGCCGATGTGCTCGGCCCAGGACTTGTCGACGCCCTCGACACCCTCCGGGACCTTGCGGTACCGGTCGTAGTCGTCCCAGGAGATGAGGTGCCGGACCTCGTGGCCACGACGGCGGATCTCGTCGGCGACCAGGTGCGGGGTCATGACCTCGCGGAGGTTGCCGAGGTGGATCGGGCCGGAGGGGCTCAGGCCCGAGGCGCAGACGATCACCGGTGCGGAGGCACCTGATGCCACTTTGCCGGCGGCGCGGCGCTCCGCCTCGGCAATGACCTCGTCCGCGAACCTGGAGACCCAGTCGGTCTCGGTGCTCTGCTGAGCCACGATCGGCCCTTCCTCTTCCTGGTGCTTCCTCGACTGCGCCGTCTTGCGCGCGCGACGCACAAAGCCTGACGGTGCCATTGTCCCAGACGCCCGCCGTCCGGAAATTCAGTGGTAACGCCGTGGGATACTCAGTGGCAAACCCTTTCCCCTTCAAAGACACCTTCGTCTAGAAGAGAGCGCAGCTTCATGGCCTCGGTCCCTTCCCTCGCAGCTTCGGTCCACCAGCGCCTCGCGGACGCCCTCTCGGCAGCCCTGCCGGAGGCCGGCGCCGCGGACCCGCTGCTGCGACGTAGTGACCGGGCCGATTTCCAGGCCAACGGCCTGCTGGCCCTGGCGAAGAAGCTGAAGGGCAACCCCCGGGAGCTGGCCACCAAGGTCGTCGACGCGATCGGCGACAGCGAGCTCCTCCAGGACGTCGAGGTCTCCGGACCGGGCTTCTTGAACATCACGATCGCCGACAAGGCGATCACCGAGACGCTCGCCGCCCGCGCCGCCGACGGCGACCGGCTCGGCGTGCCCCTGAAGGACAACCCGGGCCTCACCGTCATCGACTACGCCCAGCCGAACGTGGCGAAAGAGATGCACGTCGGGCACCTGCGCTCGGCGGTCATCGGCGACGCGCTGCGCCACATGCTGGACTTCACCGGCGAGCGGACGATCGGCCGGCACCACATCGGCGACTGGGGCACCCAGTTCGGCATGCTCATCCAGTACCTGATCGAGAACCCCGGCGAGCTGGCCCCGGCGGCCGACGTCGACGGCGAGCAGGCGATGAGCAACCTCAACCGGGTCTACAAGGCCTCGCGCGCGGTCTTCGACTCCGACGAGGAGTTCAAGGAGCGGGCCCGAAAGCGGGTCGTCGCCCTCCAGTCCGGTGACAAGGAGACCCTCGCCCTGTGGCAGCGGTTCGTGGACGAGTCGAAGGTCTACTTCTACTCGGTCTTCGAGAAGCTGGACATGGAGATCCGCGACGACGAGATCGTCGGCGAGTCCGCGTACAACGACATGATGGCCGAGACCGCACGGCTCCTTGAGGAGTCCGGTGTCGCGGTCCGTTCCGAGGGTGCGCTCGTCGTCTTCTTCGACGAGATCCGCGGCAAGGACGACCAGCCGGTGCCGCTGATCGTGCAGAAGGCGGACGGCGGCTTCGGCTACGCGGCCTCCGACCTCTCCGCGATCCGCAACCGCGTCTTCGACCTGAAGGCGACGACGCTCCTGTACGTCGTCGACGTCCGCCAGTCCCTCCACTTCCGGATGGTCTTCGAGACGGCCCGCCGGGCGGGCTGGCTGAACGACGGCGTCACCGCGCACAACATGGGCTACGGCACGGTGCTGGGCGCGGACGGCAAGCCGTTCAAGACCCGCGCGGGCGAGACGGTCCGCCTGGAGGACCTCCTCGACGAGGCGACCGAGCGGGCGACGGCGGTGGTGCGGGAGAAGGGCGAGCCGATCGGCCTGACCGAGCAGGAGATCACCGAGAACGGTGTGCAGGTGGGCATCGGCGCGGTGAAGTACGCGGACCTGTCGACGTCGCCGAGCCGGGACTACAAGTTCGACCTGGACCAGATGGTGTCGCTCAACGGCGACACGTCCGTCTACCTCCAGTACGCCTACGCCCGGATCCGCTCGATCTTCCGCAAGGCCGGCGACGCGCGTCCCGAGGCGCACCCGGAGCTGGCGCTGGCACCCGCGGAGCGGGCGCTGGGCCTGCACCTCGACCAGTTCGGCGAGACCGTCATCGAGGCCGCCGCGTCGTACGAGCCGCACAAGGTCGCCGCGTACCTCTACGGCCTCGCCTCCCTCTTCACCACCTTCTACGACCAGTGCCCGGTCCTGAAGGCCGAGTCCGGCCCCGACCAGGTGGCCAACCGCCTCTTCCTCTGCGACCTGACGGCCCGCACCCTCCACCAGGGCATGGCCCTGCTGGGCATCCGCACCCCCGAGCGCCTGTAGGGGCCTCGCCCACGTACTCGGCTGCAGCGCCGCGGTTGTTGCCCGCCGTTACGCCTGGCGGCAGGCCTCATCCGTTACCCGCACGTGCGTAGGCATCACATGCACCCCCACCGGCCTTTTCCTTCCCCCCAACGGGAGGGGACGGGCCGGAGGGGCCGGTGTTGGGGACGTAAAGCGACAGCAGTCCCCAACACCGGCCCCGCAGGCCCGTCACCGCACCCACCACAAACCCAGCCCGCCGCAGGCGCAACGGCGAGCAACCACCGCGGCGGGACAGACAGCTACGTACGAGGCGCCGCAAAGCGCAACGGCGAGCAACCCCGACGGCGGGACAGTCGGGTACGTGGGCGGTCAATGCCTACGCAGCCGATGCGTCGCCTTCTCCTTCGCGTCCAGCCCGTGCCCGGCCGTCTTCTCGGCCTTGCCTTCGGCCTGCAGCTTGCGGTTGTGGGTCGCCTTGCCGACGACCTCCTTCATGGTGCCGATGACCTGGGCGCCCTTGGCCCGCATGGTGTCCTTGGCAGTCACGGTGACCCGCTCCTCGCTCAGTCGCGGTCTTCGTCAACATCGAGTCCGTGCCCCGCCTACGGCAGTCAAAACCTGACAAGCAAGACAAAGCTCCCGCACCGGAACCCGGGGCGGGAGCTCGTTCTCAGGAAGGGGAGGCGCCGGGCACCTCACAGGCCCCGCGCGGCCTCCGTCGCCCAGTACGTGAGGATCATGTTCGCGCCGGCCCGCTTGATGCCCGTCAGGGTCTCCAGGATCGCCTTGTCGCGGTCGATCCAGCCCTTCTCGGCGGCCGCCTCGACCATCGCGTACTCGCCGGAGATCTGGTACGCGGCCACCGGCACGTCCACCGCGTCGGCGATCTTCGCCAGTACGTCCAGGTAGGGCAGCGCCGGCTTGACCATGACCATGTCGGCGCCCTCGTCCAGGTCGAGCGCCAGCTCGCGCAGCGACTCACGGAGGTTCGCCGGGTCCTGCTGGTACGTCTTGCGGTCGCCCTTCAGCGACGAGCCCACCGCCTCGCGGAACGGGCCGTAGAACGCCGAGGAGTACTTCGCCGTGTAGGCGAGGATCGACACGTCCTCGTGGCCGGTCTGGTCCAGGGCGTCCCGGACCACGCCGACCTGCCCGTCCATCATGCCGCTGGGGCCCACGACGTGGACGCCCGCGTCGGCCTGGACCTGCGCCATCTCCGCGTAGCGCTCCAGCGTCGCGTCGTTGTCGACCCGCCCGGCGGCGTCCAGGACACCGCAGTGGCCGTGGTCGGTGTACTCGTCCAGGCACAGGTCCGACATGATCACCAGGTCGTCGCCGACCTCGGCACGGACGTCCCGGATGGCGACCTGCAGGATGCCGTCGGGGTCGGTGCCGGCGGTGCCCGCGGCGTCCTTCTTCTCGTCCAGCGGCACGCCGAACAGCATGATCCCGGCGACCCCCGCCTCCACCGCCTCGACGGCGGCCTTGCGGAGGGTGTCGCGGGTGTGCTGGACGACTCCCGGCATCGCGGAGATCGGCACCGGCTCGCCGATGCCCTCCCGGACGAACGCCGGGAGGATCAAGTCGGCCGGATGCAGCCGGTACTCGGCGACCATCCGGCGCATCGCCGGGGTGGTGCGCAGCCGCCGCGGCCGCGCACCGGGGAAGCTTCCGTACTTCGTCATGCCCACCACGCTACGCCCGACCCGCACCCGCCTTTGCCGACGCATCGTCGGCAGCCGCCCGGCGGCCGCGGCGCCCCCCGCGGGCCCCAACGCGCCGCGCCCCGCGCCCGGATCACCGGGCGCGGGGCGCGAAACGCTGTCGGACCGCTGCTCATCCGCTGCCGTAGCGCGGACGTACCGCCGTCAGCTGCGGGCCCGGCGGCGGGAGCCCGGCCGGCGCTCGCTGGGGCGGGTGACCGGGTCGCCGGCCTCGATCGCGGCGTCCCGGCGCGCCGCGCCGAAGTCCGCGAGCGCCTCGGCCAGCTTGTGCACGGACGGCTCCGGCGACATCACGTCGACGCGCAGCCCGTGCTCCTCGGCCGTCTTGGCGGTGGCCGGGCCGATGCAGGCGATCACGGTCACGTTGTGCGGCTTGCCGGCGATGCCGACGAGGTTCCGCACGGTCGACGAGGAGGTGAAGAGCACGGCGTCGAAGCCGCCGCCCTTGATCGCCTCGCGGGTCTCGGCCGGCGGCGGCGAGGCCCGCACGGTCCGGTAGGCGGTGACGTCGTCGACCTCCCAGCCCAGCTCGATCAGGCCGGCCACCAGGGTCTCGGTGGCGATGTCGGCCCGCGGCAGGAAGACCCGGTCGATCGGGTCGAAGACGGGGTCGTACGGCGGCCAGTCCTCCAGCAGACCGGCGGCGGACTGCTCGCCCGACGGGACCAGGTCGGGCTTCACGCCGAAGGCGACCAGCGCCTTGGCGGTCTGCTCGCCCACCGCGGCGACCTTGATGCCCGCGAAGGCCCGGGCGTCGAGCCCGTACTCCTCGAACTTCTCACGGACCGCCTTGACGGCGTTGACCGACGTGAAGGCGATCCACTCGTAGCGGCCGGTGACCAGGCCCTTGACCGCGCGCTCCATCTGCTGCGGGGTGCGCGGCGGTTCGACGGCGATGGTCGGGACCTCGTGCGGCACCGCGCCGTACGAGACGAGCTGGTCGGAGAGCGACGCGGCCTGCTCCTTCGTCCGCGGTACGAGCACCCGCCAGCCGAACAGCGGCTTGGACTCGAACCACGAGAGCTGGTCGCGCTGCGCGGCGGCACTGCGCTCACCGACCACGGCTATGACCGGCTGGCCGCCGTCCGGCGACGGCAGCACCTTGGCGGCCTTGAGCACCTGGGCGACCGACCCGAGGGTGGCGGTCCAGGTGCGCTGGCGGGTGGTGGTGCCGGCGACGGTGACGGTCATCGGGGTGTCGGGCTTGCGGCCCGCGGTGACCAGCTCGCCGGCGGCCGCGGCCACCGCGTCGAGGGTGGTGGAGACGACCGCGGTGGCGTCGCTGGTGCCCAGCTCCGACCAGCAGCGGTCATCGGCGCTGCGGGCGTCGACGAAGCGCACGTCGGTGCCCTCGGCGTCGCGCAGCGGCACACCGGCGTAGGCGGGCACGCCGACGGCCGCGGCGATGCCGGGCACCACCTCGAAGACGACGCCCTCGGCGGCGCAGGCCAGCATCTCCTCGGCGACGTTCCCGTCCAGACCGGGGTCGCCGGTGACCGCCCGGACGACCCGCTTGCCCGCCCGGGCGGCCGCCATGACAAGATTGGCGGCGTCCCTAAGGGTGGGGATGTCGGCGGGGATTGACGCCTCGTCAGCTGACGCCTGCAGTGGTGTGTCCACCTGCGCGCGGGTATGCACACGCACGACGTCGAGCACCTGCGGGTCGGCGATCAGTACGTCCGCGGAGGCCAGCGCCTCCACGGCACGCAACGTCAGCAGACCCGGGTCACCCGGCCCGGCACCCAGGAAGGTGACCTGACCGGAGGTGGAGTGGTTCGGGGCGGTGGGGTTCAAAGTGCTCGCTCCCCCATAAGACCGGCCGCACCCTTGGCGAGCATCTCGGCGGCGAGTTCGCGGCCCAGCTGCTGCGGAACCGACGTCACGTCGGGAGAGGCGGGTACGTGCCCGGTGGTGGACAGTTGCACGAGCGTGCTGCCGTCGGTCGTGCCGACGACACCACGCAGGTGCAATTCGGTGACAGCCTGCTCGTCAGCCTGGGAGCCTCCCCTGCTCGACCGAAGTCGAGAGCTCGGGGAAAGGTCGGCCAGCGCCCCGACGGGTGCGGAACAGCCGGCCTCCAGGGCGGCGAGCAGGGAACGCTCGGCGGTCACGGCGGCCCGGGTGTCCGGGTCGTCGAGCTCGGCGAGCGTGGCGACGAGGGCAGCGTCCTGGGCGGTGTGCCCGGCCCTGCACTCGATCGCCAGTGCCCCCTGGCCGGGGGCGGGCAGAACCACGTCGGGCGACAGCAGCTGCGCCGCCTCGTCGATCCGGCCGATGCGGGTGAGGCCGGCCGCGGCCAGCACGACCGCGTCCAGTTCGCCCTTCTCGACGAAACCGATGCGGGTGTCGATGTTCCCGCGTATCGGCACCGTCTCGATGTGCCGGCCCAGCGCGCGGGCCCACGCGTTGAGCTGCGCCATCCGCCGGGGGGAGCCGGTGCCGATGCGGGCGACGCGGTCCGGGTCGGCGGTGAGCTCCTCGAAGGTGAGCCGGTCCCGGGCGATCAGCGCGTCACGGGGGTCTTCCCGTACGGGGATCGCGGCCAGGACGAGCGACTCGGGCTGCGTGGTGGGCAGGTCCTTGAGCGAGTGGACGGCGAAGTCGATGTCCCCGTCGAGCAGCGCGTCGCGCAGCGCGGAGACGAAGACGCCGGTGCCGCCGATCTGCGCGAGGTGCTCGCGGGAGGTGTCGCCGTACGTGGTGATCTCCACCAGCTCGACGGGGCGGCCGGTGAGCTCGCGCACCGCCTCGGCGACCTGCCCGGACTGGGCCATGGCGAGCGCACTGCGGCGCGTGCCCAGCCGCAGTGGTCTGTTGGTGCTGTCTTTCATGCCCGCTCCCGTACTTCATGACTGCCGCCGCGGGTATCGGCCCGGCTGACGGCGGCGACAGTCTGGGGGTCGAGATCGAAGAGTTCGCGCAGCGCGTCCGCGTACCCGGCGCCGCCGGGTTCGCTGGCGAGCTGCTTGACCCGCACGGTGGGCGCGTGCAGGAGCTTGTCGACGACGCGGCGCACGGTCTGGGTGATCTCGGCGCGCTGCTTGTCGTCCAGGTCGGGGAGGCGGCCGTCGAGCCGGGCGATCTCGCTCGTGACGACGTCCGCGGCCATGGTGCGCAGGGCGACCACGGTGGGGGTGATGTGCGCGGCCCGCTGGGCGGCGCCGAAGGCGGCGACCTCGTCGGAGACGATGCCGCGCACCTTGTCCACGTCGGCCGCCATCGGGGCGTCCGCGGAGGCGTCGGCGAGCGACTCGATGTCGACGAGATGGGCGCCCTCGATGCGGTGGACCGCGGCGTCGATGTCGCGCGGCATGGCGAGGTCGAGCAGCGCCAGCGGCGCGGTGCGGCCGGCGCGGGCGGCGGCGACCGTCCCGCCCGTGAGGACCAGGCCGGTCGCGCCGGTACAGGACACCACGATGTCGGCGAGCGCGAGCTCGTCCTCGACACCGGACATCGCCACCGCGCGGGCGGTCAGGTTGTTGGCCGCGCCGGGCCCGCCGGGCTCGGTGAGGATGGCCACCAGCCGCTCGGCGCGCTCGACGGTGCGGTTGGCGACCGCCAGCTCGCCGATGCCGTTGCGGACGAGGGTGGTGGCGGCCAGCGACGACATCGAGCCGGCGCCGATGACCAGCGCCCGCTTGCCGTGCGCCCAGCCCTCGACGTCCCGGCCGGCCGCGAGCTGCTCCAGGCCGAAGGTGACCAGCGACTGGCCGGCCTTGTCGATGCCGGTCTCGCTGTGGGCGCGCTTGCCGACCCGCAGGGCCTGCTGGAAGAGGTCGTTGAGCAGCCGTCCGGCGGTGTGCTGTTCCTGCGCGACGGCCAGCGCGTCCTTGATCTGCCCGAGGATCTGGCCCTCGCCGACGACCATCGAGTCCAGGCCGCAGGCCACCGACAAGAGGTGGTGGACGGCGCGGTCCTCGTAGTGGACGTAGAGGTAGGGGGTCAGCTCCTCCAGGTCGACGCCGCTGTGGCGGGCCAGGAGGGTGGACAGCTCGGCGACACCGGCGTGGAACTTGTCCACGTCGGCGTAGAGCTCGATGCGGTTGCAGGTGGACAGCACCGCGGACTCGGTGACCGGCTCGGCCGACACCGCGTCCTGCAGCAGCTTGCCGCGCGCCTCCGGGGCGAGCGCGGCCCGCTCCAGCACGCTCACCGGCGCACTGCGGTGGCTCAGTCCTACGACCAGGAGACTCATGCCGGCATCACGGCGGGCACGTCCCCGTCCGGTCCCTTGCGGTCGGCCGCGGCGGCGGCTTCGGCCGCGGCCGCGACGGCGGCGGCACGGCCGGAGGTGGCCGGGGCGCCGCCCTCGGGGGTTTCCTCGCCGGCCTTGCGCTGCTCGTGGAAGGCGAGGATCTGCAGTTCTATCGACAGGTCGACCTTGCGGACGTCGACCCCGTCGGGGACGGTCAGCACGGTCGGCGCGAAGTTGAGGATCGAGGTGACGCCGGCCGCGACCAGGCGGTCGCAGACCTGCTGGGCGGCGCCGGCCGGCGTGGCGATCACGCCGATCGAGACGCCGTTGCTCTCGATGATGTGCTCCAGCTCGTCGGTGTGCTGGACCGCGATGCCGGCGACCGGCTTGCCGGCCATGGCCGGGTCCGCGTCGATCAGCGCGGCGACGCGGAACCCGCGGGAGGCGAAGCCGCCGTAGTTGGCGAGGGCGGCGCCGAGGTTACCGATACCGACGATGACGACCGGCCAGTCCTGGGTCAGGCCCAGCTCGCGCGAGATCTGGTAGACGAGGTACTCCACGTCGTAGCCCACGCCGCGGGTCCCGTAGGAGCCGAGGTAGGAGAAGTCCTTGCGGAGCTTGGCGGAGTTGACCCCCGCCGCGGCCGCGAGTTCCTCGGACGAGACCGTGGGCACCGAGCGCTCGGAGAGCGCGGTCAGTGCGCGCAGATACAACGGAAGCCGGGCGACGGTGGCCTCGGGGATGCCTCGGCTTCGGGTCGCCGGTCGGTGAGTTCGGCCAGTTGCCACGGTGCTCCTGCGGGTAGAGCGGGGCTGCGGGCGACCGTATGGAACCCGACCGCCCTGTCTACTGCAGGCTATGTCTTTGTGAACGCGTGCACAAAGATGGTGTCCGCTTTGTCCGGCCAAAGTGATGGGGGTCACGCGCCCTTTCCGGCCCTCCGTGGAACCAACTCCCACGTCACACCGTTCACTCGCGCCACCCGCACAACACGGCAGCACCGACGGGGACACGCGCGTGCACTCCTTGTCGCTATCCCCCCGGAAACCTACAAATCGTCCATCGATGGTAAGCGACCCCGGCCCGCCCGGCCCCCGTCCCGCCGCCCCCTCGCCTCCCCGCCGACCCGGCACAATGGCTCCATGGCCCCCTTGTTCAGCCGCAGCCCCCGCAAGCGCCCCGCCGACCGGCTGGTCACCCTCGTCGGCAAGCCCGGCTGCCACCTCTGCGACGACGCCCAAGCGGTGATCGAGAAGGTCTGCGCCGAGACCGGAGCGTCCTGGGAGAAGAAGGACATCACCGAGGACGCCGAACTGCACCGCAAGTACTGGGAGCAGATTCCGGTCGTCCTGATCGACGGCGCCCAGCACGACTTCTGGCGGGTCGACCCGCAGCGGCTGCGGACGGCCCTGGGCGCCTGAGCCGCCCCCGGGGCGGCCGGGCCCGCCCGCGAGTCGGCCGTAATGCGACCGTCGACGGCTCCCGGCCCACCGGACACGCGCCCGTAACCGGAAGCACCGAACAAACTGGCTACGCTAGCGCCATGGCCGCCCGCCCCTCGCCCGCTCGCCGATCCGGCTGGATGCCCTCCGGGGCGCTCTTCGACCTGGGCTGGATCCCCCGCCGCCGACGCCCCGCCACCGCCCGCAGCGTGCTGGCCGGCGAGGCCGCCGCCGAGGCCGCCCGGAAGACCTCGCAGGAGGTCGAGGAGGCCCAGGCCGTCGAGGAGGCCCCGGCCGAACCGGAGTTCCCGGTCGTCGGGGACACCGCGGCCGCCGCCTTCTTCGACCTCGACAACACCGTCATGCAGGGTGCCGCGCTGTTCCACTTCGGCCGCGGCCTGTACAAGCGGCACTTCTTCCACAAGCGCGACCTGGCCCGTTTCGCCTGGCAGCAGATCTACTTCCGGCTGGCCGGCTCGGAGAACCCCGAGCACATGGCGGACGTCCGCAACAGCGCGCTGTCCATCGTCCAGGGCCACCGCGTCTCCGAGCTGATGTCCATCGGCGAGGAGATCTACGACGAGTACATGGCCGAACGCGTCTGGCCGGGCACCCGCGCGCTGGCCCAGGCGCACCTCGACGCCGGCCAGAAGGTCTGGCTGGTGACCGCCGCCCCGGTGGAGACCGCGACGATCATCGCCCGCCGGCTGGGCCTGACCGGCGCACTGGGCACCGTCGCCGAGTCCGTGGGCGGGATCTACACGGGCAAGCTGGTCGGCGAGCCGCTGCACGGCCCGGCCAAGGCCGAGGCGGTCCGCGCGCTGGCCGCCGCCGAGGGCCTGGACCTGTCGCACTGCGCCGCCTACAGCGACTCCGCCAACGACATCCCGATGCTGTCGCTGGTCGGTCACCCGTACGCCATCAACCCGGACAGCCGACTGCGCAAGCACGCCCGGGCACACGGATGGCGGCTGCGCGACTACCGCACCGGCCGCAAGGCGGCCAAGATCGGCATCCCCGCGGCGGCCGGAGTGGGCGCCCTCGCGGGCGGTGCCGCGGCCGCGGTCGCGCTCCAGCGCCGCCGCCGCTGACCAGGGCTGATCGCCCGTCGGCGCGGCGGGCCATCCACACTCCCTACCCCCACGGGCTCCCGGTCAGTCCCCTTGCCGCGGGACAACCACAACACGCCCTCCAACCAGGCAGATTGCGTTCCCTTCCGATCAATAGTTGCTCAGTATTCGATACTTGATCCGTCACCAATCCACCACGGACCGTAAGTAATCGATGATTTGAGCAACTGGGTGTAGCGCTGCCTGTACGAAGCGTTATTCTCCTCAGACGCAATCCGGAACCCACACGTCCCTACGACGAGTGAACGGTCCCGCACTGCACGTGATGGAAGCTCTGCCTCTGGGAGTCCCGTGTACCCACACGTCGGGGTTGACGCCTCGGGCCTGGCTACGCTGCGTACGACACTCGTCGACCACCTGCGCAGTTTCGTCCCCACCGCGTACGCCGTCCCCGCATTCGCCTCAGCCGTCCCCGCCGCCGGACCCTGCTACGCCCTGGCCGACGGGAGCGCTGCGGTCGGCAAGGCCGCCGGCAGAACCCGCCGCGCGGGCGCCGGCACGACCACCGCCCGTCGACCCGCCGACAGCGACAGCCGTCGCATGATGGACCTCGTCGAACGCGCCCAGGCCGGCGAGGCCGAGGCCTTCGGCCGCCTCTACGACCAGTACGCCGACACCGTCTACCGCTACATCTACTACCGCGTGGGCGGCCGCGCCACGGCCGAGGACCTCACCAGTGAGACGTTCCTGCGCGCCCTGCGCCGCATCGGCACCTTCACCTGGCAGGGCCGTGATTTCGGCGCCTGGCTGGTGACCATCGCCCGCAACCTCGTCGCCGACCACTTCAAGTCCTCGCGCTTCCGCCTGGAAGTCACCACCGGAGAGATGCTCGACGCCAACGAGGTCGAGCGCAGCCCCGAGGAGTCGGTCCTCGAGTCCCTCTCCAACGCCGCCCTCCTGGAGGCGGTACGCAAGCTCAACCCCCAACAGCAGGAATGCGTCACGCTGCGGTTCCTGCAGGGCCTCTCGGTCGCCGAGACCGCCCGCGTCATGGGCAAGAACGAGGGCGCCATCAAGACCCTCCAGTACCGCGCCGTCCGCACCCTCGCGCGCCTCCTCCCCGAAGACGCCCGCTGACCACCCCCCTCTTCCGTGCTTCTCCGCCCCTCCGCGCGCCGCACCATGCTCACGCCTGGTGATCGGCCGTGCCCGGTCGGTCAGATCATCGTGAGTGCGTAACCCGAGTGCCGCGCCGCTCGTTGTGCGGAGTGCAGGCTCCATGCGGTCACGCCATGCCCGCTGCCTCTCACTCGATCGAGTGGCCGCGGACATCGGTGTGCAACCGTCCGGCCCGTCTGGATAGTCAAAGCCAGTCCGGGGAGTCGAGCGGGATGATGAGAGGAGGTGCCGCCCGTGATCGCGAATGTCTCGGTGCACCGGCGGGCCAACGCCTTCGCCCAGACCCTGGAGGAGCAGGTCCTCAAGGGCACGGCGGCCGAGGAACAGGTCGACAATCCGGCACAGGCGCCGGGCGAGGCACGGCTGTTGGCGGTCGCCGACGGTCTCGGGAGGCTTCCACGGCCGGAGATGGCCGCCGAGGTCAAGACTGTCCAGCGCGCCCAGCTCCTCGCCGCGATGGAGTCCGCCTTCGCCGAAGGCACTCCGTCCGAGGGTGCCAGGGTGCCCGAGCAGCGCGAACACAAGGGCGCGCACCGCGCCGACAAATCGATCGGCCGGCTGCGGCCGCGCTCCCGGCTCTCCAAAGGGCTGGCCGCCGGCGGACTGACCGTCGGCGTCGCGGCCGGAGCCTTCACCGGGGTCGCCGCGGCCAGCTCCGACGCCCTGCCCGGTGACTCCCTCTACGGCCTCAAGCGGGGCATGGAGGACCTCAAGCTCGACATGGCCGACGACGACTCCGACCGCGGCCGGCTCTACCTCGACCAGGCGTCCACGCGCATGTTCGAGGCGCGCCGCCTGATGGAGCGGGCCCGGGTCTCCGACCTCGACCACGAGTCGCTCGGTGAGGTCCGCCGCGCCCTGTCCGGGGTGAAGCACGACGCGGGCGAAGGGCACCGCCTGCTGCACGCGGCGTACGAGCGGGACGGCTCGCTCGGCCCCATCCAGGCGCTGAACTCCTTCACCCGGTCCCACCGCAGCACGTGGTCGCAGCTGCGCGACAAGCTCCCGGTGCAGCTCATGGACGTTCGCGACCAGGTCAGCTCGGTCTTCGACGCCATAGACCAAGAGGTCGGTCCGCTCCGTTCGCTGCTGCCGCAGGCCCCCGACGGCAAGAGCCACCCGCGCAACACCCCGGCCTCCACGGGCACCGGTTCCGGCCCCGACGGCCGCCCGGCCCCCTCCGGCCACGGCTCCGCCGCCACGGGCCACTCCGCGGGCCCGCACGCCCCCCGCCCGTCGGCCTCCCCGTCCCAGGAGGACGGTCTGCTCGGCGGCAGCACGGGCGGTCTGCTCGACCCGCAGGACAAGGCCGGCAGCCCGTCCCCGCACGACCCCGGCCACCGCACGGGAGGCCACCCCGGCGGCCATCCCGACGTCACCCTGCCCCCGCTGCTCCCGGGCCTGCTGCCCGGCCTGGGCATCGACGGCCAGGACCTCCCGAAGTAACGCCACGCCGCACCAGCAGCTTGCCCAAGCTCAGAAAAACACCGAACGCCGCTGCACCAGCAGCTTGTAGAGGGTGTGCTGAATCGTTTCACGCACCTGGTCGGTGAGGTTGAACATCAGCATCGGGTCGTCCGCCGCCTCCGGCGGATAGCCGTCGGTCGCGATCGGCTCGCCGAACTGGATCGTCCACTTCGTCGGCAGCGGCACCGCGCCCAGCGGGCCCAGCCACGGGAACGTCGGCGTGATCGGGAAGTACGGCAGCCCCAGCACCCGCGCCAGGGTCTTGGCGTTCCCGATCATCGGGTAGATCTCCTCGGCGCCCACGATCGAGCACGGCACGATCGGCACCCCGGCCTTCAGCGCCGTCGAGACGAAGCCGCCCCGCCCGAAGCGCTGCAGCTTGTAGCGGTCCGCGAAGGGCTTGCCGATGCCCTTGAAGCCCTCCGGCATCACCCCGACGATCTCGCCGCGCTCCAGCAGCCGCTGGGCGTCCTCCGCACAGGCGAGGGTGTGCCCCGCCTTGCGCGCCAGCTCGTTTATCACCGGCAGCACGAACACCAAATCGGCCGCCAGCAGCCGCAGGTGACGCTGCGCCGGGTGGTTGTCGTGCACCGCGACCTGCAGCATCAGGCCGTCCAGCGGCAGCGTCCCGGAGTGGTTGGCGACGACCAGCGCCCCGCCGTCCGCGGGGATGTTCTCGATGCCCTTGACCTCGACCCGGAAGTACTTCTCGGCGAAGGGCCGCAGCAGCGACATCAGGACCTGGTCGGTCAGCTCCTCGTCGTAGCCGAAGTCGTCGACCTCGTAGTCGCCGGTGATCCGGCGGCGCAGGAACGCCAGTCCGCCCGCGATCCGCTCGTCCAGGGACCGCGGCCGGGGCGGCGGGGGTGCCGCCGGCGGGTGCTCGGTCCGGGCCTCCGGTACGGGCGCCAGCGCGGCACCGCGCCCGCCGCGCCCGGCCCGCCGGGCCTTCCGGCGCGCCCGGGGCTCCTCGCCGAAGGGAATGACCTTGGCGTCCGCCATGGTGGGTGACCTCCTCACTGGGCCGGGGTCCGGCGTGCGGTGAGCACGCCGGCGAGCCGGTCGACGGTGCGGGCGAGGGCCTCGGGCGGCAGTAGCCCGGGTCCGCGGCTGCGGGCGAATTCCGCGAAGGCCTCCGCCGTCGTGTACTTGGGGTGGAACCCCAGTGTCTCGCGCATCTGCGTCGTCTCGACGACCCTGCCGTGCGTGAGCAGCCGGATCTGTTCCGGCGAGAAGTCCGTGATGCCGACGGACCGCAGCGCGGTGCCGGCCCAGGTCACCGTCGGCAGGAAGAGCGGCAGGGTGGGCCGGCCGAGCCGCCGGGAGGTCTGCGAGAGCAGCAGGACGCCGTCGCCGGCGATGTTGAAGGTGCCGCTGTTGAGCGTGCCGCGGCGCGGCGCGGCGGCGGCGATCCGCAGCACGTCGAGGGCGTCGTCCTCATGGACGAACTGCAGCCGCGGGTCGTAACCGAGGACGGTGGGCAGGACGGGCAGCGAGAAGTACTCGGCGAGCGGGGAATCCGCGCACGGCCCGAGGATGTTGGCGAACCGCAGGATGCAGACGGCCACGTCGGGCCGGCGCCGGGCGAAGCCGCGGACGTACCCTTCGACCTCGACGATGTCCTTGGCGAAGCCTCCGCTGGGCAGCGACTTCGGGGTGGTGGTCTCGGTGAAGACGGCCGGATCGCGGGGCGCGGAGCCGTAGACGCTGGTGCTGGACTTGATGACCACGCGCTCGACGGTCGGGGCCTTCTGGCAGGCGCCCAGCAGCTGCATCGTCCCGATGACGTTGGTTTCCTTCACCGAGGCGCGGCCGCCGCGCTTGCCCAACGGCGTCCCGTTGATGTCCATATGGACCACGGTGTCGACGCGGGTTTCGGCCAGGACCCTGGCGATCGCCGGGTGCCGGATGTCGGCCCTGAGGAATTCGGCGCCGCCCAGATGGTGCTCGGGTGCCACCGCGTCGACCCCGATCACCCGCTCGACGTCCGGATCGCGCCGGATCCGGCGGACGAATCTGCCGCCCAGCTGCCGTGCGACTCCCGTGACGAGCACGACCTTGCCCAAGATCAGCCCTACCTTCCCGCCGCGACCTGCGCGTAGCCCAGCTGTGCGGTCAACGCTATCGGGTCGGTGTTGCGCAGTGATGACCACGGGATGCCCACGACGACATTTCCGTCCCACCACCGTCCATACGGCCCACAACGCGCCGCAGCCCCCGACCGCACCAAGGCGATGGGGGGCTGCGAAATCGCGATCAGCGTCGCTTACTTCTTGTTACGACGCTGAACACGGGTGCGCTTGAGCAGCTTGCGGTGCTTCTTCTTGGCCATCCGCTTGCGCCGCTTCTTGATAACAGAGCCCACGACTACCCTCGCTCACTTCGAATCACTCGGTGCGGGGCGTCCGAGCCCACACTACCTACATCGGGCCAGCCTACCCGGCGCCGGGCGAACGGCGTAATCCGAGGGTCGGCGAGGGTGTCCGTCAGGCCGATTCCACCCCCACGTAGGACTCCCGGAGGTAGTCGTGCACCGCCTGCTCCGGAACCCGGAACGACCTCCCCACCCGAATCGCGGGCAGATGACCGCTGTGCACCAAGCGGTACACGGTCATCTTGGACACTCGCATCACCGTGGCGACTTCCGCCACCGTAAGGAACACGACCTCGTTCAGAGGCCTCTGGTCAGCAGCCATGAACACACCTGCACCTTCCGCATAAGACGGTCACCGGCTTCCCCTCCGGTGACTCTTCGTCGCTATGCGCTCACTCCCCAGATTAGGGGCGGGTGATGCGAGTGGGGAAGAGGAGCAGCGAACAGCCGCCTAATATGACAGACCGACACGTTTCAGGACGTACCGCATGAGCGGCCGGTAGGACGCGGCCGGGACGGCATCGTCGAGCGGCACCACCTCCGAGAGCCGTCCCTCGGCCTGTCCGACGAACGGAGCCGGGTCGTCCGAATCCGCCAGCGCGATCGCCTCAATACCCAGCTGACCTGCCCCGCAGGCCCATCCGTGGTCCCCGATCACCAGCCCGGGAAGCGGCCCTCCGGCGTCCGCGGCGGCCGCCAGAACGGTCCGTACCGGCAGCGGCGAATGGGTGTGTACGCCCCCCGCCCCGGACGCGCCCCGCACGCCGGTCTCTCGCAACATCGCGACTCCCCGTACGTAGCCCAGGGCCCGGGTACGTACGCCGAACCGGGTCGCTATGTCGACACGGACGCCATACGCCGGGGTGAGGACGGGGCAGCCCGCCGCCGAGAGGGCGTCTGCGAGGCCGGCGTAGAACTCCAGTAACGCCTGCGGATGTCCGGTGCCCAGCAGCACCGGCTCCGCCCGGCCCGCGGCGACGCCGATCCGGTCGGCGAACCGGTCGAGCGCCGCGATCGTACGATCCGGATCGATCACGTCCGGGCCGGAAATGTGCGCGGGATCGGCCGAAACACCGCACTTCTGTCCCATCAGTCGCAGGAGTGCACTGAGCGGCCACTCCCGTTCAGGGTCCAGCCCCAGCAGCACCCGGGGATCGCGCGCCGCGAAGAGCCGGTAGCGCCCCAGGCTCTGCTCCCGGGTCGTCGCGATCGTCCCCGCCAGCCGCGCCCCGACCAAATGCGCCCGCAGCTCCCCGGTGGCCAACACGCCGCCCATGCTCACCCGTTGGCCGGCCGGTCGATGCCCCAACCGACGGGTAGTCACACATCCGGGCGCATCCGCCCGCCGGCCCGTTCCGTCGGCCTCCGCTACGGCAGCAGACCGTGTGCCGGGAAGACCGCCCGCCGGGTGGCCAGCACCGCCTGGTCCAGCCGGTCGGCCGGGTCGTAACCGCCGTCCAGGAAATCCCGCCACCGCGGCGTCCGGCCGTCCGTCATCCGCTGCGGCGCCAACTGGCGCGTCCGCCGGAACACTTCGTGCCGCCAGGACTCCGGCACCGGGGTGGTCGGCTCGATCGGCCGCCCGGCCGCGATCGCCGTCAGATGCGTCCAGCTGCGCGGCACCACGTCCACCACGGCATAGCCGCCGCCTCCGAGCGCGACCCACCGCCCGTCCGCGTGCTCGTGCGCCAGCGAGTGACAGGACTCGGCCACCGCCCGCTGGGCGTCCAGGCTCACCGCGAGGTGCGCCAGCGGGTCCTCGAAGTGCGTGTCGGCGCCGTGCTGCGTCACCAGCACCTGCGGGCGGAACGCGCCCAGCAGCTCCGGCACCACGGCGTGGAAGGCCCGCAGCCAGCCCTCGTCCCCGGTCCCGGCGGGCAGCGCCACGTTCACCGCACTGCCGGCCGCGCCCTCCCCGCCGGTCTCCTCCGGCCAGCCGGTCTGCGGGAACAGCGTCCGCGGATGCTCGTGCAGCGAGATCGTCAGGACCCGCGGATCGTCCCAGAAGGCCGCCTGCACACCATCGCCGTGGTGGACGTCCACATCGACGTACGCGATCCGCTCGGCGCCCAGCTCCAGCAGCCGGGCGATCGCCAGCGACGCGTCGTTGTAGATGCAGAATCCGGACGCGCCGCCCGGCATCCCGTGGTGCAGCCCGCCGGCGAAGTTCACGGCGTGCACCGCGTCACCACGCCAGACCGCCTCCGCGGCGCCGACCGACTGCCCGGCGATCAGCGCGGACACCTCGTGCATACCCGCGAACGCCGGATCGTCGGCCGTCCCCAGCCCGTACGAGAGGTCCGCGGCGGCCGGATCCGCCGACGCCCGGCGGACCGCCTCGATGTAGTCCGGGCGGTGCACCAGCCGCAGCGTGGAGTCCCCGGCCGGCTTGGCCGCGACCACCTCCAACGGCCCACGGTCCAGCTCGAACGCCTCGACCAGACGCATGGTCAGCGCGAGCCTGACCGGGTCCATCGGGTGCCCGGGCCCGAAGTTGTAGCCCGTTACTGCCTCATCCCACATCAGCTGTGCGCGGCCGCTCATGCCTGTCACCGTATCCGGCCCGCGGCGCACCGAACGAGCGGGCATACACGAGCGTCACCAGCACCAGCGCCATCGGCACCAGCATCGCCCCCCGATAGCTCCAGGCGTCGCCCAGCGCCCCCACCAACGGAGAACCGATCAGAAAGCCCACGTAATTGAAGATGTTCAGCCGCGCGACGGCCATGTCCGAAGCCCCGGCGCCCTGACTGTCGTACGCGTACCGCCCGGCCGCCGCGAACGTCTGCGGCACGATCACACACAGCCCCAGCCCCAGCAGCGTGAACCCCGCCATGCCCGCCCAGGCCCCCGGCGCCGCGGCCACCACCGCGAAGCCGCCCGCCGCCACCACCGTCCCGCACCGCACCACCGGAACCGCACCGAAGCGCCGCACCCCCAGGTCCCCCACCGCCCGCCCGAGCAACGTGGTGACCATGTAGACGTTGTACGGCACCGTGGCGAGCTGCTCGGAACTCCCCAGGACGTCCTGCAGATACTTGGCGCTCCAGTTGGACACCGTCGAGTCGCCTATATAGGCGAACGCCATCACCAGACACAACGGCAACAGCAGCCGCATCGCGACGGGAGTGACCGGCACGGCAGAGGCCGCGGGAGCTGGGGATACGGAGGTTGCGGCGGGGGCGCCTGGGGTGCCGGGGCCGCCGGGCATGGCCTCCGCCGGCTGCGCGAGCTCCGGCTTCCCGGGCCCGGCCACGTTCCGCTGGTCCACGAACCATCGGCCCACGACCACCGCCAACGGCACCAGCACCGCCACCACGGGCCCGTACAGCACTCCCAACGACAGCCCCCAGTGCGCCCCCGCCCAGGCCAGCGACGCCCCCACGATGCCGCCGAGGCTGTACGCGGCGTGGAAGCCGAGCATGATGCTCCGCCCGTACGCGCGCTGCAGACTCACCCCGAGCATGTTCATCGAGGCGTCCAGTGCCCCCACCGCCAGCCCGAACGCCGCCAGCGCCACGGCCACCTGCGTCATCGACCCGACCGACCCGACGGCCAGCAACGCCAGACACACCACCGGCTGTACGCACCGCAGCACCCGGCTCGGCCGCACCCGCTTCACCAGCTGCTCGATGACGATGCTGCCGACGCCGGCCAGCACCGGCACCGCCGCCAGGAACACCGGCAGCAGCCCGTCCGAAATCCCGTACCGGTCCTGGATCGCCGGTATGCGTGTCACGAGGAGGGCGAAGACCGCACCCTGGACGAAGAAGCTGAGGGCGAGCGAAACCCGGCCGTGCCGCAGCTGCGCTCCCGGTGCCAGAGGGGCCGTCATGGCCGCTCAGCGTAGAACTCCCGGCTACCGCTGGGTAGATGGATCACACCATCAATTCCGACCTATGTCCGGCGGGTGATGCCGCGTCACAGCAGATCCGGCAGCTCCGCCATCCCGCCGAACAGCGCGGTCGCTCCGGCCTCCGCCAGCTTCGCCGCCGGCGTCATCGCCGTGTAGCCGTAGACGTCCATCCCCGCGGCAACCGCCGCCTGCACCCCCAGCGGGCTGTCCTCGACCACCGCACACCGCTCGGGCGCCACACCCATCTCACGCGCCGCGTGCAGAAAGAGATCCGGCGCCGGCTTCCCCCGCCCCACGTCCTGCGAGGAGAAGACCCGCTCCGGCGCGAACCACCGGTCCAGCCCCGTCGTCCGGTGCCCCACCCGGATCCGCTCATGACTCCCGGACGAACCGACGCAGTACCGAATGCCGTCCGCGGCCAGCTTCTCCAAGACGTCCGTCGCTCCCGGCACCGGCTGCAACTCCCGCTCAAAAGCCGCGAAGACCCGCCGGTGAAAAACCTCGTCGAAGTCCTCCGGCAGCCGCCGCCCGGTCCGCTCCAGGACGATGTCGTGAATACGGTGCATCGCCGAGCCCATGTAGTCGCGTATCGATTCCTCGTACGAAGTGGGGTGCCCGAGCTCGGTGAGATAGCCGGCCAGGATGGTGTTCGACAGGGGCTCGCTGTCGACGAGGACGCCATCGTTGTCGAAGATGACCAGGTCATAGCGCATACCCCTGACCCTAAACGCAAAAAAGCCTCGTCCCGAGTTGAATTACTTCAACTCGGGACGAGGCTTTTTCAAAATTTGTTCGGCGGCGTCCTACTCTCCCACAGGGTCCCCCCTGCAGTACCATCGGCGCTGAAAGGCTTAGCTT
>NZ_JOIX01000024.1 GCF_000720175.1 Streptomyces sp. NRRL S-337
CCCACTCACCCGCACACTCCCCCAACGGGAGGGGACGGGCCGGAGGGGCCTTGTTCGTGGACGTAAAGCGACAGCAGTCCACGAACAAGGCCCCGCAGGACCGTCACCGCACCCACAACAAACCCAGCCCGCCGCAGGCGCAACGGCGAGAAACCACCGCGGCGGGAAAGACAGGTACGTGCGGGGGCGCCGCAAAGCGCAACCGCGAGCAACCCCCACGGCGGGAAAGACAACTACGTACGGGGCCGCCACTCCGGCAGTAGCGTCGTGAGGCCCAGAAGCGCCAGGCCCGCGCCGAGCCACAAGGGGGCTCGTAGGCCCGCGGAGGCGATGGCCAGGGCGCCGGCGGAGGAGCCGACGATGACGCCGAGGGTGATGAAGGAGGAGTGCACGGTGTTCATCAACGGGCCGGCGTTTCCGGTGCGTTGGACCCTCACGGCCATGGCCGGGTTCATCGTGACGCCGACCAGTCCGATCCCCGTCATCAGCAGCACGGCCGGTACGGCGCGGTCGGCGAGGAGGGCGAAGGCGGCGAGGAAGAGCGCGTTCAGCGTCAGCCCGACGATCTGGACGCCGACGGTGTGCCGGTCCGCCAGTCGCCCGACGACGGTGTTGCCCACGACGGTGGCGGCACCGTAGCCGAGGAGCAGCAGCGGCACGGTGCCCGCCGAGAAGCCGGTGACCTCGGTGAGCAGCGGGTGGAGGTAGCTGAACGCGGCGAAGGTGGCGCCGATGATCAAGGTGCTGGTGGAGAGCACCAGCCACAGCCGGGGCTTCCGGAAGGCCGCGAGTTCCTCCCGTACGCTGCCGCTCTCGGCCCGGCCGAGGCGCGGTACGCCGGCGAGGGTGGCGAGCGCGGCCAGCGCGGCGATGGCCGAGATCCCCCAGAACGCCGCCCGCCAGCCGAGGCGTTCCCCGACGACCGTCGACAGAGGCAGTCCCAGCAGGGTGCCGAGCATCAGCCCGTTCATGGCGACCGCGATGGCCCGGCCGCGGATCTCCGGGCGGGTCAGCTGGACGCAGAGCGAGACGGCCACGCCGAAGAATGCCTGCGAGGCGACCCCGGTGACGATGCGGGCGACCAGCATCACCCCGTAGTCCGGGGCGAGGGCGGCCAGCACGTTGCCGGCCAGGAATATCCCGAACAGCAGCATCAGCGCCGTCTTCTGGCGGAGCTTCAGTACGGCGACGGTGAGGAAGGGGCCGCCGACCGACATGGCCACCGCGAAGGCGGTGATGAGATAACCGATCTGAGGGACGCTCACCGCCAGTCCGGCGGCCATCTGGGGCATCAGCCCGGCCACCACGAACTCGCTGGTCACCATGGCGAAAACCCCCATGGCCAGCACATATACAGGGCGCGGCATGGTCATCTGGCCGTCCACCCCACCTTTCTGGACTGTTCGTTACATTACTTGGGCGGAGAGGACTGTAACGCATTTTGGATCGATCGTTTCAGAATGGGCGCGGTGGATGCTCCGGGGTCACGCGGCATCAAGGCGTCACCGGGCTCGCCGGCGTCACCTCACGGCGTCAGCCCCGCGGTTTGTCCCACACCAGCGAATAGCGCCACAGCAGGTGACGCCGGTAGCGGCTGCCCGGCAGGCAGGCGCGGGCGGCGCGCCGGACCTCGCCCCACGTCATGGCGCTGTCCACGACCGGCATGCCGGGCGGCCCGGACTTGCCGCCGTGACGGCGGGCCTGGATGCGGGCGGCGGGGAGTCCAGCACCGCTGACGAGCCAGTCCCAGGGGGTTTTGTTGGCCGCCAGCCCGACGACCACCAGGCGGCCGCCGGGCGCCAGCAGACCGGTCAGACGACGGGCCGCGGCGGGAAACTCCGTGTGGTGGATGACGGCCACGGCCGTGACGAGGTCGTAGCCGCCCGGCAGGGCACCGTCCGCCATGAAGTCGGCTGCCAGGAAGGTGGTGTTGGGGACTCCGGCACTGCTCTCGCGGGCCAGCCGCACCATCGCGGCGGAGCGGTCCACGCCGGTCACCTCGCCGATCCGCCGGGCCAGTTTGCGGACCAGCAGGCCGTCACCGCAGCCGACGTCCAGCGCCCGCGCGCAGCCGTCCGGCACGGCGTCCAGCACCAGCCGGTGGTAATGCACGTTGTGGTTCCAGTACGGATCCGGCGGCGCCGGTGCGTCGGTGAACGGCATCGGGTCACCCTAACCAGCCCGGCCGGTTCCCCGTGGTCCCATCGGGTGAATCCGTGCGTGCGCCGCAACCAGGCGGGGCATTCGCGGCTTCCGGAGGGTTGTCAGAGCTGTTCCGTTCCCGCGAGCCGTGGAGGTCCCGATGCCGCTCGACCGTCCCACTCCCCCGCCGTACGGCGCGGCACCGAACTACACGCTCGCCCCGCCGCGCGCCGAGGACCGTCTGGACACCCTCGCGCTGCCGCTCGATCTGCGGCTGCCGCCGCCCCGCCCGGAGGACCGGGTGCCGGGCGGGCCCTGGCGGGCCGATGACCGGCCGCTGCCGCCGCGTCCCGAGGAGCGGCTGCAGGGCCCGGTGGCACTGCCCGATCACCGGCGGCCGGACCTCCAGGCCGCACTGACCGCCGCCGGCATCGCACCGGAGGCCGAGGACGCGGTCGCGGTCGCGCAGATCGCGGGGCTGGGCGACGCCACGGTCCGGGCCGTCATCGGCTGGATCGAGGCGGCCGGCCGGGCGTCCTGGGCCCGGCCGCACGCCGTGTGACCGGCCGGCGCGAGGTGAGCGACCGGTCTGCGGGTCACCGCAGGCCGGGCAGGGTGCGCAGTTCGGTGACCTTGAGGAGCCGGGCGAGCGCCACGAAGAGCAGGGCCATGGTGAGGCCGCCGGCGGCCAGCGCCAGGACGGGGGCCCAGAAGTGCGGGACGGGGGCCCCGGAGCACGCCCGGGCCACGGCCCAGGCCGCCGCGCCGGCCACGGCGGCGGCGCCGGTCAGCTTGCCGTAGGTCCGGCACAGCCGGCGGCCGTCGAGGCGCCCGGAGAGGCGCCTGCGCAGCAGCAGCGCGGTGAGCAGCAGCCCGGCCCCGTACGCGACGGTGTAGGCGGCGGCCATGCCGGTGACCGCCCAGCGGGCCGGCAGCAGCAGGTGGCAGGCGGTGGCCAGGGCGATGTTGAGGGCGGCAATGGCGGCGCCCGTCCAGAACGGCGTACGGGTGTCCTCGAAGGCGTAGAAGCCGCGCAGCAGCAGGTACTGGGCGGAGAACGGGATCAGGCCGAGGCCGAACGCCTGCAGCATGTGGCCGGCGGGTGCGGCCGAGGCGGCGTTCACCGAGCCGTGGGCGAAGAGCAGTTGGGCGGCCTGCGGGCCGAGCACGACGAAGAAGAAGGCGGCCGGTACGATGAGCACGCCGCTGACGCGCAGGGCCCGGGAGAGGTCGTTGCGCAGGTCGTCCAGGCGGTGCTCGGCGACCGCCCGGCTCATCCGGGGCAGCAGGGCGGTCACCAGTGAGACGGTCACGATGGACTGCGGCAGCGTCCAGATGGTCTGGGCGTAGCTGTAGGCGGTGTATCCGACGCCCGCGGTGGGGAGTTGCCGGTCGGCGGTGCCGGCGTAGTGCGTGACGACGGTCATCGCGGCCAGATTGGCGAGCACGAACAGCAGCGTCCAGCGGGCCGCCGCGATGCTCTTGCCGAGGCCGCTTCCCCGCCAGTCGAAGCGCGGCCGGAAGCGGAAGCCGGCCGCGTGCACGAACGGGACCAGGGCCAGGGCCTGCAGGGCGATGCCGCCGGTGGTGGCGAGGCCGAGCAGATCGATCTGGCCGGGGGTGATGTCCTCGATCCGGTCGGGTCCGGCCAGCAGCCCGAGGTAGAGGCCGAACATGGCGATCAGCACGACGTTGTTGAGGACCGGCGTCCACATCATCGCGCCGAACTTGCTGCGGGCGTTGAGGACCTGGCCGAGGATGAAGAAGAGTCCGTAGAAGAAGATCTGCGGGAGCAGGAAGCGGGCGAAGACGACGGTGAGTGCGAAGGCGGCGTGGGTCCGGGGCGTGTCGGGGGTGTAGAGCGCGACGATCTGCGGGGCGGCCCACACCGAGAGCAGGGTGCCCACCGCGAGCACGCTGAGGACGAGGGTGACCAGCCGCTGCTCGTGGGCCCGGCCGCCGTCCGGGTGCTCGGCCCGGGCCCGGACCAGCTGCGGTACGAGCACGGAGTTGAGGGCGCCGCCGATGAGCAGGGTGTAGAGGCTCATCGGGACGACGTTGGCGGTGTTGTAGGTGGTGGCGAGCAGTCCGGTGCCGAGCGCGGCCGCCTGGAGGCCCTGCCGGAACACTCCGGTGGCGCGGGACGCCACGGTCCCCACCGCCATCAGGAGCGAGGAGCGGGCCAGCCCGCCCGCGGGTTCCTCCTTGGCCGGGGTCTCCTCACCGGCGGATATCTCCCGGCCGGTCAGGCGCAGTTGCATGGTGTCGTCCGATGTCCCCTCGATCATGGGGACAATCTATGCCGCTCCCGGCAGCGGTCGTGCGCGGTCGGGGTCGAGGAGCGGGGCGAGCAGATCGCCGTGGGCGGCGCAGCGGGGGGCGATGTCGCTGAAGAGGAAGGTGAGTTGGGCCGGGTCGGTGCAGTCGGCCACCTCGTCCCAGGTGACGGGGGTGGAGACGGTGGGGGTGGCGCGGGCGCGCAGGGTGTAGGCGACGGCGGTGGTCTTGGCGGCGGAGTTCTGCGAGAAGTCGATGAAGACCTTCCCCGGGCGCAGCGACTTGGTCATCTTGTGGACGACGAGGTCGGGCAGGGCCCGGGCGGCCTCGACGGCGAGGTGCCGGGCGTAGGCGGTGACCCGTTCGGAGGGGGCCGGCTCGATGGGCACGATGAGGTGCAGCCCCTTGGAGCCGCTGGTCTTGGCGTGTACGTCCAGGCCGTCGGCGGCCAGCCGGGCGTGCAGCCATTGGGCCGCCAGGCAGCACTCCACGATGGTGGCGGGCTCACCGGGGTCCAGGTCGAACACCAGCCGGTCGGCGATGCCGGGCGCCCGGCACGTCCATTGCGGGGTGTGCAGTTCGACGACCAGGTTCGCGGCCCAGACGAGGGCGGCGAGGCCGTCGATCACGACCTGCCGGGTGGGTCCGGACGTCGAATGGGGGACCTCGCAGGTCTTCACCCAGGAGGGCGTGCCGGGCGGCACGTTCTTGGTGAAGAAGCGCTGGCCGTCGGGCCCGTCGGGGTAGCGCAGGAAGGACAGCGGCCGGTCCCGCAGGTGCGCGAGCAGCGCGTCCGCGGTGGTGGTGCAGTAGTGCAGCACCTCACCCTTGGTGGTGCCGGTCTCCGGATAGAGGACCTTGTCCAGGTTGGTCAGCGAGAGGCGCCGCCCCTCCACCATGGTGATCGGCGACATACGATGAGAATCCCACACAAGGGATGAAATATGCGTTCTATCTGGAATGGGTCAATTTCCTTCGGACTGGTCACCATCCCCGTGAAGACGTACAGCGCCACGGACCGGACCTCGTCCGTCTCTTTCGTCCGCATTCACGAAAAGGACGGTGCGCAGATCCAGTACCGCAAGATCTGCGAGCTCGATGGCGAGGAAGTCCCGAACGAAGAAGTGGGCAAGGGCTACCAGCCGCCGGGCGACGACATCATCGTGCCGGTCAGCGACGACGAACTGTCGCGACTGCCGGTGCCGACGTCCAAGACGCTGACGATCCTGTCCTTCGTCGACCCCGGCGAGATCGACCCGCTCCAACTGGACAAGGCGTACTACCTGGGCCCCAACGGGGCGGCCGCCACCAAGCCGTACGCCCTGCTGCGGGAGGCGCTGGAGCACCACCGGAAGGTCGCGATCGGCAAGGTGGCGATGCGCGGCCGGGAGTCGCTGGCGATGCTGCGGGCGTACGAGGGGGCGATCGTGATGCATGCGCTGCTGTGGCCCGACCAGATCCGGCCGGCCTCCGGCGTGGCCCCCGAGGCCGTGCAGGTCCGCGAGAACGAGCTGTCGCTGGCCGAGACCCTGATGGACTCCCTGGGTGAGCTGGACCCGGCCGAACTCCACGACGAGTACCGGGAGGCCGTGGAGGAGCTGGTCGCGGCCAAGCTGGAGGGCGAGGAACCGGTCGCTCCCGCCGCCCCGGGCCCGTCCGCCCGGGTCTTCGATCTGACCGCGGCGCTGGAGAAGAGCGTGCGGGCGGCGCGGGAAGGGCGGACGGATGGCGCGGAGGGCGAGGCGGAGTCGGCGTCCGTGACACCGATCCGGGGGCGGAAGACGGCGGAGAAGGCCGCGGCCAAGAAGACACCGGCGAAGAAAGCACCGGCGAAGAAAGCCGCCGCCACGAAATCCACGAGGGCGAAGTCCACGGCCACGAAGTCCACGGCTGAGAAGTCCGCCCCGGAGAAGAGCGCCGCGAAGAAAAGCACGGCGGCGAAGACCGGAGCGGCGAAAAGCGCGACGCCGAAGCCTGCGACGGCGAAGAGCACGGCGGGCAAAAGCGCGGCCAAGAAGAGCGCCGCGCAGAAAAGCACCGCCAAAAGGGGCACGGCCAAGAAGTCCGGCTAGGCCCTTCACCCGCGGCGGGCCCCGGCCGCGCGCTTTCCCCCTCCCCCGCCCGTTCTAGAGTTTCGGTATGGCTTCAGACGAGGGGACCACCCGTATCGACAGCTGGATCTGGTCCGTGCGGCTCACCAAGACCCGTTCGCTGGCCGCGGCGGCCTGCCGGGCGGGGCACGTACGGGTCAACGGCGAGCGGGTGAAGCCGGCGCACGCCGTGCGCAGCGGCGACGAGGTGCGGCTGCGGCACGCCGGCCGGGAGCGGATCGTGGTGGTCTCGCGGCTGGTGCGCAAGCGGGTGGGCGCGGCCGTCGCCGCGGAGTGCTTCGTCGACAACAGCCCGCCGCCCCCGCCCCGCGAGGAGGTCCCGCTGATGGGCATCCGCGACCGCGGCACCGGGCGTCCCACCAAGCGCGAGCGGCGGGAGATCGACCAGCTGCGGGGCCGCGGCGTCGAGTGACTGCGCGGGTTCCTCAGGCGTCCGGGAGCGCGTCGAGGTAGACCCAGGCGCCGTCCTGACGGACGAAGCGGCTGTGCTCGTGCTGGCTGTCGGCGTGGCCGTGCAGGGTGTAGTGCGCGCGGAATTCCACCGTGCCCTCGGTGTGGAAGGCGCTGCCGCCGGTGGCCCCGAGGATCTCCAGCCGGGTCCAGCGCTGCGCCGGTTCGAGGTCGAGGGCGGCCGGCCGGGTGGACGGGTGCCAGGTGCGCAGAAGGTAGCCGGTGTCGCCGACGGCGAAGGCGCTGTAGCGCGAGCGCATCAGCCGCTCCGCGGTCGGGGCGGCGGCGCTGCCCTGGTGGAAGGGGGCGCAGCAATCGCCGTAGGTGGCGGCGCGGCCGCAGGGGCAGGGCGCGGCGGGGGTCACGGCGGCGGGGCGGCGCGGCGGGCCGGCCGGCTTCTTCTTGGACTTCGGCACCCCACGATTGTGCCGGGTCGGCGGGGGCGGTTCGTGACGCGCCGGGGGTGCACGGGGGGCCGGGCGGGCGGTGGTGACGGACACGCCGGGGCGACACGCCCTGAAGCTGCGCCCATATAGGGAATTTCAACGACAAATCACCCGTTTGCGGCTTCTTATGGCTTGATGCGACCTGTGAGTCTGGAAGAACTCAAGGTGACCGTCCCCACCACCCAGGAGAGAACACCCCATGATTCTGTCCATTTCCGGCGTCGTCCTGCTCGGTGTCATCGTCTTCCTGTTCTTCCGCAAAGACGGCCTCAAGTTGTCCCACGCGCTGGTCTCCGCGCTCTTCGGGTTCTATCTCGCGAGCTCCGCCATCGCGCCGAGCATCAAGGCCGGCGGGGCGAGCCTGGCGAGCCTCCTCGGGGGGATCAAGCTTTAGGGGTGCCTCCCCCGGGGGTGCCCCCTGGGGTCTCCCCTTGGGGTCCCTCCCGATGAGCGGCCAGGGTGCGGGGCGGCCGCCACGCGCCGCCCGCCCCCGGCCCGCCGCCCGACCGAGCTCCTCCGACCACCGCACGAGCACCTGGAGACGATGTGGCCCGGCGTCCTCTGCCCCGCATCCTGACCGACCGCGTACCGCTCGCCCGTGTGGCGCAGAGCGTGTCGCTCCTGCGCGGGCGCGATTTCGCGCGCAGCGCCGCCGACGGCGCCTCGGACGTGTTCCACCCGCTGATCACCATCGGCCGGGGGCTGCGCCGGCTGGCGGTGGCCGCCCGGGGACGGTGGGCCGAGACGCCCAAGGAGCAGCGCGGACCGGCGCTGTTCTTCATCGGCGCGTGCGTGCTGATCGTGGCGCTGGTGCCGTACGGGCCGCTGCTGGCGCTGATCGCGACGATGATCGCGGGGGCCTGGGCGGGGCGGGAACGCGTCCCGGTGGAGACCGGCCCCAGCGAGGCGGAAACCGAGCGGCTGCGGGCGCTGTACGAGGCGCTGGTGCCGTATCTGGCCGCCGAGGGCGACCCGAGTCCGCTGTACGCGCCCGGCGGCGACTGGACGGGGGCCTTCCCCGAGTACGCCTTCGACGACGGGCGGCTGGCGCGGCTCCGGCTGAAGTACCCGCCGTACTTCACCGATGGTGAGGACCAGTCCCGGGTCCGCATCGAGCAGGTGCTGTACGCCAAGGCCGGCCGCGGCCGGGAGTACCACTTCGCCTGGGACGAGCTGACCAACCAGCTGACCGTGACCGCGCTCGCCGCGTTGCCGACCGACATCGCCGCGCAGCGCTTCGTCACCTCGCCGGGCGAGACGGTGCTCGGGTTCACCGACGCCGACGCGGTGCGGCGGACGCTGCCGGTCGACGGCGAGGCGGGGACCCGCGACGCGCCCCCGGTGGTGTGGCGCACCGGCCAGCGCTCCACGGAGCCGCATCTGCTGGTCATGGGGCCGCCGGGCGCCGGCAGTACGACCCTGTTGCGCTCGATCGCGCTGCAGGCGCTGCAGCACGGCGAGTTGCTGGTCGTGGACGGCGGCGGCGCCGGCGAGTTCGGCTGCCTGGCCGGCCGCCGGGGCGTGCGGGGCGTGGAGAGCGGACTGGCCGGGGCGCTGGCGGCGCTGGAGTGGGCCGCGCAGGAGACCGAGCGGCGGCTGGTCACCGCGAACCACGCGCGGCAGGCCGGCCGGCCCGTACCGGAGGATGTCCGGCGGCCGCTGTGGATCCTGGTGGACCGGCCGTCGGCGCTGACCCACCTCGCGTCCGCGGAGGGCCGGGACGATCCCCAGCGGTGGCTGCAGGTGCCGCTGCGGCACGGCCGGGCGGCCCAGGTGACGGTGGTCGTGGCGGAGCAGTTCGAGAACGCCGAGCTGCTCGGCGAGGCCGTGCGGGCGCACACCAAGGCGCGGGTGGTGCTCGGGTCCGCCACGGCGGAGGAGGTGCGGGCGGTGCTCGGGGCGCCACCGCACACCACGCCGACGGCGAACGTGCCGCCGGGGCGCGGCTACGTGCGGCTGGGGACCGCCGAGGTGCTGCGGCTGCAGGTGCCCGCGACCCCCGACCCGCTGGACGAGGCGACCGGCGAGGCGCACCGGCAGGCCGTGCTGGCCCTGCTGCCGGAGCGGGCGGTCCCGGCCGGCGAGGAGCCGCCGGGGGACGCGTCGGCGGCCGCCGCCGAGCCGGTGGGGCCGGCGCCCCAGGTGTCGATCGTCAAGGGCGGCGAGTCCCGGACCGCCCGTGGCGGCTCGGTGGAGGCACTGCGCGCGGAGGGGTGAGCCCCTTACCACGCCCGGCAGTTGACGGGTCGTCAGGCCACGAACGAGTGCCGTGGTTCGGTGTCCACCGGCGCGCCGGTGGCGACCAGTCGCGCGGCGCCCGCCAGCCGGACCGCGGCCTCGTCGGCGACCGCTCCGCTGACCGTGAACGGCAGCCGCACGAAACCCTCGAAGGCGCCGTCCACGCCGAACCGCGGGCCGGAAGGCACCCGTACGCCCAGCCGCTCCCCCGCCTCGGCGATCCGCGAGCCGGACAGTCCGCCGGTGCGCACCCAGAGCGTGAGGCCGCCGTGCGGCACGCTGAACTCCCAGTCCGGGAGGTGGCGGTGGAGCGCGGCGACGATGGCGTCGCGGTTCTCCCGGGCCTGGTCCCGCCGGATGCCGACGGCCTGCTCCCAGCCGTCACCCTCCAGCAGTGAGGCGATGGCGAGCTGTTCGAGGACCGGTGAGCCGAGGTCGGAGTAGGCGCGGGCGGCGACCAGGCTGCGGATGATGTCGGGGGCGGCGCGCACCCAGCCGATCCGCATCCCGGCCCAGAACGCCTTGCTCGCCGATCCGACGGTGATCACCGCGCTGCCGGCCGGGTCGAACGAGCAGACCTGCGGCGGGGATTCGGTCCCCGGGTCGAGCCGGAGCTCGGTCATGGTCTCGTCGACGACGAGCAGGGTGCCGGCGGAGCGTGCGGCGTCGACGAGGCGGCGGCGCTGGTCCTCGGTGGCGAGGGTGCCGGTGGGGTTGTGGTAGTCGGCGACGACGTACGCCATGCGCGGCGCGGCGTCGCGCATCACCTGGCGCCAGACGGGGATGTCCCAGCCGGCCAGCCGCTCCCCGAGGGCGACCGGGACGAGCCGGGCGCCGGCGTCCCGCATCAGCTGGAGGATGTTGGCGTAGGAGGGCGAGTCGACGGCCACCCGCTCGCCGGGGCTCGTACAGAGGCGGCAGATGGCGGCGACCGCGCCCATCGCGCCCGTGGTCACCATGATCTGTTCGGGCATGGTGGGGATGCCGCGGGCGGTGTAGCGGTCGGCCAGGGCCTGGCGCAGCACGGGCAGGCCGGCCGGGTAGTCGCCGTGGGTGTGGGCGTAGAGCGGGAGGTCGCCCATCGCGGCCTGGACGGCGCGGGTGAGCCAGGGCTCGGGGGCCGGGAGGGCGGCGCAGCCGAGGTCGATCATGGAGCCGGCGGCCTCGGGGGGCAGGGGCTCCAGGCCGCGGGTGGGCAGCGGGTTGCCGGCGGGGACGGCGGTCCAGCTGCCGGAGCCGCGCCGGGACTCCAGGAACCCCTCGGCGCGCAGCGCTTCGTAGGCGGCGGCGACGGTGGTGCGGCTGACACCGAAGGCGGCGGCCAGTTCGCGTTCGGCGGGGAGCCGGGCGGCGACCGGTATCCGGCCTTCGAGCACGAGGAGGCGGATGCCGTCCGCGAGGCCGCGGTAGGCGGGCAACCGGCGTCCGCCGCCCGCGAGTTGGACCTCGCGGGAGTCCTGCGACCGGAGCAGCCGGGCGAGTTGGGGCGCGCCGACGGCTGAAGTCCACTGAGCCATGAAGATCAGTCCACCTTCCCGCAATTGGCTCTACTTCGTGAGCCCGGACATGCCACATGGTGTCATGCCTCGGTCCAATCCTGCCATGAGGGGGAATTTTCGTGTCCATGACGAGGGAGTCCGGCTCGCCGCGCGGAGTACTGGCGCGCCGGCTGGTCCAGCTCTACACGGGGCTGGTGCTGTACGGCGTGAGCATGGGGCTGATGCTCCGCGCCGATCTGGGCCTGGAGCCCTGGAGCGTACTGAACCAGGGCATATCCCGGCACACGGGTCTGTCGATCGGCACGGTCACCGTCGTCTCCGGCGCGCTGATCCTGCTGCTGTGGATCCCCCTGCGCCAGCGCCCCGGTCTGGGCACGGTGTCGAACGTGGTGATCCTCGGGGTCGTGATGGACCTGACCCTGGCCCGGGTCCCGGAACTGTCCTCCCTCGGCGCCCGCATCCCGCTGCTCGCCTTCGCGGTCGTCCTGAACGGCGCGGCGACCGGCCTCTACATCGCGGCCCGCTTCGGGCCCGGTCCGCGCGACGGCCTGATGACCGGGCTGCACCTGCGGACCGGCCGCCCGGTGCGGCTGGTGCGGACCTGCATCGAGGTGACGGTGCTGGCGGCCGGCTTCCTCCTCGGCGGCTCGATCGGCGTCGGCACGGTCCTCTACGCCCTGGCCATCGGCCCGCTGGCGCAGTTCTTCCTCCGCCGCTTCGCGATCTCCCAACCGACCCCGGCGCCGTCCCGGGTGGTGGCCCGCTCCGGGACTTCACCTGAGCGCGCGATACTGCCGGAGTGACCCCCGCGATACGCATCCGCCACTCCTACCTGGACCACCCCGCACCGCTCCCCTTCGCCCACCGGGGCGGGGCCGCGGACGGCCTGGAGAACACCGCCGCCGCCTTCCGGCGCGCGGTCGGCCTCGGCTACCGCTATCTGGAGACCGATGTGCACACCACGTCGGACGGCAAGCTGGTGGCCTTCCACGACCCGACCCTGGACCGGGTCACCGACAGCCGCGGCGCCATCGCCGAGCTCCCCTGGCGGGCCGTGCGCCAGGCCCGGGTCGACGGCCGCGAGCCGCTCCCGCTCTTCGAGGAGCTGCTGGAGGAGTTCCCCGAGGCGCGCTGGAACGTCGACCTCAAGGCGGAGCCCGCGCTGGAACCGCTGCTGGACCTGCTGCGCCGTACGCACGCCTGGGACCGGGTGTGCGTGGGCTCGTTCTCGGAGGCCCGGGTGGCCCGGGCGCAGCGGCTGGCCGGCGGCCGGATGGCCAGCTCGCTCGGCACCCGCGGTGTGGCCGGCCTGCGGATGCGCTCGTACGGACGCGGGGCGCTGCCGCTGGACCGGCTGCTGGGCGCGGCCGTGCGGCGCAGCGCGGTCTGCGTCCAGGTCCCCGAGCGGCACACCGGCATCCCGGTCGTCGACGCGCTCTTCCTGCGCGCCGCGCACGCCCTGGGCATGCAGGTCCACGTCTGGACCGTCAACGACGCGGATCGGATGAAGGCCCTGCTCGACCTGGGGGTGGATGGCATCATGACCGACCAGATAGAGACGCTGCGGACGGTGCTGACCGAGCGGGGGAGCTGGGTCTGACGCCCCCGGGCCGTCCGCGGTGCAACGGGGACGGGAAGACGGGGGTGGGCGTGCGGAGCGCAGAGGCCGTGGCCGGGGTCGTCGACGAGACGGCCGACCGGCGCCGCGAGCAACGCGGCTGGTACTGGTACGACTGGGCGAACAGCGTCTACTCGACGAGCGTGCTCACAGTCTTCCTGGGCCCTTACCTGACGTCGGTGGCCAGGGCCGCGGCGGATCCGCACGGTTTCGTGCACCCGCTGGGCGTCCCGGTGCGCGCCGGCTCCTTCTACGCGTACACGGTGTCGGTGTCGCTGCTGCTGTCCGTACTGGTCATGCCGCTGGCCGGGGTGCTGGTCGACCGGACCGGCCGCAAGAAGCCGCTGCTGGGCGCTTGCGCGTACACCGGCGCAGCGGCGACGACCGGCATGTTCTTCCTGGGCGGTGACCGCTATCTGCTGGGCGGGGCGCTGCTGGTCGTCGCGAACGTCGGCTTCGTGGTGTCGTCGATGCTCTACAACTCCTTCCTGCCGCAGATCGCGACGCCCGACGAACGGGACGCGGTGTCCTCGCGGGGCTGGGCGTTCGGCTATGCCTCCGGGGCGCTGGTGCTCGTCGCCGATCTCGTCCTCTACGGCGCGCACGATTCCTTCGGCGTCTCCGAGGGCGTCGCCGTGCGCATCTGTCTGGCCTCGGCCGGGCTGTGGTGGGGCGCGTTCTCGCTGATCCCGCTGCGGCGGCTGCGGGACCGGCGGGCGGCGACGGCCCCCGGCTCCGGCGCCCAGCCCGATCCCGGCCGCGCGGAGACGGGCGGCGGTCCGCTCGGCCAGGGCTGGCGCCAGCTCCGGGGAACCCTGCGTGACATGCGCCGCCACCCGCTCACGCTGTCGTTCCTGCTGGCCTATCTCGTCTACAACGACGGCGTGCAGACGGTGATCACCCAGGCGTCGGTCTACGGCTCCGAGGAGCTAAGGCTGGACCAGACGACGCTGATCATGGCGGTCCTCCTGGTGCAGGTGCTGGCCGCGGCGGGCGCCCTGCTGATGGGCCGGCTGGCCCGGCGGTACGGCGCCCGGCGGACAATCCTGGGCTCGCTGGCGGCCTGGACGCTGACGGTCGCGGCCGGCTGTGTGCTGCCCGCGCGGGCGCCGGTGTGGTTCTTCGCGCTGGCCGCCGGCATCGGGCTGGTTCTGGGCGGCAGTCAGGCACTGTCCCGGTCGCTGTTCTCGCATCTGGTCCCGCGCGGCAAGGAGGCGGAGTACTTTTCCGCGTACGAGATGAGCGACCGCGGCGTGAGCTGGCTGGGCCCGCTGGTGTTCGGGATGGCCTACCAGCTGTCGGGGAGCTACCGGGCCGCGATCGTGTCCCTGGCAGCGTTCTTCGTGATCGGTTTCGTCCTGCTGGCGAGGGTGCCGGTGGGGCGTGCGATCGCGGCGGCCGGGAACCCGGTACCTGACCGGATTTAGCCCCGGGGCGCGCGGGCCGGTAGTATACGCCTTTGGCTCACCAGGCGGACCGTTACTGCGCGCTCAAGGATGGAAGGCGCTGGGTGACATCTGCTGCCAGATGTGACAAACCGGGCGCCGGTGGGTACAACAAGGGGCGGCACGACGGGCGACGCACATGTCCCGATTACGGGAATCTTCACCGCCGACCGGACGTTGACCGGATGACGACGACAGCGACACCTGTCCTGTGGGCGACAAGCCCGGGAGGCACGATTCATGAGTGAGCGAGCTCTCCGCGGCACGCGCCTCGTGGTGACCAGCTACGAGACCGACCGCGGCATCGACCTGGCCCCGCGCCAGGCGGTGGAGTACGCATGCCAGAACGGACATCGATTCGAGATGCCGTTCTCGGTCGAGGCCGAGATTCCGCCGGAGTGGGAGTGCAAGGTGTGCGGTGCACCCTCGCTCCTGGTGGATGGAGACGGCCCTGAAGAGAAGAAGGGTAAGCCCGCGCGTACGCACTGGGACATGCTCATGGAGCGGCGCACCCGCGAGGAGTTGGAGGAGGTGCTGGCCGAACGGCTGGCGGTCCTTCGCTCCGGGACCATGAACATCGCGGTGCATCCGCGCGACAGCAACCGCAAGTCCGCCTGACGGCACGACCTGCGGCCGCAACACCAGGCGTAAGGGCCGGGGCCACTGCACTTGTGCGGTGGCCCCGGCCCTTGCCGTCTCCGGCGTGCGCCGGACCGGCTCCTCGGCCGGTCGGCTGCTCAGCCGGTCAGCGGCGGATCCTGGCGGCGCGGGGGTGGGGGCACCTCCCTGCTCCTTAAGAGCTTGGGGGAGGCTCGTCGTCGCGGATCACCTCACCCTGGACGACCTTGCCGTCCGGCCGGTGCATCCGGGCCTGCTGGAAGGCGTCACCGAACGACCCCGGAGCGTAGGAGACCGGCCGGTTCAGCAGCTTCTCGGCCCGCCGCCGGATCAGCCGGCCGGTGGGCGGGAAGAGGCAGAGCAGCCCGAGGACGTCGGAGACCAGCCCGGGGATCATCAGCAGCAGACCGCCGGCCATCGGCAGCGTATTGCCGCCTGCCTGGCGGTCGTTGTCCGGCGACGCCGGCTGCTCGGCGGCCGGATCGGCGCCCTGCCGGAGGCCCTCGGTGAGGTTCTGCCAGGCGCGGCGGCCGGCCCGCTTGATCACGTACCCGCCGACGATCACCCCGGCGACCAGCAGCAGGAAGACGGTCAGGCCGTTGGTGGCCCCGGCGACCAGGGTCAGCAGCCAGATCTCCAGCACCATCCAGGCGGCGATGCCCAGGGGGGCGAACCTGCGGGCGCGCGAGCGCTGGGGCGGGCGGGGACTCGGCGGGGGCATGGCTCCGAACGTCATGCCTCAAGTGTGCCTGGCGCGCCCCGCCGGACCGCCCGCGGGCGACGGGAACGGATCATGTCCGGCCCCGGGCGCCGGGGTCAGCGGCCGCGGAGCTTGTCCAGCCGGGAGCCGACGCCCCAGGCCGTCACCCGCCACAGCGCCTCGACGACGATGTCCCGGCTCATCTTGCTGTCGCCGTGCTCCCGTTCGACGAAGGTGATCGGCACCTCGACGACGTGGTAGCCGGCCTGCACCGCGCGCCGGGCGAGGTCGACCTGGAAGCAGTAGCCCTGGGAGGCCACCTCGTCGAGCCCGAGCCCCTGGAGGGTCTCCGCGCGGAAGGCGCGGTAGCCGCCGGTGATGTCGCGCAGCGGCAGGTCCAGCACCAGCCGGGAGTACGTGCTGCCGCCGCGGGAGATGAACTGGCGGTACTTGGGCCAGTTGACGGTCCGGCCGCCGGGCACCCAGCGCGAACCGAGGACCAGATCGGCGCCCTTGAGGGCGGTCAGCAGCCGGGGCAGTTCCTCGGGCTGGTGCGAGCCGTCGGCGTCCATCTCGACGAGCACGCCGTAGCCGTTGTCGATGCCCCACCGGAAGCCCGCCAGATAGGCGGCGCCGAGCCCTTCCTTGCCCTTGCGGTGCAGGACGTGCACCTGCTCGTCCTCGGCGGCCAGTTCGTCGGCCAGCTTGCCGGTCCCGTCCGGGCTGTTGTCGTCCGCGACGAGGACGTGCGCCTCGGGGACGGCGGCCCGCACCCGCGAGACGATCGGCTTGATGTTCTCCGCCTCGTTGTACGTCGGGATGATCACCAAGGTGGTGCCGAGCGGACCGTACCGCCGCTGACCGTCTGTCACTGCTGCCCCTTCTCGTCCTTCGTACGCCCGCGCCGGCCGCCGATCACCGCGGCGGCACAGGACAGAAGGCCCACGATAGCGAGCGCCCATTCAGGTGCGGCGCCGACGCGGTCGGCGAGCGTCGTTTCGTTCCGCAGCGGGATGCGGGCCGAGACCACGCCCTGGGTGAATTCCGGGATCCGGCGGGTGACCGTGCCGTCGGGAGCGACCACCGCGCTGATCCCGCTGGTGGCCGCGGTGACCACCGCGCGGCCGTGCTCGACGGCACGCAGCTTGGACATCGCCAGTTGCTGCTCGGGCTGGCCGGTGCGCCCGTAGGTGGCGTTGTTGGTCTGGATGACCAGGGCCCGGGCGCCGGCGCCGACGGTGTCGTGCACGATCTCGTCGTAGGCGACCTCGAAGCAGATGACGTCGCCGAGCTTGGCGGGGCCGACCTGCAGCAGACCGGTGTGGTCACCGGGATAGAAGTCGCGCGGCACCCGCTGGAAGCGCGTGATGATCTTGCTGAGCTGCTCCCGGAACGGCACGTACTCGCCGAACGGCACCGGGTGCTGCTTGGTGTACGAGGCGCCCGGCCCCTTCTTCGGGTCCCAGACGATGCCCTCGTTGAAGACGTAGCCCTTCTTGGACGGATGGTCCACGAGGGCGCCGACGAGCACGGGCACCCCGATCGCCTTGACCGCCTCGTCGATCCGGTCGTACGCCTGCGGGTACTGGAACGGGTCGAGGTCGGAGGAGTTCTCCGGCCAGATGACCAGGTCCGGCTTCTCGGCACGGCCGGCCTTGATGTCGGCGGCGAGCTTCTCGGTGGCCGTGGCGTGGTTGTCGAGGATCTTCATCGGGCGGCCCAGGAAGTCCATCCCGGCCTGCTGGACGTTGCCCTGGACCACGGCGATGTCGACGGTGTCGTCGGCCTTCGTGGGGACCGGCACCAGCACCCCGGCGACGGTGACCGCGGCGGCCAGCCCGAACGCCTCCAGCGCCGGTACGGCCCGGCGCACCGAGCCGTTGCCGCGCAGCCCCCACAGGACGGCGGCGCAGGCCGCGAGCAGCGTGCCGGCCAGCGCGACCGCGAAGGTCACCAGCGGGGCGCCGCCGAGCGCGGCGAGCGGGGTGAACGGCGAGCCGGTGTTCGCGAAGGCCAGCCGGCCCCAGGGGAAGCCGCCGAACGGCAGCCGGTCGCGGGCCCATTCCTCGGCGACCCACAGGCAGGCGCCCCACAGCGGCCAGGCCGGCAGCCTGGAGGTGAGCGCGAGCCCGGCGCCGAGCAGCGCGACGAAGAGCGCCTCGGCGAAGGAGAGGCCCACCACCGCGTCCCAGCCGACGACGTGCAGCCACTTGAGCAGGATCAGGAAGAACGGCAGCCCGAACACCAGGCCCGTCCAGGCGCCCTGGCGGGCGGTCCGGCCGCGGGTCAGCAGGGCCAGCGCGGCCACCGCCAGCGGCGACAGCGGCCACAGGTCGTACGGCGGGAAGGCCAGGCCCAGCGCGACGCCGGAGACGACCGCGAGGCCGGTGCGCAGCGCCTCCCGGCGGGCCAGGGAGAGCAGGCGGCGGGCCCGTCCCGGGCGCGCGGGGGCGGCCGGGGCGCCGGTCGTGGCGGGCGGCACCGCGCGGCCGGGCGAGGGGCCGCGCACGGCTTCTTGGGTGGTGTCGGAACCCGACGGCACGGTCACGGGCCTTCCTGCAGCAGGTCATGCGTATGTGAGCTGACCGTACATCGGATGACCGGAATCGTGGGTGCGGGGTGCGCAGAAGGTGAAGAACACGGAAGACGGGTGCGGATCGGGGCCCGGGCGCCCTTCGGGCCGACCTGGGACCCGCTGGCTGCGGGTCGACCGAGAGCCGTTGTCTACTGAGCGTCCGGGCCCCACCCGGGTCGCACCTGCCGACCAGCCGAAACCCTCCGTCGCCCCGTACCGCTGGTGCTGGACCTGGCTCCCAGTGGTGGTGTGCCGCGGCGCACCGCCCCATGGCCCAGCTGCGTTCGACGACTGCGCGGAGGTCTCCCGGTCGGACGTCCTGTGGTGGACTCGGCCGAACCTACCGGCCGCCGACCGCCTGCTGTCAACAGGTGCTCCGCCTGCGTCGTTTTCGCGTCGTCCCAGGTCAGCAACGAGCGGCCCCTGGTGGGCCGAGTAGCAGCAAGCACGGGCCGCGAAGGGACCTGCCCACCCGATGTCACTCGTTCGGCGGCCCGAAGACCGTGCGGCCGCCGACGACCGTGCGCAGGCACACCGGGAGGTCCCGGCCCGGCGTGAGATCGGGCAGGCCGGGGGTGCCCGAGCGGGGGTCGGTGGACCAGCGCTCCACCCGCTCGTCGGGCGCCTGGACGACCAGCTCGCCGGTGCGCCAGACCGCGTAGTCGGCGGGCGCGCCGGGGACCAGGACGCCCGCGTCGTCCCTGCCGACGGCCCGCCAGCCGCCCCGGGTGTGGGCGGTGAAGGCGGCGCGGGCGGAGATGCCGTGGGCGGGGGTGCGGTGGAAGACCGCGGCGCGCACGGTGCCCCAGGGGTCGAGCGCGGTGACCGGGCTGTCGGAGCCCAGGGCGAGCGGCACACCGGCCTTGAGCAGCGCGGCGTACGGGTTGAGGGTGGCCGCCCGCTCGGCGCCGAGGCGGGCGGCGTACATACCGTCGGTGCCGCCCCAGGCCGCGTCGAAGGCGGGCTGGACGGAGGCGGTGAGGGCCAGCTCGGCGAAGCCGGCGATGGTGGCCCCGGTGAGCATCTCGGCGTGTTCGACGCGGTGCCGGGCGGCCCGGACGCGGTCCGTTCCCACCCGCTCGGCGGCGGCGCGTACGCCGTCGACGATGCTGGTCAGGGCGGCGTCGCCGATGGCGTGGAAGCCGGCCTGCAGGCCGGCCTCGGTGCACGCGGCGACGTGGGCGGCGACCGCGTCGGCGTCGAGCTGTGCGGTGCCGGTGTGGTCGGCGTCCGCGTACGGGGCGTGCAGATGGGCGGTGTGCGAGCCCAGCGAGCCGTCGGCGAACAGATCACCCGCGGCGCCGATCGCGCCCAGCTCGCGGATCCGCTCGGCGTCCTTTGCGGATGCGACCAGCTCGGCCCAGTAGCCGACCACGCGGGGGCCGGTCCCCTGCCGGGCGAGGGCGAGGAGTGCGGTGAAGTCGTCCTCCCCGGAGATCTCCGGGCCGGCACATTCGTGGATGCTGCCGATGCCGAGTGCGGCGGCCCTGGCCAGTGTGGCGGCCTGGGCCTCGGCGCGCTGGGCGGGGGTGACGGTGGCGAAGGCGGCGCGGCGGGCCGCGTGGTGGGCGTCGCCGGTCAGCGGGGCGTCGGCGCGGAACCCGGCGCGGTCGCGGATGCCGGGTACCAGGTCCAGCAGGGCGGTGGTGACGACGGCGGAGTGCACGTCGACCCGGGTGAGGTAGAGCGGCCGGCCGCCGGTGGCGGCGTCCAGTTCGGCGCGGGACGGCGGGCGGCCCTCGGGCCAGGCGCTGGCGTCCCAGCCGTGCCCGAGCAGGATCCGGTCCGCCGGGCGGGCGTCGGCGTGGGCCCGGATCCGGGCCAGCGCGTCGGACAGCGAGGTGGCGCCGAGCAGGTCGAGGCCGGTGAGCGCGAGCCCGGTGGCCGTGGTGTGCACATGTGCGTCCGTGAACGCCGGGGTGACCAGCGCCCCGTCCAGCTGGACGACCTCGTCGACGCCGTCGGCGAAGGAGTCGGCCGCGCCCTCCTCACCGACCCAGGCGATGCGGTCACCCTCCACGACCATGGCGGTGGCGAAGGGGTCGGCGGGACTGTGCACCTCACCGCCGCGCAGCAGAACGGTACGGGGGGAAGCCGGGTCGGGGATGTGCTCGCTCATACCGGACAGTCTGGCCCCTGCGCGGGCACGCTCCGCACGCAGGGGGCACCCGAGGGTGTCCTGCCGGTCAGATGCGCGGCGGGCGGGACTCGTACGGGGTGGACAGCACGACGGTCGTGCGGGTCGAGACGCCGGCGAGCGTGCGGATGCGGGTGAGCAGGTGTTCCAGTTCGAGCGGGGTGGCGACCCGGACCTTGAGGATGTAGTTCTCGTCGCCGGCGACGCTGTGGCAGGCCTCCAGCTCCGGGACCTCGGCGAGCCGGTCGGCGATGTCGTCGGGGGCGCTGGGGTCGAAGGGTTTGACCGAGATGAAGGCGGTGAGCGGCAGGCCCACGGCTTCCGGGTCCACGATCGCGGCGTAGCCGCGGATCACACCGCGCTGCTCCAGGCGGCGCACCCGCTGGTGCACCGCCGAGGTGGACAGGCCGGTCGCCTTGCCCAGGTCGGTGTAGCTCATCCGCCCGTCCTTGACGAGCAGATCCACGATTTGTCGGTCCAACTCCTCCACCCGTTCAACCTACTGTGCGCGGGCGCGTATGCGCATCGTGCGCCGGATCGTGGACACCCCCGCGCCCTGTCGTGTGACCAATGCCACACGGGTGAACCCGTGTCCGTGGGGCGGTCGCGATTATGCGCGCGGCATGAAGGGAATTGCTGGTGGTGGCCAGGACCGCCCGTCAAGGAAGTCAGCGGTCCCCGCGGCCCACCCGAGGGGGATGGACATCATGCGACGCCTTCAGCAGGACTCCGCCGCCGCGAACATCGGCGCCCAGGAGGGCGACAGTTCCGGCCTCACCGGCGACGACGATGCGTACGACGCCTTCGACACCTTCGAGATCTACCGGGTGACCTGCCCGGACTGCCTGCAGCCGATCGCGCTGCTGGCGGACGAGGACGCCCTCCCCGAGCACGCGCTGTGCCCGACTCCGTGGAACCCGTTCGGGCTGACGGTGTGCCAGGGTTCGGGCCGTCCGGTGGCCGAGGCCCCGGAGACCGAGGACGCGCTGGACGCCCAGGAGCAGGACGCGGCCGTGCTGCTGACCCTGCCGGAGGGCCTGGACTGGCGCCGCCAGCCGTTCTCGCACATCGGCGGGCCCGGCACCCGCCCGCTGCGGGTGCCGCGGATGCGCCACAGCGCCTGACGTCCCGCCCGCGGCCGTCCGGCGGCCGCGGTGTTCCTCGTACGCGTACCGGGGCCGGGGCCCGGCTTCAGTGGCTCACCAGTACCGGCCCTCGATCATCGCCGCCAGGCTGTCCCGGTGGAGGATCAGCGCATCGGCGTCCTCCGGCACCGGCACCTCCCCGAAGTGCACCTGGCGGTAGGCCACTCTCAGCATCACGACGGCATGCCGCAGCGCCGCGTAGAGGGTGTGGAATTCCATGTCGCGCGGGGTGTGCCCGGTGAGCCGGGCGTAGCGGCCCTCGACGGCGTCCCGGCGCAGGAAACCGGGCAGGCCCCGTTGGCCGCTGCCTTCCGTGAGGTCCTGGAAGAAGCGGTGGAGGTAGATCATCCAGCCCAGGTCCAGTTCCCGGGGCCCGAGCGCGGCCATTTCCCAGTCGAGTACCGCGGCGGGTTCGAAACCGTCGTAGACGATGTTGCCGATCCGGGCGTCGCCCCAGGTCAGCACGGTCTCGCCGGGATCGGCGGGCCAGTGGTCGGCGAGCCAGGCGAAGCCGCGCTCGATCAGCGGTGATCGGGGTGTGTCCGCAACGACCCAGGCGTAGTAAGCGCGTTGGGCCGCGACGTGCCGCCGCAGGGCGCTCCCGGGCCCGGCGGTGGCCAGGAAGCCGGCCTCGGCGGGCGGGACCTGGTCGTGGAGCCGGGCGAGCACCCCGACGCTGGCGGCCTCCAGCCGGTCGCGTTCGGCGTCGGTGGCTCCGGAGAGCCAATTCCCCTCGTACGTATAGGGCATGACGTCCGGCGGCACCCGGCCGTCGGCCCGGGCCATGACGAAGAACGGCGCGCCGAGGTGCGCCGGGTCCTCCTCCAGCCAGAGGGTGCGGGGCACAGGGAGGTCGGTGTGCGCGGCGACCAGCCGCATGGTGCGGTACTGGCGGGGCATGTCGTAGCGCGGGAAGACGGTGTAGGCGGCCGGGTCGGCGGCCAGCCGCAACGCGCAGCGCATGGGGGTCCCTCCCTGCTCGAGCGAAGCCGAAAGCTTGGGGGACGGCGGGTGAGCGTGCTCGATGTCGAAGAGCAGCGTCTCGCTGGACATGCCGTTGGAGCCGGGGACGGTGGTGTGGGTGGCGCGGGCGCCGGGGAGCCGGGTGCCGAGCCAGGCGGTGAGCCGGGAGGTGAGCTCGTCGGGGTCGCGGGTGGTGGTACGGGGCCGGGGCGCTGTGCTCATCGGTCCGCCTCCGGGGCCACCGCGGCGTAGCCGGTGAAGCCGCTGGGGTCGTGGCGTCCGAAGCTGCCGTGTTCGAAGATCCCGTAGCCGGTGCGGCCGTCGAGGGTGAAGCGGGCGGCGTGGTCGGTGACGCCGTAGGCGGCATGGGGGTGCGCCGCCGGGTCCGTCAGGTCGTACCCGCGGCGGTCGGTCCAGCCGCGGCCCCGCCAGGTGCCGTGCTGCCAGTCGTCGACAGGAGATGCGGGGGGATAGCCCGCGCCGACGGCCAGGGGTGAGGAGGTGAGGATCTCGGCGGTGAGGTCCAGTGGTTCGCGGGCCGGGCCGGTGAGGTGGACGACCGCGCGCTCGGGGTGCCTGGTGCCGGGGCGGTAGGTGATGTCCGTGTGGGGCCAGCCGAGTTGGACGTCGGGGCGGTCCGGGCGGACCTGCCGCGCCTCGTTCAGGGTGCGGTACCCGTCGGCGTCCTCCTGGACGATGACCATGACGAACCGGTCGTCGAAGCGGACCGGGCACCAGATCCAGTGGAAGCCCTCGGTCCGCAGCTCCTCCCCGGCCCGTCCGGGGTCCTCGCCGGGGATCGGCCGGACGCCCCAGCTGCGGTCGCGGGTGCCGGTCCACTCCCCCGCCGTGACGGCGATCTCCTCCCCCGCGACGCGGATGCGGCCGGTGCAGGTGCCGGCCTGGACGAACCGCCGGGCCTGGAGCGTGAGCCGGTCGCCGCGGTACTGCGTGTGGTGCGGTTCCCAGGTCGCCGGGAAGGCCGCGGTCCAGGTCAGGTCGTACGCCAGGCCGTCCGGGTCGGCGGGGTCCGCGGCGCAGGTCAGCCGCAGCCGGGCGAGCGGCTCCTCGACGGTGATCGCGAGCGGGCCGACGGTGAGCGCCATCCGGTCGTCGGTGAGCGCGTCGGAGGCCCGTACGGCGTGCAGCCGGTCGCCGAGGCGGAGGGTGGTGTAGGCGTCGATGACGCCGGTGTTGGGGTAGACGCCGAGGCCGGCGATCAGCAGGGCCCGTCCCGAGTGGTCCAGGACGTGGAAGATGCACCGGTCGTAGGCGTTGCGGTCGCCGGTGGCGACGTGCCGCAGGGAAAGCGGGACCTGGTGGATCGGGTATTCGTCGAGCGCGATGGGACGGTCGGACACTTCTCCTCCTGGGCGCTCGGGCAGGCCGGGCACCGCCTGGACTCGCGGGCCGCGGCGGGGAGTTGACGGTACGTCAGCTCGGCGCGGACGGCCAGACCCCGGTGGGGGGTGAGAGGTGTCGAGCGCGACGGGCGGGCCGGGTGTGCCGGCCCGCCCGGTGAAGGATCAGCGGCCTTCCGGGCCCGCGAGGTGGCGGGCGATGACCATGCGCTGGATCTGGTTGGTGCCCTCGACGATCTGCAGGACCTTGGCCTCGCGCATGTAGCGCTCGACCGGGAAGTCGAGGGTGTAGCCGTAGCCGCCGAGGAGCTGGACGGCGTCGGTGGTGACCCGCATCGCGGTGTCGGTGCAGAAGAGCTTGGCCATCGCCGCCTCCTTGGAGAACGGCAGACCGGCGTCCCGCAGCCGGGCGGCGGTGAGGTAGAGCGCCCGGCCGGCCTCGATCTGGGTGGCCATGTCGGCCAGCATGAAGCGCAGGCCCTGGAAGTCCACCAGGGGGCGGCCGAACTGCCGGCGCTCGGCGGTGTAGGAGAGCGCCTCGTCCAGCGCCGCCTGCGCGACGCCGACGGCGCACGCGGCGATGCCCAGGCGGCCGGAGTCCAGGGCGGACAGTGCGATGGCGAAGCCCTGGCCCTCGTCGCCGATGCGGCGGGCGTCGGGGACGCGGACGCCGTCGAAGTGCAGCTGGGCGGTCGGGGAGCCCTTCATGCCCATCTTGCGTTCGGGGGCCGCGGCGCTCAGGCCGTCGGCGTCGCCGGGGACCAGGAAGGCGGTGATGCCGTGGGCGCCGCTGCCGCCGGTGCGGGCCAGGACGGTGTAGAAGTCGGCCACACCGCCGTGGGTGGTCCAGGCCTTGGTGCCGCTCAGCGTCCAGTCTCCCCCGTCCTCCCGCTCGGCGCGGGTGGTCAGCGAGGCGGCGTCGGAGCCGGAGGACGGCTCGGAGAGGCAGTAGGCGCCCAGCAGGCCGCCGCCGAGCATGGCGGGGAGGTGTTCGGCGCGCTGTTCCTTCGTGCCGTAGCCGGCGAGGGCGTGGCAGGCGAGGGTGTGCACGCTGACGCCGAGGCCGACGGTCAGGCGGGCGGCCGCGAGCTCCTCGACGACCTGGAGGTAGACCTCGTAGGGCTGGCCGCCCCCGCCGAATTCCTCGTCGTAGGGCAGCGAGAGCAGTCCGGATTCCGACAGCAGCCGGAAGGTGTCGCGGGGGAAGCGGCCGGCGTCCTCCTCCTCGGCGGCGGTCGGCCTGATCTCGCGCTCGGCGAGCTCTCGCACGAGCGTCATCAGGTCGCGGGCTTCCTCCGTGGGCAGCCTGCGGTCCACCGGCCGGGGGCCGTACTCGGTCATGGCGGCGCTCTCCTCCCTGTCGGGCGCTGCGGCGACGCGCGCGGGGTGGGCGGCGGCGCCGTTTCCGTAGTGCCAGGCCGATGATCGCTTTCCGGGTCTCGGATGGCGATGACCTGCGGCTGTGGCGCTAGGAGTATGCCCGATCGGCGGCTCCGCGTCACTGGTTGATCAACAGCGGGTACGGGTTCCGGCTCGCTACCCGGAAGGCACGCGGTGCCGCTACCGCCCGCCGGTGAAATTGGTCCGAACCATTGACGCACTGGTCTAGTCCTTCTACCTTCTCCTCAACGTTCAACGCGTTCATGCCAATTCGGAACGCAGGTCCGCACGCTTCCCCCTCGCCCCCCTCCGAGGAGACGACATGCTCAGACCGCACCGGAGGCGATCGCCGCACCGGCTGATCGCCGCCGCCACCGCGCTGTGTACCGCGGCGCTGGCCGGCACCCTGCTCGCCGGCCCGGCCTCCGCCCACCCGGCCGGCACCTCCGCCCCGCACCCGTCCGCGGCCGCCGTCCCCACGGCGCAGCCGGCCGCGGCGGGCGGCAAGGTGGTCGGATACTTCACCAACTGGGGTGTCTACGACCGCAATTACCACGTCAAGAACATCGAGACGTCCGGGTCGGCCGCCAAGCTGACGCACATCAACTACGCCTTCGGCAACGTCCAGGGCGGCAGGTGCGCCATCGGCGACTCCTACGCCGACTACGACAAGGCCTACACCGCCGACCAGAGCGTCGACGGCAAGGCGGACACCTGGGACGCCGGTGCGCTGCGCGGCAACTTCAACCAGCTCAGGAAGCTCAAGAAGCTGCACCCCGGCCTCAAGGTGATCTGGTCCTTCGGCGGCTGGACCTGGTCCGGCGGCTTCGGCGAAGCCGCCAAGAACCCGGCCGCCTTCGCCCAGTCCTGCTACGACCTGGTCGAGGACCCGCGCTGGGCGGACGTCTTCGACGGCATCGACATCGACTGGGAGTACCCCAACGCCTGCGGTCTGACCTGCGACACCAGCGGGAAGGACGCCTTCACGGGCGTCATGAAGGCGCTGCGGGCGAAGTTCGGCCAGAACAACCTGGTGACCGCGGCGATCACCGCGGACGCCTCGGCGGGCGGCAAGATGGACGCCGCCGACTACGCGGGCGCCGCCCAGTACGTCGACTGGTACAACCCGATGACGTACGACTACTTCGGCGCCTGGGACGCCAAGGGCCCGACCGCGCCGCACTCCCCGCTCGCGTCGTACAACGGCATCCCCAAGGCCGGTTTCAACACCACCGACACCATCACCAAGCTGAAGGGCCTCGGGGTGCCGGCGAGCAAGCTGCTGCTGGGCATCGGCTTCTACGGCCGCGGCTGGTCGGGCGTCACCCAGGACGCGCCGGGCGGCACGGCGACCGGTGCCGCGCCCGGCAAGTACGAGGCCGGCATCGACGACTACAAGGTGCTCAAGACCCGCTGCCCGGCCACCGGCAAGGTGGGCGGCACCGCGTACGCCAAGTGCGGTGACCAGTGGTGGAGTTACGACACCCCGGAGACCATCGGGACCAAGATGGCCTTCAAGAACGCCCAGGGCCTGGGCGGCACGTTCTTCTGGGAACTGAGCGGTGACACCACCAACGGCGAGCTGATCAAGGCGATCAACTAGCGGTCGCCGCACCGGATTCGGACGGGCGGGAGGTGGCGGCCTCCCGCCCGTCCGGCATGCCGCCCTGCCGGTCCGGCATGCGCCCCGCCGGTCTCAGGCGGGCGGCCGGGGCGGGGCCGGGCAGGCCGGTTCGAACTCCTCGATCAGCCGGAGGGTGTCGCCCAGCCCGCGCACCAGCAGCGTCACCACCCTCTCGCGGGGCACCTCCTGTTCCGCGATCCAGTCCAGGGTGGCGCCCTCGACGCTGGAGAGCCAGCCGGTCAGCGCGGTGCGGGCGAGCGGCGGGAGGTCGGTACGGCCCCAGGCGCCGAGCGCGAGGGCGCCGAGCAGCCGGGCGCGCACCGTGTCGCGGATCGCCATGACCTCGGCGTCGAAGCCGACCCCGCCGGTGACGATGGCGCGGTAGGCGGCCTGGTGGTGCTGGGCGTAGCGCAGATAGCCGTCGACGGTGCGCTGCACGCGTTCGACCGGCGGCAGGTCGTGGGTGGCGCCGGCCCGCTCGACCAGCTCGGCCACCGCGTCCTCGATGATCGCGAGGTAATAGCCCCGCTTGTTCGTGAAGTAGTAGTAGATCAGGCCCTTGGCGACCCCGGCCTGGCGGGCGATGTCGTCCATCGACAGCGCGTCATAGGAGGTGTCGGCGAACAACTTCCGCCCGGTGGCTATCAGTTCGGCGCGGCGCGCCTGGGAGCGCACGGTGCCGCGAGCGGCCCGGGAGCCGCTCGGGCCGCACTGTTGACCCTTGCTCAAAATCCGCCCTAGTCTCCAACTGCCAAGATCTGTATGGAGTATGACAGAGCGTCATGAGTAACAGGACGCCCGGTCACCTCGGACCTGATCACCGCGGGTGGGTTGCGGCTGCACGCGGGGCATCCGTACGCCTGAGCGACAGCGAGCAGGCGGGGTTTACGGCTCCGTCCCGGCCGAGCACCATCGGCACGTACGGTGCAGGAGCCGCTGCGGAGAGGTGACACGTGGTCAACCCCTGGCTGGCGATGGAGGCCGGCGCGGATCCGGTGGAGCGCACCCGGACGGTGCGCCGGGCCCATGCCGCGTTCCTGGCCGACGGGACCGTCGCCCCGCCGGTCCGCCGGGTCGTCGCCGAGTCGTGGCGCCGGTCCGCGCACGCCCGGGCCGCGTGGGACGGTGCCGCGCCGATCGAACTGGACGAGGCGGCGCTGCGGGCCCACCGCGAGAGCCATCCGCTGGCCCGCGCGATGCCCGTCTTCCGGGACCTGCTGGGCAGCATCGCGCAGGACGGGGCGCATCTGCTGGCCGTCTGCGACCAGCAGGGGCGGCTGCTGTGGGTGGAGGGGCACCGCGGGGTGCGGCGCAGCGCCGAGCGGATGAACTTCGTCGTCGGCGCGCGCTGGGACGAGCCGCACGCCGGCACCAACGCGCCCGGCACCGCGCTCGCCGCCGATCACGCCGTGCAGATCTTCGCCGCCGAACACTACAACCGGCAGGTGCAGCGCTGGACCTGTGCCGCCGCGCCGCTGCACGATCCGCGGACCGGGCGGCTGCTGGGCGCGGTGGACATCACCGGCGGCGACCATCTGGCGAGCCCGCACAGCCTGGCCCTGGTGCAGGCCACCGCCCGGGCCGCGGAGGCCCATCTCGCGGCCGGGGCGCCGCAACCGGGCGCGTACCTGTCCGTGCTCGGCCGGGACGAGGCGCTGCTGGTCGTCGACGGCCGGCGGCTGCGGCTCGGGCGCCGGCACAGCGAGATCGTGCTGCTGCTGGCCCGTCATCCGGCGGGCCTGACGGGTGATCAGCTCACCGTGCAGCTCTACGGCGAGCGCGAGATGCGCCCGGTGACGCTGCGCGCCGAGCTGTCCCGGCTGCGGCAGCTCGTCGGTGGCCTGCTGCACTCGCGTCCGTACCGCCTGAGCCGGCCGGTGGAGACCGACCTCGGGACGGTCGAGGAACGGCTGGCGGCCGGCGACCCGTGGGCCGCGCTGGACGGCTACGGCGGCCCGCTGCTGCCGTCGTCGGAGGCACCCGGCGTACGGCGGCTGCGGTCCGCGGTCGCGGACCGGTTGCGCGCCGCCCTGCTCGCCGTGCGCGATCCGGAACTGCTGGGCGCGTGGTCCCGTACGCCGTGGGGCGAGGACGACCTGGAGGTCTGGGAGGCCCTGGTGGACGCGCTGCCGGAGCGGTCACCGGCCCGCGGAGTGCCGCGCGCCGCCGCGGACCGGCTGCGCGCCGCGTACGGCCTGAACGGCGGCGCGGTACCCGTCCCGGCCGCAGCGCGCAGCGCAACGTTCCGGCAACCTCCGCCGCCCTAGGGTGCGCCCATCGCCCGCCGCACGGGAGCGGCGGGCACCGCACCGAGAGTGATGGGGAGGCCGCCTCATGGCCCGTTACGCCAGCCCGGGTTCCGCCGATGCCGTGATGAGCTATCTGCCGCGCTACGACCACTGGATCGGCGGCGAGTTCGTGGCGCCCGCAGCGGGCCGGTACTTCGAGAACCCGACGCCGGTCAACGGAGCGCCGTTCACCGAGATCGCCCGGGGCACCGCCGAGGACGTCGAGCGGGCACTGGACGCCGCGCACGCGGCCGCGCCCGGCTGGGCCCGTACCCCGGCCGCCGAACGCGCCGCCGTCCTCAACCGGATCGCCGACCGGACGGAGGCGCACCTCGAAGCCCTCGCGGTCGCCGAGAGCTGGGAGAACGGCAAGCCGGTGCGCGAGTCCCTGGCGGCCGACATCCCGCTCGCGGTCGACCACTTCCGCTATTTCGCCGGGGCGCTCCGGGCCCAGGAGGGCTCGCTGTCGGAGATCGACGAGGACACCGTCGCCTACCACTTCCACGAGCCGCTCGGCGTGGTCGCCCAGATCATCCCGTGGAACTTCCCGATCCTGATGGCCGCCTGGAAGCTCGCCCCGGCGCTGGCGGCGGGAAACACCGTCGTCCTGAAACCGGCCGAACAGACCCCCGCCTCCCTCCACTTCTGGATGAGCCTGGTCCGGGACCTGCTGCCGCCCGGCGTGGTCAACATCGTCAACGGCTTCGGCGTCGAGGCCGGCAAACCGCTGGCGTCCAGCCCCCGGGTCGCCAAGATCGCCTTCACCGGTGAGACCACGACCGGCCGGCTGATCATGCAGTACGCCTCGGAGAACCTGCGCCCGGTGACGCTCGAACTGGGCGGCAAGAGCCCCAACATCTTCTTCGACGACGTCTCCGCCGCCGCGGACGACTTCCTCGACAAGGCGCTGGAGGGCTTCACCATGTTCGCCCTCAACCAGGGCGAGGTGTGCACCTGCCCCTCCCGCGCACTGATCCAGCGCGGCCACTACGACGATTTCCTGGCGGCCGGCGTGGCCCGTACGGAGAAGATCGTCCAGGGCCACCCGCTGGACACCGACACCATGATCGGCGCCCAGGCGTCCAACGACCAGCTCGAAAAGATCCTCTCCTACCTGGACATCGGCCAGAAGGAAGGCGCCCGCATCCTGACCGGCGGCACCCGAGCCGAACTCGGCGGCGAACTGGAGGGCGGCTACTACGTCCGCCCCACCGTCTTCGAGGGCAACAACGACATGCGCGTCTTCCAGGAGGAGATCTTCGGCCCGGTCGTCGCCGTGGCCCCGTTCTCCGACTTCGACGACGCCATCGGCATCGCCAACGACACCCTCTACGGCCTCGGCGCCGGCGTCTGGACCCGCGACGGCTCCACCGCCTACCGCGCCGGCCGCGCCATCCAGGCCGGCCGCGTCTGGACCAACTGCTACCACGCCTACCCGGCCCACGCCGCCTTCGGCGGCTACAAACAGTCCGGCATCGGCCGCGAGAACCACAAGATGATGCTGGACCACTATCAGCAGACGAAGAACCTGCTGGTGTCGTACTCGCCGAAGAAGCTGGGGTTCTTCTAGGGGCCTGACTTACGCACTTCCACCCCCCGTGGACGCCGGCTCCAACGGCTGTTCCGCCCAGATGGTTTTGCCGTTGCGTACGTAGCGGGTGCCCCAGCGGGCGGTGAGTTGGGCGATCAGGAAGAGGCCACGGCCGCCTTCGTCGGTGGTGGCCGCGTGGCGCAGGTGGGGCGAGGTGCTGCTGGTGTCCGAGACCTCGCAGATGAGGTGGTGGTTCCGGATGAGCCGGAGGGTGGCCGGACCGCTGCTGTAGCGGTAGGCGTTGGTGATCAGCTCACTGACGATCAGCTCGGTGGTGAGGGCCATGTCGTCCAGGCCCCAGTCGTGGAGCTGGGCGGCCGCGAGCTTCCGGGCCTCGGCGGCGGCGGTCGGTTCGGCCGGCAACTCCCAGGTGGCCACCTGGTGTTCGGCCAGGCAGCGGGTGCGGGCGGCGAGCAACGCGATGTCGTCGCGGGGACTCTCGGGGAGCAGCGCGTCCTCCACCGCCTTGCAGATGTCCTCCAGGGACCGGGCGGGATCGCTCAGCGCCCCGCGGAAGAGCGCCAGGCCCTCATCGAGATCGCGGCGCCAGGCCGAAAGGAGTCCATCGGTGTAGAGGACGAGCAGGGAGCCCTCGGGCAGTTCCCATTCGGTGGCTTCGAAGGGCAGTCCGCCCAGGCCGAGCGGCGGGCCGGCCGGCAGATCGGGGAAGTCCACCCGTCCGTCCGGGGTCACCACCGCGGGCGGCGGGTGGCCGGCGCGGGCGAGGGCGCAGCGCCCGTGGACCGGGTCGCAGACCGCGTACAGGCAGGTCGCGCCGACTATCTGCGGGGAGTTCTCGTCGGTCGCCTCCTGCTCGGCGGCCAGCCGGTCCACAAGGTCGTCCAGATGGGAGAGGACCTCGTCCGGTGGCAGGTCGAGGTTGGCGAGGGTGTGGACCGCGGTGCGCAGCCGGCCCATGGTGGCCGCGGCGTGGATGCCGTGGCCGACCACATCGCCGACGACGAGGGCGACCCGGAGTCCGGAGAGCGGGATGACGTCGAACCAGTCGCCACCGACACCGGCGGTGGTGTCGGCCGGCCGGTACCGGCGGGCGATCTCGACCGCATGGTGCTCGGGTACCTCGCGCGGGAGCAGGCTGCGCTGCAGCGCGACGGCGGCCTGTTGCTGCTGGGTGTAGCGCCGGGCGTTGTCGATGGATACGGCGGCGCGGGCGGCGAACTCCTCGGCCAGCGTCAGGTCGTCCTCCTCGAACGGCTCGGGCCGGCGCCACCGCCACAGGCTCACCACGCCCAGCACGAGGCCGCGCGCGACCAACGGCACCACGATGAGTGAGTGGACGCCCAGCTCGCGGACCCGCTCGACCTTGGCCGGGTCCAGGGACGACCAGGCGGGGGAGAATTCCAGGACCGGTTCGAGGACGGGACGTCGCTCGGCCAGGCATCTGGCCTGCGGTGCCTCCGGAGGGAAGTGCATCGTGTGGCCCACCGGGAACATCACCGGCGGCGCCTCCGGCGAGACGCTCCGCACGGCCGTCCTGCACAGGGAGGCCGACGGCTCCTGGTCGGGCTCCTCACCGCGGGTCACCGATTCGAGCAGATCCACGGAAGCGCAGTCCGCGAGGTCGGGGACCGCGACCTCGGCCAGCTCACGCGCCGTGGCCTCCACGTCGAGGGTGGTGCCGATACGAGCGCCGGCCTCGTTGAGCAATGCCAGTCTCCGGCGCGCCCGGTAGCGGTCGGTGACGTCCTCGACGAGCTCGGTGACACCAAGGATCCGCCCGGACGCATCCTGCATCCGGAAGGCCGAGACGGAGACGAACATCTCCGTGTGGGGGTCGTGCCGCAGATGGCAGGGCTGCTCGGTGAAGATCAGCGGTTCACCCGTTTCGAGCACCCGCCGCAGCCCCGACTCCACCAGTGCCGTGTCCCGGTCGACGACGAAGTCTCCGGTGCGCATCCCCCGGTAGTACTCGGCCGGGAGGCCGCCGAACCGCGCGATCGCCCGGTTCACCCGTAGCAGGCTCAGGTCAGGGGCGAGGACGGCGAGACCGATCGGGGACCGGCGGAACATCCCGTCCAGGACCGACCGGTCCGTCTCCCACTGGATCACCTGCTCCGCGGGCGCACTCGCGAGGAACCACTCGACGCGGGAGTCCGGCCGCACCACTGCCCGGGCCCGGCAGCCCACCTCGATCCGTTCCCCGCCCCGGTCCCGCACCGGGATGACCCCGAACCAGCCGCCGGCGCTCACACAGGCCGCCACCGCCGCCATGACGACGTCCTCATCGCGTGGGTCGAGCAGGAGGTCGCGGGCCGCCCGTCCCAGCACCTCCTCGGGCGAGTAGCCGAGCAGCGCCTCGGCACCCTCGCTCCAGCCGACGACCCGCCCTGTGTCGTCCAGCACCGCGGAGGCCGAGCGACGCACCGCGAACGGGTCGTCCGGACTCTCGCTGAACGTCGCCACCGGTGTGTCCATCACTACCACCCTCGTACCACCCCGGCGAGATCGCGCGCTGGAGCCGGGGGCGCTGCTCGCTCCGGTCGCCGAGGTCCAGAGACCGGTTGCCGTGCCTCACGCAAGGTGTCCGACGCGCGGAGGCGGCGAGTGACGTGACGGGTCCCCCTCGGTTCATGGCTGACGTCGTCCCCTTCACCACCCTCCATCTCGCCGGCGTCCTTGGCACCGCGCTCCCCCACCACCGGTTCCACGGCTTCAGGCCCAGGGCTTGCCGGGCTGCGGAGACGGTCAGGCGGCTGCCTGTGGGGGGCGGAAGGTGCGGCGGTAGGTCTGGGGGCTGACGCCGATGGCGGTGTGGAGGTGTTGGCGGAGGGAGGTCCCGGTGCCGAAACCGGCGCGCTGGGCGACGAGGTCAACGGGCCAGTCGGTGGTCTCCAGGAAGTGGCGTGCGAGGTCCACGCGTTGCCGGGTGACCCACCGGCCGGGGGTGCTGCCGACTTCGTCGCGGAAGCGGCGGCTGAAGGTGCGCACGCTCATGTTGGCATGGGCGGCGAGGCCGGCCAGGGTGAGCGGTTCGGCCAGGTGCCGCACGGCCCATGCCCGGGTGGCCGCGGTGCTGCCGGTGGACGGATCCGGGACGGGGCGCTGGATGTACTGGGCCTGGCCACCGTCGCGCCAGGGCGGTACGACGCAGGAGCGGGCGACCTCGTTGGCGATGTGGCTGCCGTGGTCGCGGCGGATGAGGTGCAGACACAGGTCGATGCCCGCGGCGACCCCGGCGGAGGTGAGGACATCGCCGTCGTCGACGTACAGGACGTCGGGGTGGACGCGGGTGGTGGTGAACATCCGCTGGAGCCGGTCGGCCTCCCGCCAGTGGGTGGTGACGGGACGGCCGTCGAGGAGGCCGGCGGCGGCCAGGACGTAGGTGCCGCTGCAGATCGCGACCATCCTCGTCCCGGGGCGAACGGCGGCCAGGGCATCACGCAGCGGGCCGGGCAGGCGGCCTTCGTCCCGTATCGGTCCCAGCCGGTGGGAGGGCGGGACGACGACGGTGTCGACGGTGGCCAGCAGGGAGGCGTCGTGGGAGACCGCGAGGTCGTAGTCGGCCTCGGCGCGCACGGGGCCGCCGTCCAGGCTGCACGTGGTCACGGAGTACAGCGGGTTGCCGTCGCCGTCGCGGGCGGCGCCGAAGAGGCGGGCGGGAATGCCCAGTTCGAAGGGGACGATGCCGTCCAGGGCAAGGACGCCCACACGATGCATGGCCAGATCCTCTCGGGACGATGGATGGCCAGATCCTTTCAGGACGTGGCCGTTGCGCCACCACCGGGGGCTGAGCCGGCCGGACAGTCTGGGGCCGTGTCCGAGACCACCGGCACCGCCGACATCTCCGGCACCGGAACTCCCCCGTACCTCCACCGAGAAGGAACGCCTTCATGACCCAGCCGATCACCGCGCCCGTCACCGCGCCCACCACCGGGCCTCTTACTGCCTCTTCGACCATGCGCGCGGTGTCCCAGGAGCGGGGCGGCGCTCCCGACGTCCTGAAGGTCGTCGAGACGGAGCGGCCGGATCCGGGCCGGGGCGAGATCCTGGTCCGGGTGCGCGCGGCGGGTGTGAACCCCGCCGACTGGAAGCTCCGCGAGCGCGGTGTGTTCGCCGATGGGGCCATGCCTCCCTTCACCCTCGGCTTCGATGTGGCCGGCGTCGTGGCGGCTGTCGGCTCGGGCGTGACGATCTTCCAGCCCGGTGACGCGGTGTTCGGGATGCCCCGCTTCCCGCACCAGGCGGGCGCGTATGCCGAGTACGTCACCGCACCGGCCCGGCACTTCGCCCCGCGCCCGCGCGGCCTCGACCACTTCCAGGCCGGCGCCCTGCCGCTGGCCTCGCTCACCGCCTGGCAGGCCCTGGTCGACACCGCTCACGTCCGGCCCGGGCAGCGGGTCCTGATCCATGCGGCGGCCGGCGGCGTCGGCCACCTGGCGGTGCAGATCGCCAAGGCCCGCGGCGCCTACGTCATCGGCACCGCCAGCGCCGCCAAGCACGACCTGGTGCGCGCACTCGGCGCCGACGAGGTCATCGACCACCGCACCCAGGACGCCGGCGACACCGTCCGCGACATCGATGTCGTCCTCGACGGGATCGGCGGGCCCAACTGGGCGCGGTCCCTGCGCACCCTGCGCCGCGGCGGCACGCTGGTCTCGCTCCTCCCGTTCGACGACGCTTTCCCCGCCCGGCAGGCCGAGGAAGCCGGGGTGCGGGCGGTGTTCATGCTCGTCGAACCCGACCGGCAGGGGCTGCGCGAGATCAGCGCCCTCGTCGAGGACGGCCGCCTGCGGGTGCTCGTCGAGGCGGTGTTCCCCCTTGAACACGCCGCGCGGGCACATGAGTTGGGCGAGGCCGGCCGGACCACCGGAAAGATCGTCCTGGCCGTCGGCTCCGAGCCTGGTTCGGAGTCCTAGCCCGGACGCCGGACTTACAAATTCACCTTGCAAGCATGATTTGCAACTTCTAGGCTGCCGCGCATGCCACCCGAACCTCAGGAAATCAACGACGTAGAGGCCCTCCGGGTGCTCGCGCACCCCATGCGGCAGAAGATCGAGCAGTGCCTGCGGAAGGGCCCCGCCAACTCCACGACTCTCGCGCGCGAACTGGGCGAGAGCACCGGGCTGACCAGCTATCACCTGCGCCAGATGGCCAAGCACGGGTTCATCGAGGAGGCGCCCGAGCTGGCGAAGGGGCGGGAGCGGTGGTGGCGGGTGGTGCCCGGGGACCGGCGGTTCCCGCCGTACAGCCGGCAGACACCGCAGATGCGGGAGGCGCTCACCCAGATGCACCGGCTGAACCTCGCCGAACTGCTCGACAGTGCCCGGCAGTTCGAGGCGGCGCGGGACAACCTCGGCCCCTGGGCGGATGCGGCGATCTTCTCCCGTGCCACGCTACGGCTCGATCCGGCCCAACTCCGGGAGTTCTTCGAGGAGTACATCGCGCTGATCCACCGGTACTCCCCCACCCAGGAGGAAGCGACTCCCGAGGCGCGCGCCGTCCTGGTCCGTCTGCTCGGGTTCCCCGAGATCGGCGAAGAGGACGGCACGGCGTGAGGCTCTTGTTCCGTCGGTCGCCGTCCGCGCCGGTGGCCGTGGTGTGGACGGTCGTCCTCGCCGCTCTGCTGGTGCCCGCCGGTGCCGCCCGGGCCGACGGTCACCGGTCGCACGGACGCGTCCAGGACGGCGCGGGCCTGATCCGCCGGGAGGTTTCCTTCCGGGGCGGTGACGGGCTCGTTCTGCACGGCACGGTGCTGAGCGCGGCCACGGTTCAAGGGGCGCCTGCCCGGCCCGGCATCGTGCTGGTCGGCGGGGCGGGGCCGGGCCCTCGTCAGGAGTACCGGCAGGAGGCCGAGGCCTTCGCCCGCGCGGGGATCACGACGCTGGTGTACGACAAGCGCACGGTGCGCTACTCCACGATGGACCGCGACTTCGGTCTGCTGGCGGCGGACGCCCTGGCCGGGGTGCGGCTGCTGCGTGGCCGGCCAGGGGTGGATCCGCGCCACGTCGGTCTGTGGGGGTTCAGCGAGGGGGCCTGGGTCGCCCCGCTGGCCGCCGCGCGCTCCTCCGGCGTCGGCTTCGTGATCACCATCGGCGGGCCGGGCCACTCGCCCCTGCGCACCCAGACCTGGAACCTCACCACCCATCTGCGGCATGGCGGCGTCACCGGGTCCTTCCTCGCCACCCTGGAGGGTCCCGCGGCCCAACTCGTCGCTTCCACGGGCCGGTTCCCCGAGGGAGACTTCGATCCGTTGCCGGCATGGAGGCAGCTGCACGACACGCCGGTGCTGGCTCTGTGGGGCGATCAGGACCGGCAGGTGCCGCCGCGTGAGAGCGCGCAGATATTTCGGCGCACCCTGGCCGAGGCGGGCAACCGGCATGTTGTCGTCCGCTTCCTCCGGGGGGCCGCGCACAACGGCCACCGCACCTCGGACGGTTTCGACCGGATCGCCGGACCGCTCTATCAGGGCAAGCGGTTGGGGGCGCCGGCTCCTGGCTATGTCCCCATCCTCACCTCCTGGGTGGCCGCGGTGGCCTCCGGTCACCCTCCCCGGTCCAGCGCCGCCCCCGCCCCGCCGCAGCCGGTGTCCAGTGCCCCCGCAGCCAGCGCCTGGTACGCCTGGCTGCCTCCCGTACTGCTGCTCGTGGGGTTCGCCGCCTACCCGGTGAGCGGGGCGCTACGACGGATCGCTCGGCGCCCGCGGCCCGGCCCGGCTCAGGGGGCGGCCCTGCGGCGTTGGCTGGCCGGGCTGGGCCTCGTTGCGGTAACAGCCTCGGTGCTGTGCCCCCTCGCGGTCTTCGTGGTGGGCGACGGGGGTGCGGCGGGACCGGTGGTGGCGGGACGTCCGCTCGGCTGGCTGGTGGCGCAGGCGCTGAGCGTCACCGACGTCACGCTGACCGGGGTGACGGTATGGCGCCGGCGGAACGGGCAGCGCACCCCGGCCGGGTCGCGTCCGCACGGCCGGCCCGGGGTGGCGAGGGCGACGCTGATGGCGACAGCGGTGCTGTTCGTGCCGTGGGCGCTGTGGTGGGGGACGTTGCGTCCGTGAGGAGCGCCTCGACGGCCGGGCCGACCCGGGCCGGATGCGCCTCCGGCCGACCTCGTGGCAGCACAGCGACCTCGGCACACCTCTCCTGGCCGGCACGTCCCCCATGAGCCCTCCCCGCCCGCGCCGGTCGGGCGGGCGGGCGCGGCTCAGCCTGCCTGGAGGGCGAGGACCAGTGCGGCCGTGCACAGGACGAGCATGCCGGTGGCGTTGAGGAAGAGGTTGCGCCCGTAGTCCTTGGCGCGGAGGTGCAGGGAGACGGCAACGAGGAAGTAGACCACCAGTGAGGCGGCGGTGAGAACGGCCAGCGGCAGGAACCAGATGCCGACGATCAAGCCGACCGCCGAGGCGGTCTTCAGCACGGGCAGCAATCGCCAGTACCGGCGGGGAAAGTCGACATCTTCCAGGCAGGCCCGGACGAATCCGACGGGCCTGAGACACAGTGCGGCGTCGCCGAGCTGGACGGCGGCCAGGCCGGCGAAGAGCAACCACGGGTGGATCACCACAGACACCTCGTCTCGTAGCGGTGGTACGGCTGTCGAACGAGGGACGGACGCGGGCCGGCGATTCGTGACATCGCCGCGTCGAGGAGCACGCGGGCCGGCAGTGCAGCAGCCCGCTGCCCCGGCCACCAGGCCGGTTCATCAGGTTGTTATCACCGTCATATTTATTATTGCACTGTGCAATGTTACGGTGAGTGCGATGACCGATCCTGTGCGGCGCGGCAGGGCCGGTCCACGGGCGTGAGGCGCGTGACGCCGTCCGCCGTTCCATCGACCAGCACCACCAGTGCGCGCCGATGACCAGAGAGCGGAGCGGATCGCACCGCGACCGATCCCGGCCCCGGTACCGGCACCGGGGCCCACCGCCCGTTCCTCTTTCGCAGGGCAATGACGCCCGCCCCTTGCCGCTGTGTGACCACGGCCGGCCCCCTGACACCCGGGGGCCGGTTCGCGGGTCCGCTGACGGTGGCCTGTTCCTTTCCAGCCAGACGAAGCGGAGGTACCCCGTGGCCCGGCCCGACGCCGCCCGGAATCAGACGAAGACAGGAGCGAAGAGGCCCGGCCGCCCCTCCGGCGAGAAGATCGCGGAGCTGGGGGACTTCCACGTCCTGCCCAGGGTCGCGGTGATCACCGGCTTGGCCGTGCCCGTCGGGGCGGTCGCCGCGCTCGTCGCCGTGGGGCTGCTCAAACTGATCGCCCTGTTCACCAACCTGTGCTTCCACGGCCGCTTCTCCTTCGGCGGTGCCACCCCGGGCTCCACCGCGCACTGGTGGCTCATCCTCTGCATGCCGGTGCTGGGCGGGCTGGTCATCGGGCTGATGGCCAGGTTCGGGTCGGAGAAGATCCGCGGCCACGGCATGCCGGAGGCCATCGAGTCGATCCTCGTCGGAGGCAGCAGGGTCCAGCCCCGCGTCGCGGTCCTCAAGCCGGTCTCGTCGGCGATATCCATCGGCTCCGGCGGCCCGTTCGGCGCCGAAGGGCCGATCATCATGACCGGCGGCGCGGTCGGATCGATCCTCGCCCAGTTCCTCCGCGTCACCACCGACGAACGCAAGACCCTCCTGGTGGCCGGCTCCGCGGCGGGCATGGCGGCCACCTTCAACTCCCCGCTCGCGGCCATCCTGCTCGCCGTCGAGCTGCTGCTCTTCGAGTGGCGGCCCCGCTCCTACCTGCCCGTCGCGGTCGGCGCGGTCACCGCCACCCTCGTACGCGGACCGCTCCTGGGCACCGAGCCGCTCTTCGGCGGCGCCCACGTCCCCACCGAACTGCCGCTCTCCGTCTACGGACTGTGCGTCGTCGCCGGACTCGCCGCCGGGCTCCTCGCCCTTCTGGCGACGTGGCTCGTCTACTTCTCCGAGGACCTGTTCGCCAAGTTGCCGCTGCACTGGATGTGGTGGCCCGCGTTCGGCGGCGCGATCATCGGGTTCGGCGGCCTGGTGGAGCCGCGCGCGCTGGGCGTCGGCTACGACGTCATCGACCAGTTGCTCACCGGCCGCGCCACCGTCGGGCTGATCCTCGGCATCCTCGTCGTCAAGACGCTGATCTGGGGGCTCTCCCTGGGCTCCGGCACCTCCGGCGGCGTCCTCGCCCCGATGTTCATGATCGGCGGCGCACTCGGGGCCGCCGAGGGGCTGGTCTTCCCCTCCGTCAGCCCCGGCTTCTGGGCCCTGGTGTCACTGGCGGGCGTGCTGGGCGGGGTCATGCGCTCGCCGCTGACCGGCATCGTGTTCTGCGTGGAACTGACCCATGAGCTCCACGCCCTCCTCCCCATGGTGATCACCGCGTCCTCGGCGTATCTGCTGTCGGTGATCGTCCTCAAGCGGTCGGTGCTCACCGAGAAGATCGCCCGCCGCGGCCTCCACCTCACCCGCGAGTACTCCGTGGACCCCTTGGAAGTCCACCTCGTACGCCAGCTGGAAACCCCCGTCACCGTCACGTTCCGTACGGACCAGACCGCCGGCGAGGCCGGGGCCCGGCTGCGCGAGGCGCATCGGGCCCGGGACGCCGACGGCATCCTCGCCCAGCGGCTCTACCCCGTCCTGGACGGCGAGGGGGGCCTGGCGGGGGTCGTCACCCGCGCGGAACTGCTGCACGGCGCTCCGGACGACGACCGGCAGCTGGGCGGTCTCGCCCGTCCCGCGATCACCGCCCATCCGGACGAAACCCTGCGGACCATCGCCAATCGCATGGCGGCCCACCAGGTCACCCGCGTCGTCGTCACGCCCCGCACCGCGCCCCACCACGTCGAGGGAATCCTGAGCCTGCGTCATCTGCTCGAAGCGCGCCGGGTGGACCTGCACGAGGAACAGCACGCCGAACGCGTCCTCACCCCGTTCCGGCGGGTGCCGCGACAGCGCAAGCCGGCCCTGACGGCATCCGCCGAGGCGCTCAGCGACGCCGCCGGCTGCTGATCCCGCGCGCCGCGCCGACCGCCGGATGGCGGTACGGCGCGGCCGGCCGTTCGGCCGCTTCGGCCGCCGCGCGCTCCGCGTCCGCCCTCGCCCTGCCTCGCACCACAGCCCACCACTCTCTTGTGAACGCGATGGAGCACCACCTCCGGGGGAGGCGGATCGCCCTCGTTTGCTCGCCCAGCATCCCGCCGGGGATCAACGAGCAAAGGGAATATACCGGGGCATTCAGCGTGATCTGGCGAAGGCTTTCATTGCACTTTGCAATGTTTGGTGGCGTCATTATTTTGTGATCGAACGGTTTCGGACAGCCCACCCGCCACGTATCCCACGCCCGCTCGCCCGGCGTGGCCGTGGGAGGATTCCCGATCATGACACTTGAACCATCGGATCGGCCCGTTGCCCTGGTCACGGGGTCCACGTCGGGGATCGGCGAGGCCGTCGCGCGGCGGCTGGCGGCGGACGGCATGCGGGTCGTCGTGCACTCGCGGCGCAGCACGGAGGCCGGTGAGGCACTGGCGGCGGAGCTCGGCGGTGCGTACGTACGGGCCGATCTGGCGGTGGAGGAAGAGGCCCGCGGGCTGGCCGAGGCGGCGCTCGACCGGTACGGGCGGCTGGACGTGCTGGTGAACAACGCGGGCCTCAGCTGGCCGATCCCGCACCATGACCTGGCCGCGGCCACACCGGCGGACTGGCGGCAGCTGCTGGAGGTCAACCTGATCGCGCCCTGGGTGCTGTGCACGGCGGCGCTGCCGGCACTGCGCCAAGCCCCGGCGGGCGGCAGCATCGTGAACGTCACCAGCCACGCCGGGGTCCGCCCCAAGGGCTCCTCGGTGCCGTACGCGGCGAGCAAGGCCGCGCTGAACCACGTGACCCGGCTGCTCGCGGCCGCCCTCGCGCCCGACGTACGGGTCAACGCGGTGGCCCCGGGACTGGTGGACACGCCCATGACGAAGGACTGGGCGCACGCGCACGAAATCTGGCGGGACCGCGCGCCGATGCGTCGTCCGGCCCAACCCGCCGACGTCGCCGACCTGGTGGCGTCAGTGCTCGCCCACAGCTATCTCACCGGCGAGGTCATCCTGCTCGACGGCGGGCTGAACCTCACCTGACGTGCCGGGGACCGGGCACCGGGGACCGGGCACCGGGGACTCGGCGCGGGCGGACGGCCACCTGGGGCACCTCGGGCACTCGGGTACCTCAGGCACTCTGCGTACCGTGCCGCTCACGCTGCCGTGAACCAGGTGCCCAGTGCCTCGTGCAGGCCGTCGCCCGTGGTGCCCTGCCAGGCGACGTAGCAGTCGGGCCGGAGCAGCAGGGCGCTGTCGAGTTCGGGGACGGCCACCGTGTCGACGTGCGGGGCCCAGGGGCCGGCGTCGAGGGTGCCCGTCGGGTCCAGAAGGAGCGGCCGGCCGGTGCGGGTCAGTTCGCGCAGGCCCGGCGGGTCCGGCGCCCACCGGCCGACGAGCGGCCCGGTCGCCGGCCCCATGTCGTAGGTGAGGTCCGCGCCGGACAGCAGATCCGCGAGGTGCTGCCGCGTCGCCGGCTGGGCGAGCAACTCGCCGAAGAGTTCCCGCAACGCCGTCACGTCGCCGCCCGGCCGGGTCAGCAGCGACTGCGCCTGGGTGTGCATGGCGACCCGCCGGGCGGCCGGGGACCGTTCCGCCTCGTAGGTGTCCAGCAGCCCCTTCGGCGCGTGGCCACGCACGGCCGCGGCGAGCTTCCAACCGAGGTTCACCGCGTCCTGCAGGCCCAGGTTGAGCCCCGGACCGCCGATCGCCGAGTGCACGTGCGCGGCGTCGCCGAGCAGGAATATCCGGCCCGCACGGTAGCGTGACGCGATCCGGGTGTTACCGCCCGACAGCCGTCTCATCGAGTGCGGTCCCGGCCCGGTCGGCGGGCCGAGCGGCACGTCCGCGCCGAGCACCCGGGAGACGCTGGCCCGAAGCGCGTCGAGCGAGGCCTCGCCCTCGGCCGGCTGTCCCCATTCCACCGTGCTGATCAGCGGATCGCCGCCGGGGAACGGCGCCCAGGCGATCAGGCCGTGTGCGGTCCGCAGGTGCCGGAACGGCGGCACGGTGCCGAAGCCGGGCACGACCAGAGCGCCATCGGCCCCGGCCATCTCCCGGGGCACGCTGACATGTCCGGTGCGCGAGACGGAGTCGTCCCTGGTCACGCCCGGGAAGTCGATCCCGGTGAGCTTGCGGACCGCGCTGTGCCCGCCGTCGGCGCCGACCAGGAACGCCGCCTCGACCGGCGTGCGCCCGCGCAGCTCGATCACCACCGACTCCCGGCCCTGCGTCAGGCCGATGACCTCATGGCCGCGGCGGATCTCGACGCCCAGTTCGGCCGCGCGCTCAGCGAGCATCCGCTCGATCCGGCGCTGTGGCACCTGCAAGGTGTGGAGGGGGTTGTCCGGCAGGCCGGTCAGGTCGAGCGGGAACGCACCGAAGACGTAGCCGGGTGCCGGCTGCGGGGTGGCGGGGGCACCGGGCGCGGTCAGCCGCTCGTACAGTCCGCGCCGGTCGAGCATGCGGACCACCTGACCGACCAGGCCGTTCGCGCGCTGCTCGGAGGTCGGTTCGGTGAGGCGTTCCAGGACGAGCGGGCGCACGCCGGCCAGGGCGAGTTCGCAGGCGAGCATCAGGCCGTTGGGTCCGGCGCCCGCGATGACGACGTCGATCATGAGTGGGTCTCCGTTTCCGGGCAGGGGCCATCGGCCCGGCCGCCGCCGGGCTTCCGGTCCGGGAGGGTGTTGCCTACGGGGGATTCCTCGGGGTGCGCGCCCACGCCTACGGGACGAGCCCCGGGGAGTCCGTCCTGGGGATGACTTCCTACGGGGCCGACAGCCCCGTCGCGACCCGGGTGAGGGCGTCCGCGAGCAGACGGCTCACCGGTACCGGAGGATCGGTGCGGAGGTGGTGCGCGGTGGCGGTGTTGATCGAGGCGACGACTGCGGACGCGACGAGGTGCGGGTACAGGTCCTGCTGCAGATCGGTACCGGTACGGTCGGCGACGGCCGCGGCGATCTCGGCCTCGGCGATCGCCCCGGCCCGCAACATCTCGCCCTGCAGGGCCGGTTCGGAGACCATCATGCGCACGCCGGCCGTCCACTGAGCCGCGTCGGCGATGGGGTGAGCGGCCGCCTCGGCGTCCGGCCCGAACTGGGCCAGCACCGAGCGGGTGATCGCCTCCCAGAGCGGCTCCTCCGGACCCGCACGCAGCGCCTCCGCGATGCGGAGGCTGCGGTCGAGGTGGCGGGCGACGATCGCTTCTCCCTTGCTGGAGAAGTAGTTGTTGAACGTGCGCGGGGAGACGCCGGCGGCCTCGGCGATGTCCTCCACCTTGACGTTGCCGAAACCGCGCTCGACGGTCAGCCGGACCGCCGCCCAGCTGAGCGCGGCACGCGTCTCGGCCTTCTTCTGCTCTCGCAACCCCATGACAGAAGACAGTAACAAAACTTGCGTGGCGCGCAAATATGCGCACCACGCAAGTTTCTGTTGTTCGGGATACCGGCTCAGTCGGTGACCTTCAGCCCGAAGGTGCTGACGCAGGCCCTGCGGCGGCTGGAGACCGGTGGCTTCGTCGACCGGACCGTCATCCCCGCCGTACCGCTGCACGTCGAGTACGCGCTGACCGACCTGGGGCGCAGCGTCGCCCGACCGCTCGCGGCGGTACGGCACTGGGTCGAGGCCCACCTCGACGAGATCGGCCCGGCCGCCGCAGCGGGCTGACGTGCGCCCCGGCCCGTCGGCCTACTGGAGGAAGCCGTCGACCACGTCGGGGTCGACGGAGGTGACCCCGGCGGTCGTCAGGCCCGCCGCGCTGCCGGGCAGGCGGAATGCGCCACCGGTGCTGGTCACGAACAGGTCGGCGTAGCCGTCGCGATCGGTGTCACGCAGCCGGACCGTCGCGCCGAACGAGTCCTCGGGATCGGGGAGTCGAGGCATGCCCGGGGTGACACGGGTGAAGAACTGGGAGCCGCTTCCGGAGAGGCCGCCCGGGCGCCCGCGGAGGACATGGACGGCCCCCGCGTACGCCTTGTCGTCGAACTTCTCCCCGTACGCGCCGATCGCGAGGTCGGCGTACCCGTCGTGATTGACGTCGCCCGCGGAGAGCGAGGCGCCGAAATAGTCCTCCGGCTCGGGGGTACCGGGGATCCCTGCGGTGGCCTGGGTGAGACGGGCGGCGGTCGTGGGGCCCTGTGCGCCGCCGCGCCAGACCGTCACCGCACCCCGGCCCTTCGCGTCGTCCGGATTTCCGATGGCGATGTCGCCGTAGCCGTCCTTGTCGAAGTCGGCGATCAGACCGTCCCCGACGTGGAAGTCGGCGGAGTTGACCTTCAGCACCTTGCCGGACGTGAGCTTCGCACCGCCTTTGAGGAACCAGGCATTCCCCTCGGTGCGCGTCCCGGGGAAGGCCGCCTGGCCGATGACCACCAGGTCGGTCGCCTTGTCCTTGGTGACCCGGCCCGCGATCAGGTGCGCGGCGAAGTGGTTGCCGCGGTCGGGGTGGGCGACCGGGCCGGTGATCCCGTTACGGGAGAACGTGCCCTGGTAGACGTAGGTCTCACCGGCGTTGATCGCGGCGAGCTCGGGCCTGCCGTCGCCGTTGAAGTCCCCGGCGGCCAGGTCGGTTCCGAAGTAGGCGTACGACTGCGGGGCCGCCTTGCCGGGGAGGGACGTGCCGCCGGACAGGCCCTTCCTGGAGCCCCACAGGATGGTGACCGCACCCTGGTACTCACGGCCGTTCACCTTCTCGCCCCGTGCGGCGACCGCGAGATCGCCGTAACCGTCGCGGTTGAAGTCCGCCGCGGCGCGCACCTCGCCGAACATGTCGTCCGGTTCGTCCGCGCCCGGCACGCCGGGGCTGTCCTGGTCGATGGTCTGCGAGGCGGTGCCGGGGCCGTGCGCGGTGCCGAAGACGACGCGGACGGCGCCACCGGCGGCGGCCCAGGAGGCGGACGCGTAATCGCGGTACCCGTCACCGTTGAAGTCGTCGGCGGCCACGGCGCGCGTGGCAGGCGTGGCGGCCGTCGCCGCACCGGCCGGGAGGCAGAGCAACCCGCAGGCGAGCGAAGCGACGGTGGTCGTCGCGAGCGGTAAACGAAAGGGCCGGCGCATGAGCGTATGAGGTCGCATGGTGGGTTGGGATCTCCGATTCGGGCGGGGCGCGAAGCCCTGGCTGGCTGCCGCGGAGCGCAGTCCGGCAACCGCGGCACGGAGGAGACCACTTGAGCGGCCCGAGGGTTGTACCGCCGACGCGTACGCGGGCGGACCGCCGGCGCGCGGCGAGCCCGCGGGTCGCACCGCCCCCGGTAGGGCGCTCAGGCCGTAAGCGTCGCGATGCCCAGGGCCAGCAGGGCGAGTGCCTTGAGCGACTCGGCGACGGCGTAGAGCAAGTGGGCGCGGGAGCGCGGGAGTTCCTCGCCGCCCAGCACCCGGTCGGAGCGGCGGTTCAGGGCCGGGCGGATCGCCGTGAGCTGCGCCGCCAGGACAAGGACGGCGACGGCCGCCGGGATCACCACCAAGGCCGGGGGACGGCCGAGGGCGACCGCGGTGATCACGACGACGGCCAGCACCGCCTCGACCCGGTTCAGCGCCCGGAAGACGAGCCGGCCGATGCCGAGGCCGATGCGTACGGTCACGTCGGGGGCGCGGAACTTCAGTGGCGCCTCCAGGAAGGAGATGGCCAGGACCATTCCCAGCCAGACGAAGGTCACCGCGACGGCCACGGCGGCGGGGACGGCGTGCATGGCGTGCATGCCGGTCACTGTCCCAGCCACAGGTCCGGGCCGAAGACCTCGTAGTGGATGGCTTCCGCGGGGACGCCACGGCGCAGCAGGTCGCCGCGGACCGCGCGCATGAAGGGCAGCGGGCCGCAGAGGTAGGCGGTCAGGCCCGGGGGAAGGTCGACGGTGTCGAGAGCGACCCGGCCGGTCGACGCCTCCGGGGCCTGGTCGTCCGGCTGCTCGTACCAGAGGTGGAGCCGGGCGTCCGGCAACGCGCCCACCAACCTGCGCTGTTCGCCGCGGTGGGCGTGGTCGGCGGGGGTGCGGTCGGCGTGCAGGACGGTCACCGGGCGGGCGGACCCGCCGGCGGCGAGGTGGTCGAGCATGGACACCATGGGCGTGACGCCGATACCGGCGGACGCCAGGAGCAGCGGGGTATCCCCCTCCGGCAGCACGAGGTCGCCGAACGGGACGGAGACCGTGAGCTCGTCTCCGGTACGGGCCTGGGCGCAGAGCCAGTTGGACACTTCACCGTCCGGCTGCCCTCCGGCCGCGTCGTTCCCGTTCCCGGCCCGGACCCGCTTGACGGTGATCCGCCAGTCGGCGCGGCCGGGCGCGGCGGACAGGCTGTACTGGCGGATCTGCCGGGCGCCGTCGGGGAGTTGGACCTGGACGCTGACGTACTGGCCCGGGCGGAAGGGGGCGGTGGGGCTGCCGTCGGACCGGCGCAGGACGAAGGAGACCGCGTCGGGGGTTTCCTGCCGCCGTTCGACGATCTCCATGCGGTGCCAGACCTCGCCCTCGGCCGCGCCGGCCTCCTGGTAGAGCCGCGCCTCGACGGCGATCAGCGCATTGGCCATCAGCCAGTAGACCTCGTCCCAGGCCGCGGCCACCTCGGGGGTGACCGCGTCGCCGAGCACTTCGGTGATCGCCGCGAAGAGGTGGCGATGGACGATCTTGTACTGGTCGGAGGTGATACCCAGGGAGGCGTGCTTGTGCGCGATCCGGGCCAGCAGGGTGTCGGGCCGGGCGTCCGGGCCCTCCAGCAGCATGCCCGCGAACGCCGCGATGGAGCCGGCGAGGGCGCGCTGCTGCTCGCCGTTGGCCTGGTTGCCCCGGTTGAACAGGTCTCGCAGCAGCTCGGGATGGGCGTCGAACAGCTTCCGGTAGAACAGCTCGGTGATGTCGCCTATGGCGGCGCCGACCGCCGGGAGGGAGGCCCGGATGACCGGGGTGGACTGCTCGGAGAGCACCGCGACTCCTTAATTGGTTAACGATCTTCTTATTCAGGTCCGCATGAGGCGGGTGCGGGCATGCGGGGGCAGGCGCACCGGCCGTCCGCAGAGCGGTGGTGCCGGTGGGGCGAGGGTCACTCCGGCGGGCGGCCGACCAGACCGATCAGCACGGGACCGGTGGGTGAGGCCACCAGGTCCGCCACGGTGAGCGGGTCGAGCGTGGCGTAGAACGCCTCCTGGGCGTCGCGCAGCGCCCGGCGCAGGCGGCAGGCCGCACGCAGCGGGCACGGCGGGTCGCCCTCGCAGGCGACGACCTCGCCTTCCCCTTCCAGCTCCCGGACCAGCCAGCCGACCGACGCCTGCCGGCCGAGACCGGTCAGCGCCAGGCCGCCGCCGCGGCCCCGTCGCGCCTCCACCACACCGAGGCGCTGGAGGCGGGTGACCGCCTTCGCCATGTGGGTGTAGGGCACGTCCATGGCCTCGGCCACCTCGCGCGTGGTCAGCGGGTCGCCCTCTTTGGAGACCGCCAGGCGCATCACGGAACGCAGCGCCAGGTCGGTGAACTTCGTCAGCCGCACAAACCGGACGTTAACAAAGGCGCATGTAGGATTCCTATTTCAGGTGCGCCCGTGACGGTGTGGAATGCGTCACGAGCGAGACCGCTGACGGACAGGGTGCCACCGAGGGCCCGTCCCGCCGGTGGTGGGCAACGCACATCGAACAGGGCACGTGTATGACTGTGGAAAACGACGGCTCCCCCGGACCGGCCGGTGACGCACCGGCCCCCCGCGTACTGTGCGACGCCGGGGCCCTGGCTGCGCGCGCGGCGACCGACGGTGCGCCGGCCGGCGCGCTGTGGCGACTGGCGGAACCGGGACGGCAACTCGACGCCAATGTCGTCCGCATCCCGCCTGCGGGACGGGTGGACCCGCACACCGAGCCGGACCTCGACGTGCTCCTGCTGGTCGTCGCCGGCGACGGCACCCTGCTGGGCACGGACGGTGCGCACCCGCTGGGCGAAGGAAGCCTGATCTGGCTGCCGCACGGTTCCACCCGTGGCCTGGTCGCGGGCGCGGGGGGCCTCGGTTACCTGACCGTCCACCGCCGGCGGCCGGGCATGCGGATCCAGCCACCCTCGTCCGCCGACCGCCTCCGGCCGTGAACCCCGGTCGGTCGGGCACCGCTTCCGCCCTGGACGGAGCGTGCAACCCTCGCGCAACCTCGTAGGAGATTGACTGAACGCCGTCTGCCTGAAGTCGATGTGGAGGGTGGTGCGGCTGTGGACGCGGATGCCGGTGTGGAGCGGATCGCGGTGACCGCGGAGGCGGGTGCCGTGCTGCGGGCCTTGCGGGAGCAGCACGGGCCGTTGATGTTCCATCAGTCCGGCGGGTGCTGTGACGGCAGTGCGCCGATGTGCTACCCGGCGGGGGAATTCCGTACGGGCGGATCGGACGTGCTGCTGGGACGGCTGGCGGTGACGGGGGTGCCCGAGCCGGTGGACTTCTGGATGTCGGCGGACCAGTTCGCGCGCTGGCGGCACACCCATCTGACCGTGGACGTCGTACCGGGCCGGGGCAGTGGCTTCTCGCTGGAAGCGCCCGAGGGGGTGCGGTTCCTGATCCGCTCGCGGCTGCTGACCGAGGAGCCGGCGAACCGGCCGGACCACGACTGAGGGGCCGGGCGGGAGAAAGTGGTGAGACCCCACGCACGGGGGAGAGCGTGGGGTCTCATCTATAGGAACGGGTGGGAGCGGGAAGTGGTTCCCCTTCTGTGAGGATTCGGGGAAGAATCTTTCGGGTCCGCGGAAACGACGTCTCCGGCCGGGCTCCCCGGCCGGGTCGCGGCCTCCCGCTCAGCCCGCGTTCGCCCGCTCAGGTCTCGCCCTGTACCAGGCGTTCGAGCAGCTCCTGGAATTCCCCGTCGACGACCACGCGCAGGCCGTCCCCGTCGGGCTCGCTCAGCGGGGTCATCATGCCCCGGCGCCACCAGAAGACCCGCGGGCTGATGGCACCCGCCGCGTCCTCGTGGCCGGCCGCGGCGAACTGTGCCATGGCCTGGAGCGCCGGGATCACCTGGGCGTCCTGGATGCGGTGGAACGCCAGCTGGTGGCGGAACGGCATGGCGACCAGCGCACCGTCCGGGGTGAGCCCGGTGCCCATGAGCCGCTGGACCAGATCCTCGAGCACCAGTACCCGGCTGGCGGTGAAGAAGGAGTCGCCGAGCAGGACTTCAAAGGCCGAGCCGTCGCCGCGGCGTACCGTCTCGTGCCCCTCGACGGGCAGGGCGCGGAGGTTGTTCATGGCCCGGATCCGCAGTTCGGCGACGTCCCCGAGGTCGCTCAGCGAGTCCTCGCTCAGCATCTGCACCGCTTCGGGCAGATCGAGCGCGAGCACCTCGCGCAGACCGGGGGCCGGTTCCCGGCCGTAGCGGAAGGCGTCCGAGGCGGGCAGGGTCTCCTGGGCGACGACCCGCGGGTAGAGGCAGGCACGGATCTCGTCCGCGGAGAGCACCTCCAGCGGCTGCGGGCCGTCCATGGTGCGCAGCACCTTGCCGACGTGATCCCGGATCAGCCCGGGCCAGGCGCGTTCGCCGCGCCGGTCGCGGTGGCACACCGCGGCGAGGTTGCCGAGGCCGAACTGACGCCCCGACGAGTCGGTGACCACCCCCGCGTACGCGGTGACCTCCAGGCCCTGTTCGGCGAAGGCCTGCCGGACCTGGGACCGGAAAACGCCGCCCTCCCGCTCGGAGAAGAAGCCGAACTCCCCGTCGCGTGCCAGGTCGCGGGAATCCCGCTTCGGTCCTCGGCGGAACAGGCCCATCTCTTCCTCCCGGCAGCGGCCACGCACAACGGCCATGAATGGGCCGATCGTAACGGGTGCGCCGGCCGGCCCCGGCACCCTGCTGACCACGGGACACTGCCGTGACGCCGCAGGGCGACGGGGCGGGTGGGGACGGGGACGGACGAGGGGGGACGAGGGGGCCGAGGGGGACGTACGCGGAGGAAGTGGGCCGGCCGTCGCCGACCGGTCAGCCGCCGATGGTGACGTCGATGCAGGCGTAGAAGGCGTTCGCGGTGTCGGCGATGTTCCAGACCGCGAGGATCTTCTGCTTGCCCGTGACGCTGCCGAAGTTGACGGTATGGGTCACGGTCTCCGGGGGCTGTGCGCCGCCGCCGCTGAACTCGGCGACCTTCCTTCCGCCCGCGAAGTACTGCCAGGTGCTGGTGGCGTGACGGGCCGTCAGTCGCCAGGTGAAGGTCTGGGTGTGGCCGATCGGGGTGACCTTCCAGCCCTTGGAGTCGTCGTCGAGTTCGGCGAACCGGCTGTTGCCGCCACTGCAGCTGGTCAGCCCCTTGGGGCCCTCGACGCTCTGCGGCTCCCACTTGATGGGGCCGCAGTCGATGGTGCCGGCGGCGCACTGCGCCTGGCGGCTGGGGGGTGCGGAGACGTATCCGTGGGCGCTGGCCGGGGTGACCGGCAGGGTGACGACCAGCAGCGGGGCGATGCCGGCGCCGATGGCGAGGGCCAGCCTTCTTTTCTTGTTCATGTCAACCCTTTCGCGAGGGGGGTGAGAGGCGCGAGGGGTGCACTGATTGGTCTGGACTTTACTCCGTGACCGTGTACGGTCAAGAGGTCCGGAAGGGTCCGTCGGCGGCGACGGCGACCGCCGTCCCGCTGGAGGCCCGGACCACCAACTCCGGGGCGAGGCGGACCGTGTGGCACGGACCAGACGAACCGTCAGTCCGGCGACGGGACAGCAGGCGGGCGGCCTCGGCGGCGAGGTCGGCGACCGGTTGCCGGACGGTGGTGAGCGCGGGATCGGCCAGCCCGGCGAGCGGGATGTCGTCGAAGCCGGTGACCGCGACCTCGCCGGGGACGTCCGCGCCCAACTGCCGCAGCCGTTGCAGTGCACCGGCCGCGATCAGGTCGTTGGCGCAGACCACCGCGTCCGGGCGGGCCGGCCAGAGGCGATCGACGGCGGCCCGTCCCCACTCCACCGAGAAGTCGCCGAGGGCGAGCCGGCCGGGTGCCGCCGGGTCGAGGGCCGCGGCGCCGCTCTCGTACGCCGTGCGCCGCTCGACGGCCGCGGAGGCGGTGCCGGCGGCCCCGATGAAACAGGGGCGGCGGCGCCCGGTGGCGGCCAGATGGGCCAGTACGAGCGCCATTCCGGCGGCGTTGTCGACGGCCACGGAGTCGGCGACGCCGGGGCCGCAGCCGCGGTCCAGCAGGACCAGCGGCACCTGTGCGGCGGCGGCCGCCACCGCCTCCCGGCTGTGCCGTTCGTCGACCGGTATCAGCAACAGCGCGTCGACCTGCCGGGCCAGCAGGGCGCCGATCCGGGCCGCCTCGGTGGCCGGGTCGTCGTCACAGTCGGCGAGCAGCACCGCACGGCCCTCGGCATGCAGGGCGTGCTCCAGTTCCCGGACCAGGGTGGGGAAGAACGGGTTGGTGATCTGCGGCAGGACCAGCCCGACGGTGCCGGTGGAACGACTGCGCAGGGCGCGGGCGACGTGGTTGGGGCGGTAGCCGAGGCGCTCGGCCGCCGCGCGGACGGTGCGGGCGGTCTCGGCGCCGACCGGGCGGGTGCCGGCGAGCACACGGGAGACCGTGGCGATGGAGCAGCCGGACGCCAGCGCGACGTCCTTCAAGGTCACTTCGGCCACGGTGGCGCGCCCCTTTTGTCGACCCGTACCGGATGAGGGCGGCAAACGTTATCACCGCTCACCCACCGTGTCCGTAAGCCGGATCAAGCGGTCGTATGGCTCACATTTCGTTGACATCGGGAGGAGCGATGGGCGAAATTCTCGGAGAACGTTTTCCGGCGGTAGCCGCCTCCTGCGGGCGCACCCAGAGACTTCACCCCAGCACCCCCCGCACCACCGTTCCGCAGAGCAAAGGGGCTCGTCCGTGGCCAGAAAGATCATCCTCGACTGCGACCCGGGGCATGACGACGCGATCGCCATGCTCCTGGCGCACGGCAATCCCGATGTCGAGCTGGTCGCCGTGACGACCGTGGTCGGCAACGCGTCGGTGGAGAAGGTGACCCGCAACGCGCTGTCCGTGGCGCGGATCGCCGGGATCACCGGTGTGCCCTTCGCGGCCGGCTGCCCGCGTCCGCTGGTGCGGGACATCGAGACGGCGCCGGAGATCCACGGCGACACCGGTCTGGACGGCCCGGAGCTGCCCGAGCCCACCCTCGAACTGGACCGCCGGCACGCGGTGGACCTGATCATCGACACCGTGATGGCGCACGAGCCGGGCGAGATCACCATCGTCCCCACGGCCGGTCTGACCAACATCGCGCTGGCCGCGCGCAAGGAGCCGCGGATCGTCGAGCGGGTCCGCGAGGTCGTGCTGATGGGCGGCGGCTACCACGAGGGCAACTGGAGCGCGGTCGCCGAGTTCAACATCATCATCGACCCCGAAGCGGCGCACATCGTCTTCAACGAGAAGTGGCCGGTCACCATGGTCGGGCTGGACCTCACGCACCAGGCGCTGGCCACCCCCGCGGTCGAGAAGAAGATCGCCGCGGTGGGCACCAAGCCGGCCACGTTCGTGCTGGAACTGCTGGACTTCTTCCGCGAGGCCTACCGCGAGAACCAGGGCTTCGAGCACCCGCCGGTGCACGACCCGTGCGCGGTGGCGTACGTCATCGACCCGGACGTGATGACCGTGCGCCGGGCCCCGGTGGACGTGGAGCTGCGCGGTGCGCTGACCGTCGGGATGACCGTGACGGACTTCCGCGCGCCCGCACCGGACGACTGCACCACCCAGGTCGCGGTCAAGCTCGACCACGAGCGGTTCTGGAACCTCGTCGTGGACGCGCTGGAGCGGATCGGCGACGTAGCGGAATGAACGGCACGAACGGCACGAACGGCATGAACACCTCCACCGCCCCCTCCCCCAGGTCCACCGTCGAGAGCAAGGGCGCGGGCTCCGGCGTCCGCATCGGGGTGCTGGTCACCGCGCTGCTGGCGGCCTGCTTCGCGTTCCAGCTGAACGCCAGCATGCTCAGCCCGGCGCTGAAGAACATCGAGGACACCCTCGGTGCCAGCTCGGCCGAGATCGGCCTCACCCAGACCGCGTTCTTCACCTCGGCGGCCCTGTTCTCCCTGTTCCTCCCGCGGCTGGGCGACGTCATCGGCCGCCGCCGGGTGCTCACCGGGATGCTCGGCCTGATGGTCGTCGGCTGTGTCGTCGCCGCGCTGGCGACCAGCGTGCCGATGCTGTTCGCCGGCCGCATCATCCAGGGCGTCAGCGGGCCGGTCGTCCCGCTGTGCCTGATCATGCTGCGGGTCGAGGTGCAGGAGCCGAAGCGGTACGGCACCCTGCTCGGCGTGATCACCGCGGTCAACGGCGGGATCGCCGGGGTGGACTCCCTCGCGGGCGGCTACCTCGCCGACAGCCACGGCTTCGGCTCGGTGTTCTGGGCGATGGCCGTCGTCGCGGCGCTGGCGACCGTCCTCGTCGCCACCCTGACCCCGGAGTCCCGGGCCCCGGCTCCGGACGCGGCGGGCGCCCGCCGGATGGACTGGCCCGGTGTCGCCCTGCTCGTCGTCTCGGTCGGCTCGCTGCTGATCGCGCTGAACGAGGCGGGCAAGCTGGCCGCCGCGAACTGGCCGCTGATCGCCGTCCTCGTCGTGCTGGCCGCGGTCGCCTTCGGCCTCTTCTGGCGCACCGAGAACCGCAGCGGGCACCCGCTGGTCGCGACCAGGCACCTCAAGCAGCGCGCGACCTGGGCGACCCTGCTGACCACCGTGCTGACCATGACCGGCGTGTTCGCCGTGATGAACGGGCTGATCCCGGCGTTCGCGCAGGACGCGCAGGCCGGTCTCGGGATGAGCGCCGAGGCGTCCGCCTGGTGGACGCTGTCGCCGTACGCGCTGGCCGGTCTGGCCATGGGCCCGCTGGCCGGCCGGCTGGCCGCCACCTTCGGCTACGGGCGCGTACTGCGGTGCGGCCTGGTCGGTTCGGTGGCGACGGTGGTGCTGATGCTCGCCACGATGCACAGCCACTCGCACGTCCTGCTGCTGGTGACCTCGATCCTGGTGGGCGTCGCCTACGCCGGCGTGGCCAACATCGTCCTCAACGGGCTCGGCATCGTGCTCTCCCCCCGCGAGAACCCGGGCTTCCTGCCCGGCCTGAACGCCGGTGCGTTCAACCTCGGCGCGGGGCTGAGCTTCGCGGTGCTCTACGCCGTCAAGACCGCCGCCACCCCGGCCGATCCGGCGTCCGCCGGCGGCTACACCGCGGGCATGATCGCCGGTGTGGTCATCCTGGCGGCGGCGATCGCGACCTCGTTCCTGATCCCGAAGCCGGTGGCGGCCGAGGCCCAGGACTGAGGGCTCGCGGCGCGCCACCGGGGAATGTCCTCGGGCGGTTCACTCCGGCGTCGGCTCGTCCGTCCACCGCAGGATGGCGCCGAGCCCGCCGGAGGGCGCCCGTTCGGGATCGCGGACGATCACGACCTCGGCGCCACTGGCCGCGGCCGACCGGATGAGCGCGTCGTCGGCCCGGGCGGCGGCCGGCCGCACCTCGCCGAGGTACTGCAACTCGGTGCCGCGCACGGCCAGTTGGTCGGCGCCCTCACCGACCCAGACCTGGCGTCCGGTGTCCGCGCCGTGCGGGTCGACCAGCAGGGTGTCGATCCGGTGTTCCCGGGCCGCCTCGACGAGCGCGGGGATGCCGGCCGCGGCCTGCGGGGCGCTCTTGCCGCCGGGACCCTCGCCGGTGCGGAAGCGGTCGGTGATCTCCACGACGTGCTGGCGTTCCTGTTCGGCCCGGACCTGGGCGATGTCCCGTTCCACCAGGTCGCTCTCGGAGCCGGCCGCGCGGCCGCCGTGTTCGCTCTCATAGGTGATGCCGCGCAGCTGCTCCGGCAGCTTCTCGTGCACGAGGTGCCGCTCGCGGGCGTCGCCGATGAGGATGATGGCTTCCGCCCCGTGTTCCCGGGCGGTCCGGCTGATCGCGTCGGCGATCTCCGCGGCGTTCTGCTCCCAGGTGTTCTCCACCTTCGCCTGGAAGTGGGTCTCGGACCAGTCCGAGGACGTGGTGCGGTGGATGGGCCACTCGGCGCCGGTGACCTTGCCGGCGTCGTCCTCGGTGCCCTGCTGCCCCAGGACGGCGAGGTCCGCCCCGGTGCGGTCCAGCCGGACCACGAGGCAGACGGGGTCGTCGCCGATCGCGGCCAGGAAGGGCGCGATCCGGGGCACCGGCCCCCAGGCGGCGAAGGGTGTGGGCGGCGGTCCGGGCAGCGGCGCGTCGAGCACGACGTGGCCGTTGGTGGCGAACAGCACCCGCCCGGCGTGCGACTGCGGTTCCCCTTCGCGCCGCGTGACCAGGGCCTCGTGCACGGCGCCGCAGGTGGCCTCGTCCGCGCCGAGCGCGAAGAGCTGTGCGGTGGTCGCGCTCGCCGTCAACTCCTGTTGTTTTTCGGCGTCCTCGGTGCCGTGCGAGATATCGGCATAGACCGTGGCCCATGGGCCCGGCCGATCGATGACCGGTCGAAGGAGCGAGAGTCGCATGGCGCTGCCTCCTTGGGTTCTCCCGGTATGCGTGGGGCTTGTCTGCGGTTGGCTGCGTATGCGGTGGGACGCGCAATGCGTCGGCTGGTTTGGGGTTGGCTGTCATACGAATTCCCGATCTCCCAGGGCGTATGCATTGCGCTCCGGCCCGGGATATGCCTCGAACAGTCACGCAGCGTGGTGGTCCGGGTGAATTCCGTACAGGGGCTTGAATCGACCGCTTCGGGTTGTTAGGGCAGAAGGACCAGGGAAACTGGGAGAAACGCGTCGGGTCGGTAGGACTCGTCAGACCGGAGGCAGCGATGGTCATGGAACACGGAATGGACAAGACCGGCCCCGCCCGGGACGACATGATGAAGAAGCAGTTGCGCGGGCAACTGGCCGCGGAGCGCTCGCTGCGGACCGACGAGGAACACGAACTCCAGCCCGCGGGCGAGGACCAGCCGCTGCCGGCGTGGTCGCCCGCGAGCGACTACCGCGGCGGTACGCCGAGCGGGATGACCGAGCAGGACGTCGGACTGCGCTCCGAACTCGCCCAGCACCTCGGCCGGAGCCTGTATCCCGCCGACAAGAACACGATCATCGAGACGCTGCGGCGCAACCACGCGCCGGACCGGCTGGTGGAGCTGGCCCAACGGCTGCCGGCGCACGACCGGTACGTCAATGTGCAGGCCATCGCCGAGGCCATCGGACTGCACACCGAGCACGTGCGGCGCTGACCCGGCCGTCCGCCTCCTGACGCTGCCGAGCGGCGCCGGGAGGCGGACAATTGGTGGCAGAGAGACCCGCCGCGGCCCGCGACGGGACGAGCGGACGGGAGAGGGAGGGCGGTCATGTCCGACGACGCGATGGGCGACGAGGTCTACCAGCCGCCCAGCTCCGACCCCCAGGACAACCCCAACGATCTGGACATGGAGGACGCCCTCGACGAGCCCGACCTCGACGCCATGCTGGACACCGGCTATTCGCCGCCCGAACGGCCCTTCGTGGTCAATCACGAGGGCACCACGGCACGGGAACTGCACGACCGCGAGTCGCTGGAGCACCGGCTGGCCGTGGAGGTGCCGGACGTGCTCCCGGTCGACGGCGACGGCATCGGCGATCTGCCCGGCGGTGTGGGCGAACCGGTGGATCTGGAGTGCGGCGAGGAGCGGGCCGGCCGGCTCGTGGGCACCGACGAGGGCTTCTGGCGCGGCGGCAGCGACGACATCGCCGCCCGGGACGTCGGCATCGACGGCGGTGCGGCGTCCGCCGAGGAGGCCGCGGTGCACATCGCCCGCGACAATGCGGGCGACGGGGAGCTGGAGGCATAGCCCCGAGGTTCAGCCCGTGGTCACGGAATGCACGGAATGCCTTTCGCCGAACCTCTCACCACGCCCGCCGTGAGACGCCACGCCCGCCGTGAGACGTCAGAAGATTTCCTCGGCGGTGGACCGGACGATACGGGCCTGCATATTGCGTTCCATCATGCGCAGCGCGGCTTCCGCGAGGTCGCGGTGGATATGCGCGCAGGCGTCCTCGACGACGGTGACACCGATGTGCCGGATATGGGCGTCGAGCGCGGAATAGAGCACGCATTGTTCGGTGACCTGGCCGCAGAGCACGATGGTCTCGATGCCGTGCTGGCGCAGCAGGTATTCCAGCGGGGTCTGGTAGAAGATCGAGTGCCGGGCCTTCACCACGAACAGTGAGGTGTCGTCCGGCCGTACCGGCTCCACGAGGTCGGCGTGCGGGCCGCTCAGCGCGGTGTCCAGGATCTCGTCGTGGTGCGAGCGCCACCGGCCGAAATTGTCGTTGACGTAGATGACCTCGGTCTCGCTGTGCCGGGCCCGTTCGAGCAGCGCGGTGAGCCGGGGCAACGTCGCGCGCACCGAGGGCAGCAGCAGTTCGGCGTCCTCGTGCTCGTAGGGGTTGAGCATGTCGATCACGATGAGTGCGGTGCCGGACATGGCGGAAAACCCCGGTCAGCCCCGGGCCGGAGCGGCGCAGGCCCTGCTCATCGCGGACTCCTGTGTTCCCCGGCCTCCTCCTCGGCGACCCGCTTGAGGGTCCGCCCGCTGCGGACGGACCGGGCCCGGCGGGCGTCGGGGGTGCCGCGCCGTGCGGCCCGGTCGTCGTTCTCCTTGACCAGCAGCCAGGACTCCCGCTTCCCGGAGCCGTCGCCGCCGCGGAACCGGGTGAGCGCATAGCCGCCGTGCAGTTTGCTGCCGTCGAGCCAGAAGGACGCGTGGCCCTGCTCCAGGGCTTCGCCGAACGTGCGGGTGCGGCCCTTCTTCCGCCCGGGCAGCGGGCGGTAGCTGCCCTCGTCCCAGACGATGACGGTGCCCGCGCCGTACTCCCCGTCCGGGATGACGCCCTCGAACTCCCGGTACTCCAGCGGATGGTCCTCGGTGGGCATGGCCAGCCGCTTGTCCTGCGGATCGCTGGACGGGCCCTTCGGCACCGACCAGGACTTCAGGACGCCGTCGACCTCCAGCCGGAAGTCGAAGTGCAGGGTGCTGGCGTCGTGGATCTGCACCACGAAGCACGGCGTGTCACCGGAGGAGGCACCGGAGGAGTCCTGCCCGCCCTGCGGCTCGTGGGTCCGGTCGAAGTGCCGTTTGCCGCGGTACGTCGTCAGTCCGTTCCTGCCACTCACGGGGCCCGCCGCCTTTCCTCGGATGCCGCATCTCTCACTGTGACGCGCGGCGGGGGGCACCGCACGCGCAGCCCGGGGCCCGTCCCGCGGCCCTTCGAGTGCCCGGTTGGGTGAGTAACACGCCCGCCAAGGGGCACGCGAGGGCCGCGGGAGGGAGTTTGGATCCTGACCGCACGATGCGAGGTGCTTGGAGGAGCCATGGGCGTGGGGAGGCTGCTGCGTGACTGGCCCGTGTACCGGCAGCTGACCGGCGGCGATCCGCTGGGCCGCGGACGCGCCGCGATGTCCGCGCGCACCGAAGCGCTCCGGCCGCGGACGGAGACCGCCGACCGGGTGGTGAAGTCGATCTGCCCGTACTGCGCGGTCGGCTGCGGACAGCAGGTGTACGTCAAGGACGACCGGGTGGTGCAGATCGAGGGCGACCCGGACTCGCCGGTCAGCCGGGGCCGGCTGTGCCCCAAGGGCTCGGCGACGCTCCAGCTGACGACCGGGCCGTCCCGGCGCCATCAGGTCCTCTACCGCCGGCCGTACGGCACCGACTGGCAGCCGCTCGACCTGGACACGGCCATGGACATGATCGCCGAGCGGGTGATCGAGACCCGCCGGGACACCTGGCAGTGGGAGGCGGACGGCAAGCGGGTGGCCCGCACGCTCGGCATCGCCAGCCTGGGCGGCGCGACCCTCGACAACGAGGAGAACTACCTGATCAAGAAGCTGCTGACGGGTCTGGGCGTGGTCCAGGTGGAGAACCAGGCCCGGGTCTGCCACAGCTCGACGGTCGCGGGCCTGGGCACCTCGTTCGGGCGCGGCGGGGCGACCACCTTCATGCAGGACCTCCAGCACGCGGACTGCATCGTCATCGAGGGCTCGAACTTCGCCGAGGCGCATCCGGTGGGCTTCCAGTGGGTGATGGAGGCCAAGGCCCGGGGTGCCCGGATCATCCACGTCGATCCGCGCTTCACCCGGACCAGCGCGCTGTGCGACCTGCACGTGCCGATCCGCGCCGGCACCGACCTCGCCTTCCTGGGCGGGCTGATCCACCACGTCCTGTCCGAGGAGAAGGACTTCCGCGAGTACGTCCTCGCCTACACCAACGCCGCCACCCTGATCAGCGAGGACTTCCGCGACACCGAGGACCTCGGCGGCGTGTTCTCCGGGCTGGACGAGGAGGGGCGCTGCTACGACCCGGCGAGCTGGCAGTACGAGGGCACCGACGTCCAGGCCCCGGCCGGCGACGTCGAGCAGCTGCACGACCGCCGGCTGGCGGACCTCCGCGGGGCCTCGCACCACGCCCCCGGCCACGCCGAGACGCACGGCTCCGGCGGTCCGCAGGCCGCCGCCGAAGCGCCGCGGGACCCGACCCTGACCCATCCCCGGTGCGTCTACCAGATCCTCAAGCGGCACTACGCCCGCTACACCCCGGAGCTGGTCGAGCGGACCTGCGGGATCCCGCGCGAGACGTTCCGGCAGGTGTGCGACGCGCTGACCTCGAACTCCGGGCGGGAGCGGACCAGCGCCTTCGTCTACGCGGTCGGCTGGACCCAGCACGCGACCGGTTCCCAGTACATCCGGGCCGCCAGCGTCCTGCAGCTGCTGCTGGGCAACATCGGCCGCCCCGGCGGCGGCATCCAGGCGCTCCGCGGCCACGCCTCCATCCAGGGCTCCAGCGACATCCCCACGCTCTACAACCTGCTGCCCGGCTACCTGCCGATGCCGCACGCGCACACCCACGAGGACCTGGACACCTTCATCGCCGCGAGCCGCACCGACAAGGGCTTCTGGGGCGACATGCGGGCGTACTTCGTCAGTCTGCTCAAGGCGTACTACGGCGATGCCGCGACCCCGGAGAACGACTTCTGCTTCGACCACCTGCCGCGGCTGACCGGATCGCACAGCACCTACGACACCGTGATGGCTCAGCTGGACGGCGTCTGCAAGGGCTACTTCCTGATGGGCGAGAACCCCGCCGTGGGCTCCGCCAACACCCGCCTCCAGCGGCTGGGCATGGCGAACCTCGACTGGCTGGTCGTCCGTGACTTCTCGCTCATCGAGTCGGCGACCTGGTGGCAGGACGGGCCCGAGATCGAGAGCGGCGAGCTCGCCACGGAGGACATCGGGACCGAGGTGTTCTTCCTGCCGGCCGCCTCGCACACCGAGAAGTCCGGGTCGTTCACCAACACCAACCGCTGGCTGCAGTGGCACCACGCCGCCGTCGAGCCGGACGGCGACGCCCGCAGCGACCTGTGGTTCATGTACCACCTGGGCCGGCGCATCAAGCAGAAGCTGGCCGCGTCCACCGACCCGAGGGACCGCATGGTGCAGGACCTGACCTGGGACTATCCGGTCGAGGGCGACCACGGGGAGCCGGTCGCCGCCGCGGTCCTCGCCGAGATCAACGGACACGGTCCGGACGGCGCCCCGCTGAGTGCCTACACCGAGCTGAAGGACGACGGCTCGACCCGCTGCGGCTGCTGGATCTACTGCGGGGTCTTCGCGGACGGCGTCAACCAGGCGGCCCGCCGCACCCCGCACACCGAGCAGGACTGGGTCGCCGCCGAGTGGGCGTGGGCCTGGCCGGCGAACCGCCGGATCCTCTACAACCGGGCGTCGGCCGCCCCGGACGGCACGCCCTGGAGCGCCCGCAAGGCGTATGTGTGGTGGGACGCCGGCGCGGGCCGCTGGACCGGCCACGACGTGCCGGACTTCGTGCCCGACCGGGCCCCGGACCACGTACCGCCGCCCGGGGCGAGCGGGCCCGACGCGCTGCGCGGCGACGACCCGTTCATCATGCAGGCGGACGGCAAGGGCTGGCTGTTCGCCCCGTCCGGGCTGCTCGACGGGCCGCTGCCGACCCACTACGAGCCGCAGGACTCGCCGTTCGGCAACGCGCTCTACCCCGACCGACCGCGCTCCCCCACACAAGAGCGGTACGTCCGCGAGGGCAACCGCTACCACCCCAGCGGCGACGAGCCGGGTGCCGAGGTCTTCCCGTACGTCCTGACCACCCACCGGCTGACCGAGCACTTCACGGCGGGCGGGATGAGCCGCTGGTCGTCCCATCTCGCCGAGCTGCAGCCGGAGTTGTTCTGCGAGGTGTCCCCGCGGCTGGCCGCCGAGCGCGGCCTGACGCACAACGGCTGGGCGACGATCGTCACCGCCCGGAACGCCATCGAGGCGCGGGTGGCGATCACCGACCGGATCAGGACGCTGACCGTGCACGGCCGCGAGGTGCACCAGATCGGGCTGCCGTTCCACTGGGGCCCCAACGGGGTGGTCACCGGCGACGCGGCCAACGAGCTGATGGCGATCGTGCTGGACCCCAACTCGCACATCCAGGAGGACAAGGCGCTCACCGCCGACATCCGCCCGGGCCGCCGGCCGCGCGGCCCCGCCCTGCCGCGCCTGGTGGCGGAGTACCGGCGGCGCGCGGGCATCACCGAGCACACCGGAGAGGACCGAAGGCCATGACCGACAGCCTGCTCAGCGGCCCTGAGCCGGATCCGGCCGGTGACGCCGGGCACACCGGTGCCCCGCCCCGGGTGGGGTTCTTCACCGACACGTCCGTCTGCATCGGCTGCAAGGCGTGCGAGGTGGCGTGCAAGGAGTGGAACGCCCTCCCGGAGGACGGGCTGACGCTCACCGGCATGTCGTACGACAACACCGCCGGGCTCGGGGCGTCCACCTGGCGGCACGTGGCCTTCATCGAGCAGTCGACGCCGCATCCGCCGGTGCCCGCGCCGGAGGGCCGTACGGTGCTGCCGCTCGCCGGGGACGCGGACCAATCGGCCGGCGGCGACCTGCGCTGGCTGATGTCCTCCGACGTCTGCAAGCACTGCACCCACGCCGCCTGCCTCGACGTCTGCCCGACCGGCTCGCTGTTCCGCACCGAGTTCGGGACCGTGGTGGTGCAGGAGGACATCTGCAACGGCTGCGGCTACTGCGTGCCGGCCTGCCCCTACGGGGTGATCGAGCAACGCCCGTCCGACGGCCGGGCGTTCAAGTGCACGCTCTGCTACGACCGGCTCGGCGCAGGACAGGAACCGGCCTGCGCGAAGGCCTGCCCGACCGAGTCGATCCAGTTCGGCCCGCTCGACGAGCTGCGTGAACGCGCGGCACTGCGGGTGGACCAGCTGCACGCGGCCGGGGTGGACCGGGCCCGCCTCTACGGCCACGATCCGGCGGACGGGGTCGGCGGCGACGGGGCGTTCTTCCTGCTGCTGGACGAGCCGGAGGTCTACGGGCTGCCGCCGGACCCGCAGGTCACCACCCGGGACCTGCCGGCGATGTGGAAGCACGCCGGCGCGGCGGCGCTGTCGCTGGTGGGCGGTTTCACGCTGTCCTTCGCGCTGCCCGCCGTGCTGCGGGGAAGGGGGCGGCGATGACACGGCCCGACCGGCCGGGTGACCGGCGCGCACGGCGGTCCCGCAAGGGCGAGGAACTCATGGTCCCGCGCGCCGAGTTCGAGTCCTACTACGGCCGTCCGATCATCAAGGCACCCTCCTGGTCGGCCCGGGACATCGCCGGGTACTTCTTCCTCGGCGGCCTGGCGGGGGCCGGTTCGGTGCTCGCCGCGGGCGCCCAGCTGACCGGCCGGACCACGCTGGCGACCGGGATGAAGGTCTCGTCGCTGGCGGCCGTCTCGCTGTCCACCGCGGCGCTCGTCCACGACCTCGGCCGGCCCGCCCGGTTCGGCAACATGCTGCGCGTCATCAAGCCGACCTCGCCGATGAGCGTCGGCTCCTGGCTGCTCAGCGGCTACGGGCCGGCGGCCGGGGTGGCGGCGGTGTGCGCGATCGGCGGGCGGCTGCCGCGGGCCGGCGCCGCCGCCACCGCGGCCGCCGGGGCGCTGGGGCCGGCCGTGGCCACGTACACCGCCGTGCTCGCGGCGGACACCGCGGTGCCGGCCTGGCACGGCGCGCACCGTGAACTGCCCTACCTCTTCGCGGCCTCCGCGACCGCCGCGGCGTCCGGCATGGCGCTGGTGCTGGCGCCGCCCGGCGAGACCGCACCCGTGCGCTGCGCCGCCGTACTGGCCGCCGCTGCCGACGCGGCGGCGACCCGGGCGGCGAAGCGGCGGCTGGGGATGGTGGCGGAGACCTACCGGGAGGGCCGGGCCGGCCGGCTGCTGCACGGGGCGGAGCTGCTGCTCGGCGCCGGGGCGGTGACCGCGGCGCTCGCCGCCCGCCGCTCCCGGGCGGCGGCCGTCGCCGCCGGGCTGGCGCTGCTGGCCGGCTCGGCGTGCACCCGGTTCGGCGTCTTCGCCGCCGGGATCGCCTCCGCCGAGGACCCGGCGTACACCGTCGTCCCCCAGCGCGCCACGAAGGAACCGTCCGGCGGGCCGGGACCGGGACCGGACCCGGCCACCGCCCGCCCGGACGGCCGGGAAACACCGCAATCGACAGACTGACCGTCCTCGACCGCAGGAGTCCACGTGCATCGACGTCGTCCTCGGATCGTGATCGTCGGAGCCGGTTTCGCCGGCTACGAATGTGCCCGCACCCTCTCCCGGACGGCCAAGGGAGCCGCCGAGATCGTGCTGCTCAACCCCCATGACTACTTCCTCTACGTGCCGCTGCTGCCGGAGGTGGCGGCCGGGATCCTGGAGCCGCGCCGGATCTCGGTGTCGCTGACCGGGACCCTGCCGGGCGTCCGGCTCGTCCTCGGGCAGGCGCACGACGTGAACCTGGACGCCCGCCGGGTGGCGTACACCGACCCGGAGGACCGGGAGGGCACGCTGGAGTACGACCGGCTGGTGCTCACCGTCGGCAGCGTCAACAAGCTGCTGCCCATCCCCGGGGTCGCCGAGCACGCCCACGGCTTCCGCGGGATGCCCGAGGCGCTCTACCTGCGCGACCACATCACCCGCCAGTGCGAACTGGCCGGAGCGGCCGAGGACCCGGACGAACGGGCCGCCAGGACCACCTTCGTGGTCGTCGGGGCGGGCTACACCGGCACCGAAGTCGCCGCCCACGGCGTGCTGTTCACCGATGCCCTGGCCCGGCAGAACACCGGGCTGCGGGACGGTCCGCGGCCGCGCTGGCTGCTGCTGGACATCGCCGACCGGCTGCTGCCGGAGCTCGACGAGCGGCTCTCGCACACCGCCGAGCGGGTGCTGCGCCGCCGCGGGGTGGACGTCCGTACCGGCACGTCGGTGAAGGAGGCCACCCCGGACGGAGTGCTGCTGGACGACGGCGAGTTCATCGACAGCCGCAGCCTGATCTGGTGCGTCGGCGTCCGCCCGGACCCGCTGGTGGCCTCGATGGGACTGCCCACCGACCGGGGGCGGCTGTGCGTCGACGAGTACCTGGGCGTGCCCGGCCGGCCGGAGGTGTTCGCCTGCGGTGACGCCGCGGCCGTACCGGACCTGACCCGTCCGGGCAAGGTGACGCCGATGACCGCCCAGCACGCCCAGCGGCAGGGCAAGGTCGCGGCGCGCAATGTGGCGGCGTCCTGCGGCCACGGCACGGCGCGCGCGTACGAACACCACGACCTGGGGTTCATGGTCGACCTGGGCGGGGTCCAGGCCGCCGCGAACCCGCTGCACGTGCCGCTGTCCGGTCCGCTCGCGAGTGCCGTCACCCGCGGCTACCACCTGATGGCGATGCCCGGGAACCGGGTGCGGGTGGCCGCCGACTGGCTCCTGGACGCGGTGCTGCCCCGCCAGGGCGTCCAGCTCGGCCTGGTGCGGTCCTGGTCGGTGCCGCTGGACACCGAGACACCGGAGGTGGCCCGGGTACCGCGCTAGGGCCCGTCTTCCGGACCGGCCCGGGGTCCGGCGGCCGGCCCGCGCTGGGATGCGATCACCGCCGATCGGTCGTGCCATGGAGAGGACCAGGCCCCTGGCCCGTCCGGTGCGAAGAGGTGCGATCCATGGCACGACCGGTGTGGAGCGGTTCGCTGACCTTCGGGCCCCGCGGCAAGGAGTACGCCAAGGTCTACGCGCTGCTGCAGCGGGCCCTGGACCGGTCGGGGAAGGCCGGGATCCCCACGCGTGCGACGGCTCGTTGCGGCGAAGAGCAAGGGCGAGACGGTGGAGAAGGAGGCCGAGGCGCCGGAATCCACCGATGTCATCGAGCTGATGGACGTCCTCAACGCCGGCCTGAACACCGCACGGGGCGAACGGAAGGCCACGAGGGCGAAGGGCGGAAAACGCCGCACTCCGCCCTCCGACCTGGAAGGACGCAGCAAATCGGAGCTCTACGAACTCGCCACCGAGGCCGGTATTCCCGGCCGTTCGTCGATGAAGCGGGGTGACCTCATCAAGGCCCTCTCCGCGAAATACCGGCGCTTGTTCGGGCAGGTGCCGGGTATCCGCCCGGAATGGAGACGCTGACCGTGGAAACGACGCATCTGTCCGCGCACCTCGCTGCCGGTCACGGGACGAGCGGCGCCCTGCTCACGATCGTCGGGGTCCTCGTCGTCGCCCTGCTGCTCGCGGCGTTCGTCCGGGGCCGGCGCATCAGGCAACGCGAGCCCGGCCCGCCCCACCCCGACTCGCAGCCGCGGCTGCCGCACGGCGGGCCGGTGGGCGACGTCGTGGAGCGCCGCGAGCCCGATGAACTCCCCCGGACCGACCACCGGCGTACACCGCACGAGCTGAAGGGCAACGGCATCGAGTCCCGGCGCCGCGAGTAGCCACGGCCCGGCGATCGGCACCTGTGACAGCCCCCGGCCGCTCCGAAGGAGGCGCACCCATGACCGCGGACCGCAGAGCCGCCCTGTTCGACATGGACGGCACCCTCGTCGACAGCACCTATCTGCACGCCGTCGCCTGGTGGGAGGCGTTCCGCCAGGCCGGCCACCGGGTGCCGACGGCCGCCATCCACCGCACCGTCGGCATGGGCGCCGACCACCTCATCGGCCATCTGCTGGGCCCGGACCGGGACCGCGAGAACGACGCCGTGATCAGCGCGGCGCACAAGACGCTCTTCGCCGAGTACTGGTCCCGGCTGGCGCCGCTGGACGGCGCCGCCGAGCTGCTGCGGGCCTGCGCCGGGCGCGGCTGGACGGTGGTCCTCGCCAGTTCGGCGGGCGGCGGCGAACTGAGCGCCATGCGCGCCGCGCTGGACGCCGAGGACGCGCTCACCGCGGTCACCGGCGCGGACGACGTGGAGTCCAGCAAACCCTCCCCCGACCTCGTCGAACAGGCGCTGGCGCAGGCCGGCACCGAGCCCGACCGGGCGGTTTTCGTCGGGGACACGGTCTGGGACATGAAGGCCGGTGCCCGGGCCGGGGTGCCCTGCGTGGGCGTGCTCAGCGGCGGCTACGGCCGCGACGAGCTGCTGGACGCCGGTGCGCAGGAGGTCTACGAAGGCCCGGCCGCGCTGCTGGCCCGGCTGGAGTCGTCCCTGCTGAAGTGACCGGGCCCGGCGCTGCGCGGGTGAAAGGGCGGGGCGGGCGAAATTGCCGGGCCGGCCGGCGGCATGGCGGTCTCCGCCGGTGGCGGCCCATCGAGTATCCAGGAGCCATGTCCCTTCGTCATCCCGTGAACCGCGGCGGAAAGGAGCGGGGGCGGTTCGCCGAACTGGCCGAAAGGGCCTCGCATTTCACCAGTTCCCCGCTCTTCTTCGTACTCTGCCTCCTCCTGATCGCGCTGTTCCTCGCCGTTCACTTCGCCCATCTGTCGCTGGCGTGGCAGCTGCTGGCGGGGGATTTCATGACCGCGGTGACGCTGCTTCTCCTCGCCCTGCTCAAGAACTCCGAGCTGCGGGCGGAACACGCGATCCAGCGGAAGCTCGACGCGCTGGCGGCCGCGCTGCTGGAATCCCGCGAGGGCGAGGGCGGAAAGGCCGCGGAGGACCTGAGGAAGGCGATCCGATTGGAGGAGGAAACGTAAGCATGGACCTCAAGAAAAGCCCGGTCGCCCGGGCCTGGCGCGGCCGGCGCCGGTCCGCCGCGCTCGCCGCGCCGTGCCGGCCGATGGACGCCGACGACGCCAACCGCCGGTTCCTGCTGTACGGCGTGATGCCGCTGTGGTTCGTCCCGGCGGTGGCGGACTGGGCCATGCACCGGCGCACCCGCATCGAGGACACCACCGGGGTGCGGGAATCGGCGGTGCACGCGCTGATGATGGCCGAGGCCGGGGTGCCGGTCGCGATGGGCCTGCTGGCCCGGATCAATCCGCTGGTCCTGACGGTGATGGGCGGTGCCGCGCTGGCGCACGCCGCCACAGCCCTCTGGGACGTCAGCCTGGCGGACGGCGAGCGCGAACTGCACCCGGTCGAGCAGCACATCCACAGCTTCCTGGAGGTCCTGCCGCTGACCGCGCTGGCGTTCCTGTGCACGCTCCACTCCGACCAGGCCCGGGCCACACTGCGCGGCGGCCGCAGGCCCGACGACTGGAAGCTGCTGCCCAAGGAGAACCCGCTGTCCGCCCGCTATCTGGCCGGCATCGGCCTCGGCATCGGCGCCTGCATCGTGCTGCCGTACGCGGAGGAGATGACCCGGTGCGTCAAGGCGGCCCGACTCCGGCGTGGCCGGTGAGCGCGGTCCAGGGGCGGCGGGCCGCAACCGGGGGGCCGCTGCCGCTCCCGCCGGCGCGGATCGTCGCTCCCCAGATCGACGGGCCCGAGGACGTGGTGGCCGACGCCGACGGCAACGTCCTGGCGGGGGCCGCGGACGGCACGGTCTGGCGGGTGCGGCTGCCGGAGCCGGAAGCGGCCGACCGGGCGGCGCGGTCGGCCCGTGCGGAGGTCGTGGGCCACACCGGCGGCCGGCCGCTCGGTCTGCACCCGCTCCCCGGTGGCGAACTGCTCGTCTGCGACGCCTACCGCGGTCTGCTGCAGCTCACGACCGGGGACGGGACGGTCCGGGTGCTGGCCGACGAGGTGGCCGGTGAGCCGCTGCGGTTCTGCAGCAACGTCACCGCGGCGCCGGACGGCACGGTCTACTTCACCGTCTCCAGCCGCCGCTACGGCCTGGACGAGTGGCCGGGCGACATCCTGGAGCACGTGGGGACGGGCCGGCTGCTGCGGCTGCGGCCCGGCGGAACGCCCGAAGTCCTGCTGTCGGGGCTGCAGTTCGCCAATGGCGTGGCGCTGGCGCCGGACGGGTCGTTCCTCCTCGTGGCCGAGACCGGAGCCCGCCGGCTGCGCCGTTACCGGCTCACCGGGCCGCGGGCCGGCCACTCTGAGCTCCTGGCTGCTGACCTGCCGGGGTACCCCGACAACATCTCCCTCGCCGACGACGGGGTCTTCTGGGTGGCTCTCGCCGGACCGCGCCAACCGGCCCTGGAGCTGGTGCACGCCCTCCCCCACGCGGTGCGGCGGGCGGCCTGGCGGACGGTCCGGCGGGTACGTCCCGTCCCGCCGCCGCATCCGACCGTACGGGTGCTGGGCATCCGCCCGGACGGGCATCCGGTGTGGGACCTGCGGGCCGCCAGGTCGCCGTACCGGATGGTCACCGCGGTCTGCCGTACGGGCAGCCGGCTGGTCCTGGCCAGCGTCGCCCAACGCGGTATGGCGGTGTGCGCGCTGCCCGGCGCGGAAACCCTGACCGGTCACTGAGGCGGCTGCGTCGGCCCGTCGGCCGGGTGGCGTCATCGAGTGGCGCCCACCCGGCATGACTGCCGCGCGCCCGCCTACCGGACCCGCTCGACCGTTTCCTCCTCCTCGTCGGGGAGTTTCACATCGCTCACCGCGATGTTGACCTCCACGACTTCGAGACCGGTCATCCGCTCGACCGTGGCGATGACCTGCTCGCGGACCGCTTGGGCGACGTCCGGGATCACTTCGCCGTACTCGGCGATGATGTCGAGGTCGATGGCGGTCTGCTTCTCGCCGACCTCGACCTTGACCCCGTGCGTGCCGCCCGACCCTCCGCCGGGCACCCGCCTGCGCAGCTCGCCCACGGACCGCGCGAGCCCGCTGCCCAGGGCGTATACGCCGACCACATCACCGGCCGTCAGATAGGCGATCTTCGTCACCACGCCGTCGGCGATGGTCGTGCGTCCGAGGGTCCCGGCGTTCCGCGACCCGTGCTCGGTGACCTCGGTCATCCCGTTCACCCCTCGCTCCGTCGCACATGCCTGGCGCCGAGTGCTCCGAACGGAGCACAGCGTCGGCCCTCTCTTCACGCTAGAGCCCGGCAGATGAGGCCGCCTCTCCTCCTTTGCCGACCCGGCAACCGGAATTGTCGGCGGGGTGCCCGCTCCACCGTTCCACGGCAACCGGATGTCCGGCCACCGCGGCGCCGACATCCCGTTCGGCAGCGAACGCACCGGCGGCCGCGTCCCGTGGGACGCGGCCGCCGGGGTGCGCTTTCCGGGTCAGGCGGCCCCGCCGGCCCGACGGCGGCGCAGCACCAGGGCGGTGGCGGTCACACCGCCCGCCAGCACCGCGGCGCCGATCGAGGCCGGCAGCAACGGGAAGCCGGAGTCGGTGGTCGCGGCCGTGTCCTGCACGGCCGGGCCCGGGTCGATGGTGGCCGCCATCGGGGCGATGTGCCGGATCGGGCCGACGGACCGGACCGAGCCGTCCTTGTTGAGCAGCACCTGCTTGTTGTTGGGGTGCCGGAAGTCGAACATGTTCTTCAGGGAGCCGGCCCGGCTGTCGAAGGCGGCGTCGCCGATTCGGCCGGTGTGCCAGTTGTCCTCGATGAACTTGATGACCGAGGTCTGCTCGGTGCGGGTGTGGTCGATCGTGTTGACCTTGCTGTACGGGGAGACCACCAGCAGCGGCTGCCGGGTGCCGGGGCCGCAGCGGTCCGCATAGCCGCCGGCGGCCGCGGGGCCCGCCTGGCAGGCCGGGCTGTCGGTGGCCTTGCCGTTGGAGTCGGTCGAGGTGTCCTTCGAGCCGTTGCGCGGCTTGGCGTACGCGTGGTCGTACCAGCCGTCGGAGTCGTCGTAGGCGATGACGACGGCGGTGTCCTTCCACTGCGGCGACTGCTGGATGCGGTTGATCCGGTCGACGAGGAAGTGCTGTTCGTCGACCGGGTCGGAGTAACCGGCGTGCCCGTCCTGGTATTCGGGGGCCTTGACGAAGCTGACCGCGGGCAGCTTGCCCGCCTTCAGCGCGGCGTCGAAGTCGGTCAGGTCGTAGTTGTGGTTGGCCGGTCCGGCGTGGCCGATCTCGTCGACGCTCTTGGGCGGCAGGTGGTGCGGGTTCGCCGTGGACCGGTAGTACTGGAACGGCGCGTGGTGCGGGCTGTAGTCGACGACCGCCGCGCCCCCGACGTTGGAGTGCGTGGTGCCGCCGCACTTCGCGTAGTGGCCGTCCTGGCCGTCCCACGCGGTGCTGGGCCGGAAGCCGCCCTGGAACCAGCCCCAGCTGACGTGCCGGGCGGTGAGCAGGTCGCCGATGTTGCGGCCCTGCATCGCGGCGAGCGCGTTCTTGCCGGTGTGGTCCTTGTTGGAGCAGTCGTCGTAGGCCGGGTCGGGGTCGCTGATGATCGTGCCGACGCCGTGCGCGTCGGGCGAGTGCACGGCGTGCGGGTCGGGCTTGTCGGTCTGCCGCGGGTGCTCCGTGCTGGAGGCCGGGTCCATGGAGACGACGCCGTGCGTCTGCCCGGAGACCAGGTTGAGGGCCCCGGGGGTGGAGGGGCCGTAAGTGGTGCTGAAGGAGCGGTCGTTGAGGGCGTAGTGCTGGGCGTAGTTCCACAGCCCGGTGACGGTGTTGCCGTCGTAGTAGTCCATCACCAGTCCGGGCTCGCCGAAGAGGCCGCCGGAGCATTTGCCCGAGTCGGTGTTCTGGACGAACCGGTCGGCCTTGCCGCCGTTGTAGGCGTACTGCTCGGGCCCGTAGTCGTGGTTCTGGTCGCAGGTCATGGCCTGCTGCGGGGTCAGCCGCTTGGGGGCGTACTGGTTGGGGTTGTGCTTGAGCAGACCTGCGGTGCGCAGGTTGTCGATGTCCCGGGGCGTGCGCGGGGACGGGGTGAAGCGGGTGCCGTCGGTGTTCGCGGCCTTGGGGTACGTCGCGAAGTAGTGGTCGAACGAGATGTTCTCGTCGAAGAGCACGACCACATGCTTGATGGGGGTGGCCGTGCGGGAGGGGGTGGGCTGGTGCCCGGCGGCCCAGGACGGCGCCGTGGTGCCCAGGACGGTGAGGGCCGCGGCGCCCGCGAGGGCCCCCAGGGTCCTTATCGCCGGTCGTCTTCCCCTGCTTGCCATGCTCGTTCACCCTCCGGACGGGGACGTGGTCGTGCTGTACGCCCGGATGCTCGGCCGGGCGGGCAGCGGCTCGGCAGAGCCATGATGACGGGCGGGTGAACACTCAGTCAGGTAAGCCGGGCCAAAGCTTGACCGGGTGTTGACCCTTCGCGGCCGCCGCCGGTCACGTGAGCAGGGCCCGGCCGTACCAGTCCGAGGTGTCGCGGACGCCGGGCACGGCGTAGAAGTAACCGCCGCCGAACGGGGTCAGGTAGTCCGTCAGCGGTTCGCCGGCGAGCCGGTGCTGCACGGCCTCGAACTGGGCGGCCAGGTCGCGCTGGTAGCAGCAGAACAGCAGGCCCATGTCCAGGTTGCCGTTGCGGTCCACACCCTGGTCGTAGTTGTACGAGCGGCGCAGGATCCGCTGGCCGTCGGTGGCCGCGGTGCGCGGGTTGGCCAGCCGGATGTGGCTGTCCAGCGGGATGACGTCGCCCTTGGGGTCGCCGGGGTAGTGCGGGGTGTCGTGTTCGTGGTCGCCGTCCAGGGGCGCCCCGGTCTCGCGGTTGCGGCCGAACATCCGCTCCTGTTCGGTCAGCGACACCCGGTCCCAGAACTCCACCAGCATGCGGATCAGCCGCACCACCTGGTAGCTGCCGCCGACCGCCCAGGCCGGTTCGCCGGAGTCGCGGCCGGCCCAGACCAGCCGGTCCATCTCCCGGCCGGACCCGGCGTCCGGATTGGCCGTGCCGTCCTTGAAGCCCATGAGGTTGCGGGGCGTGCCGGAGGGGCGGGGCGGGCTGCTGAAGCCGTCCATCCGCCAGCGCACCTGCATGCCGCCCCGGGTGTGCCGGGCGATGTCCCGCAGGGCGTGCAGCACGGTGTCGGTGTCGTCGGCGCACAGTTGGAGGCTCAGATCGCCGTGGCACCACTCGGGGCGGAGGTCGTCGTCGGGGAAGGTCGGCATGGCCTTCAGGCGGCGCGGTGCCCGGCCGTGCAGTCCGAACCGGTCGTCGAAGAGGGACGCGCCCACGCCGACCGTCACCGTCAGCGCGCCGGCGGGGAGCCGCGGTCCGAGGAGGCCCGAGTCGGCGGGAGGGCCGGTGATGCCGGGGTCCGCCGGTGTGCCGCCGCCGGTCAGGGCACGGGCCCGGGCGGTGAGGGTGCGCAGCAGCTCGGCCAGCTCCCGGCGGTCACCGGCCGTGACGTCGAACGCGGTGAAGGCCGTGACCCGGCGGGGCGCGGCGAGCACGGAGGACTGGTGCGGCCCGTGGAACGGCACCGGGGGTGCGGCCGCGGTCCCGAGCGCGGGGCCGGGCACCGGCACCGTGACGTCGGCCCCCGGCGAACCCTGCGCGGGCGCCGCACCGCCGGCCGCCAGCCCGGCCCCGGCGAGGGCCGCGCCCCACAGGAATCCCCGTCTGCCGACTCCGTTCACACCACTCATGCCGCTCACACCGTTCTGCGCGCGTCGCACAGCGTCGCCACCGACGCCAGCCGTTCCACCAGGTCTCCCAGCACCGCGTCGGTACGCTCCCGCTGCCGGCGGTCGAGTCGGTCCAGCGGCGTCCAGTGCCCGTCCCGCCGGAAGCCGTCGAGCAGTTCCTGCGCGCGGTCCAACTTCCGCGCCAGCGCGGGGAGTTCGCGGTACCGGGTGACGAGCAGGGGGCGCAGCCGGGCGAGCACGGCACGGGTGCCGTCGAGGTTGGCGCGGGCGGTGGCGAGGTTGCTTCCGCTGCCGTAGTCGGTCCGCCCGGTCAGCTCGAACTGGAGGGTGTTCTCCAGGATCTCGTGGGCCCGCAGACCGAGGTCCGCCGGTTCCATCCGGGCCTCGGCCCAGTCGTCCCGCAGCGCCTTGACGGCGTCGGCGAGTGCGGTGGCCGGTCCGCGCAGGGACGCGGTGGACCGGCCGTGCCACAGCCCGTACTCGATCCGGTGGAAGCCGGTGAAGGCCGGGTCCCGGGCGCCGTCCGGCAGGCCGGCGGTGGTGCCGTTGATCTTCCCGTCCGCGTCGCCGAACGCCCCGTAGGCCGCGCCCAGCCGCTCGTAGGCGAGGTGCGCGGACAGCCAGGCGTCCTCGGCCGCCGCGCGGTCGCCGTCCGCCAGGGCCTCCCGCAGCCGCCCGGTCCGGCCGACGAGGCCGTCCAGGCCCTTGGCGACCCACTTCTGGTAGGCCAGCGCCGGGGGGATCAGATCGTGCTCGGTGACCGGGGGCGCGGCCGGGCCGGGCGGGCCGCCGCCCGCGATCCGCACCGTCGGTCCGGTGACCGCGTGCGCGTCGTCCGGCAGGCACATGAAGGCGTACGCGCCCCGGCCCAGCCGGACCCGCAGCTGGCGGGTGGTGCCGGGGCCGATGCCCTCCACCTCGCCGTGGACGGAGCCGTCGGCGGGGTTCTTGAGGTAGACCTCGGCGGCGGTGTCGGAGGTGTTGTGCAGATCGAAGACCTGGAGCCCGGGACGCGGGTGCTGCCATCCGCGGCCGCAGCCGCCGGGCGACACCTCGATGCCGGTGTGCGGCAATCCGTCCGGCGCGGCCCGCCCCGCCTCCGCCCCGTCCGCCCCACCGGTCAGCAACAGCCCGGCCAGCAGCCCACCGGCCACGAGCACACCACCGACGGCCCTGGTCCGAGCGGTGGAACTCATGCTGCTCCTGGCCTTCGTCATGATCCTGGTCCCGGTCCCCGCCCCGGCGAGCTCGGCGTCACCCGGCCGGATCTCCTCCCCACCGGACGGCGCCGGCCTCCATGCTAGGCAGCGTCCGGCCTCCGAACACCCCTTCCCCCGGACAGAGTCCGAGAGTTTCCCGGCGGTTCACCGGGCGGACGCCCGCGCCCGTCGCCGGCCGGTCAGCCGGAGACCTCCATGCGCTGCGTCCCGACGACCGACAGCAGCCGCATCGCCTCTTCCGACGGCGAGCCGGGGGCGGCGGTGTAGATGACGACGCGCTGGTCCCGGTCGGCGATGTCCAGGACGTCGCAGCGGACGGTCACCGGGCCGACGAGGGGGTGCGCGAAGGTCTTGCAGAGGGTGGGACGGTCGGTGACGTCGTGCGCGGCCCAGAGCCGGGCGAACTCCTCGCTGCCGGCGAGGAGTTCCTCGACCAGGCCGGTCACCTCCGGGTCGTGGGGGTAGCGGGCCGCGGCGGCGCGCAGGTGCTGGGCCGAGGTCCGGGCGAACTCGTCCGCATCCGACACGCCGTACAGCCGCCGGTGGTCCCGGTAGGGGCCGAGGAAGGTGCGCCGGATCAGATTGCGGTCCCGGCGCGAGAGGGCGGAGAAGTCCTCCATCAGGGCCGCGGCCAGCTCGTTCCAGGCGATGACCTCGTACGTCGCCGACATCACCAGCGCCGCGGCCTCCGGCAGCCGGTGCAGCAGGTCGGCGATGCTCTGCCGCACCTCCCGCGAGTGCCCCGGCGGGGGCCCGGGCGGGGCACCGGCGAGGTGGTGCAGGTGGTCGCGCTCGGCGTCCGACAGTCGCAGTGCGCGGGCGAGCTGGGCCAGCACCTCGCGGGACGGGTGCGGGGCACGCGCCTGCTCCAGGCGCGCGTAGTACTCGGTCGAGATGAACGCCAGCTGCGCCACCTCCTCGCGGCGCAGCCCCGGGGTACGGCGGCGCGGCCCGGCGGGCAGCCCCACGTCGGCGGGGGTGATGCGTTCGCGTCTGCTGCGAAGGAAACCGGCCAGCTCTCGTCGATTCATCCGCCCAGTGTGCGGGGGCGCCGCGACGCCCAGCCAGGTACTGCCGGTGCCTGGATGAGCGGGGCGGCCGGGCCCAGGCTCGTCGGCATGACCCACACACCGATCACCACCACGCCCTCGAAGACCTCCGGAACCTCTGCGTCCTCCGGAACTTCCGGGACCCCGGGGGCCTGTGGCCTGCTCGCCGGCAAGGTCGCCTTCCTCACCGGTGCCGGTCGCGGCATCGGCGCGGCAGCGGCGCGGCTGTTCGCCCGGGAGGGCGCCCGGGTGCTTCTCGCGGCCCGTACGGAGAGCCAGCTCAAGGCGGTCACCGAGGAGATCCGGGCGGCCGGCGGCACCGCGGAGTACGTGGTGTGCGACCTGGCCGACCCGGCGAGCGTCCGGGCCGCCGTCAACCGGTCCGTGGAGCTGTACGGCCGGCTCGACGTGGCCTTCAACAACGGCGCGACGGACCAGCCGCCCGGCCCGATGGACCAGCTGTCGGAGGCCGATTTCGACCGCGTCTGCGCCGTCAACCTCAAGGGCCCGTGGCTGGCCATGAACGCCGAGATCGCCGCGATCCGTGCCACCGCGCGGCGCGGGGCCATCGTCAACACCTCCAGCGTCGGCGCCCTGATGGCCAACCCCTGGCTGCCCGCCTACGGCGCGGCGAAGCGGGCGGTCAACAGCCTCACCGCCTCGGCAGCCGCCACCTACGGCCCGGAGGGCATCCGCGTCAACGCCATCGCGCCCGGCACCACCTTCACCGAGATGCTGCACGAATGGGACGAGAAGACCCCCGGCATCATCGATCAGCTCAACGCCCGGACCCCGCTGGGCCGCGCCGCCGACCCGGAGGAGATCGCCCAGGCCGCCGCCTGGCTCCTCAGCGACCGCTCCTCCTACGTCACGGGCACGATCCTCCGGGTCGACGGCGGCATGCGGGCCTGAGCCGGCACGGTGCCCTTGGGGCCGGGGCCTGGAACCCGGGGCCCCGGCGCCGGCCGGTCAGGCGGTCAGGCGGTCAGGCGGTCAGGCGGTCAGGCGGTCAGGCGGTCAGGCGGTCAGGCCACCGTGCGGCGGGTTCCGGTCTCCGCGGAGAGCCTGATCGCGTCGAGAAGGCGGTGCAGCCGCAGACCCGCGTCGAAGTCCGGGACGGTGCGTGAACCGGTCCGCAGGTCGAGGGCCGGCCGGGCGTACAGCTGAGCCACCTGGAAGCCCTCCGCGGCGGAATCGATCCCCGAGGCCCACAAGTACCGCCCGGGAATGGGCAGTTGCAAGCCCAGCGCCCCCCGCGCGGGCCGCCTTGACCAGGCTCTCCGCCTCGGCGGAGGTCCGGGCCAGTGGCCACTCGCAGTACAGGTGCTTGCCGGCCGCCAGCGCCGCCGCGACCACCCGGCGAACTCTGGGCCTCGGCGCGAGCGATCAGCAGCGGGAACGCAATCTCCGCGTCATCCTCGACGGCCTGCGCCCCGTATATTCCGGCCTGAGCCGGGGTCAGTCCGCGTGACCTGCCAGAAGGCAGGTCGTGACGGCAACCCCGGCCAGACCCCACCCGATTCGGGCGATCCCCCGCGTCGCCCGAATCAGGCTGCTCTCCGGATTCCGCCCGAGCCGACGGACTTCCGGTGGCTGTCTGAGTATATTGGCTCTCAGCCAGTCAACGCAGGAGTTACAGGATGTCTCCCCGCAGCGCATCGGTCAATGAAGAATTGCGGCGGCGCTCCCGCGAGCGGCTGTTGCAAGCGACGGTTGATCTGGTAGGGGAGCGCGGGTACGAGGCGACGACGCTCGGGGACATCGCCCAGCGGGCCGGTGCGGCGCGCGGGCTGATCTCGTATTACTTCCCCGGCAAGCGACAGCTGCTGCAGTCCGCCGTGCACCGGCTGATGCACCTCACCCTGCAGGCGGCACTGGAGCGCGCACCACGGCCCACCGGGCCGGGCGCGGGACGGGAACTGCTGGCCCGGGCCATCGACGCGATCCTCGGACTGGCGCACGACAGGGCGCTGCTGATGCGTACGCACATGGCGGGGATCCTGACGGCCGAGGGATTCATCCAGTGTCCCGAGCAGCAGCGGCTGGCGCAGTTGCTGCGGGAGACGGTCGTGGCGTACGGCTCCACGGACCCGGACACCGACTATCCACTGCTGCGGGCCCTGCTGATGGGCGCGGTGGTGCCGATGCTGCTGCCGGGGGCCCCGATGCCGCGGGCCCGGCTGCGGGCCGAGCTGTTCCAGCGGTACGGGCTGGACTGGGGACTGGGTGTACCGCCGGGCGAGGAGCCCGCCGCGGTGACCCGGCCGCGCGCCAACTCACCCCAGCTGGCGGGGAGTTGAGGCGAAGTTCGGGTGGGTGTGGCTTGACGGTGGTAGGTGTCGTCGGGACGCCGCGGCCGGGTCAGCGCTTGTTGTGACGTGGCGTCAAGAGGCCCTCGTCGCGGGCGCCGGCGATCAGTCGCAGTGAGCGCCGGCGATTGCGTCCGGTGGCGAGCATGACGGCCAGCACCGGGTCGCGCCCCTCGCGCTGGGCCTGCCGGTAGGCATCCGCGGCGAGCTTGCGGCGCTCGGCGACCCGTTTCCGGGCGAGCGGCGCCGAGCGGGTGCGCGCCTCCTTCGCACCCCCGTCCGTCGCGTCCCCCTGCGTCGTCACCTCGCCCGTCGCTTCTGCGGCGCGCCCCTCCGCCTCGGCGCGGCCCTCCGCCTCGGCCCGCTTTTCCGCCTCGGCCTCTGCCTCCGTCCGAGCGCGGTCAGCGCCTTCCGTACCCGCCGCCTCCGCCCCGCTGGCCGCGTCCGCTGCCGCGCCGGCCGGTTGCCCGTCGAGCGGCTCCGGCGGTTCGGTGACCCCGGCCGTCGCACCGGTGACCCGGGCCGGGCCCGTCGTCGACCCCGTAGGCGCCGTCGGCCCCTCGGACGGCCGTTTCGTCGCCGGATCGGTCAGCGAGGTGTCCGGCGTGCCGGTGGTCCGGCCGGTCGGCGAGGGGGCCTCCACGGCAGCCGTCGGGTCGTGTGCCGGGCCGGCCGACGGCTCCTGGGGCGGGCCGGCCGGTGCGCTCTGTGCCGGGCCCGTCGTGGGTGCGCCCGCCGGGCGCACCATCCGCTCCGGTGATCCGGCGGCCGGGCCGGGCTGGCGGGGAGTCGGGCGGTGCTTCCGTGGGCGTCCGGTGGCCGCCCGCAAGGCGTCGTCCAGGGGGCCCTCGATCCAGCGGGCCAGGTCGGCGAGGCCGTCCAGGGTGAGCGGCGGATCGGCCCGTACGTCCTCGACGGTGATGTGGTCGTCGGAGACCGTCACGAGGACGTCGATGCGGGCGCCGTCGGCGAAGGTCAGCCGGGCGCTGCACCAGGGGCCCAGCGGGTCGGGCCGGGGTGCGGTCGGGCCGGCCGGCTCGTCCGGTGCGGCGGGCGTGCGCGCGGGCGCGGCCGAGCCGTGCGCCTGCAGCTCCCACGTGGGCCACTCACGTGGCGCGCCCTGGGCTTCATATCGGTGATTAACGGTATAAAAGTCACTTTCCGACACATTGAAAACCTAGCCTCCAGCCCACCCGGCCCAGTAGCGCGGCACGCTCATCCCACCGGGAGCAACCCCGATAGCGCATCTCCCGTCGCGCGCCCGCCGGTGCGATCCTGGGGTTATCCCGCGGAAGGGGCCACTCGTGCTTCGTGTCGCAGTGATCGGTTCGGGACCCAGCGGCGTCTACACCGCCCAGTCCCTCATCGAGCAGGAGACCGTGCCGGACATCGAGATCTACGTCCTGGACCGGCTGCCGTGCCCGTACGGCCTGGTGCGCTACGGAGTCGCCCCCGACCACGAGAAGATCAAATCGCTGCAGAACAACCTGCGTACGGTGCTGGAGCACCCCCGGGTGCACTTCGTCGGGAACGTGGAGGCGGGGGCTCCGGGGCTGGGGGTCGCGGAGCTGCGGGAGATCTTCGACGCGGTGGTGTTCTGTGTGGGCGCGGCCACCGACCGTCATCTCGGCATCCCCGGTGAGGACCTGCCCGGCAGCCACCCGGCGACCGATTTCGTCGCCTGGTACAGCGCGCACCCGGACGCGGCCGCGACCCGCTTCGCCCTCACGGCGCGGTCGGCCGTCGTGATCGGGGTGGGGAACGTGGCGGTGGACGTGACGCGGATGCTCTCGCGGGCGGCCGCCGAGCTGGCCGCCACCGACATGCCGCACGGCCCGCTGGGCGCGCTCGCGGACAGCCGGGTCGAGGACGTGTCGATGGTGGGCCGACGCGGGCCCTCCCAGGCCAAGTTCACGACCAAGGAGCTGCGCGAGCTGGGGTCGCTGCCGGGTACCGAGGTGCTGGTGCGGCCGGAGGAGCTGGCGCTGGATCCGGCGTACCGCGACCCGGCCGGGCTGCCGGCGGTGGCCCGGCGCAACGTCGAGGTACTGCGGGGCTGGGCGGAGCAGCCGGCCGGCGGCGCTCCGGTGGGCCGGCGGCGCCGGATCCATCTGCGGTTCTTCCTGCGGCCGGTGGAGATCCTCGGGGACGCCGGCGGAGTGCGGGCCGTCCGGTTCGAACGGACCGCGCCCGACGGGTCGGGCGGGGTCGCAGGGACCGGCCGATTCGAGGAGATCGAGGGGCAGTTGGTGCTGCGCTCGGTCGGCTACCGGGGGACGCCGCAGCCGGGGCTGCCGTTCGACGAGGCGACCGGGACGGTGCCGCACAGCGCGGGGCGGGTGCTACGGGACGGGGTGCCGCTGCCCGGCGTCTATGTGGCGGGCTGGATCAAGCGGGGCCCTACGGGCGTGATCGGCACGAACCGGCCGTGCGCCAAGGAGACCGCGCGGTCGCTGCTGGCGGACGTGGCCGCATCGGCGGGGCGGGCGACGGCCGGGGACCCGGTGGCCGCGCTGGCCCGGGCGGGGCAGCGGCCGGTCCTGTGGCCGGGCTGGCTCGCGATCGAGGCCGCCGAGGCGGCATGGGGCCAGGGGCTGGGGCGCGGCACGGTCAAACTGCCGGACTGGGCGGGCCTGTTGGAGGCGGCCCGGACAGCAACATGACCTGCCGGAACGGGGCCGGGCGGCGCGGAGCGGTGCGGCGGGGACGCGCCACCGCGGGGCGGGGTCAGCGCTCTCCCAGCCGGCGGGACTGGAGGTCGGCCGCCCGCAGGACGTCGTCGATCAGGCCGGGGAAGAGCTCTTCCAGGTCGGCCGTGCGCAGCCGGTTCATCTTGGCCGTGCCCCGGTAGAACTGCTGGATCACGCCGTGTTCCCGCAGCACCCGGAAGTGGTGCGTACAGGTCGACTTGCTGACCGGGAGCTCGATGTCCGCGCAGTTCAGCTCGCCCTCGGCGGCGGCGAGCGTGCAGACGATCCGCAGGCGCATGGGGTCGGCGAGGGCGTGCAGGACGTCGGCGAGCCGGATCTCCTCGCGGGCCGGGTGCGCGAGCGCGCGCGATCCCGGCACGGCGCCCGGGGAAGTCGTATCGGTCGGCATGACGGCTCCTGTGGGGTCTGCGGGCCCGCCCTGACGGGTTCCGGGGACCTGGCGCCCCGGTCCGCAGGCTCATTGTACGAGAAGCATCGTAGTTTGACACCTGCCGTAGTACGGCGGTTATCGTACGAGCACGGGACCGGTCCGGCTCCCGTCCTTCCGGCACACCCAGGTACAGGAGCCCGCCGTGAGCGCACTCTTCGAGCCCATCACCCTCCGCTCGCTGACCATCCCGAACCGCCTCTGGATGGCGCCCATGTGCCAGTACTCCGCGGCTCCCGACGGCCCCCGGCAAGGGGCGCCCCACGACTGGCACTTCCAGCACCTGGCCGCGCGGGCGACCGGCGGCACCGGGCTGATCCTCACGGAAGCGACCGCGGTGCACCCCGACGGCCGGATCAGCCCGTACGACCTCGGACTGTGGAACGACACCCAGACCGAGGCCTTCCGGCGCATCACCGCCTTCCTCAAGGCCCAGGGCACCACCCCCGGCATCCAGATCGCCCATGCCGGGCGGAAGGCGTCCACCGAGCGCACCTGGGTCAACCGCGGCGGCCCGATCCTGCCCGGCCAGCGGCACGGCTGGGAGCCGGTGGGGCCGAGCCCGCTGCCGTTCGACGAGGGGTTCGCCACGCCGGCGGAACTGTCCGTGGCGCAGATCCACGAACTGGTCGGGCAGTTCGGGGCGACCGCGCGCCGGGCCCTGGCGGCCGGCTTCGAGGTGGCCGAGATCCACGGGGCGCACGGGTACCTGATCAACCAGTTCCTCTCGCCGTTCACCAACCGGCGCACCGACGCCTACGGCGGCTCGTACGAGAACCGGACGCGGTTCGCGCTGGAGGTCGTGGACGCCGTGCGGGCCGAGTGGCCGGACGAGCTGCCGGTCTTCTTCCGGATCTCGGCGACCGACTGGCTCACCGAGGACGCGAGCGACGACCGCACGGGCTGGACCGCCGACGACACCGTGCGCTTCGCCCGGGACCTGCAGGAGCACGGCGTCGACCTGCTGGACACCTCCACCGGCGGCAACGCCCCGGACGCCAAGATCACCGCCGGTCCGGGCTACCAGGTGCCGTTCGCCGAGCGCGTCAAGAAGGAGACCGGCCTGGCGGTGGGCACCGTCGGACTGATCACCGAGGCGCGGCAGGCCGAGAAGATCATCGCCGACGGCCAGGCGGACGCCGTGCTGCTCGGCCGGGAGCTGCTGCGCTCCCCCAGCTTCGCGCAGCACGCGGCGCGGGAACTGGGCGCCGAGGTCCGGGCGCCGCAGCCGTACCACCGCGCCGTCTGAGCCGGTCCGGCGCCTCGCGGGACGGTGTCCGGCAGGCCGTCGCACACCGTCGGGGACGGCCGGGCGGCACGCCGTCGCACGCAGTCCGACCTGCGCGGATGCGCTACGGGACGCCGTTGTCAGTGGTCGGGTGCAGACTTGCCACTATCTGAGACAACGGCGTCCCGGAGGTTCGGGTCATGACTGACGTACTACTCGCTGTGGGCACCCGCAAAGGGCTCTTCATCGGCCGGCGACGGCGCGGCGCATGGGAGTTGAGCGGTCCGCACTTTCCCTCGCAGGCGGTGTACTCCCTCGGGATCGACACCCGCCGTGCGACACCCCGGCTGCTGGCCGGTGCCGACAGCGCCCACTGGGGCCCGTCGGTGTTCCACTCCGACGATCTGGGCGAGAGCTGGCAGGAGCCCGCCCGCCCCGCGGTCAAGTACCCGAGTGACACCGGTACTTCGCTGGAGCGGGTGTGGCAGCTGCATCCGGCGGGCCCGGCCGCCCCGGAAGTGGTGTATGCGGGCACCGAGCCCGGCGGGCTGTTCCGCTCCGAGGACTGCGGCGAGACCTTCGAGCTGGTCCGGGCGCTGTGGGAGCACCCGAGCCGCGAGCAGTGGGTACCGGGCGGCGGCGGGCTGGCGGTCCACACGGTGATCACCGACCCGCGGGACGCCGAAGCGGTGACCGTCGCGGTGTCCACGGCCGGGGTGTTCCGCACCCTGGACGGCGGCGCCAGCTGGGCGCCGGCCAACAAGGGCGTCAAGGCGGTCTTCCTGCCGGACCAGCATCCGGAGTTCGGCCAGTGCGTCCACAAGATCGCCCAGGACCCGGTCGACCGCGACCGGCTCTATCTGCAGAACCACTGGGGCGTCTACCGCAGCGATGACGCGGGCGCGCAGTGGACGGACATCGGAGCCGGCCTGCCCTCCGACTTCGGCTTCGCGGTGGCCGCGCATCCGCACCGCGGCGATGTCGCCTACCTCTTCCCCATCACGGCCGACATCGACCGGGTGCCCGCGGAGCACCGCTGCCGGGTCTACCGCACGTCCGACGCCGGCCACAGCTGGGAGGCGCTGAGCCACGGCCTGCCCGAGGACGACCACTACGGCACGGTGCTGCGCGACGCCCTCTCCGTCGACGACGCCGACCCCGCGGGGGTGTATTTCGGCAATCGCAACGGCGAGGTGTACGCCAGCGCGGACGACGGCGAGAGCTGGCAGCAGCTCGCCTCCCATCTGCCGGACGTGCTGTGCGTCCGGGCGGCGGCGGTGGCCTGAGCAGGAGGGAAAGCAGGTGGCGCGGGGGCGCGGACAAGAAGGCGGAACGACCCGGCGCCGTACGGTGGTTGGGGCGCTGCTCGTGCGCGCCGCCGGCCGGCCGGGCCCGGTCCGTCGAGGGACGGGGAATTGAAGGGGAAGGCGCTTCGGCCAGTAGGGTGACCCCGTGGCTGCACGACCTCTTGAAGACATCGTCGAACCAGGCTGGGCCAAAGCGCTGGAGCCCGTCGCCGACCGGATCGCCGCGATGGGCGACTTCCTGCGGGCGGAGATCGCCCAGGGGCGTACCTACCTGCCGGCCGGCAACAACGTGCTGCGCGCCTTCCAGCAGCCGTTCGACGAGGTACGGGTGCTCATCGTCGGACAGGACCCCTACCCCACCCCGGGGCATGCGGTCGGGCTCAGCTTCTCGGTGGCGCCGGACGTCCGTCCGCTGCCCGGGAGCCTGGAGAACATCTTCCGCGAGCTGCACTCCGACCTCGGCCTGCCCCGGCCGTCGAACGGCGATCTGACCCCCTGGACGCGCCAGGGCGTCCTGCTGCTGAACAGAGCGCTGACGACCGCGCCGCGCAAGCCCGCCGCGCACCGCGGCAAGGGCTGGGAAGAGGTCACCGAGCAGGCCATCCGCGCACTGGTGGCCCGCGGCCGTCCGCTGGTGTCGGTCCTGTGGGGGCGCGACGCGCGGAATCTGCGGCCGCTGCTGGGCGACCTGCCGGCCGTCGAGTCCGCGCACCCGTCCCCGATGTCCGCGGACCGGGGCTTCTTCGGCTCCCGGCCGTTCAGCCGGGCGAACGACCTGTTGGTCCAGCAGGGCGCGGCGCCCGTCGACTGGAGGCTGCCCTGACCCCGGGCGATAGTGTGCCTGGCATGACGAATGCGAACATCCCTGCGGGTTGGTACGCCGACCCGCAGGGCACCCCCCACCAACTCCGCTGGTGGGACGGGTCCCAGTGGACGGCGCACACCCACCCGGGACAACAGCCGGCCGCCCCGGACCGGACCGCGCAGCCCGGCCCCCAGCAGCCGCAGCAGCAGTACGCCCCGGCCCAGCAGGGTGCCGGGCAGCAGCCCCAGCCGGCCGCCCAGCAGCAGATGGCGCAGCAGCAGATGGCCCCGCAGCAGGCGCCGCAGCAGTCCGTGCCGGGCCAGTCGCCGTACCCCGGCCAGCCGCAGGGCGGCGCCCCGTACGGCCAGCCCGGCCACGGCCCGCAGGGCCAGGGTCAGCCGATGCCCGGGCAGCCGATGCAGCAGCCGTACGGCCAGCAGTCGATGCCCGGACAGCAGCCCGGCCCGTACGCCGGGGCCGGCGTGGCGCACCAGGTGCAGCAGCAGGCGGGGGTGGCACCGGCGGGCCAGGGCGGCGGGACGCTGTTCACCGAGCCGGTGCTGGTGGTCAACCAGAAGGCCAAGCTCATCGAGGTCACCAACGAGTACGGCGTCTTCGACCAGCACGGCAACACCCTGGGCGCGGTCGTCCAGGTCGGCCAGAGCACGGCCAAGAAGGTGCTGCGGGTGGTCTCCAGCCTCGACCAGTACATGACCCACAAGCTGGAGATCCGGGACGCCTACGGCCAGCCGCAGTTGGTGCTGACCCGGCCCGCGAAACTGATCAAGTCCCGGGTCATCGTGGAGCGTCCGGACGGCTCGCCGGTCGGCGAGATCGTGCAGCAGAACGCCATCGGGAAGATCAACTTCGGGATGATGGTGAACGGCCAGCAAATCGGCGCCATCAAGGCCGAGAACTGGCGGGCCTGGAACTTCGCCATCGTGGACCACACCGACACCGAGATCGCCCGGATCACCAAGACCTGGGAGGGCCTCGCCAAGACGATGTTCACGACCGCCGACAACTACGTCCTGCAGATCCACCAGCAGCTGCCCGATCCGCTGCTGAGCCTCGTCGTCGCCACGGCCCTCACCGTCGACACCGCCCTCAAGCAGGACGCCCGGGGCCTTGGCTGACGCCTCCGGCGGCCATGTGCTCGGCGTCGACTCGGGCGGGTCGGGGCTGCGGGTCGCGGTGGCCCGCGCCGACGACGCCGCGGCGCGGCCACTGGCCGTCCGGACCTCCCGCGAGCCGGTGCGCACCGGCCCCGCGGGGATCGACGCGGACCATCTGCTGTCCCAACTCCTCCCGCTGGCCGGGGAGTTGGCGCAGGAGGTGAGGGCGCGGGAATTCACGGCCGGGTGCGTCGGCGCCGCCGGTATGGCCTCCCTGGGCGACGAGCTGCGTACCCGGCTGCCCGGTGCGCTGGCCACCGCGTACGGGGTGCGCGGGCTCGTTCTCGCGGCCGACGCCGTGACCGCGTACGCCGGGGCCCTCGGGCAGCGGCCCGGCGCGGTGGTCGCCGCGGGCACCGGCATGATCGCGCTCGGTACCGACCTGACCGAGGAGGCGGGCTGGCGCCGCGCGGACGGCTGGGGCCATCTGCTGGGCGACTGCGGGAGCGGCGCCTGGATCGGGCGGGCCGGGCTGGAGGCCGCACTGCGCGCGTACGACGGCCGGCCCGGGGGTTCGGCCGCCCTCCTGGCGCGTGCGGAGGCGGTGTTCGGCCCGGTCGCCGGGCTGCCCGGGGTGCTCTACCCGCGCCCCGACCGGCCCGCCGTCCTGGCCTCGTTCGCGCCCGAGGTCGGCCGGTGCGCCGCGGCGGACGACGCGGTGGCGCGGGGCATCCTGGGCGCCGCCGCCGGCCATATCGCCGATGCCGCGGCCGCCGTCTGCCCGCCGGGCGCCGGCCGAGCGGTGGCCTGCACCGGTGGGCTGTTCGGCCTCGGCGAACCGCTGCTGGCCCCGCTGCGCACCGCGCTCGCCGAACGGCTGCCCCACACCCCGCTGACGCCCGCCGCCGGGACCCCGCTCGACGGGGCGCTGACGCTCGCCGCGGCGCTCGCCGGCGACCGGCTGAAACTCCCCGCCGATGGGAAGTTGTTGCAGATCACACGGCCTGCGCCGGGGTAACGCGACCGACGCGCGGGATAAATCGGGACGGATACCTCGGCACCGAACCCTCCCTCCGCGGACGGGGGGTCCGAGGCGTTAGCATGCGGCGCCATGAGTTCCCCCACTGGGCCCGCACCTGGCTCGCCCAATTTCGACGCCGCACCCCCGAGCCCGGGAGGCGCACCCGGCCTGCCCGTACGCATGCCGCGCGCGCGGCAGTCCGGCCGCCACCGCAGGCCGGAGCCGCTCGCCGCACCCGAGGGCGCGCCCGCCCTGGTGCTGGCCGTACCCGGCACCCCCTCCCCCGCCGCGCGCAGCCTGGCGGAGGAGGTCTCCAGCATCGCCCGCTCCGAACTGCCCGGTCTGGACGCCCGGATCGGCTACGTCGACGGCGGCGACGACGAGTTCCCGTCGCTCGAAGCGGTGCTGGCGCAGGCCGCCGCCGAGCGCAGGGCCCGGGAGAGCGCCGACGGCCAGGAAGACCCCGGTCCGGTCGCGGTGGTCGTCCCGCTGCTGGCCGGCCCGGACAGCGCGCTGCTGCGCCGGATACGCCAGGCGATGATGAACAGCGGCTCGGGCGCCGAGCTGACCGACGTCCTCGGCCCGCACCCGCTGCTCGCCGAGGCGCTGCACGTCCGGCTCTCCGAGGCCGGTCTGGCGCGCGCCGACCGGGCCCGGCTGTTCACGGTCGCGACGGCCGCGGACGGCATCATCCTCGCCACCGTCGGCGGCGAGGAGGCCGTGCAGGCCGCCGGGATCACCGGCATGCTGCTGTCCGCCCGGCTCGCGGTGCCGGTGCTGGCCGCCGCGCTGGACGAGGAGGGCGCCATCTCCCGTACGGCCGAGCAGCTGCGCGAGTCCGGTTCGCAGCAGCTGGCGCTGGCTCCGTACCTGATCGGCCCGGAGATCGCCGACGGCCTTGTGGGGGCGGCCGCGGCGGAGGCGGGCTGCGCGGCGGCCGAGTCCCTGGGCGCGTACGGCGCGGTGGGCCGGCTGGTGCTCTCCAACTACGCCGCCTCGGTGGGCATCACCCTCCCGACGCAGACCCCGGGGGTCCCGGTCCGCTAGGGGACCGCACGTCCGAAACGCAATTACCGGTATCCGTACCGGCGAAGGGCCGTCCCGGCACGCTCCGTGCGAGGACGGCCCTTCGCCCTTTCCGGGCGGACGGCACCCTTCCCGGGCGGACGGCACCCTTCCCGGGCGGACGGCACGCTTCCTGGGCGGACGGCACGCTTCCTGGGCGGACGGCAGCGTTCCGGATCCTTTCGTGTGCGGCACAGATGATCGCCAGACGGCTCGGGAGCACGGCGGGGGCGGCAGGATGCCCCGGGGAGCCGTACGCTCGCGAGAGGACCGCACACGGCCCCTCTCCGGGCGCTCACCCGTACGCGAAGGAAGCCCATGTCGAACATCGACATCGTCCGAGCCGGTTTCGCCGCCTACCTCGCTCAGGACCGCGACGCCATCGACCGGCTGCTCGCCGACGACTTCGTCTTCACCAGCCCCCAGGACGACCACATCGACCGGGCCACCTTCCTGGAGGTGTGCTTCCCGACGGCGGACCGACTGCGCCACCAGGAGATCCTGGACACGGTCGAGATCGACGACGAACAGGTCTACGTCCGCTACGAGTACGAGCTGACGACCGGTGAGCGCCACCGCAACGTCGAGGTGCAGACGGTGCGGAACTGCCGGATCGCGGAGGCGCAGGTCTACTTCGGCGGCCGCTTCCCCCGGGAGTGAGCGCCCGGGCCACCCGTCAGACGAACACGACGCAGGAGGCCGCCGGCGCCTCGATCGCGCCGCCCCGCACCGGAACCCCGCTCTCCGGGTCGACGGTGAACCAGGTGACGTCGCCGGAGCGCTCGTTGGCCACGTAAAGGTGCCGGCCGTCGGGGTGCAGGGCCAGGGCGCGCGGCCAGTGGCCGCCGCAGGGCACGGTGGTGACCAGGGTCGCCGCGCCGCCCGACGGGTCGAGGGCGAGCACGGAGAGGCTGTCGTGGCCCCGGTTGGCGGCCCAGGCGAACCGTCCGTCCGGAGAGACGACCAGTCCGGAGGGGTACGTTCCGGCCGCTGCCACCCCGTCCGGCAGCAGCCGGCACTCCCCCAGCGGCGTCAGGGCCCCGCGCGCCCCGTCCCACCGGCAGACCGTCACCGCGGGGTCGAGTTCGTGGATGACGTAGACGTGGTGGCCGTGGGGGTGGAAGGCGAGGTGGCGCGGGCCGCTGCCGGGCCGGAGCGGCACCTCGTCGTGCACGGCCGGTGCCCCGCCGGCCGGGTCGGCGAACGCGCAGATCCGCACGGAGTCGGTGCCCAGATCGACGCTGAGCAGCCACCGCCCGTCCGGCGCGGCGGCGACGGCATGCGCGTGCGGCCCCTCCTGGCGGTCGGTCTGCGGTCCGCTGCCCTGATGGGCGAGCACTCCGGCGGTCGCGCCGAGCGAACCGTCCTCTCCGACCGGGAGCGTACTGACGCTGCCGGAGCTGTAGTTGGCGGTGACCAGACGGCCCGCCACCAGGGTGAGATGGGTCGGATCGGCTCCGCCGACGGGGACGGCGGGGCCGAGCAGTTCGGGCCCGCCGGGTGTGAGGAGGAAGGCGGCCGCGGCCCCGTCGGCGGTCTCGCTGACCGCGTACAGACACCGGCCGCCGGGATCCGGCACCAGATAGGAGGGGTTCGGGACGGCGTCGGTGGAGTGCAGCACGGTGAGCGCCCCCGTCTCCGGGTCGACCGCCGCGGTGGTGATCCCCCGCCCGCCGTTCGCGGTGAACGACCCGATGTACGCCCGCCGCCCCGGCACCGCCCCCTGTGCCTTGGCGCCCACTTCGTTCGCCGCCCCGTCCATCACCGCTCCGCCCTTCGCCCACCGGCCCGTTCCGCACCGGGACGCTTCCCGCACCCGGCGTACGTATCCCTTACCGCGGGGCACGGCGGACACGCCAGTACGGACGCCACCGGTACGGAGGCCGCTGGGACGCGCAGGCGGCACGGACGCCACCGGTACGCACAGCCGGTGCGGGCGCCGCCGGTACGGGACGGTCAGGCGCCCGCGAGCGGGGAGGGCCGGGTGCTGCGCAACGGAGCAGCCAGGTCGGACAGGGCGCGTTCCAGGCCGTGGAGGTGGGCGAGTGCGGGCTCGGGTGCCGCGAACTCGGTGACCGTCCCGCTCTCGGTGGCGGCCCGGGCCCGGCCCGGTGTGGTGAGGGCCTCCACGGCGGCCTCCACCCGCCAGCACGCGGCGGCCAGCCGGTCGTCGTGCGAGGCCTCCGGGTCCGCGGCGATCGAGGCGAGCCCGCGGACCTCCCGCGCGCAGTCGTCGAGCAGCGCCAGCACCCGGCGCGCCTTCTCCTTGCGGCCGCGCAGCGGGCTCAGCGGGTGTACGAGCGGGGCGAGGGAGAGCCGGACCCGGCCGAGCAGCAGTTCCAGTTCGGCGATCCGCGGGGTGGGGTCGGCGGTCCGGGAACCGGCGAGCCGGGCGGCGGCCTCGGTGGCGCAGGCGTGCACACAGCGCAGGGCGCGCTCGATCCAGGCGTCCGTGGTGGCGTGCGTGGTCACCGGCAGGACGAGCAGGACGGCCAGTGCCGCGCCGAGCGCGCCGACGCCGGTCTCGGTGAGGCGGAGGGCCAGCAGGTCCGGGTTCAGGACCCCGAGGAGCCCGTAGAGCAGGCCGGCCATCACCGTCACCGCGAACATCATCCAGGTGTACGAGACCGGAGCGGTGTAGAAGATCCCGAAGACGCACAGGGCGATCAGGGCCACGGAGGGGACCGCGGCGCCGTGCAGCGGGATGGCCACGACCGTCCCGGCGGCAATACCGAGGACGGTGCCGAGGACCCGGCGGAAGCCGCGGACCAGGGTCTCCCCCCGGGAGGCGGTGTTCACGAAGATCCACCACGTGGCGCCGACGGCCCAGTACCAGCGCTGGTCGGAGAGCACCTGGCCCGCCAGGAGGGCGAAGCCGCCGCCGAGCGTCGCCTGGATCGCCTGGCGGGTGGTCGTACGGGCCAGTCCCGTTCCGGACGGCGGGGCGGGCGCGGCGGCCGGCGGCAGCTTCCGCTCGTAGCACCAGAGCCCGAACCGGACGGCCGAGGAGGCCGCGATCGACAGGGCGACGGCGCCGTAGAGCTCGACGAGCTGGCCGGGCACCGTGTGCAGGAACTGCGTCGCGAAGAACATCATGAAGGCGAACACCCCGAGGGCGTGGCCGCGCGGCCCCCAGCGGCGGGCGTAGACGCCCAGGCCCATGATCGCGAGGAACGCCGCGTCCCGGGCCGGCGGGAGGTCGTGCAGCCCCGCGGCGACCGCGAGCACGGGGAAGCCGACGGCGGGCAGCAGGAGGGTGGTGACGGCCTGGCCGCGGACCGTGGTGTCGGTGACGGTGAAGAGGGCCAGCAGTGCGGCGAGCCCGCCGGTGACGGCGGCGACCAGGGAGTGCCCGGCCAGGCCGCAGACGGCGACCGCCAGGCCCACGCCGAGGACGGCCCGGACGGCGCTGCGCAGCCGCAGCCACCCCGGGTCCGGAGCCACGAACACCCTCTTCAGCACTGCTTCCCCACCCTTCGACGGTCCGGCATGACAAAGGCGCCGCGGGATCCGCAGCGCCATCGACCCCACCATCAGAGCACCTCTCCGGCGAATGGCTCAACAGAGGCCGAAAACGCTGTGCCATTGGCCCAGGCGGTGGCGGTCATTCCGGTTCGGGAGAGGTCCAATGGCCGGGCCGCGCGGGTCGGCACGCGTGGTGTCCGCGCTGGCCGGTGCCCTGCCGGGGCGGGGCGGTGGCCCGGCTGCCGGTTCACCCGGCGGCCCGGATGCTGGGCCATTGGTACATTCACCGGCAGAGTCCGCCGACCGTGAGGAGGCCCTGGACCGTGCCCGTGGACGCCCTGGACGCCAAGATCCTCCGGCTGCTGCTGGAGCAGCCGCGCACCAGCGTGCGGGAGTACGCCCGGCTGCTCGGCGTGGCCCGGGGCACCGTGCAGGCGCGGCTGGACCGGCTGGAGCGGGACGGGGTGATCACGGCCTACGGGCCGCGGCTGTCGCCCGCCGCACTCGGCCATCCGCTGCTCGCCTTCGTGCACATCGAGGTCACCCAGGGACACCTGGAGGAGGTGGCCGACGCCCTCGCGGAGGTGCCGCAGATCATCGAGGCGTTCTCGACGACCGGCGGCGGCGATCTGCTGACCCGGGTGGTGGCCCGGGACGCGGCGCATCTGGAGGACGTGATCCAGCGGCTGATCAGCCTGCCGGGGGTGGTCCGTACGCGGACGGAGATGGCGCTGCGCGAGCGGGTGCCGCACCGGATGCTGCCGCTGGTCGAGGACGTGGGCGGGGCCGCGAGGCGGCGGTGAGCCGGGACGTCGGTGAGCCGGTCCAGCGGTGAACTGGTCCGGCGGCGCGGTGAACCGGTCCGGCGGCGGTCCGGCGGTCGGCGGTCGGGGCGGGGCGTCTTGGCATGCTGGACGGCATGAGCGCCTCCCCCGCCTCCCCGGGCACGCCCACCCCGGTGATCTTCGATCTCGACGGCACGCTGGTGGACAGCGAGCCGAACTACTACGAGGCGGGGCGCCGGCTGCTGGCCGGCCACGGCGTGCCGGACTTCAGCTGGGAGCAGCACGCCCGCTTCATCGGCATCGGAACGCGGGAGACGCTGGAGATCCTCAGCGCGGAGTGCGGGATCGACGCGCCCGTGGACGAACTGCTCGCGGTCAAGAACCGGCTCTATCTGGAGCTGGCGCGGGCGCACACCGAGGTCTTTCCGGAGATGCGCCGCTTGGTCCGGCGGCTGTCGGCGGCCGGGCATCCGATGGCGGTGGCGTCCGGTTCCTCGCGGGCCGCTATCGAGGCGGTGCTGGCGGGGACGGGGCTCGACGGGCTGCTGGCGACGGTCGTGTCGGCGGAGGAGGTGGCGCGCGGCAAGCCGGAACCCGATGTGTTCCTGGAGGCGGCGCGCCGGCTGGGGGTCGCGCCCGCCGAGTGTGTGGTGCTGGAGGACGCGGCGCCCGGTGCGCTCGCGGCCGCCCGGGCCGGGATGCGGTGCATCGCGGTCCCGTACGTGCGCGGCACGGCCGAGGACCCGGGCTTCGCGGGCGCGGGGCTGCTGTTCCGGGGCGGCCAGCGGGACTTCAGCGCCCGGGCCGCCTACGAGTGGCTGGGGCGGGCGGCGGGGCAGCCGGTGGGAGAGGCCGCGCGGCCGTCCTGACGGTCCGCCGGACGGCCACGCTCCGGGCCGAGGGCGCGGAGCATGGCCGTCCCGGTCACCCGGTCTGCGGCGGGGTCACTCCAGGCCGAGCGACTTGCAGGCCGAGGCGACGTCGGCGCAGAGCAGATCGACACGGACCACGCCGTCACGGACGACGGTGTCCTTCAGGTTCTTCCGGTCGACGAGCTGCGCCTTGAACAGCCGGGCCGGGATGCCCGCCTTGCTGCTACTGGTCACGACGGTGGAGGTCAGCGAGCTGATCTTCTTGCCGCGCAGCAGCCGGAAGGCGATTTCTGCGGCCGTTTCGGCTTCCGGCCGGACTTCCTTGTAAATGGTGAAGGACTGGGTTCCGGCGACCACCCTCTGGAGGGCGGGGAGTTCGGCGTCCTGGCCACCGAGCGGAATGTTCTTGAGGCCCGCCGACTTGAGCGCCTCGGCGATACCGCCGGCCATACCGTCGTTGGCGGAGTAGACCGCGTCGAATCCCTGCGCACCGCGCGCCTTGATGACGTCGGACATCTTCTTCTTGGCGGTCGCCGCGGACCAGTCGAGGATGTCCTTCTCATAAACGATCTTGTGGATCTTGCCGTCGAGGACGTCATGCGCGCCCTTCTTGTAGGCCGGCGCATTCGGGTCGGTCGGCGAGCCGTTCATCATGACGATGTCGGAGTTGGCCGCCTGCGATCCGAGAGCGTCGAGAATGCCCTGCCCCTGGAGCCGGCCGATCTTCTCGTTGTCGTAGGAGACGTACGCCGCGACGTCACCCTCGGCGAGCCGGTCGTAGGCGATGACCTTGACGCCCTTCTTGGCGGCCGCGTCCACCCAGCTCTTGGCCGCCTGGGAGTCGACCGGGTCCAGGATGATGACCTTGACACCCTTCTTCACCAGGGCGTCGAACTGCCTTTTCTGGGTGCTTACTTGCTGCTCGGCGTTGCTGTAATCCACTTTGCATTCGAGGCAGAGGGAGGCCACCCGCGACGTAATGATGCGGCGGTCGAACTTCTCATAACGGTCCGCCTTGTTCTCCGGGAGGAGCAGACCGATGGAGTCCTTGCCGGCACCCGCATCCTGGTGATCTTGGCCGCAGGCCGCCAATGGCGCCGCAAGGGAAAGCGCCATTGCGCCGGTGAGCGCACGCCGCATTATTGCATTCATTTTTTCGGTACCTCCCACTGGGGCCGCCTGACCCGGCCCAGAACGGCTGAAGTGAACGCCACCACCTGCCCGATCGTCAAGAATCGAAGCAATAACGATGCGAAAGCGGAGTGCGCATTGAGGCTCCGAAGGAAGAAGGAGTCCGGACACGCGGAGTGAACTCTCCACCCCTATCGGACCGCCAGAACTTCAACCGACCTGCGCCGGGCCGGAGTTGCCCGATCACCCTGAGTGAGTATCACCTTCGCTGTTATGTACATCGAGACGGCGACTCATCCCCTTTTTCCCGCGGACCACACATGGCGAGCTATCGGCGCAAAAGGTCCGTTTAGTGAGAGACACGCTTTCCTGGCGGCTTTCGCTCCTTGCTTCCCCTATTTCTGGGTGGTCGCCTTCACACCGAAAGTCGAGGCCCATCCGATTGGCGGTCAGTGGCCGATGGTGCGTGCGATGTCCAGGGTGAGCCGCTGCCACGGGTCGCGGGGGTCGCGTCCGGTGAGGTCCCCGATGCGGCGCAGGCGGTAGCGCAACGACTGCGGGTGGAGGCCCAGCCTGCGGGCGGCGGCATTCGCGGAGCCGGTGTCGAGGTAGGCGGTGAGCGCGTCCAGGAGGTGCCGCCGCCCGGGATGCAGAAGCGGACCGAGCACCAACCGGGCGATCTGGTCGGGCGTGGTGGCGGGGCGGCCGGCGAGCAGCGCGAGGACCTGGGCGTCCCCGTCGGTGAGGAGGCGTGAGGGGTGGTGGGCGTGCGCGGGGGCGGTGTCCAGGGCATCGTCCGCGAGGCGGTGGGCCACGGCGATCCGCTCCAGGCTCTCCCCGGAGATCGCGCAGCCGCGCAGCGCCCGCGCACGCAGCGCCGCGGGCACGGCCCCTTCGACGCCGGCCGGGAGCAGCAGGACGAGGCGGGACCCCCGTACCGTCGCCAGCGCGGTGACGCCGGACGGCCCCGGGCCCCCGTGACCGGTCAGGGCCGCGAGCAGCTCGTCCGCCAGCTTCTCCGGGATGGCCGGCCCGGTGTCCGCGCCGGCCGGTGACAGCGGCGTGGCCCGGGACGGCCGGCCGGGCCGGCCGGGTTCAATCGGTTCAGCCGGTTCAACTGATTCAACCGGTGCGACTGATTCGGCCGGTTCAACCGGTTCGATCAATTCAGTCGGCCCCGCCGGTCCAGCCGGTTCGGCCACCAGCAGACAGTAGGGATCCGGGAGGTGGACGCCCAGACGGTTGGCGCGGCCGGTCAGGGCGCCGATGGAGGCGTGCCGCCCGGCGATCAGGTCGTCGAGGAGCAGCCGCAGCGCCCGGTCGCGGTCCCCCGTGAGGTCCTCGTTCGCGGCCGCGTAGGTCCCCGCCATCTCTTCGGCCAGGGTGTCCAGCGCGGTCAGCAGCATCCGGGTGAGGGCGAAGGCGTCCTCGGCGGTGGGCCGGGGCGTGCAGAGGGCGATCTCGTCCGCGATGACGGTCGCCGCGACCCGGTAGGCCCGCAGGACGGCCTGTACGGGGCGGCCGTCGGCGGCCCGGGCCGCCGCGATGCCGCGGAACCTGCGCAGATCGGCCGCCGCCAGCACGCCGTCCGTTGCCCACAGGTGCAGCAGCCGCTCCAGCGCCCAGCCGGCGATCGCCCGCACCTCCGGCAGCCGGCGGTCGTCGAGCGCCGCGTACGCCGGGACCTGCGCGTGCACCGCGTCCACGATGGCGTCGACGACCCGGGGCGTGGCGGTCAGCTCCTGCCGGATCCGCTCGCGGTCGTTCATCACAGGGTGATAGTCGCAGCGGAAGAATGTGCGCACCACCGTGGACGGATCTTGTCACTGTCGCCAGGATCGCGGGGACGGCCCGACGGACCCGCGGTCGCGTCCCAGGCGCGGTCGCCTCCGATCCGTGGGCCCCAGGGAGACGCGAGAAGCGCACGAGAGGCGGGACGGCCGGATGGCGAAGCACTGGGCGGACTTCCAGTACGAGATCTATCTCCACGGCATGACGGGCGCGGTACCCCGGCTGCCGACCGATCTGACCCGGCTGGAGGAGCTCGCCGAAAACCGCCTGGGCCCCGGCCCGGTCGGCTACGTGGCGGGCAGTGCGGGCAGCGGCAGCACCGCGGCCGCCAACCGGGCCGCCCTCGACCGCCGGCGGATCGTCCCGCGGATGCTCCGCGACGTGCACGAACGCGACCTGTCCGTCGAGCTGTTGGGCCGCCGGCTGCCGGCGCCGATGGCGCTCGCCCCGGTCGGGGTGCTGTCGATCCTGCATCCGGACGCCGAGCCCGCCGCCGCCCGTGCCGCCGCGGCGCACGGCGTCCCGTACATCCTCTCGTCCGCCTCCAGCACCCCGATGGAGCAGGTCGCCGAGGCGATGGGCGACGGGGAACGGTGGTTCCAGCTGTACTGGGCGAAGGACCGCGAGGTCACCAGGAGCTTCCTGCAACGGGCGAAAGCGGCGGGGTTCACCGCGCTGTTCGTCACCCTCGACACCCCGCTCCTCGCCTGGCGGCCGCGCGACCTCGACCAGGCGTACCTGCCGTTCCTGCACGGGGTGGGCACCGCCAACTACTTCTCCGACCCCGCGTTCCGGGCCGGGCTCGCCAAGCCGGTCCACGAGGACCCGAACGCGGCCGTGATGCACTTCGTCGGGATGTTCGCCGACCCCGCCAAGACCTGGCCCGACCTGGCGTTCCTGCGGGAGAACTGGGACGGCCCGATCGTGCTCAAGGGCATCCTGCACCCGGACGACGCGCTGCGGGCGGCCGAGGCCGGCGTGGACGGCGTGGTCGTCTCGAACCACGGCGGCCGCCAGGTGGCGGGCTCGGTCGCCGCCGCGGACGCGTTGCCCCGCGTCGTCGAGGCGGCCGGCGACCGGCTCACCGTGCTCTTCGACAGCGGTATCCGCACCGGCGACGACATCGTCAAGGCGCTGGCGCTCGGCGCGGAATCGGTGCTGGTCGGGCGCCCGTACGCCTACGGTCTCGGCCTCGACGGCCAGGCCGGCGTCGAGCACGTGATCCGCTGTCTGCTCGCCGAGTTCGACCTCACCCTCGCGCTGTCCGGGCACGCCCGCCCCGGCACGCTGACCGCCGACGACCTCACCACGGCGTCCGCGTAGCCGCCGCGTCCGCGTAACCGCCACGTCCACGCATCCGTCGCGTTCGGCGTCCCCCACCGACGTCACCGCCACGCCTCCCGCATGACCGCCGAATGACCACCGAATGACCACCGCGGCGCACACCGCGCCCGACACCGAGAGGCCCGCCATGAAGAACGTCCTCGCCGTCATCTCCCCGCACGTCGGCGGGCGCGCCGCCGGCGCCGCGCTGGCCGGCGTCTTTCCCGGTCAGGCCCGGGTCACCGTCGTCGAGAGCACCGACGAGGACCCGGCGGCGCTGGCCGCGGCGCACGTCATCATCACCGGCCTCGGCCCCGTGACCGCCGAACACCTCGCCGCCGCACCGGAGTTGGAGCTGGTCCAGTGCGCCAGCCACGGCTTCGACTACGTCGATCTGGACGCCGCGCGCGAGAGGCGCGTCGCGGTCTGCAACATCGGTTCCAGCGGCGCCGAGAAGCAGAACGTGGCCGAGCAGACCTTCGCCCTGATGCTCGCGCTCGCCAAGCAGCTGGTCCCCGCCCATAAGGCGCTGACCGAGGCGGACTGGGCACTGCCGCGTCTGCAGCAGTCGATCACCGAGCTGTCCGGGAAGACCCTCGGCATCATCGGCCTGGGCCACATCGGCGCGGAGGTGGCGCGGCGCGCCGTCGCGTTCGACATGAGCATCGTCTACGCCGGGCCGCGGCCGGTCGACCCGGAAACCGCGGCCCGGCTCGGCGGGGCCCGCCATGTGGACCTGGACGAGCTGCTCCGCACGTCGGACTACGTGAGCCTGCACGCCCCGCTCACCGAGGCGACCCGGCACCTCCTGGACGCCGAGCGGCTGGCCCTGCTCAAGCCGACCGCCTTCGTCATCAACACCGCACGCGGTGCCCTGATCGACCAGGACGCGCTCGCGGACGCGCTGGCCGCCGGGACCCTCGCCGGCGCCGGCATCGACGTCTTCGACCCCGAACCGCCCACCGCGGCCCTCCGCCTCCTCAAGGCCCCGAACGTCGTCCTCTCCCCCCACGTAGCGGGCGTCACCCGCGAAACCCTGGTCCGCATCGCCCTGGCGGCCGTCCAAAACGTCCTCACCCATTTGGAGGGCAACACCTTGCGGGACGTGGTCGGCTAAATCCGTTCCGCTGGACTTGGCTTCCCTCCCACGTACCTGGCTGTCCCGCCGCGGGGCTTGCCGTTGTGCGCTTTGCGGCGCCTCCCACGTACCCGTCTCTCCCGCCGTCGGGGTTGCTCGCGGTTGCGCTTTGCGGCGCCCCGCACGTACTTGGCCGTCCCGCCGCGGTTGTTGTTCGCCGTTGCGCCTGCGGCGGGCTGGGTGGGTGTTGGGTGCGGTGACGGGCCTGCGGGGCCGGTGTTTGGGACTGCTGTCGCTTTACGTCCCAAACACC